>JABICX010000020.1 GCA_018652045.1 Candidatus Woesearchaeota archaeon
GTTCAGAGTAATAAACTTCCGCCTGTTTTTCGGTGGCTACCTTCACTCTGTGGGGCATTTATCTTGTCTCGTAATCTAACAAATGACTGGCTCCATTCCACCGATCATATCTTTCTCTGAATGCTTCAGCATTAGGATTACATCTTTCTATTGCATCTACTAACTTATCTATTGTTCTGAATTCTCCATTCTTACCGACAGATACGCAAATGGTACTTATAGCATTCTTATCCACAAGTTGGGGTGCTTTTTTATGCCCATTCACTTGCAACGGGCCATTGGTTTTAATAGTAACAACTGATTGCTCTTCACCTTTTGGTTCTGCGGAGATATATATATCGTGCGCATCAAGCTCAGCTTCCCGCAGAATGTCTTTGTCAGATTCAGGTTCATCTCTAGCGATCACCAATCTACATTCAGGTGGTACCGTTATCATGTCTGCAAGTCCCAACGGATCTAAAAATCCTTGTTCCATGATATATACTTCAGACTTCAAACTTTAAAAGATATCGAGAACAGAGTAAACATTAATAACGCCAATCAAAGATTTGCGGGATTGAAAATCTCTCGATTTTCAATAGAAGTCCATATCCAGGTTTTCTAGCTTTTTGTATAGCTGCGTTGTGATAATGATCTTAAACAGCAGGTTCTTTGCCCAGTTAGGTAAGCCATAGAACTTACAGAAAATCAAACCTCGTCTAATCGGTCGTTCTAACTTTGCTTTCCAAAGAGCGTTATAATCATCACCTTCAATGATTGCTTTTGCCAGACACTTTGCTCCAATCTGACCATAGACAACACCTCCACAAGAAAACGGCTTAACTTGAAGCGCAGCATCTCCTACCAGATAGACATCATCTTTCTGCGCAGATTTCAGCAGCCCATATCGCATTACTCCACCAGAATCTCCCTTAAAAGTTACCTCTTTGCTTGGTCCGCCAGACCTAGCCTTTGTTTTCGAGATCGGTACAAACCAGTTAAAGTATGCTCCACCAAAGCACAGGTCTGCAGTGTCTCCGAACTTTCCTGTAATGGTCTTCTGAGAGAAGATCTGCTGATGATACCTTGCTTGAATCCCTGCTTGCTTACGAACATTAGATAACGGACCGTCTGCACCAATAAGAATATCTGTCAAGAAGTTTCCTTTGTTTGTTGTAACAAGAATGTTTTCTGGACCAATTTTAAATGATTGAAACTTAGTTCCTAACTTAACGGTTGCTCCAGCTTTCCTAGCTTTGTCAGCAAGCCATTGATCTAACTTCTGCCGGTCAACGACCAACGTTGGACTCCTAACAGAAAGACTGAAGTGTGCTCCATTTGGAGCGAAGAACTGTGCGGTCTTTATCTTATTTTGAATAACGTTTTTTGGAAGATCTGGATGGATCTGCATTAATCTTGCAGATATTAGTCCAGTACACTGAACAGGCTCTCCAATCGCCGTGTGCTCCTCAATCACAAGTACTTGTTTACCTGCTTTTGCGAGCAACTCTGCAGTTCTAGAACCTGCTGGCCCAGCTCCGATGATTATCACGTCGTACATGTTAGGGTAACACTTAAGAAAGCTTAAAACACTTTATACTTGTGGGCCTATAGCATAATGGATAGTGCGACCGGCTTCGGAGGAATCCCTTTAGAAAAGGTCTTTCAACCCCAAATCGGGGACGAAGATACCGGTTGATCAGGGTTCGAATCCTTGTAGGCCCGCTTTCAATCTTCGAGCTTTAACTTAAGCTCGCCGTTATCTAAAACCCACATTGCATTCTTACCTTTTGTATATCCAAGCAACTGAGCTATCGCACGAGGTATAGATACCATTACTTGCTTATGCTTTCCAAACTCTTGAATTTTAACTTGTGTTGCCATGATACTCCCTCAATATTTTATCAGTCTCTGTCAAAATAACTGTCCTTAGACCATCTTTCTTAATCTGCTCTGCAAGTACCTTTATAGTCTCTTCTCTGTCTTGAAGGTCTACCGTATTTATTAATACGTATCCCATAATGTCAGGTCCGTAATCTCTTAGAGTATCATGAATAACTAGTTCATGTGCTCTGGCGATATTTTCGTCTAAACCTTCTAAAGATGTATGTGCTTGAAAAGCATTGGCGTTAAAGCCCTCTTTCTCTAATCTAGAATGATAATAATCTCGTTTTCTCTTTCCAAGTGCGACGATTAGTTCATCGTCATCGTGAACACTTTCACTCCATCGATCATAGTCGTCAGAAAACCCGGGTAATTTTTGGGAATCTGGGAGATACGACTTTAACGTTTCTCTTACCTTATCATGCTCTGCTTCAATCTCAGAATAGGTTTCGTTCTCAAGCATTACTTGAGAAAAATACTTATGCGTTAACTCATGAAGTGTTTGACGATCGAATACTTGATTAAAATATGGTTGAAAACTCTTTTCTTTTAACAAACGTTTACGAATTTTGTCGTTGTCGGATTCTTCTTCCCGATTAATTTGAAAAAATCGTTTGGTTAGGTCTTCAGTTAGTTCGTCAAAAAAATCATACATAGATGGGGCCTCTAAATCAAGAGAATTATCACTCGGATCAAAACCAGGCATATCGTCCTCCGGAAGCGTGTAATATAATCTAACATATTCCAGATTCAAAGTTATGTCAAAATGTTTGCTCTGCTCAGCAATGTTTTTCTCAAACTGTCTTGCTTCTCGAGAGACTTCAAAATGCTTTGTGGTTACATTTCCTAGATGGACGTTCTTACCCAACTTTTGCCGTAACATGTTCTCTAGTGACATTTTACATCCGTTTTACTAATAAGTAGTTATACTTATTCGTTTATAAGTATTTCTGTTTAATCGTAACACCTCTACTCGCTAACTTTTTATATCACAGCGGTTTTTCATCTATATGATATATGACTTAATCATTGTTGGTGGTGGCGTTGCTGGCCTAGGTGCTGCGGTTTATGCTGCCAGATATGAACTAAACGTTCTTGTTGTAGCGGGAGATTTCGGTGGATTATTACAGCAAACCCATGTTGTAGAAAACTACATTGGATTCCAGACAATCGATGCTATGGAACTTACTAAGAAGATCATTGATCATGCAAAGTCCTACAAGAAAGTTACGATGAAAGAGACTATGGTTAAAGACATACGCAAGTTAAAGAACAGTGTCAAGGTAAAAACAACCAAGGGAGAATATGAAGGTAAAACGATTCTATTTGCAACAGGGTCTTTCCATAGAGAGTTAGGTATACCTGGTGAAAAAGAGTACAAAGGAAAGGGTGTGTCTTACTGTGGTACTTGCGATGCTCCGCTTTTCGCAGGAAGAACCGTTGCGGTTGTTGGTGGATCAGATTCTGCTGCAAAAGAAGCTATATTATTGGCGCAGTTTGCAAAGAAAGTTTACATTATCTATCGTGGTGAGAAGCTCAGGGCTGAGCCAGTTAACTTCTCAAACGTTCTAAAGAACAAGAAGATTGAAATCATATATCAGACAAACGTCAAAGAAGTCAAAGGTAAGCAGTTTGTCACGGATGTCATTCTTGATAACGCATACAGAGGTTCAACAGATCTTAAGATAGACGGGCTATTCATTGAGATTGGATATATACCAAAGACAGAATTGGCTGAGAAGATCGGCGTCAAGCTAAACAAGAAGCATGAAATAATAGTTGACAAACACTCACAGACCAATGTTCCAGGAGTTTACTCTGCAGGTGATTGCACAGATTATGATTTTAAGCAGGCCATTACTGGTGTGGCACAAGGTGCGCACGCTGCTCAAGCAGCTTACGAACACATAAAGAAACTCAAAGTATCATACTAATGATAAAGTGTATTATCTTCGACTGGGGTGGAATTTTTACAACCAATGATTATCCACGCATTTCTAATTCCTTTGGAGTTCCAATAAAAATTATCTCAGATCTGGAATACAAATACTCTGCGCAAAATGACTGCAGAGGTTTCTGGAGAGAACTTCGAGAGCTTGGAGTAAATAAAACTCGAAAACAGATGGATCGCGTCTTTAACTATCAACTTGACGTTGGATGTCTGAAGTATCTTCCGAAGTTCAAAGACTATCATCTAGTCCTGTTATCTGATCAAGTCACAGATAGAACTAACTATCTTAGGAAAAAATACAAAAGATATCTTGATAGGTTTGACAAAGTCTTTTTTTCGAATGAGATTGGTTTGATAAAGAAGAACAAAAATGCGTTCGAGTTTGTCTTAAAACAAATCCCCTACAAACCTTCAGAATGCATTTTTATTGACGATACCTTACTCAACATAAAGAACGCCAAAAGTGTAGGACTTAATGCGATACAATTCAAAAGCGTTTCTCAGCTAAAGAAAGATTTAAAGAAGTTTAGTATTAGCATATAATATGATGTTAAAAAGCGAAGCTTTTGAACAGCCCGCTAAAGGAGGTCTTTAGCGTGAAACTACTTGCGCAAGGTGCTGAAGCAAAGATCTACGTCAAAGGGGATATAATCATAAAAGACCGTGTCAAGAAATCTTATCGCCTGCCTGAGATTGACCTGAAACTTCGAAAGAGTAGGACGAGAGCCGAAGCGCGGCTTATTTCTAAAGCAACTCGAGCAAAAGTCAATGTTCCACAAGTTCTAAATGCGAATGATAAAACTATGAAGCTAGAGTTGGAGAAGATTGAAGGCTCAAAAGTGAGAGATGTGCTAACGCCCGACATGTGTAAACTCATTGGAACTCAGATTTCAAAACTGCATAAAGCAAGCATTGTTCATGGAGATCTCACGACTTCTAACATGATGTTACGTGACGGTCAGGTTGTTTTAATTGACTTTGGACTCTCACAGTACTCCGAACGTGTTGAAGATAAAGCAGTTGATCTACATCTCTTCAAAGAATGCCTTAAGTCCAAGCACTTTGATATTTGGCTATCTTGTTGGAAAAACTTCTTACAAAACTACACGGACAAAGCTGTTCTAAAACGATTGGAAGCTGTAGAACGTCGAGGAAAGTATAAACACTAGAACTTGAAGTCTAAAGTTCTCTGAGCATTAAAACTTTCAAAGGTTTTTCTATCAAACTTTTTAAGATATGTTCCCATAGCTCTTGATGAGAAATCCATATTAAAGAAGTCGATGATTTCCGAGTATTGCACCTTCAATCTACACGACCAATATATGATTGCTGCGAAGTGCTTTTCTTTTGTGAGGAACTTTTTAACAGTTGATCTCAAACCATTATAAATATCTTCTCGCATGTCCAGTCTTTCTGCATCAGGATGACTTGTATAACGATGCGCGTATCGACTCACAAAATGATCGATAACTTGAACAAATTTAGCGTCTGAAATCTTTTCGTAATCCATCGGAAAAAACTTGGCGGGAAGCATCGGTTTGACTACATTCTTCTTATCAACTACTCTAGTTTCTAAATCATTCATACACTCTCTGATGACAAACGCTTAAAACCCTTTAGATCAGAGCATAAACCTTTTAAATCGACCAAATCAGCTATATTCATGGCTAACACAGTTTCGGCTTGGTTAGACTGGTTGAGATTTTCGATCGTTGGTCATAAAACAAACTAAAATGTCAAGAATGCACACATCAAGCAAA
>JABICX010000004.1 GCA_018652045.1 Candidatus Woesearchaeota archaeon
ATATCCATTTCCTAAAGGTACAAAATCGCCACTTGAATGTCTACCAACCTCGATTAATGCACCGCCCTGTATCTTAAAGATAATTAACTCACTTTTTTGTGGTCTAAAGTTATCGTCGATGTTTGTAACGCCAAAGAAAACGTTTTTATTAGTTTCAGATATACCGTAGTATTGTGTATCGCTTGTATCTATATCGAACTTTTCCTTTGTTTCAGCAATGACGTTTAGCTTGTTATCTACCATCTTAAGGCCCATCTTGCCATCTTCACCACGATTTATACTGTATATAGTAAAACTTGAATCAGTCCCAAGGTGCGAATCCGAACGACCTTCAGATATCTGCTCTAAGTTTTTATCAAAGATAACCTCCTGCGGATTTTCGAAATCTGTTGCAGTATATATCTTATCATCTAATACAATAACCTCGAGAGTCTCATCTGAAATCAGTGTCTCATCAATGAAATTTAGATTGTTGTCAAACTTCATTAGGAAGTTATCTCCGTTTGATTTGATTCCAATTGTGTATACATATCCTGTCTTGTTATCAATATGTAGGTCCCATGTATTGATGTCATAACTTGCAACAATGTCATGATTATTTTTGTCTATTTTGTATAGACCATCTTCAGATCCGACAAACATATAGTCTTTATGTTCAAGGAAGCAGCCAGAATGTTGCACGTTGAAGATCTTTCTAGGTTTTAATTCAGGTTGATCTCCACGTATTCCTTCTGAATCAATTGCGCGGTGTTCTAAATCATCAACATCTGCCGCATCTGTGGCAGTTCCATTCAAATTGGTATTGACATAGGCAAAGGTTTCGGTTGCTGCAGAAGTATTGCTATGATCTTGTTGTGGATTATGTACAACATAAGGATCTTGTGTGATTCCTTTAGTCAAATTTCCACCAAAGAGTTTGTTTAAACTTGCTGTAGTAAATAGGCCTAATATAAATTCTAGTTTCCAATGTTTTTTGACCCCATGATAAAAATCACTGCATAGCTCATACCATGTCCGATTAGGAAGGTTTTTTGGAAGATCATATTTCGGAACCTTAAGCTTCGATATCAATATTGCTTCGTCTTCCTCTGGAAAGTATACAAGGTTATTAACGCCCGCACGTAAGGCGTTTTCTTCGGGAGCATCTACAAAATCATCTGTTTTTGCCCACCTAAGTAATGTGGTACTTAGATGCGATTTGAGTCCACGTTCATCTAACTTAAGAAATGGATGCTTGAAAGCGAGAGAACGGGATTTCACACCATCGATATCGTACGTGATAGTCCTAAATCCAGATCGGTTGAGTACGTCTTCAGGTATTTGTTTAGCTAAAAACATACTTATCAAAGGTAGTAAAAACTTTTAATGATTTCTTTAATAGAAAAGTTACTATTTATGTATACCGTATCGCCAATAATGGATAAGCCCAGTAATGCATGTTAGAGACACTAAGAAAACCAACATGGCGGCGAACCAATAGGCTACAACTGTTCCGAGCGCTACAAGATTACTTACTCCCCAAGCAACAGCTGCAAGGGCAAAGATAATAAACGCATAACTCGCTTCATACAATGCCTCTCGTTGATACTTAACCATACCTATAGATAGGTTAGATAATATATATAATTTCCTATACGAAATTATATTAGCTGAGCTCTGCTCAACTATAAATAGTTTCTAGTCCGGGCAGATAGCAATCTTTAAAAACCACATATAACGGTTATTATTCATGGCAAAGTTGCGAGCAGCAAATGCATACCGAAGAATTAAACGAGCCTATACTAGAACATCAAAATATAAGAAAAAGGCATTCATCAAAGGTATACCTGGCACAAAGATTCACCTTTATGACATGGGAGATCTTACTACGAAATTTCCATTAAAGTTCAAGTTAATTGCAAAAAAGGAAGTTAATCTTAGACATAACGCTTTAGAGGCTGGGAGAATGACCGCAACACATACTTTAGCTAAGCAATACGGTAAAAAAGGATTCGCACTTCATATTCATGCAGTTCCACATCACGTTATGCGTGAGAATGCATTAGCAACAGGAGCTGGCGCAGACCGTATGCAGACGGGAATGCGAAGCGCTTTTGGCAAGGCAAAAGGTCTATCTGCACACGTTCGAGTTGGTAAGGTTATAATGACCGCAGACGTACCTGAAAATGGAGAACATTTTGCGAGAGAGGCTCTGAGAAAGGCATCAGCAAAGTTCCCAATTCCTTGCAAAGTTGAGCGAGCAATTTAATTATCTTCTCGAGTCTATAGAAACTTTTTAACCCAGTAAGTCTTTCTTATCGTATGGACGAATCTCATATTTACTGGTTATCTGACTTATCAATAGGTGACGTAGATAGGTTTGGAGAAAAAGCTGCATACTTAGCAGAACTGCATAACAAGAAGATACCGATTCCGAACGCATTTGTGATATCCTCAGACTTCTTTGACGGAGTGTTAGCGAGGTTCAGACCAGAGTTGCAAGAGGCACTCGCGAATGTATCTGATCTACAATCAGCATACAACGCTGCAGCACAGGCAAGAAATATACTTGATAAATTCACAATTAATGAATCTGGCACTGAGTTATTACTCAACACTTACAAGAAGTTACCTGATTACGTTGAGCATGAAAACATGAGCGCACTTACAAAGCAACTTGTTTCGTCAGGCAGAGACCTTCCTTTTGTGGCAGTTAGAGCCTCACCAACGCGAAGCTCACCCTTTCAGTTTAAACCTGTACTTAATGCATATGGTATCGAGCAATTAACTGACTCAATAAAGAAAGTGATTATGTCTGCTTTCTCGCCGCAAGCAATATACTATCGATATAAACATGGGATTGAGCAGTTGGATATTTCAATGTCAATCATCGTTCAGAAAATGGCACAAGCGGTTAAATCGGGAGATATGTTTTCGATTAATCCGATTAAGAACTCAAAATCCGAGCTTTATGCTCAGGCTATATGGGGTATAAACCTCGATATGCTAACTAACCCAAGTACATTTGTTTTTAATAAAATGGATAAGACGATTCTAGAGAAGAATGTGGTAAAGCAAGAAAAATACTATACAAGAAATGCGCAGTTTGGCGAGCTTCTTCTCGAGCCACTTCCAGAGCATATGCGTTCAATAACTTTACTAAACGAACGAGAGTTATCGATCTTAGCAGATATCGCTACTAGAATCGAACAGATCATGAATTTCCCACAGCACATTGAATGGGCTATAGAGCGTAACTCTGTGCAGATACTTCAGACTCGACCAATAACACGTATATTGGAAAAGCCTTTGCTTACTACCGAATCAGGCGTTCTTATTAATACATTAACATCCTCGGGGAAGGCAGTCGTGGTCTTTAGTAAGCAGGATCTTCAGAAGATCAATGCAGAAGCAGTTATGGTAGCAACTGATGCGAGCCGAGAGCTCTTTCCATACATTGTGCAATCTGCTGCAGTGATTAATCGGGCTAGAGGCCTAACCTCACCTGCTGCGCAGATCTGTAGAGACTTTTCAATTCCAGCATTATTTCAGGCAGAGATTATTGATCGTATCTCCGAAGGTCAAGATATACAGTTTACTGGACAGAATGTTGAGCTTGTACAATCTGTAGCTGCAGCACCAATACCATCTTACGGAGAATATTCTTCGCAAAATACACCTACTCAAGATATCGCTGAACCAACTACTAGTACTAATGGGGATATTTCGAGCATAAAGACACAGTTTGAGCATCTTGAGCGAGCACTTACTGAACAGGTTTCTCGAGAGGCGCAGCGCCGTGCGTCAGGAGAACACATAGCTGAAGAAGATTTTAAGCGCTCTCAATTGATATCTGAGTTGGAGTGGCAGGTAAGAAATCTACGAATAAAACTAGAGACTAGCTAATCGATAGTAAAGAACTTGTTTCTATCTTTGTGTTTTACATCGAGCCAGCCAGCCACCGCTGCAGAATCAAGCCAAGCATGCGCATAGTTTAGTGCAGCAAAAGAGGTTACTAAGTCTCCGTTTTTTTCGAAGTGCTTGGCATCAGATACATAACGTGCGCAGAAATCAATAAACTGTTCACAAGTCTTTCTTTCTTTAGCAGACAAACCTTTCTTTATATTCGCAAGTTTAAGCGCAGTTTCCGTCAACGTGCGATACTTAGCTAGTTTCTGTTTAGTAACTTCTGAGTTAGTCATAACTCTTATATAAAATCAAGACTTATAATCTTTATGCCAAGTAGAAATGGATACCTTGTAATCACAATGGTACTTGTTATCTCTTCAGTAGCTATTTTCTCAGAGTATTATGAATCAACTGGCGCAATGGGTCTACAACAATTACCAGATCTTCAGATTACAGACTATACTGTAAGTCAGTCCGAGATTACTGCAACAGTATACAACGATGGAAGGAGTACTAGTAGTGCTTTTTCAATCGGTTTTTACTCGCGACAGGATGGCGCAGATGAATGGGAATTAGTTGGATCTAAGCTATTGACTGCGGGATTGAAATCAACTCGATCAGAAGAAGTTACACAAGAAATACAGTTTAAGACTGGCGGCGATCATGAAGTTAAGATCGTAGCTGACTTTAGAGAAAAGGTAAAAGAATCTGATGAGAACAACGAAGTAATTAAAGTTATTGAGTCAGATGTAAATCCAGATCTGTATATCAATGGTGTTGCGATTGATAATGGTAAGATCATAGCAAATATCTATAATGCAGGTGGAAATATTGAAACTGAGTTTGACGTGGCTTTTTACAAGTTAGTTGACGGCGATTTTGAGTTAATCGGAACACGAACTGTAGAAAGTATGGACGCAGTTTCCGAAGCAGTTGTTGTATTACCTTCAGATATTGGCGAGTCTGAGACACTTAAACTTGTAGTTGATTATGGTTGGAGTGTACCTGAGTCTGACGAAGATAATAACATACTCGAGAAGAAAATACCTGTAGTTTTAATTGAATAAGATGGCTTTTACGTATGACTTAGAGTTAGAGCGGATTATTGCTGAGATCAAGAGATCAAAAGCGAAAAAGGTTTGTATTCAACTACCTGATGGTCTTAAGACTAAAGCAACCACTTTAGTAGATAAGATCAAAAGCAAGACAAAAGCAGACATACACATCTGGATCGGCAGTAATTTTGGTGCATGTGATGTTCCACAACAACTTAGTAAGCTGAAATTCGACTTAATAATCAACTTTGGACACTCTAAGATCTAGGTGTAACATTAGCCATCGTTCCCATATGTAACAAGAATACGCGAGTATTATCGTCCGTCCAAGCGTCTTTAAAACCCGCAACATATGGCTCAAAGTTTAAACCCATTGGATGATAGACATGAACTACTGTTGATCCCCAATTTAGTGGATTTGCATCCCCTCGATCCGCCATAATTCGTCTAGCATATTCTTCACCAACCTGTTGAGTTCCAACATTTTGATATTCAGGTTTTAATCTTACATCAAAGAAACCATTTGTTGAGCTAGACATTATTTCGTCAATAACGGCTGGATCAAAACCACTCTCGTTGAAAAGGTCCTCTGCTCGTCTATTTTTTAGACATGGCGCCATCTTTTCCCATAGTGAATTGGTAACTTTACCTGTCGCAAGGAACTCTCCAATAACAGAGTCCTTTGGGACACTTAAACTAGGCTGACCATCACCACGAGTTGTATCTACCGTTATTTTTGACGGCGGTCCTGCGCGAAATTTTAAGGTAGCTTTGCTTAATCCCAAAGAGTCACCATCTTTTTGTACAATTGCAGTTACAACTCCTTCGCATAATCTTAGCGTATTCTGATCGGTCATAGTGATATGTTAAGTAGGCAAATAGTTATAACGATTTCGTTATGTGACTATTCTAGAGTTACTATTCGCTATTATAAGTGAATTAACGGTTTTCATTTTTACATAGTAATAAATCAGTTTTATATAGAATAGAGTATATACGTTTCTAACTTAGGTGAAAACATGGCGCTAGGATTCGAAGGAAGTCTTGGTGTAGGCATAGGCCTATTACTGGGATTAGCATTATTGAAATACAGTGGCTACGTTGATTTAATCAAGAAAGAACTAAGTTACATTGCGTCAGGAGCTATATTCTTGTTGTTGGGCTCAGTCATTAATACCGCAGCAGACATTCCAGGAATCGGCGCAGCTGTAACATGGATCGAATTGATCTTCGTTGTCATCGCATTTATATTAGTGTTAATCGGAGCCATAACGATGGCATTCCAGATCTTCTCAAAGCTAAAGTAAGCTGAAGATCTGACTTTTTCTTTTTTTTATGTTTTAGTTTATGTAAATATTTCTTTTTCGCCAGAGTTTTTCTTTCTAAGAAAAAGGCTGTTTGAATAATCTTATAAATCGTATATTCTAGTATATATTATGCGAACGCTATTCATTGAAGCACATTCCAATCAAGATATTATGCCGGCCTTAAAGAAGAACCTATCTTCTTTACGGAAGTATACTCGAATTGGTTTGTTTACGACAGTACAGCATATCGATCAACTCGAGAAAGCTACGAAGCTACTTGTGAATAATCAGATACAGGTGCAGGTTAGTAAATCAAACAAAGCAGTAGTTAGTCAGGGAGTTAGATCTGCGTATGTTGGACAGATACTGGGTTGTGATGCAACAGGCGCACGTAACATGAAAGTCGATGCTTTTTTGTACATTGGTTCTGGCGAGTTTCATCCATTAGCAATTGCTATTGAAAGCGAAAAACCAGTACTTAAGCTCAATCCATTCACAAAAGTATTAAGTCAGATTTCAGAACAAGATCGACGTCGATGGTTGGCTAAGCAAGCAGCTCGGTTGGATAAGTTAAAGCATGCTACGCGCGTGGGAATCATTCTTTCTTCAAAGCCTGGACAGTATAAGCCACAGATCGCAGAGAGACTGCAGAAACGCTTCAAGAATGCATACGTGTTTATAGCTGACTTAGTCACACCCTCGGATTTACTTAACTTCCCAGATATTGATGCTTGGATAAATACCGCATGCCCTAGACTTGTTGAAGATTCGTGGCCAAAGCCATTAGTCAATGCAGATGAGATACAGTAAGGCTTTTAAATAGCGTTTTAAGTTAAACTATCATGAAACCCGAGATTACTACGTCAAAAAAAGATTTACTTAAGCTATCCTTTGATAATATCGATCAAGGCTTTATGACGGTAGTTAAAGATAAGTTGTTAGAAGATAAAGCAACGGAGATAGCTGGTTTTAAGGTTACACATCCAGATACTGGAAAACTTCTATTCACACTACGTACAAAAGGTAAGGACGCAAAGAGCGTATGGAATGCAGCTCTAGCGGCTCTATCAAAAGACGTAAAAGTATTCGAAACAGAAATTAAAAAAATAAAATAGAAATTTTACTTTACAGTTACCTGTATACCACCAATTTTTACAGCTAGTACATTGTATATTAATGCGGTTATTGCACCACATATAAAGTACATTATACCATACATTATTGGGAACGCAACAATTGCTGCTACTCCGAACTTTGCAGGAAGTGGGAATGCCATGTTTGGAATTGAGACATTACTAATAAATGCGATCCCAATTCCAGCTACAAATCCAAGAATTATCCCAAACAAGCTGAAAATCTTGGCAAGAGACATGACGTCAATCTTTTTGAACTCCATTACTTTTGCCTTTGCCATTCTGAATAAAATACTCATAAGAAGTTTATAACTTTTTGTTTGTTATCAGAGTAGACCGAAGAGTTCCATTGCACCAACTTTTACCCAGCCAATATATGGAACTAAAACTACTGCTTTACCATGTATCTGTTGTGGCGTTATATTACTCTCGAAAGATAGCTGACCTAGATTAGCATCACCTTTAGTGGCGATAGGATCTAGCGAAACAATTCGATGTATGATCGGATCGCGGCGATTTACAACAGAGTAAACTATAACGTCTCCAACCTTTAACTCGTTGACAGAAATACCTTTAATAACAAGTACATCTCCTTTCTCAAATCCATTATTCTGTGGGAATTGTTCAAAATCAGCACCACCCATACCGTAACTCTCATACGCTTCTTGGTTAGCCAACCACCAGCTCTCGAACCCCATATCATTGTGGTCCATTGACCCAGAAACAACCGCAACAACTGGAAAAGCACTACCCATTAACATACCGATCAATGGGAATAGAACAAACTTTCCCAGAACCACGATAAGAATCGCATCAACAACAAAGCTTGCAATCGAATCTTCATGCACAATGAAATTCCAGGTTTTCCAGAACAGCTTGCGGAGTTTTTGATTAGACATACTATCGATCTAAGATATTAGTTTATAAAAGTATTTAGTCGTAATCCGCAAGATTTATAAGTTACTGGATCTTCAAAAGGATCGATAACAATGAATATGGCTTTTTGTCCTAAGTGCGGTGGATTGTTAGTACCTTCTCCCGACAAGAAGAACTTACAATGTTCTTGTGGATATTCATCACGTTCAAAAGTAGAGATGTCTCTCAAAGAAAAGACAAAACAAAAAGAGATTACTAAAGTTAAAGAAGAGACTGCAGAAACACTAGCAAAGACTAAAGAAGAGTGTCCTAAGTGCAAGAATATGGACGCATTCACATGGTCACTACAGACTCGTGCTGCAGATGAAGCTGAGACAATGTTCTTCCGTTGTACTAAATGTGAACACACTTGGCGAGAATATGCGTAAGTATTCTTTTAAATGACGGTTTCTATATACTGTTATGCAAGGATCTTTTGATGGTGTATATCAGAAGCACGATTCTTATTGGGGACTTAAACCAAGTAAGTTGGTTCTCAATATTCCGAATTATAGAAAAAGCGGTAGCGTATTAGATGTTGGCGCGGGAGAAGGAAGAAACGCACTTTATCTCGCGTCAAAAGGTTTTGATGTAACTGCGATGGATATATCTACGGTAGGTATATCTAAAATCGAGCAACTAGCAAAAGAACATGGTTTGACGTTAAAGAGTCAGGTAAAAGATATATCTCGAGCGCGTCTTAGTGATACATTCGATATTATTATTTCATTAGGAGCACTTATGTTTTTGGAAGACGAAAGTATTGCTCCAGTTATTCATAAGCTACAAAAACATACTGCTTCAGGTGGACTAAACGTAATTACTGTTATGACTAAGAAGAACCCCAATAAGAATTTTCCTCACCTATTTAATGTGAATGAATTACGTAACTATTACTCTGATTGGGAGCTTATTAAGTATCGTGAGTTTATGACGCCAGAAGAGCGTCATGGAGATGGAGTTCTGCACCGTCATGGAATTGCAGTTTTGTTAGCGCAGAAGCCCCAATAGTTGATAAACCAAACAAATCCTTTTAATCGATTTTTATTCAGTATAACTATGCCAATTGAACAACCACCTAAGCAACAGTTTAAGAAAAGAGATCCTTCTAAGCAAGTTTTAGTTAAAAATCTTGACAAGGACATGAAACGAATCTCTCTGGTAGGGACTATCGTAACTAAGAATGATAGTATACTTTCGTTTTTATTAGATGATGGAACGGGCACAGTTAATGTTATTATCAATGACGCAGATCTGTTTGGACAGCTAACTGAAGGGCAGATTGTTCGAGTAATGGGTCGTATCTGGGGTGAGGAAGCAGATATCGAAATACAGGGCGATATTGTACAGGATTTTTCAAAATTAGATATGACCTTGTTTAAGCAAGTTTTTTCTTAGTCATTGGCCGTAAGCTATATATATCTCTAATATATTCTATAAATATGAAAAAAGGTCAGATGATGTTGGGAATGTCCCATGTTTTTATGGCATTTATACTCGGTGTCGTTGTCGGAGCAGCATTGCTTTTTATATACGGTAAAGACTATTTGCCCGTATAATCTTATCCACTATAAACGCAAAATTGTTATAAATAGCATTTAGCTTCTTCAGTTAAGGTGAGTATATGTTTAATATTAAGTTAGATGAATCCCGAATTTTTAGCAACACCGTATCCATAATATCTGATTTTATAACTGAAGCAACTTTTTCAATTAGCAAGGAAGGTGTTCGACTAACTGCTATGGATCCCGCAAATATATCTATGGTTATATTAGATATACTTCCGTCAGCGTTTACAAGTTACCAAGTTGATAGTTCAGAAGATGTAACAATAAACCTTGACAGCTTGAAGCAAGCTTTACGTAGAGTTAAACCAACTGAGCCAATATCCTTAACTGCTGAAGCAAACCGCCTTGTTCTTACAATCTTTGGAAAATCAATAAAGAAGTTCCAGATTCCTATGCTTGAGAAAGAGACAAAAGATAAGCAAGCACCAAGTCTCGAGTTCACAGCTCAGATAGAGATCGATGCAAAGGAGTTCAAAGATTTTGTAGATGACGCAAGCGTTGCAGGAGACGCACTAAACTTTGTCGCAGACGGAGATATACTTAAGCTGACAGCAGGCGATACTGGATCAAAAGTTAGTATTGAGCTCTCAAAAGCAAGCGACTCAATAGTTAGTATGGAAGTTAAAGAACGATCATCGAGTATATATTCTGTAGAATATCTTAAGAAGATGGGAAAGGCAGCAGTTCTTTCTGATACGGCAATGTTCCAATTTAGTTCAGATTATCCTTTGAGAATCGACTTCAAGAGCATAAACAATCTTCAGATGAGCTTTGTACTTGCACCTCGAATCGAGAATAAGTAGATTCTGACACATACATAAGTTTTTAAGATTTTGTAACGTAGAAGTAGCTATGCCACTTGGTTCATATGCAGAAGAACGACCTCACATGATTGATTGGATAATGAAGAATCGAGAAGGAATAGCGCCAGTTACACATGAAGCTGCTGAAAAGAACGTTTTATTATGGGAGAAAGATATACCTTTCTCAAATTACTTTGATTGGATAGAGATGTCTTTAAGTCAGTTTATATTTGGTAAGATTATAAATTACGACGGCGGTGTTTCTTACGAAGCCTTAAGCGCCGCAATCGCAAAGGAGTATTCTATTCAGCATGAGCAGTTTCCAGATTTAGTTACAGGACTTTTAACACATATGTTTAATGAAGACATAATTCGTGTTGAGGGTGGAGAGATAGTACCAATGCAAGCAGCACCGATTAATATGGAAAACGAGAACATGAGTTTCCAGGGTTTAGCTATGGTTTTCGGTCAAAATGCTAGAACGATTTACTTCAGAGATCAAAAAGCAAGTTTGATGGCCACACAATCTCTTGTCGATCATATTGCAGCGAACACTGCTTGGTGGCATGATGCATACGCAATAAAAAAAGTAATGGATACTAATCAAGTAATCCTTGTCGATAAGGCTCCTAAACCGAATATTCATTATGATAACGATGGCAAGACCGACCAATATTTATTGACGCGGTTTGGTAAGGGCGTTTTTTCAGATATGGTTACAGATCTTTGTCTATCTGCACTCGGTGCGCAGGATAAGCCAACCCTAGCAGCACGGATTGAGTCTACACGTAATATAGTTGATCACTTTATTATGGCAGATGGGTGGGAGAGTATACTTAATACCTATGATTTGATACTTCAAGGAGACATGGGAGAACACACAGACTTCCTAGTAGAGCATTTAGGTGGAGAGCATAACTTAGAGACGTTTGTAAGTGCAGCTAAGCAAAAGTTTGCTGATTGGGGTGAATTTGGATCACAGTTCATAGCAGCGAAGAAAGCAGACAGCTAATTTGTCCTGACTGAGCAGTGAAACATTTATTTTAAAAAACGCACTACAGCACCGAAGAATTTATATATCATTATGGCGTCTTATTTTCAGTTAGTTTAACTACTCAGTTAAGCTATAGGAGTTTTAAAATGGCACGAAGAAAAGCAACAAGAAGAAAGACTGGAGCAACAAGATATTTTGTACTACAAACAAGCGGAAAGGATACAAAACACGTATTCACAGGTAGACAGCCAAGACAGGCAGCTTTGAAAGCAGCAACAAGAGGATTTACAAACATCGTCCTTAGAGAAAGAGGCCGAAAGAGACTACACATCTTCACAGGAACACGAAAGAGAGTCAAGGCGCCAGCAAACGCACCTGCATGGATGCGAGGCAAACAAATCTGGAAGTCAAACGTTAAGAAGAAAGGTATCAAACACATTTAGATCTAATTACTCTTTGGAGAGGTGCACCTTTTTCTTTTCTTTTCTTTTTTATATTTTCAAATAGATTATGTAGAATTATCGATCGCTCACTTACGATCTTACGCGGCAGCTGTTTAAGTTCACCCGCAGGCGTTCCCTTACGTGGCCAGTATCTGGTTAAGTTTAGAACCTCTGGCTGGAGCCATGCGAGTAGTTTGACAGTTTCTTGAAAGTCAGTTTCAGTCTCACCTGGAAAGCCAACAATGATATCTGTCGCAAGGGTACTTTCTGGAAATGCCTTCCTGAACGTTGTAACGATCTTCTTGAAATCAGCAACAGTGTAGTTTCGATTCATTAACTTTAGAACATTATTTGATCCTGACTGTACAGGTATATGTAGGAACTTGCGAACTTTTTCATACTTCATGATTTCGAGCAAGGCAGGTTGTAGGTGAAGTGCCCATTGTGGACTCATCATTCCAATACGAATCTTGAAGTTTCCATCTACAGAAACGACGTTTTTGACTAGATGGATAAGATTAGTGTCGCAATCCATACCGTAGCAGCCAGTATCCTGACTTGTGAGATAGATTTTATTGCAACCTTTCTTGACAGCTTGGCGAACTTCCTCGACAATCTTCTCAGGATCATATGACACAAGATTTCCTCGCGCTCGCTTCCCTGCACAAAATGAACAGTTTGAAAGACAACCTTTTGAGATAACAACTTTCGCAAGCTTTGGTTTGTCTCGGATTTTCGGCAAACAGAGTTTGTCTTCGGCTTTGCGACTGAGTAGTATAACTCGTTCACCACAGAGCGTTCTTTCAACAGCGTCAACAACGTGTTTTAGATCGAAGCTACCTATGAGTGAGTAGTTCTTTAACCGTAAGTCATCTGGAAACGAAAGAGGAAAACAGCCAGCAATAATCACTTTTTTATTTTTAGCATGATCGTAGATCTTCCTAAATAAGCGAGACTCTGTGGGAGTTTTAAGACTGCAGGTGTTAAATATAACGAGATCAGCAGATTTGAGATCAGATAGTTCATAACCTGCTCGAGTTAGTAAGCCTGCCATAACCTCACTATCGGATTGATTCGAGGTACATCCTTGTGTGTATATGTGAATATTCATAATCTACGTTGAGAAAAACAAGTTAAAAAGCTAACGAATAATTACCTTCCAGATCGTAAGAATCTTTCAATACCACCTTTGCACTCTTTAAGCAAGGCCATGTCAAAACCAGTTAGTTGCTGACCGATTGGAATTGAGTGAACCCATGCAATAACTGCAGCTTGTTCTTTAGCGGGCAAATCTATTCTGTGCGGATCACAAACCATATCTGTCACTCTCACATCTTTTGGGTTATTAGTTATATCAACCAGATCTTCGAATACTCGATGTACTGTTGGATGCACGTCACGGAAAACTACCGGTCTACAATCTTTGGTTTGCTGCACCATGTAAGGGTTAATTATGATTGTTCCATATATACCAATTCCAAATAATGGTTTAATAATCTCAATAGCAGTTCCGGGATGATAGTTTAGTGAAGGTTCAGAACCATTTTTAATATAACCTGTAGACTTTCCACGATCCATAACGATAAGTGTACCTGTTCTGATCTCATCTGTTTCTCCATCGTCAAGATTAATATCACTGGTTGCTTTAAGTCCGTATCGCGTTAGTTCAAATTCACTTAGATTGCCAACGTCATGGAAACCAACAGGTAAGCTGTCATCGATATGTCTAACTAGTTCATGTTCATGTTCTATAGAACCCATCGCGGAAATCTTATCAGACCCTTTTGTAAGCATAGCAGTTATTACATAATAAAACTTAAAAGAACTTCGCTAGTCCACTAACACCGCAAACCTCTTTGCATAGTTGAACTTCTTAAGATTTTCAACAACCCTTAAATATTTCATATAGTAGATTTAGTATGAATCGAAAGAGAAAAATGCTTACAGGATTTTTAGTCATGCTGATTACGATAGTAATCCTTGCAGGAATGGTTTATTTTATGGTTGTTGATGCTATGGAAAATCCATTACATCCAGGAGAACGGTTCGGACCAGCAGTTCATGTATTTTCAAGAGTCTTTCCACTAACGATATCAGCGCAAGAGTCAACTTCTTTTCAAGGTCTGACCGGTCCGCGAAGCCAGCCAGATAAGATATTGGTTTATGATGTATCCCGGCGATCAGAAGAAGAACGGATTCAAGCAAGGGTTGCACAAGGTCTACTGAATCGAGATAAGCCGACACTCTATCTTCTTGAAAACCCTCAAGATAAGTTTTGGTTATCTCAGCTCGATTATGAATCAGAGTTAGTCCTTAAGTTGGATTATTCTGGCTATCCACGAATTAAATATGATCCAACATCGACCAAGCAAAAATATCTTGCAATCACTCTTGCAGGGGTTCATGACGCAATGCCTGTAACTGATGGACAAGATTTGTTGTATGATCTTACAATACTTTCAGACAACGAAATACATAATCTTATGCTTGAAACATCTAATCACACTAATAAACAACTGATATCTTTCAGAAGTGGAAGAGTAGATCATATTGACTTTATTGTTAAGAACAGAATGTTTCTTTCACCACTTGCACTTCATGGAACTACTATCCTACCTGTCTCGCACAAGTCAGAGTCAGAATCTAAAGTTATACGAGAGATCTTCTCAAAGATGGAACCGGATTGTTTGATGGTAGGTTATAATATAAACTCAGGCATACCTGGCGAGGTTGAGACAATCAACTTTCTTTCACAACATGGATGTTCTTCAATACCGATTCCACGAGTTCCAAACCTTTCTTTCTTTTCAAGTCTGCCAAGAGCAGAACCAACACATACAACTGAGATACAACCGATTAAGTTAGAGAACAAGACATATATTGTTTTGTTAATGTCTGACGGCGATAATCTTGATCTTCCTTATAAGCGATATGGTAGCTTTGGACAAGAACATACAACGCCTTTGACGTGGAGTATTAGTCCTTTAATAAATGAATTCTCACCAACAATGTTTGATTACTACTCATCAAATTTGCAACAAATAGATAGTTTTGTTGTTGCACCATCTGGCGGGGGTTTTGTCTACCCCTCAAAGCATAGATATCTACCAGCTTTTATTGAACATACAGACAAGTTTATGCAAGAGTTAAACCTTGACTATATCTGGTTACTAGATCATCCAACGCGCGGATACTCACCCGAACTTCTTGGAAAGTTTGCAGAGATATCTGACGGATTGTTTATGGAATATGTTATCTTACGAACCTATGAGCAATCTATTGAGATGTATAACGATACACCTGCTATATTCTCAGCTGCTTTCATCGAGAAAGAAGGAAATATTGCGCAACGAGTTGTGCAAAGAACTCCTCAAAGAAAGCCGGCATTCCTTGTAGTTAGTTTAGAGATGCGATATAACACACCAGAGCATATTGACTCTGAGATAGCTAGACTTGATTCGGAATTGTACGAAGTTGTATCAGCTCCCGACTTCTTCGCGCTTTTGCAGCAATCAAATACCTTATAAGTTTTATTTGTTAGAGTTAAATATGAAACTCCTACTGCTACACACAAACGCAATCACAGTTATTCCTAGACGTAAGGCTATCAAGTCTGCTGAAGATGTTGAGCAAGACAAGCCAATTGAGATGAAGAAGTGTATGACTGTTTTTGCAGCTTCAGAGGAACATGACAAAGATGCAGATAAAGTTTCAGATAGAATTGTCAAAGAAGTTAAAGCATATGCATCTCAGATCGGAGCAAAGAAGATCATGCTATATCCATATGTTCATCTGACATCTAAACCTGGCAAGCCAGACCTTGCTTTGAAGATATTGCAAGCTGCAAAGCAGAAACTTTCTGAAAGTTTTACCGTTGAGTCCGCACCCTTTGGTTGGTACAAAGAGTTCAACATACACGTCAAAGGACATCCTCTAGCAGAGTTAAGTCGAGAGTTCTAGTCAATCTTATATAGTAAATAAGATAGTTATTGTTATGGCAATGATTACTCCACTAACTAAGAAAGACTTCAACAATATTCTTAGTGAGTATAACTTTGGTAAACATGTCAGTCATGAACATCTATCCATGGCTTTGAGCAACACCGTCTTTAGACTTAAGACTACTCGCGGTAAATATATTCTTAAGGTGTTTGAGGTCATGGGCGTACGCGGTGGTAGCACGAAGTTTATACGTTTTCAGATACGATTAACGAACGCACTCGCAGAAGCCGGAGCAAATGTTGCTGAGGTGTATAAGAACAAACACGGAGAACGTATTACGCAGTACAAGGGAAAGAACATAGCAATCATAGAATTCTTAGAAGGCACAAACTTTGAAAGAACACATAACATGAGGTTGATTGCAGATCTCACAAAGAAGGTTGTTCAGATGCATAAAGTTATGCTGAAACTAAAGTTCCGCGGTGGAGACGCGCGCGAACCGAATCATCAGTTTAAACGTCACAAGCTTACTGCTGTTGTTGATGGTTTTAGTGTGCAAGATAAGTGGGATGATTATCTAAAAGAAGCTAGACAGCTTGATAAAACAAAACTAAGACGTTGCATAATCCACTCAGATATGACTACTGATAATTTTTTGGTCGATGGAGATAAGGTTACGGCAATAATAGACTTTGACGATTCTCATTGGGACTTCCTCACGCACGACATTGGTGTGTTAATATACGGACTGTTTGTTAGTAGTGCGGGGATATACACGAAGGAACTTAAATATTTTCTTAGAACTTACCAGAAAGCGATTCCTTTGAACAACGAGGAAAAGAAGGCAGTTTACTATTTTGCTTTAGCAAGATTCTTAGGAACAATTAAACATGGATGGGACAAGCGCAGACTTCATCCAGATAAAAAAGCATCAATTGAAAAGTGGGTTCGTGGCAAGATTAAGCGATATAACAATCTGCGCGCAATTCCTGTAGAAGAATTCGTAACATGGTTTGACTAGTTTGCCGCATTAATAACTATTATAAACCACACGTTCTAGCTTATATCACAATGGCAAACAGCGATCAAGCCGGAAGCAAGGCTTCCGCCAGCTCACACCTTTTCAAGGGTGAGTGTCCCACAGTTTAGAAAATCTATTGTTAGCCATAGTTCTAAGAATTTAATTCAAGAGATGGGTGATTATCCCACAGTCCGTCCAAAGAGTGTTATTTTGGTTAGCTGAGGGTGGTGAGTTATCTCAACCTGCAATCAAGAATCTTAGCCAACTTTCTGAGCGATCAATAAGATACGCTCTTAGTATTCTTAAACAAGAAGGATTGGTTATTGAAGTAATTAATCTCATTGATGTTCGAAAGAAGAAGTATAAAGTTTGTGCCTCAGTATCTCACAGCCTTTTTCTTCAGAAGAAAAACGCTGGCGAAAAAGAACGTTCACGACAATTCGATAAAAATGCCTCGGTAGCTCAAGTAGTAGAGCACTCGTCCTGTAAACGAGCGGTTGGAGGTGCAAATCCTCCCCGGGGCTTGGAGTCAATATGAAAGAGCAAAAGAATTTAAAAGCTAACGTCGCTAGTAATAGCATGAGTAAAAACGTTGAAGAAGAGAATCTTCCTGAAAATGATCATAGAGTAATTGGACAGAAACTTGATCTATTTAGTGTTCATGAGGATACTGGAGCAGGACTTCCACTATTTCATCCAAATGGCGCAGTACTTTTCCGTCTGATTGAGCAACACATAACAGAAAAACTTCTCAAAAGCGGATACCAAATAGCGCGGACACCACATATATACAAAGCAGGAGTCTGGAAAAAATCAGGCCATGAAGCAAAATACAAAGAAAACATGTTTTATACAGAGTCAGCTGGCGAAAAATTCGCAATTAAACCAATGAACTGTCCAGGTCACATCTACATCTACAAACATAAGAGTCATAGTTATCGAGAACTACCAATCAGAATCGCAGAGTTCGGAACAGTATATCGTGATGAGTTATCGGGAGTTCTAACTGGCCTAACTCGAGTTAGAACAATTACTCAGGATGATGCGCACATATTCTGTAAGGAAGATCAAATCGAGTCAGAGGTAATTAGTATGATAAACTTCTTTATCGATACATATAGTGAGTTTGGATTATCTCCAGATACAATCGAGCTTTCAACTATGCCTAAGAAGCACCTAGGTGATCTTAAGAGTTGGAAAAGCGCGGAGAAAGCACTAGAGGGTGCTCTCAAGAAAAATAAGAACAAGTATGTTGTAAATGCTGGAGATGGCGCATTCTACGGACCAAAGATCGATTTCCATGTTAAAGATGTACTTGGAAGAAGCTGGCAGCTAGGAACAATTCAACTAGACTTTAACTTGCCAGAAAGGTTCAAGTTGTTTTATATTGATGATAAGAACAAGAAGAAGCAAGTTATTATGCTTCATAGAGCAATGCTTGGCGCAGTTGAAAGATTCATGGCAATTCTGATTGAGAACTGTCAAGGAGTTTTTCCTGCATGGTTAGCTCCAGTGCAGGTTAGAATCATCAACATGAACGACTCTCTGATTGAGTATGCTGAAGGTATTGAGAACAGATTGCGCGGCGCAGGTTTTAGAGTTGATTCTGACTATCGGTTAGAGTCTGTTGGAAAGAAGGTGCGTGAAGCAGAGATGCAGAAGATACCGTTCATTATTGTGATTGGAGATAAGGAAAAGGCAGCAGGAACTCTTGCAGTTCGCGCTCGTGGACAGAAGCCAAAGTTCGGAGTAAAGTTCGGAGACTTTGTCAAGGATCTAAACAAGCAAGTAGAAAGCAAAAAGTAGGTTTGTGGCTAGTAAATCTTAAAAACGTTTGATCAGATAAATACTATGAAGCGTGTAAAAGACATGGGAGAATATGGACCTTGGTATACTCTTTTAAGGGCAGCAAATAATCAGATGGACCCAAAAACAATGTCTCTCGCTAAAGATGTATTCCCGAGATTACGTGCGTTAGATGACGAGTTGTTTGAATGTTCAGGAAGCGGAGCTCCAACTGACGAGGTTGCATATATGATCTGCACCGCCCTAAAGAACATACAAAATGATCGCGCAACATATCCTAATTTTAGAACCAAGGAAGAACCTTTGACTGAGAAGCAGGAAGCTATCCTAATACAAGCATATTGTTATGCTTTAATGCGGCAAACCTCTGAGATGAGAGTAACTCCAGACATGCTAGAAGCACCATTCAGACTTATACAATCGATTGGAAAAATTCAATGGAGATAACTCGTTATCATCACCAGTCATCTTCGTCATAATGCCACCGACGTCTTTCTTCTTGGTAAATATCCATCTCGTCAGAGTCTAGCGTGTCGATTTCCTCATCTTCATTGTGCTCTTCGACATACCCTTTTCTTGTAGCTTCCATGATCTTTTTAGCTTGCTGTTTAGCATATTCAGTATTTGCTTCAGTATCAGGCATACCTCTCGATACTACCCAAGTAGGTTTTATCTCACCATTATCTAAGCGTTCAAATTCTGGGCTGTATATACTCCAACCGCGTTTCACTAGGTCGTCTAGATCAACAGGTCGGTGTGAACAAAGCATTACTCGAGCTTTACTTTTTTCGGCCATATCTCTTATCTCAGGTACAAGCGCATGAGATACACCTTCTGTTGTAGAATCTAATAATTCATCAAGTAATACAAAATCGCCCTTGCCGGCTTTGCTGAAAATGCTGTATATTGAGTTGAGCTCAGATTCTAATTTACCTTTACGGGCATCTTTGTCACTGTTTAAGAAGAAGATTTGCTTATATGCTGGAATATCTGCTTCATTTGCTAAGAGTGGCAAACCTACTTGGGATACTAGGTGCATAAGGACTAAGTTCTCTAGCAAGAAACTCTTACCTCCACTGTGCATACCGGCTAAGAATATCTTCTGCTCATCAGCACCTATTTGAATATCTAACCTCTTAAATCTATAAACATCTGTAAAGTCTTCAAGTCCTAATGTAAGCGGAAACAGACCTTTAACATTATATTCTCCAGTTCGGTTAAATGTTGGAAGTACTTGTGGCGTATCCATAATTGGCCTGCAACCTTTCCTAAATCCAATAAACTCATTAAGGTGTCTCTCTCTACCTTCGTCATCCCAGATCTCTCTTTCTTCATACATTCGTATGTCTCGATCATATTTCTTGCACCATTCCACTAGGTTTGTAAATACTCGAGATAACCGTAATGGTAACAGAAGCATCTCGTATTCTGCGCGTGCATTGCGCTGATTATTCATAGGAAGTAACTCGTGAAAACAGAACTGTGCTATGTTCTCACCGTGGCACTCTACAAAACGATCTTTGACTTTTTCAAGCCGCTTCTGCTCTCTCGTTTCACCTTCTTTTAGAGCATCATCAAATCTGAATCTTAATGTGCTTTCTAATCTACGTAAATCGTTTTGAGCATCATCTGCGATTGGGGAAGAATAATCTCCTCGAGAATACCAACCATCGGGTTGGTATTTAGTACCGCGAGTGGTCAGCTGATCAATACTATATGATATTGCATCTCCATTTACATCCGCAGGCATACTTCTAAGTGGTATAACTTCTTTGTTACCCATATCTAGGATCATTAACCTTGCTCCCGTTAAATCATCCCATTTAAGAACTTTCTTGTCAAGGTCTAGTTTTATTCGAGGAATTGCTTTTCTGATATTGATAAGTTCTCGCAAACCAGAAGCTTTAGCAACCCGTCTTAATTGATCTATTGTTTCATATGCTTCTAGGATAACGTTTCGGTGATATTCATTTCGCGTACTGAAATCCTTACGTTTGAGATCTCCTACCGTATTCATACCAGTAGTTGGAAAGTCCCAATCCGGAGCCTCTTGTAGAATCTTCTGCCTTTTCTGTATACCTCGAATATCTGTAGAAAAAGTAAGATGTACGTAAGTTGTTCGGTCTTCAACACCAAATTGCTTTGTGACTCTAGATCGCCTAAAAGCCCAATTTAACTTACGCATTAATTGTGTTTCTGGAAATCCATGAAGCTGAGCTACATCTTTTGCTGGATGGAAAGCCTCGCGTACCTCAATCGGTTTACTCATATATTCATCTTTGAGGAATAAACTTATAAATATTTATATTGCCGCGAATCTTCGTATTACCACTCTTTTGCCATAGCTTTTTGTTTAAGGTCTTTTGGCATGTATTCAATAGCGTAACGAAGAGCGGTTCTTGGCATCTCCGCTTTGTTTTCCATTACAAAGTCAAAGACTGCCTGTTCGTCAAAAGCAGACGCAGACTTAAGCATCCAACCATATCCTTTCTGAACAAGATCTTCCTTATCCGTTAGTAAGATTCGGGCAACCTCAAAGATATCTGGGAGTGTGTGTTTACCAATATACCAAGATCCTTTAGATGTGATGAAGCTGACTGCTGAGGCACGTCTAAACCACATATTATCTGAGTGCGCCCAGCTCTTGATTCTCGGAATGGTTTCAGGAAAGTTTTCAACAAAATAATGGATTGTATGTGTGCAAAAATCATCACACTTTCCCCAGCTATCAACGTACTGCTTAATCCATATCTCGAAGCGATCAAAGTCCCCAATATCAAATTTCATTCTGATGTTTAATGCCCATGCAAAAGCAATAGTTGAGAACTCATTGTAAGGTTGGTCTAAAAGTTCTTCACACAAATCTAACAATTCTTCTTTTGGTAAGTCTTTAACTTGCTTAAAGTATTTCTTAGCAATCTGCCGGATTATCGGTGTTCTAACGCCTAGAATCGTGACCGTTTCCTTAAAATATTTTTCAAAACCTTCTTTGTATTTTAAGTCTGTATGCTTTACTAATTCTTCCTGGAGCTCATTAACTATCATACTTTATGTTTTTCTACGTGATTTAATATGCTTTCTATAACGCTTGAGTCGTTCTTAAACCACCTGACACCAGGTATCTCTAGAAACTTATCATATGCTTTGTAAGCTGTTCGTAACACATTCTCTGCAGCAAGATCTTTTGCTTGAGCAAGTGTTAGCTTCTTTTCCAGATATAGCAGCAATGGTTTGCTTACCGAACCTTTAGCCATGATGTATGTATCTCGCCATCCTTTTTCGAGGCAGTGCTTGACTTCAGCAATACCCGCTCTTTCAGTTAGGACCATATCGATGCGTTTCCGTATCCTTTGTTTTAGAATTCTTTCAGAGTACAACTTAATACCAATAAGAATATACTGTGTTTTGTTGTCTAGAAGACTCTTGACAAATTGATGATAGCTTCCTTCGAGTATCGGTAGTTTGCCTCTTGCGCGGATCTCTGATTCGATGCGCTTAACTTCCTTAGCGTATTCTTTGTGAGTTAGGCATTGTTGATCTGGAGCAAGCACCTTGTAAAGATGTGTCTTAATCTCAGGATGCTTAGAAAAATCAGGGATGCCCGTTACGCTTGGGAGACCTCGGTAGAGATAGAACTTGTCACAATTAATGATCTCACCATCTAACTTCTGCGCGAGAGCAATCGCGATATCAGTTTTACCTACCGTTGTTGGTCCAAGTAATACGATAGAAGGTATCATACAATAACTACTCTCTTTTCATCATCATTGTATTTCCAATGAATCTCCCCAAAGTTGCAGCCAGCACATGTAGCATCCATTGGTTCCCATTCGTTATTAATCCAAGCTTCGACATAGACATGACCGGGCACAAAGACAAAACGGGTCGATATACCAACAGATTCTAGCAGAGTAGAAAGTAAAATCGAAGCATCATCACAATCTCCGCCGCCATTAACCAAACTCTCTCTAGCCGTCTTCATGTATTCAAACTTGCTTGGATCGGAAACATACTCAAAGTTATCTTTCACAAACCCGAACATGGCTTTAGCTTGGCACTTTTTTTGATTGGAATCACACGCAATCACGGCGATCTTATCTGCAACAGTCTTGATTTCAGAATCAATGATAACATAGTCCTGAATGCTACCTGACGTAACTGGTTCGTAAGTTGTTATCGTAGATACTTCAGATAAAGTTGGGATTCTATCTGGAGGTGGATCAACAGCTATCTGATACGCAGGTATGAGCCACAAAAGCATGATAAAAATAAGGAAAGCAGCTAACAACCATCTGAATGGTGAAGGTTTCTTAATCTCATCAAACTCTTCTTCAAAATGTTCCAAAAGATTTGCTTGATCAGTCATGCTTAATATCAACAAGCTTAGTTTTTGAGGTTTTTCCTTTTACAATATCTATTCTCCAACCGCGCTCTTTCTTGAGAAATCGGATAAGCTCTGAGTTGGCTTTACCTTCGTGCGCAGGAGCAGCTAATGCGATTTTAAGAAAATCACACGACTCTTCAAGAATCTCTGATCGCTTAGCATTTGGTTTTACCTGGATTTTAATCATAAAATACAAATTAATTAGAACTTATAATACTTATTAAGCAAAAGCTGCGATTCTATACGCACGATCTTTTTCTTCAACCACATGACTTGCATCATCTTCTCGGTGGTTTTTAATCTGAGATCTGAGATGTTCGTATACTATTGCATACTTTTCAGTCATTACAGATGCACTGCATGAACAAGCACCATCATCAATCAGCTCATCGATAACCTCTAAGAAGACAGAACACAGGGTATGCATGGCGTCTTTCTTAGTTGATTTTCGAGTAATGCCTGCGTCTTTAAGTTTTTCTTCCCAAAACGTAAGATGGTCTTTGTCCATGAAAGGATTTTGATTCCAACGAGTATGTTGAGTACGGTAAAAATGATTACCTGCGTTTAAGTAATTAATTAATCCATCAACTCCGAGCAGATTACCTATAAAGTAATGTGGTTTACCGATTGATAGGAAGTTATTTTTAGGTATAAATTCTTCTCCACCAAGAATTGCTGCAGCAGTAGGATTTTTGCGAGCGAAACTCTTAGTTAGTAGTGGATGATCTCCATCTAGTACTATCTTAGACAAGACTTTCAATTGATGAGTAAGTGTTCTACAGTTATTCATGATTACTACTTCAAAAGTACACCTTTTAAGGTTTACTAAGTTGCTCTTTTTTGTAACTGTATCGATTAACTTTGTTGCAAGTGAGACAGAAATATTCCACACTTTTAGTTCGAGGATTGGTCCTAATTTTGACGTTACTTCCGGGTAAAAGATAGACACCGCACTTATGACAGAACGCGCGTCGGTGCTTTGCAGGGATACGAACCTTGTATCGCATCCCAAGTTTTCTCGCGATACTTACGTACCGATTCGCTCGTTTAGGGTGCGTGCTAGCAGATTTTCTAGCCTCACCAAACAAAATATCAATACGTTCTTTAGCTATCTTTATCCAACCTTGCGGTTTTTTACGTCGATTTCGGTTATCCATATAATAATACAACTTGAGAATATATAAAAGTTGATAATGAAACATTGGCAGCTTTCCAGACTTCCCACATAAATGCAGTACCATCGCGGAACGTACAAGGACTTAACTTCTGAGATCGGAACGAGATCAGGTGTTACCCCTTGGCTTTGACCGCCAACAATGATCATGTGGTTTTTGGGTTTAAAAAGTTTACTAACGGTCACTATTTTCGGCAAAATATATATAGTTGAGCTCAGCTCAGCTCAGCTAATATGATTTCTCAGGAAATTATATATATGATTGAGAAGACAGTTGAGAATGGAATTAACGCTTTCTGAGAAGCCTAAATCACCCATTATCATTGAAGGTTTCCCTGGTTTAGGTTTTGTCGGTACAATAGCGACAGAGTATCTTATTGAGAAGTTAAATGCTAAGCCAATCGGCTTTTTTTGGTCAGATAAAATGCCTCCAATTGCAACTATACATAAGGATACGCTACGTCATATCTTTGAGATTTTTTATGTTAAAGACAAAAATCTTGTGCTAGTCCACGCTTTATCTGGCGTAAAAGATATGGAGTGGAAGTTAGCAGACGCAGTTCTTGGTCTTGCTAAGCAGCTTAAAGTAAAAGAGTTGATTAGTCTTGAAGGTGTCGGATCACCGTTTGGTGGCGAGACAGCTTCTAGAACGTTCTACTATTCGAACTCTAAGGAATGTGGGAAAAAGCTAGCTTTGCTAAAAGGTCCAGAAAAGCTTACAGAGGGTATGATTGTTGGCGTTACTGGTGCTATTATGGAACGTGTACCTAAGGACATGAAGGCTTCGTTTATCTTTTCTGAAACACATACAAATCTACCTGACAGCCAGGCAGTAGCAGCACTCATCGAGGTCATAAACAAGTATGTTGGACTAAAGGTCGATCCAAAACCATTGCTTTCAGAAGCAAAGAATGTAGAAGCTAAGCTTAAGCAGCTTATGCAAAAGAGCAAAGAAGTCCAGCAAGTTAAAGATAAGAAGGATATCAGTTATTTAGGTTAATACTATGAAAAATCCAATAGAAAACAAAAAACTAAGAGAATTTTATCAGGTGAATGTATACAAGATATTTATTACACTTTTATTTTTTTATGCTGCATATTCGATTGCAGTAACCTCAACAATATCGATGTATTGTTTAGATCACGGCATTGAATGGTGGAAATGTAGTTTTGATGTTTTAAATCCAAGCTTAAAATTACAAATAGTAGTAGGTATGATTGTAACATTATTTGTGATATACAATATAGCTTGCGTGTTCTATAAAATCAGACGATGGTTCTGGCGGATTGTAAAATAAGCCCCAGGCAAGGTTCGAACTTGCGACCTGCACCTTTATCTGAATCCGTTCTTTGGGGTTGGAAGACCTTTCTTACAAGAAAGGGATTCTTACGAGGGTGCCGCTCTACCAGACTGAGCTACTGAGGCAACTATCTCTTACGCCAAACAAACAAATATAAACTTTTGTACCATTTAAGTAATATGAATTCAGACCTATTTTCAAAGGATTGGCGCACAGAGAAACCGACTACAGCTATTAAACACCAACAACTTGTAGCAAAAGCACGTAGGGAGGTTGATTTAGCAGATCATCTAGTATATGTAACCATGCCCCTGACTGAAGATATGAAATTTATCTTAGCAGTTTCAGAGCATATATATCTAGCAGCATCGTTAGCTGTTGAAGCTATGCTGGAACAGTATCGATATTATAAGAAGATCGAGGCATTTCCACGTAACTTTATAGCAATGGTTGACTTGTGGACTCGAGAGGTTCAGGTGAAGTGTAACTTTGAGCGAAAGTACGCTGACTTCTTGAGACGTGTACAGGAAGTAAAGCATGCAATGGATACAAGTAGCATGCGATTCAAACGGCGAGATAAGTATATCTTAACCAGTGATGTATATGACCTAAAAGTCCTAGATTTAGAAACAGTAAAGAAGTATTTACTCGTGGCAAAAGACTTTATAGATAAGTCTGAAGAAGTAATTAAGGAGGAGGATGAACGCCAGAGCGTTTTAAGAGAAGAAAATGAATAAAACTAACGTTTTATGCTGCGTAACCTATGGAGGTTACGATGACTAATTTTTACGCAGCTGAGAAAAAGCTAACCTTTGCAGATTTTTTAATAAGTCGTGGTGAAGGTGATACGTATGCATCTGCAGCATATAAGCATACTTTGGCAGCAGTGACTATAATTGTACAGGAGTTAACTAACTTAGAAGAACCTGCTATACGAAGTCCGCAGCTAGTTGCAAAAGCATTTAAGCGATTTAATGAGCCAAAGGCAGCAGCATATTCAAAGTTCTACCTAGATCTTATGAAACTCGCGGGAAAGCCAACAATACCTGCAAACAATGTGGAAGAAGCAATCCGAAAAGCGAGAGATTTCATGGAGTGGGTTAAAGATCATAAAGTATAACTGCAAAGCTTTATAATTTCTCAGAGCTAGTTTTGATATGGTTGATACTTCAAAGAAGATCCGACGTAGATCTCGAGAAGAGCTGCTTAAGACTAATGCGAAACTAACTGGTATCAACAAACTTGTTCCAGACACATCCGCAATTATCAATCAAGTTATTTCTAAAAATCTTGCTAAAGGTAAGATGAAGTTTAAGGAACTAATATTACACAACGCCATGCTTTCAGAGTTGGAGAACCAAGCAAACTCTGGCAGAGAGATAGGTTTTATTGGTTTAGATGAGCTTAAGAAGATACGGGTGTTGGCTGTCAGGAAAAAGTTTAAATTAACCTTTGCAGGCGATGAACCAACAATTGAGGAGATTAAGTTTGCAAAGAAGGGTGGTATTGATTCTAAGATTCGTAGGTTAGCTGAAGATTTGAAAGCAACCATGCTTACTTCAGATATGGTTCAGGCAGAGGTTGGCAAAGCAACCGGAATGTCGGTCATACATATTCCGTCAGGAATAACTGACGATGAGCTAACTTTTCCAAAATTGTTTAAGCCAGGTTACATGTCCGTGCATCTTAAGGACAAAGTTGTTCCGAGAGCAAAGTCTGGAAGACCGGGTAACTGGGAGTTCGTTGACATATCTAAGAAAAAGATGAACACAGGAGATTTGGAAAAAATCGCTGACGAGATAATTGAAGCAGCACGTAGTTTGACAGATAGTTTTCTAGAGATTGAACGAAAAGGAAGCATAATCGCGCAGATCAAGAACTATCGGATTGTTATCACAAGACCGCCTTTGTCTAATACGTGGGAGATTACAATTGTTCGTCCAATAAAGAAACTTGATCTCAACGAATACAAGCTGGACGATAAAGTTCATAGACGATTACTTGATCGAGCAGAAGGAGTTCTAATTGCGGGAGCGCCTGGACATGGTAAGTCAACATTCGCACAAGCACTCGCAAAGGTTTACGCAGAACAAAAGAAAGTTGTAAAGTCATTAGAATCTCCACGAGACCTACAGCTACCACCTGAGATCACACAACTTTCAACATCAAAGGCAAGTCACCAAGAGCTTAAAGATATACTACTTCTTACACGACCTGATTACACACTTTATGATGAGGTTAGAGACGCACCCGATTTCAAACTGTTTGCAGACTTAAGATTGTCAGGTGTTGGTATGGTTGGAGTTGTTCATGCAGCAAATCCAATTGATGCAATACAACGATTCATCGGTAAAGTTGAGTTGGGAATGATTCCACATATATTAGATACGGTGATTTTCATTAAGAACGGAAGTGTTGCAAAAGTTTTTGGTTTAAAGATGAATGTTAAATGTCCAACTGGAATGAATGATAAAGATCTAGCAAGACCGGTTGTTGATATCTATGATTTCGAAGACGGTACGTTAGAGTATGAGATATATACTTTCGGAGACGCAACCGTTGTTATGCCTGTCCAAAACAAAGCAGAGCGTAAGTCACAAGCACCATTGCGATATAGACTAAAGGAAAGTAAAAAGTATTTTGAGTTTTACTTCTTAGATAATGCAAGACGTGCTGACTTAACAATAGATGGAGAGGTCTTAGCCACACTTCCACTTTCAAGATCACGTGAGATTCGGATCTTCAAGAAGTCAGGTCTTGGCAAAGCTTTGTTAGAAGCACTTTCAAAACGACAAGAAATTCGTTTTGAGTAATTAATCCATATTTACGTTAAAATGTCTTACGGTGGTAGCGGGCCTGGGAAGATTCGAACTCCCGACCTTCACCTTTCTTTGCCAACTTTCTTTTTAATAAAGCTGTTAGGAGGGTGCTGCTCTATCCAGCTGAGCTACAGGCCCATATCAAGTAGCCATAATAATGGTTTAAAACTATTACCTCAGAACTCTTTCAAAGATTTTTTCTAATTCTTTTGTAGTTGTATCCCAACTATAGCAACATTCGATTGTACTTGCTGCGTTCCGTTTGATGTCATTTCTTAACTTAATGTCTTTCTTAAGTTGTTCAATAGCTAACGCAAGTAAGTTAGCGTCAAGTTTCTTGTTGTCAAGTAATATTCCGTTTTTGCGATGTTTTAGATAGCTCGGTATTGCACCGACATTTGTCGCAATGCAAGGTAGACCACACGCCATTGCTTCCATCAGTGCAAGACCTGTCGTCTCAGTCATTGAAGGAAGTGTATATACATCAATGGCCTGAAGATAATCTTCAGGATTATCAACGAAACCAACTGTGATAATATCTGGTTTGTTTTTTACAAGTTTCATAAGTGGTCCATCACCAATAATCAATAATTTAGCATTTGGTATCTTTGCTTTAATTTTATCAAACGCTTTTACAAGTAGCTTAATGTTTTTTTCACTACTAAGTCTACCGTGATACCCAACAACAAAGTTGTCTTTTAGCTTTAACGCTCGTCGCATGTATACTCTCTTGATTCTATCTGCATGGAATTTTTTTAAGTCTACACCTAATGGCAGTATGCTAATCGGACTCTTTACTTTTGCAGCCCGCAGAATAACACGTAAACCACGGTTAGCAACTAATAACAGATCGCTCTTGTTGTACAGTCTTCGAACAATTGGCTTAAGGATATGCGCATACTTATCGGGGAAAGGAGTAGCAAACGCAAACAACTCCCAATCAATAGAATGTACAAACTCAACTATGGGTTTACCTGCTTTCTTAGCATACTTTAACGAAGAACTTCCCAACGGTGCTATGGAGTTTATGAAGACAATATCACAATCATCAATAACTTTCTCAATTATCCGTAACTTTGGTTTTGCAGGTGGATAGCTACCAATCTTGAAGCCACGAACTGGAACAAACGTAGCATTTAGGTTCCGCGTGATCATAGCTTGTTCAGAACCTTCAATTTTAGGAAATAAGAAAGTTAGCTCAAACTTTTTAGAGTTTAATCTACGTGCAGTCTCCATCATAAATCGTACAACTCCGTCTTTCTTCGGCGGAGCTGTATCTGCAACATACAAGACTTTGATTACCATTTGTAAAACACCTCTGCGTATTTGTGATGCGACTTTAAGCCTGCGATTTTGTTCATCATAAAAGTTATATTTTTGTAATACATAAGCCAGAACTCCTGAGATTTAAATTCTTTAAGGGCTGCTTTTTTCTCATCAAATGTATCTGAGATATCAATATATAGTCTAGGCATATCGCGTTGTTTGACTTTAAGCGGAGATGTAATCGCAAAAGTATATACTTCGATATCCCGATCTTTAGTTAATTCGTTGACCAATTTTGATATGTTCGCATGCATAGGATGTGGGTCATCAGGCATATGGGTAAAGATCACTTTTGGAGCGAGTTTGTTTAGAATGTTATTTATTCGCTTAAGAATATGCTTATCTTTTAGAAGTGGGATAAATGGCTTATCTGGCAGACCTAAGAAGACTGTATCGCTTATCCCGAGTTTTTTCCCAGCAGCAATAGATTCTTTACGACGTTTTATGGTGAAATCTTTAGACTTGTGGACTGGATCACCATCTGAAAAGATAATGGATATTACCTCTTCTCCGTCTTGAGCATATTTAGCAATGGTTCCACCACAGCCAAGTATCTCATCGTCAGGATGTGCTACTAGTACAAGTATCATGCTAATACGAGAGTTTTATGTCTTATAATACTTCTCCTGCATAAAGATTAAATAGTTCGGAAGGTTTTGGGAGGTATGGCTAAAGCGATTATTGATGTTAAAGATGTCTGGAAGATTTATACTATGGGTTCGGTTGAAGTACCTGCCTTGCGTGGTCTAACTCTTACGATTAAGCAAGGTGACTTTGCAGTTATAATGGGACCTTCGGGTTCGGGTAAGTCAACCGCTATGAACTGTGTAGGTTGTTTGGACATACCTACAAAAGGTACAGTTCATCTTGACGGAAAGAATATCGCTAAGATGAGTGAGAGTAAGTTGGCGCAGATCCGGGGAGAGAAGATAGGGTTTGTATTTCAGACATTTAACCTGATTCCAACATTAACTGCTATTGAAAACGTCACTCTGCCAATGATATTTAAGGAAGCCTTTGTATCTGATAAGCGAGGTAAAGCTAAGAAGATATTAATCTCAGTTGGATTGGGTGAGCGAATGCATCATAGACCTGGAGAGTTATCTGGTGGAGAACGTCAAAGAGTTGCAATTGCGCGAGCACTTGCGAACGACCCCGATATAATACTTGCAGACGAACCAACTGGAAACCTTGATTCTAAAATGGGGCAACAGATAATGGATTTACTGTTAGACCTCCATAGTAAACACAAAAAAACCTTAATTATCGTAACTCATGATCCTCGATTCGCAAAGCTTAAAGGTGTCGACTGTGTGTTCTGGTTGAAAGACGGAAAGATCGACAAAGAGGAAGAGATAAAATGAAAAAGAGCATCTTGTTTTTAATTGGTTTGCTGATGTTGGCACCGCTAGCATTAGCTGAGACTGAAGGTATAGCTGCTGCTAGAGTATCAGCTACTACGGAAAGTGTAAGTGCCCCTGAACAAGGGAATATACGGATTCTTCAGACAAAATATGAACCATATCCTGCAGAACCGGGACAGATTGTTACGTTATGGATAGCTGTTCAGAACTGGGGCGAAGACGCTCTTGATAATGTATATCTTCAAGTAGTACCTGAGTATCCTTTTCAACTTACACAAGGCAATGCAGTTCAGGAAGTCGGTAAAGTATCTGGTTTTGGTGAAAGATTAATTGAGTACGACTTGATTGTTAATGAAGATGCTATAGAGGGAGTATACTCTTTTGATGTTCAGCAATGTTCTGACGCAATATGTAGCAAAGTCATACGGGACTTAGCAGTTAGTATTAGTGTAAAGACTGGTGGATCTCCGCGAATACGTGTTGGTCTGGAAGATGCAAGTACTTTCTTTGGTGGAAAAAACGGCGACTTGACTATTAATGTTGTAAACCGTGGTAAGTTAGATATAAAGTTCCTAACTCTGACACTACTTCCTTCTGACGATTATGAAATAATCTCTCCGACAGAGGTTTACATAGGTGAACTAGAATCTGACGACTTTGACACGGTGGATTATAATATCTTTATAGAGGAAAGTGTGGCTAGTGATGATACAGTCTATGTTGACTTACCGGTTAAAATTGAATATACTGATTCTAATAATCGAGATTATACTGGGCAATCACAGGTTAAGTTGAAGGTTTACTCACAAGACGATCTAAAACGGTTGGGCTTAATGACTGCTGGTGGAAGCAACAACATGTACATGATTGTAGGTTTAATTGCTGTTGGTGGAATAGTCTGGTACTGGAGAAAAAAGAGAAAGGCGAACAAGTAGTATGCTACAGGATTACCTTCGAATTGCGCTTAGGAATATAACCCATCGTAAACTGCGTTCTTGGCTGACAGCTATTGGAATTATTATTGGCGTCGCATCTGTTGTAGCTTTGATATCCGTTTCTATGGGAATGCAGGATGCTATTGAAGAGCAATTCGAACAGATGGGTACAGATACAATCACAATCACCCCAACTTCTTTTACAGGACCTGGATCGACTGCCGAAGCTCCGTTTGATGACGGAGATGTGCGCGTTATTGAACGTATCCCTGAAATTAGTCATGTTCTTCCGATGATGTATGGGACAGCAAAGTTCACGTTCCATAATGAAGATAGTTATTCGTATCTTATGGGCGTTCCATTAGACAAAGAGTCTAATCAAGTTTGGGATGATATTGGTTGGGATATTCTTGAAGGTAGATTTCCTGAAGAAGGAAAAAAAGAAGTCGGTATAGGCTATCTGGCTGCGAAAGATATGTTTGATGACGAGTTACGTGTTAAAAATACACTTTATGTAAATGATGTGAAATTCAAAGTAGTAGGTATTGCTCGAGAAGTTGGTAATAGTCAGGATGATACTGCAATCTATATGGGTGTAGATGTTGCGAAAGATATTCTGGAGCAGGAAGATTATAACATGATTATGGTTAAAGTTAAGCCCGGCAATGATCCTGAATTAGTTGCAGATAAGGTGCAGAGAAAGTTAGAAAAGTACCGAAATGCTGAAGATTTTAATGCACTGACTCCGGCAGAGATATTGGAGCAAGTTAATGATATTCTTGGAATAATACAATTAGTATTAGTTGGAATCGCTGCGATATCACTTCTCGTAGGTGCTATTGGAATTATGAACACGATGTATACATCTGTTTTGGAACGAACCAAGGAGATCGGTATAATGAAAGCAATTGGAGCGAGTAACCACGCAGTAATGTTGATCTTCCTAGCTGAAGCAGGTATATTGGGACTTGTTGGTGGAGCTGTAGGAACTCTTTTGGGAATGATAATGGGAAAAGGTGTAGAACTCGCTGCAGGTAGTTCAGGGTTCATACCATTAAAAGTCGCGATCTCTTGGCCATTAATCTGCGGAGCAATCTCTTTCGCATTCTTAATCGGCGCACTTTCCGGAACATTACCTGCATTAGGTGCAGCTAAGCTAAAGCCTGTTGATGCATTAAGACACGAGTAAGAATTATATACTTCAAGATACTTTAGAATATATGAAACTTCCTAGGAGAGTAACTATCAATGAAGTAATTGTTGTATTTTTTATATTGTTTGTTGGCATGAGTTACTTTCTTCCAGAAACAGGTAGTCTGGAAAACGCCAAACTGTTATTGTCAGCTATAGCAATTATCTTTAGTATACTGGCAGGTTTTGCTATCAGCAGTTTATGGTCGAGATTTACGCGCATGCGCGAGCTGCTATCTATCGAATCTGGTGAGCTAGAGAGTTTATATAAAATGTCACAATTTATAGGTTCAAGATACGCAGAGATAGTTAGAGAGATTATCGACAAATATCTAGTAAAAGCATTTGATTACGATTTATGGGCTTATCAAGAACATGTAAATCGCGAGTTCTTTTCATTGTTCGACTCACTTAAAAATATAAGTGTAACAGATGATAAGCAGAAACAAGCACTTGGCAAGATATTTAACATTCTTGATAATCTAGGAAATGTAAGAAAAGAGATATTTACGTTAGGAAGTGATAGACTCAAAAAGCATGAATGGATGAGTTTGATCGTTCTTAGCGGACTGTTGATTGCGACCTTATTTTATGTTAAAGAAGAAACTTTGATTTCAATGGTTTTCACCATATTGTTAAGTACGGGCATTGTTCTGATCGTAGCAGTTATACGGGAATTAGATGATATGGAGTGGGATATTGAGACAATTGGGTATGAAATTTATGAGCAAGTGTTCGATCTAATAGGTAAGCCGCGATACTTCCCAGAAGAAGGGTTCTTAAAGAAAAGAAATATGAAGACAGGTAATTATTATCGAGTTGGTCTCGCAGATAACCAAGGTCATACTTTTGGAGTTAAGTATATCAAAGACGGCAAAGAGATTAAACAGGAGCGAATTAATAATGAGCTATAAACAAGTTATTTTGATACGGACAGATCTTAAGATGAGTAAAGGTAAGACTGCAGCACAGGCTAGTCACGCAGCTGTTGAGGCAAGTCTTAAGGCAAAGAAGAAACATAGATTGATATTCTCTGCATGGCGTCTTAGTGGCATGAAAAAAGTTGTTATTAAGGTTGCTAGCCAAAAAGATCTTTACAAATATGCACAACAGGCTAAAGAACAAGGTTTAACCACCGCAGTTATTGCTGACGCAGGTATGACTGAACTTAAGCCCGGGACCGTAACAGCTTGCGCAATTGGTCCAGATAAAGACGATAAGATCGATCAGGTTACAGGTAATTTACAGACCCTTTAACTTTGCGACATTAAAGCGATCCCAACCCATATTGGTGCCGCTGTTGGTAGTATGGTAGTTGTGGGTATTGAAGCAATACTTAATACTGCAGCAAACGCTAAAGTTAGTATCGTTGCGAGCATTATGCTTTGCGCTTTTCTCTTTCTTGGCATCTCTTTTCAGCCTCCGCGATTATCATAGGTATGAAGTAATCTCTTCGGAAAGCAGTAATAGTACCGATTCCACCACGACCGACCTGTTGAAGGACATAGTCACGTCCTTGCTCATCAGTCTGTATCTGAATTACTTCTTCAGTAATTCGTACTTGAAGATCGTGTTCTTCTCCGTTTCGGAGTAGTTTACATTTTATTTCGGGTTTCATATGAAAATAGAAGTAAATCAAGGTTTATAAGTATTTCGGTTTTCGAGGAAAACGGAAACTATATAAATTATAGTAATTATATCTGATCATGCCACCACCACATGTTACCAACGATCTTTTTCATAGAGCGTTGGCTAATGAGGTTCGTAGACAGATTTTAATCAGTCTTGGCAAAAGAGAAAAGTATCTATCGGAGATTGCTTCGGAATTGGATATGAAGCCACAGACTGTTGATTTTCATCTCAGTATGTTGGTAGAACTGGGATTAATTTCCGCAGATCTACGCGCGGGGAAGCGTTTCTATAAGTTAGAAGACCCGAAGATCTTGGAGTTTTTACGCGATAAGAAACCGATTCCACCAAGATTTCATCCAAAACCACCGCATGAGATTATGAATGAAATGTGGGAAGATATAAGAAAACGATTAGATAGAATCGAAAAAAAGTTAGACTCAATTAGTTAAAGATCGGACCGTCAACAACCAAGCTCTCATATTCTCCACCCTCTCCCGCAAGGTGGACATGATACTTCTTGTTTAAGATTAGCAGTTTGTCGAAGAACTTTTGGTTGATGTACTTATTTAACCAAGTTTCATCTAGACCTTCTGCAGCAACTCGTACGATCTGAATCTTAAACCCAAGATTAATCATCTCTTGCATGTATTCTTTAGGGTCTACGTGCCAGTACGGAGCAAACGATTTTAGTCCAAGTTCTTTACAGATCTTGTCAACCCGAGTCTTTTGATAGCTAGATGCAATTGCTCCAGATGCAACAGCGTCTATATGATACAGCTCCTTCGCCTGTTTGATAGCCTCTTTCAAGTCAGCTAGCTCTTTTTCTTTCTCACCTTTTGTTTTATAGAAGACGATCGGCAACCTAAGTTTCTTTGCTAGCTTTGGCATACCTTCAACTTTGTCCGTATGGAACATGTAACTATCCTTGTTTTCAGAATCCAACGTGATAAGACAGGTTGCAGTATGCTTTTGCTGAGCCCAGTATAGAGCCATAGCACTGTCTTTTCCACCCGAGAATAATACACCAACTTTCATAATAGTCTCGCCATCATAATTTCATCTATGAACTTACCCTCTCGATTAAAGTATTTTCGAAGTTTACCTTCTTCCTCAAAGCCTAGCTTCTTGTAAAAAGGTCGTGCTTTGTCATTGTCTTCTTCCACAATCAGTTGTACTCTGACAATCTTATCTTTCTTAAGCTTAGAAAGTATTTCATTCACCATTTTTCTACCGAGGCCTTTGTTGTGATAGTCAGGGTGTATTGCTAATGAGCATAGCGTTACTGTACCTGAACATCGGTTAGATTCTTGATTAATACAGATCATACCTGCAATCTTGTCGCCTTCCACCCAGACAAAGATATCTTCATTTATCATACGTTTAGCCCAATAATCACTAAAATCGTTGAGAGACATCGTTTTGATATTCATAAAAGGGTTTACTGTTGGATGAAAATAAATCTTGTAGATATACTGTATATCGTTTTTAGTACATTTTCTTAGCATAATAATATGCGCCCGGAGGGAATTGAACCCCCGCCATTAGCTTGGAAGGCTAAGATCATACCACTAGACCACGAGCGCGCATCTAAATGCCCTTTTATTGATTTATAAGTTATTCGCTACAAATACTTAAAAGTTTCAACTAGCATATAGATTATGGCTAAGGTTCGTTTTATCAAATACGGCGTCAAGAACGCTAAAGGCTTCAAGTACACTAATATCAATAAAGCAAGTGTTCAGGCAGTTAGTAAGCCTATCTACGAACCAGAGTTCTTTGAGGAAACATATGGTGAAGAAATTTACGCAAAATATTCACCACCACCAGATTTCTTAATATCAATAACCTGATTGTTTTCTAGATATCATAAATTGTTAATAACGCTCTAGATCGCATAGAGTATGGTTCTAGATGAGGGCTACCTAAACCCAAAGTACACGTTTAACCTAGAAAAAGCAATAGAGATAACTGAAAAGATTATGCCTTACTCTACGCTAGAGACTCCTGAAGAGAATTTCTATGCTTTTATGCATGCGTTAGAATATTCTGACGCAGAAAAAGCAAACCTCCTTGTACTTAGTACAATTCTTACTCCGATGACTAGCGCCACAGCACTTTATCGTCAGTTTGATGATATATTACCACATCCAGATCTTCTGAATTCCTCTGCGAATTATAAAAAACTCGTTGAACCTATTGTTGGAGTGCTTCCTCGCCAAAAAGAGAGATACAATGATCTTGTTGATATAATCTTTGACAAAGAAAATGGATTGAATGGAGACATACGTAACATATTTGATGTAAAACGGAACGACAATGTTCATGCACTTATGGAGTTACCTGGAATTAGAATGAAGTTAGCTAGCTTGATGGTCCAAAACATATTCCACTATAATCTTTTTACTGAAGAATACGCTTCGTTAGTAGATCATTTTGAAGATCTACGCCTACCTGTAGATATACATACAGTCCAGACATCTATACGTACAGGTATTATTACCTCTACAGATGATATTGTTCATACAGATATGGCAAGTCAGGTCTTGCGTGAGGGGTTTGAGAAAGTCATTGATGTATTGCATAAGAAAGATGAATATGCTGCACTCTCACGAACCGAGCTTTCAGTAAAGATGCATCTTGCTTACTTTAATCTTGGTTCTAATTTCTGTACCTCTCGAAGTTGCTGGACTTCTGAGAATCAATGTCATGTTCTAGAGGCATGTAAGCATGATTACGACTTTAGCGATAAAAGATATAATATTCGACCTGATGTTCAGAAAAAATTGTAGCTAATCAAGCTTCATGATACGATCCTTGCGGTCTTCTGGACCGATTAATACAACGCGGCTTCGGACCTGTTCGTCAATCACTTTCCAGTTAAGTTCTTTAGCTAGTTTGTTTGAGAAATCTCGAATCTCTGAGTGTCGCGGCATAGCTTCTTTAGGTAGCCGATTGCGAGAGTAACCCATGTGCATATAGCTTTTGACCTCGACATAGTGTGGCTGTGCTATCTTCAGAAGTTTTGCAAAACCAGCTATAGCTAGATCATTATAGTCTTTGATTACTGTGATTCGTATAACCTTGCGGCAGTCTAGCTTTGGCATAAGTTTAAGCGTTTGGTTTAGTCTTTGCCAGCCATCTTTGTTTAGAGGGACGTTGATTTTCTTAAACTCTGCAGGTGTTGTTGCATCGAGGGATATATACAGTTGTGTTGGTAGGTTCCCGTCTTTTGATAGTCGTTCTAGAACCTTTGGATGCTGACCGTTAGTTACAAGGAATGAGCTTTTTCCTCTGTTAGTTAGTTCCGCAATTAATTCCCCGAGTTTTGGATAGAGTGTTGGTTCGCCAGTCAGACTTAGCGCGAAATTCATTGGTTCTTGTGCTTGTTTGAACTTGTGTTCGTCTGCTTTTTCATTGCCACCAAACCCCGATAGTTTTCTAATCTGTGACTTAATACAACCATCAATGATCTCAGATGGGCTGTTGACTTTAGCATCCATTCTAGTTCCAATGTTGCATTCCTGCGGCCGCCAGCAAAAGATACACTTCTGATCACAAAAGCCTGCAGCAGGGCTCATTTGACAACATCGATGACTCTTAATGCCATAGAATTTTTCCTTATAACAGACACCTTCGCCTAGCAAACTTTTTTTGCACCAAGAACAGATCTCAAGAGCAGTATGATCGCCTACGATTTCGTAATGCATGTGTTCTAACTTTTTCTTGAGCGCAGCAGTTAACTTAGCCATGAGAAAATATAGAAAAATCAGCTTATAAAACTTAGCACTCTATTGAAAAAGTGCCATCCGTTGCACAATCAATTCGGTCACCTTCTATGTTAAATGAGTTTATATCAGCGTTATCATACTGCATCTTACAACATTTATTGGTCCCAGCATCATCTACGATTCGATTGAACTTAGCAGCTAAGTCATCATAATCACTTTGCCAGTTATCTTTGTCTAGCTGGCTTTGATCCTTAAGGCGCGTTATTTCAGTGTTTAGTTCGGATAGAGTCGCATGTGTAGTTACGAGATTAGCGTCAAGCGCAGCCTTTTGTTCAGTCAATGCACCGACATTTTCTGAGCAAGTATCAAGATTATCCTTACAATCGTTTAAGTTGTTAGAAAAGACTGTAAAACCAGTTATACTTGGTCCGACAATAAAACCAACCACCACTACCACTAAGACCATGCTGATCGGTAGAAAGTAACGATTTCCTTTTAGTTTGTCAAACTCCTTGTACATATTAACCATAAAACTAGAAAGCATTCCTACTTATTAAATATTTTCATGAAGTTCTGATATATTTGATCTTCTACCTTTCTATAAGTCATATCTTTTAGTTCAGCTAGTTTTTCAATAGCGTAACGTACATTTTCTGAGCGATTTTCACCTTCAATCGGAGATAGGTACGGTGAGTCTGTTTCTGTAAGTAATCGATCAATTGGAACGCGTCTTGCAGTTTTCTTAAAGCCTTTTCGTGTCCAGAAGTTAGCTGGGATCGTGAAGTAATAGCCACGTTTCATTGCTTCGTGTGTCTGTAACTCGTTGCCATCAAAACAATGCATTATAACGGGCACCTTAGCAGTTTTTAGCACATCAAGTGCAGCATCAGTCGCCTTGCGGGAGTGTACAATTAGCGGCTTATTGATCTTGTTAGCTAATGTAATCATTTTCTTAAATGCCGCAACTTCTTTTTTCATCTCTTTAGCATCAGTAATATGATAGAAATCAATACCTACTTCACCGATCGCGACAATCTTTTTCTTGTTTTGCTCAATGAATTTGATAACCTCTACAAGATCTTCTACAGAAGCATCTATAGCATGTGTCGGATATAGACCAAGCGCAGCACGTACGTTTGGAAAGATTTTGGCATAGCTTAGAACTTTTTTGTTACTTTTTAGATCCACACCATTTGTTATAATTATAACCTCGCCAGAAACAACTTCCTGCGCAGAGCTTTTACATAAATCTATATGGCAATGGGCGTCGACTAACATCTTTCTAGTACTAGGATCTTCCTAGTTAAACCTCCATGAACGTACCATTCAAACTCACCGAGCTTCTTCCAATCGTTGGTTATTCGTAGTTTTAAATAATGTGGTCTGATCATCGCCAATCGAGAACCTTTCCTGAGAACTTTATGTGCGCTAGCAAGGAATTTTGGATAGAGTTCAGCGAGTTTCTTACCTGCAAGTGTTGAACTTCGGCCATAGGGCGGATCGCAAGCAATCGCCCCAACGTTTTTGAATACAGTATCTAACTCAGTTGCATCTAAGTGTCGAAGTGTTGCTTTGACATTGAAATGTTTGGTATTTAGTTCAGAGTACCAAACCATCTTCCGATCAATATCTGATCCGCTAGGTTTGATTCCAAGTACACCTGCTTCAATAAGAATCGACCCTGTGCCGCAGAAAGGATCAAGAAGCTCTTTTTTCGCACCAGTTAGATTGATGAGTAATCTCGCTAGTTTCGGTTTAAGCATCGCAGGGTGCGTTTTAGGTTTCTTTTTCGGACTCCGTGCAACAAAGCGCTTGTCTGACTTCGCTGCCCATACCTTTAGACCATCAACGTAGCATTTTTGAACCATCGAAGATCTGTTGCAGATAGCTATAACTTGTTTTAGAGATAGCGCGAGATCGATAGACACAGTATCTTTTGAACGGCGTAGCTTACGACCAAGTAAGGTTTCTAGCTCAAACTTAGCTAACTTATAGTTCTCCCCAGAAAGTTTGAAGATATATATCATTATATATGTAAGAAAAATTAGAAATTAAAAACCTGCTTATTTCTTGGAACGAAGCAGACGCTCGATCTTCATCTCTACTCGTTCTATCTTTCGGTCAATTAGTACGATGTACTTTAGACTCCAAGTAATTCCAAGTAGTAAACCAAAAATCACTGCATAGATTATTATCTCTTCAGGGTTTAACATATTTTCACCTATTCGATTAAGTATATAGTTAGTGCTATTTATACTTTACTAAATTACTAAAAATAAAAGAAGAAGATTTATTCAAAAACTTGCGTTTTTGGTATTTCTTCTGTCTCGCTTCCACCACGGAACACTGTCGCGAAACTTGGTGTTGCGATTAACCAGTTGTCTCCAACACCTGCGATGTCGCCTTCATTTGCGTCAAGAGTTTTCTTAATCTTATCAATCGCACGTTTTAGAGTTACTGAGTCTTTTTCACGTAGCGGACCCATGTTGATTAAAGCAATTGTATATCCTTCTCTTAGTGCGTCAAGAACAGGTTTTACACTGTCAAAACTATCTAAGGTAAAAGGTCTGATTGTTATTTTAGCTTTTGAACCAGTTACATCTGCTTCTAGTTCAACATAATCATCTGAAATCTCTAGTTCACCCGCATCGCGTTTGAACACTCCGCCAATTTTATCGAATACTCCCATTTTCTCACCTTAATAACGCAAACTTCATAACAAGTTTGCGGGATTGAAAATCCATGATTTTCAATATGATACCACTTAGTGTTTTGTTGTGTTTATAATAATTAATATACCTGAGGAAACAGTTAGATATAAAGATTTCTTATTCGCCGTTCAAATCCTCTAAAATTGAAGATAACTCCCAAATCTGCGTCCGGGCGAATGAGCTTAAGTTTGGATCAAGTGAAATCTCACCAATCATCTGGCTAGCAGAATCAACCTTCATAGCAATCTCTTTGTGGTCGTCCAATAGTAGCTCTTCAATATCAGTTAGAACTGAACGTACGTTTTTTGGAATCGACTTGTCTGTGCAGAGTTCTTTGATTATCTCGATAACTTCAGTTAATTCTTTCATTTTAATGAGCGAGTTAGTTTATTTTGAAGCTCTTCAGCACTTTCTTTTGTTTTATTTTCTTGTCTTTCAATGCTTTTAATTTTGATATCTAGTTCTTTTCTGCTCTTTTGAAGCTGCTTCTTAATATCTGCTGCAGAATGCTCAACCATTATCTCACCAACTACAGAGTAAACTGCTTTCTTGGTTTTTGTGACTTCCTTTAACGCATTGTCTATCTCAATTTGCTGCACCTGAAGTTGCTGCTTCTGTGCTGCAAATACCTGTATGCGCTGTTGAAGTAACTGCATCTGCATTATCTGCTCTCTCATATCTTCATTTATTTTTTCACTTGCCATTTACTTTTCTCCAGTTTTGATTTACAATGGATAGTAGACTTGTTATGGAGTTCATTACTGCCCGAAAAGCAGTTACATCCTGAGCCTCTATCTTGATCTTTAATGTTTTACCATTTCTAAGCGAATATTTCGCTCGTGCGCTTTTGAACTGTTGTTCTGGCGCCAGTGCATCAGCACATGCATTTAATAATGCTTTGTCGCCAGACACGTCTATATCTGATTTAATCATTATGAATTAATATCATCGAGCCTTAACTTTCTTGATAACAGAAGGACGGGCTTTTGAGATTATTCTTGAACCGCAGAACGGACAGATAACTCTACGTGCAAGGTTTTCAGCATTAATTTCTCGCTGACATTTGAAACACTTATATAATATCTTTGTTGCCATACTATTTTACGTTTGAGTTGTAGGCCTGTCCAGCATATTTTGAATCACATTTATTGCAATACCAGATTCCTACAGAGAGTCGCTTTACACCGACTTTCTTACAAAATGGACACGTATGCTTTGCTCGTAGTATTTTTTCTACGTCATTAATCTTGTGCTTAATCTTTCGACCATATCTTGCTCCAAATCTACCTGCTGAGCCTAGCTTTTTTAATGCCATCTTAATGATAATCTCTCTAGTTAATTTATAAAGCTTTCCTAGCGCCGGGACTGGGATTCGAACCCAGATATCCGTAAGGAAACAGCCTTTCCAGGGCTGCGCGGTACCAGATTGCGCCACCCCGGCACACAAGTATCCGTATAACTTCCTTTAAATAAATTACCCCTGCCAACGAAATGATTATAAACTAATCTCTGAAATCAGGGTATGAAAGAGCAAACATTAGTTCTTGTAAAGCCAGATGGCGTCGAAAGAGGCCTTATTGGCGAAGTCATAAAGCGGCTTGAGCAGAAGGGATTAACAATATCTGCTATGAAAATGCTTACTCCGACATCAGAGCAAGTCGGTACACATTATCCATATGATTTAGATTGGCTAAACAGTGTAGGGATTAATACCAAAAAATCTTTTGCAGCAAAAGGCGTTGAAATGGAAGAAACAGAGTTACAGATTGGCGAGCGTATTCGACAGTGGAATATGGATCTTCTAAGTTCCGGACCGATTGTTGCCATGATCGTTAACGGTTACCACGCCGTTGAAATCGCACGTAAGGTTGCTGGCGCAACTCAACCACTTAAAGCTCAACTCGGAACAATTCGTGGCGATTTTTGCGTAGAATCTTATGATGTAGCTGACGTAAAAAAACGTCCAATAAAGAATATAATGCATACTGCTGAGTCTGTTGATGCAGCTAAGAACGAAATGCAGGTTTGGTTTCCAAACTTTTAATATGTATTATCTTCTTGTATATTATGGATCATAAAAAGAGATTCGCAAGTTTTGTTAAATCAATTAAACCGCTGGATCAGATAGCGATTATTCATGACTCTGACGCAGACGGAATCTGTTCAACAGTTATTGTTGCTAAGGCGCTCGAGAAACTAGGACATAAAGTAGAGCGTTTTATACAAAGTAGCTATGGTAACTTTAACTACGATCGTCTTAAAGCATTGCGCGATGAAGGTACGAACAAACTAATACTTGTTGACTTTGCAGCAGATCAGTTTCCTGAACTTAAACGGGAGCTAGATCTTTTTGAAGCGACGCTAATCATTGATCACCATAAGATTTACAAGAATATTAATTCTAAGAAAATCATCTTCATTAAAGCAGAATACTTGCGGCCAAAACTGATTGGTTCAGATTACTGCGCAACGAAGATGGCATTCGATTTATTCTCAAATGTCGTAGATATATCTGAGCTAGATTGGATGGCGGCGATAGGTATGATAACCGACATAACTGATGCTAAGTGGAAAAAATTCTTAAACCAAGTGTATAAAAAACACAGGACATCGCGTGAAGAATTACTTCAGGCAGGAATTATCATTGATACGGGCAAACAGGTTAATCCTCCACAAGTAGAACGTGCACTTGAGATGGTGTTTGAAGCTAGGACTTACAAAGATATTCTTAAATCATCTTTTAGTAAGTTGGCAAAAGAGCTGAGAAATGAGATAGAGTTTTGGGTTAATAAGTTTGAGGAAAACGCGGAGAATAAGAAAGATCTCTGGTTGTATGAGATAGATCCTTCAGCATCAATCATATCCGTAGTTTCAACATTACTTGCATTGAAATATCCTAAGTATTCGATAGTTGTGGTTCGAAGATACAAAGGAAAAGTTGCGATTAGTGCAAGAAACCATCTTGGAAAGCGAGCGATGAACACGCTGCTTGAGAAAGCTGTAAAGAGTATGAAGGGAGCAAATGCTGGAGGTCACATACCTGCTGCAGGTGGGACTATTCGTGAAAAAGATTATGCTGAATTCCAGAAAAGACTCTGGAAGATGGCCTAGAAACGCTTAAAAGAACAGATTTTGGAAAAGATACATGGCTTACAAGTATATAGAGGGTATAACATCTGACGTAATGTTTGAGGCAGAAGGCAAGGACCTTGATAGCATGTTAGAGCAAGCTAGCCTAGCGCTTTTTGATGTTGTCTGTCAGAGAAAGAAAGTTAATCCTACTAAGAAGATCAAGATAAAAGTTGAAGGTTCGGATGAAAAAGACATTGTCTATATGTGGCTATCTGCACTTTTATCTGAATCAGATGCGAATGAGCTGTTTTTCTCAAAGTTTGAAGTTAAAGTCAATAAGAAAGGAAAGAAGTTTGTCGCCAAGGGTGTTGCACACGGAGAAGATTATTCTTCAGAGAAGAGTGGAACTGTTGTAAAAGGCGTTACGTATTACAATTTCAAAGTCGAAAAGACAAAGAAAGGCTTTAAATGCAGAGTCGTGGTGGATATTTAATGAGAGATAAACCGAGTGTAGATGTGAAATCAAAGATGAAAGCAGCAGGTACATCTAGACAGATTATTCCAAAGTCAATTAGAAAAGGCATGAACGTTGATGCAGTTGTCTATGGTAACTCTAAGATTCTTAAGCAGATGGAGAATGACGCACTTTACCAACTGACAAATGTAGCATGTTTACCTGGTATTGTAGCACCTGTTATTGCAGCGCCAGACATTCATTGGGGATATGGTCTGCCAATGGGCGCAGTAGGCGCTTTTGATGATAAGGATGGCGTTATCTCTTGCGGTTGTACGGGTTTTGACATTAACTGTGGTATTCACATGATTCGAACGAATCTCACACGGAAGCAGGTTGAACCAAAAATCAAGCAACTTATTGATACTCTATTCCAGAATATACCTTGTGGTGTTGGCGCAAAAGGAAAATTACGACTTACATTAGATCAGCTAGACGACGTTCTTAGAACTGGAGCTAACTGGGCTGTAGAAAATGGATACGCGGTCAAAGCAGATGTTGAGCACATGGAAGAAGAAGGGTGCATGACTGGAGCAGACCCCGCAAAAGTTTCAGACATGGCTAAGAAGCGAGCACTTCCTCAGCTGGGAACTTTGGGTGCGGGAAACCATTTCTTAGAAGTACAGTCCGTTGACGAAATCTTCGACGCGAAAACTGCAAAGGCATTTGGTATAACAAAGAAAGACCAAGTTATAATCATGCTTCACTGTGGCTCACGTGGTTTCGGCCACCAGGTTGCTTCTGACTATCTGAGAGTACATGAAAAGGCAGCTAAAAAGTACGGTATCGAGCTACCCGACCCACAACTTGTATGTGCTCCAGTCAACTCAAAAGAGGGACAGGATTATTACAAAGCGATGAAGTGCGCAGTTAACTATGCTTTTGCAAACCGAACAATCATGACCGCATGGATACGCGAGAGCTTTGAGCAGGTCTTTGATAAGAAATGGAAAAGCATGGAGATGGATACAATATACGATGTCTGTCATAACATATGTAAACTTGAAGAGCACGAAGTTAATGGTAAGAAAAAGAAACTATATGTTCATAGAAAGGGCGCAACTAGAGCCCTACCTGCAGGCCACCCACTAGTTCCAAAGAGCTATAGAAAGGTTGGTCAACCAGTTTTGATTGCAGGATCGATGGGAACGGCATCATATGTTCTTGTAGGTACTGAAAAAGGAAAGGAGAGTTTCTTCTCAACCTGCCACGGTGCAGGAAGAGTTATGAGTAGACACAAGGCGCTAAAGTTGTTTCGGGGCGAGCAAGTTAAGGCAGATCTTATGAAAAAACAGAACATCTATGTTCGAGCAACTCATGGTAAAGTTATTGCAGAAGAGGCACCTGGCGTGTACAAGAATGTTGACGAAGTTATAGAATCTGTTCATTCAGCAGGCATATCAAAGAAAGTAGCTCGACTTGTACCCCTTGGCGTTGCAAAAGGCTAATAACCCCAGTCATTAACTTGTGGATTTTTTTCAGGCAAAATATTTAATATATTTGACCCTTTCTTGCTCGCTTCATGGGCAGTTAAAATTGATTCTAAGTCTTCGTGCTTTAACATAGCTTTTCTAAATAGCACTCTATCCATAGTTAATGTAGCCATTTTTGTTCTTCCGTAACGACCTTTTGTCGTTATAATCTGACGAAGCCGGCCTGCAGCGTTCTGCTCACTAATTTTATCTGATATGCGGCGTTGGGTAAGCGGGACTTTAACACACAAGTTCATTAGTTTTTCGTATGTATTATATATTGAGCCAGTATCCCATTCATATGTACTGAATTCTTCACCTAGCAGGTACAGACTGAACAACATGCCTGCAGAATGAAGATCTAAGTCGAGAATGTTATTTATTGTGCGAATATCGCCACTAACCTGTTCAGAAGCCATCTGTGCGAAATCATTAGTAAGCGTATATTCTTGCTTCTCCGAAGAATGTTCTCGGTAATATCTTCCAGTTAACTCACAAGCTTTATTGAGTATCTTTATAGCGTGTCTTGCATCGCCAGGTTTATCCTGTGTTGACTGTGCAGCGATTAATGAAATCGCACCAACTTCCGAGTCCAGATTGTTCTTGGCTCTTTCAGTTAATATATCGCGCACGTGTTGCGCATTATACGGTGTAAAATCAACAGGTTCTGCAGAACTAATTCTGCTTTCAACAGCACAATCTTCAAAACATTTTTCTAATGTAGCATAATTATTCGTAATACCGATTATGGCTAGCGGAGGTATATGATATCTTTCATCAGTATTTAGTTGATCTAGGTTGTATATGAAATCCGCACCATCTTTTTTAACAAGTTTGTCTATTTCATCGATTATAATCACGTGTGGATGGCCCTCTTTTTTTAATACATTAGTTAAAATATCATATAATTCATTTAACCGGTAACCACTGTATACGAAATCCTTGCCAATAATATTCTGACAGGTTATACCAATAAGATTATGTTCAGAACTTATTCTGCGAGCGTTGGTATAAGAGTACCGAACCCCAACTGGGACTAAACCTTGTGTGAAGGAAGCGTTGTATTTTTCACTTGCCTCAACGAGCATATCTAAAACATGAGTAGTTACATGTGTCTTGCCAGTCCCATTTCCACCACGTACAAATAGCATCTCGGGAGCAGTACCCTTTAATATAGGACTTAGATGCGCAACCATATCGCTAATCTGTTTTTCTCTATGTGGAAATTCTGAAGGTATATATTTACTAGTTAATAATTCAGGGCGCTTAGCTGCATAAGATGTTCGTCCTTGCTCGCGAGCTTTTGCAGCGTTTTCCATCAAAGTTATGAATAGATTTTCAGGTTTAGGAGCACTATCGGTATCAAGGTCGTTACTCATTGTACTCTCAGTTTTGATGACGGAAATATAAGGATTATTATCCTCGAGTGAAATAATGGCTAAATATTTTTAAAGGAAAGAACTGTTGCTTGATATGAATACACTCGCAGGTTTTGAACAAGATTATGAGATAAATGATCGCGCTAAACAAAAAAACAAAGATTTAGCGTATCTTCAATCGAGGCTACCTGATCGTATAGCAAAAGAAGCGATAGATCCGTATGATGCTTTCATGATTCGGAGTAATGGTGGACCAATACCTATTGAAACCTATTGGGATGTTCTAGAACATTTTGGAATTGAGAAAGCAAAGATTTTTGTTAAACGTTGTGGTGGGGCTGTTCAGAAAGAGATGGGTTCCAGTACAACGCAGACTATTGTGGATATACTATACTTTCTTGCTAAAGAAAAACTACCTCCTGAGTTAGATAGTCTGGAAGCACCTGAAGAAGAATTACGTAAAGCATTTACAACGATAGTTGGTAAAGTAGCAAGCACAGACATTCTTAATTATACGGGAGATATATCACGAGGGTCTGCAGTTATGGCAGAGTATCAAAATCCGCGAACACAAAATTCTCCCAAGGACATACTACTGAAATCAGTTGTTCTCCAAGGATTAGTATCTACGCATAGAGAGACCTTAAGTCTAGCTGAAAAGCTTGAAAAATAGTAAACCTTTTAAGGATACTTTTGTCACTTATTGATAGAAAACAGTAACATGGTAAGCAATAGTCAAAAAGAACAAAAATGTCCGTACATGGCGGGCGCAGGTGATGGTGCACATTTTAGTTGCGAGACTTACTGGGAAAGTATTCGTCAAAAAGAAGAGAATATTCGAGATGGATTTAAAATCGCAGGTATAACTGATGAGTTTCAGTTAGATATCGCAGTTGATACGAAGATGGGTAACCAACACTATTGTCCAAATACCTGTAGTGTCAATCAAGCAGCCATAGATCAGGTTGCAGACAAATTGGAAGAATTATTAGAGAGAAATAAAAAAGCTAAAAGAGTATCTTTTTTTGATTCGCGGAAAAAGGGATTTACCATCGGAAACAGACTTTCAGCAGATAGTCCCGCAGGACTATTGTTTTTAACAAGTCTTATGTATTGCAGAGACGATCGCGGTAACTGGGCTAAAGATACTCAAGGTTACCCAGATATGATAGATTATATTCTAGAGCGACGTGAAGATGCAGCAAGTGCTAGCGAAAAAGAGAGAGTACTCGCAGATAGATCTGCGCATAATTCAGACGAGGCCTTTGTCTAAGCCCATGTTGTCAGAAAAGTTTATAAACGCATTACATTTCTTATAATCACCCCTTGCAATCTTAGAATTCTGTCGCTTAAGAGATGATTATTGAAAACAAGCGGTTTTCAATTCCGCAAAGTGCATAGCAATCGGCGTTATTGATAACGTAAAAAGCTATCACAAGCCTTAAAAAGGCATCATATCAAGATCAACCAAAGCGAAAAAATGGGACATATAAAACGAAAACGACCAAGACGTGGAAGCCTGCAGTTCTGGCATAGAAAGCGAGCTAGTAGAATTTATCCTCGAATTAGAAACCAAGCTGAGACAAAAGATGTTCAGCTTATGGGTTTTGCAGGTTATAAAGCAGGTATGACCCAAGTTTTTTACGTTGACTCACGGCCAACATCTCCGACAAAAGGAGACGAACTCTGTGTGGCAACAACAATTATTGAGTGCCCTCCGATGAAAATTATGGGCTTACGCCTTTACAAACCATCGATTACCGGTTCTGCCGCGTTCTGCGATGTTCTTTCTGACGCTTTTGATATTGATCTTAGTAAAAAAATAACCTTACCTAAGAAGAAGACTGAGCAGCAAAAAATCAAAGACGCAGAATCAAAACTGGAACAGGCAACAGAAATCAGACTTCTTGTCTCAACCCAACCAAAGTTTGCAGGTTTTGGAAAGAAGAAGCCCGAAATTTTTGAGATGGCTATTGGTGGATCCGACATTAAAACCAAGTTTGAATACGCAAAGACTGTTTTAGGTAAAGAGATCAAAGCTTCAGATGTTCTTACATCTGGTCAGTATTATGATGCACATGCAGTTACAACTGGTAAAGGTTACCAAGGTGTAATCAAGCGGTTCGGTGTTAGACGAAAGGTACACAAATCTGAAAAGGGAGTTCGAAGAGTTGGAACTTTAGGCGCATTTACTGGCGCTAAGACTTGGAGAGTACCACATCCCGGACAGATGGGTTTCCACACTAGAACAGAATACAACAAACAAGTTTTACTAATCTCAAATCCAAAAGAAAATGAGATTAATCCATCAGGTGGGTTAATCAATTATGGTGTAGTTAAGTCAGATTATATTCTCGTTGTAGGTTCAATTCCAGGACCAAAAAAGAGGATTATTAGATTTACTCCAGCGATTCGGATGAAAGCTAAGTATCAGACTCAGGCACCTGAATTACAATCAATTAGTCTAAGGAGCCAGCAAGGATGATGTTTAAAATGGAACATTTCAAACAGCCCGCTAAAACGGAGGTTTTAGTGTGATAAAGGTAAATGTTTATTCAGTTAAGGGTGAGAAGGGTGGACAGGTAGAGTTACCTATACAGTTCTTAGAACCAGTTAGATTCGATCTGATTAAGCGATCTATTCTCTCAGTTCATAGTAGAAAGAGACAGGCACATGGTGCAGATCCACTTGCGGGAACAAGACAGGGAAACGCAACATCAAAGCGAAGACAGCGATACAAAACAACATATGGAGCTAGACCCGGTCAGTCAAGAATTAAGCGAAAGTATTCTTTCCATCAAGGACGTCAGTTTGGATGGATTGGAGCATTTGTCGCTAGTGCGATTAGTGGAAGACGCGCATTCCCACCAACTTCAGCTAAAAATATTGTAGAGAACATAAACAAGAAAGAGAACCGTAAAGCAATACGATCTGCTATGGCAGCAAATGCAGAAACTATCAAAGTTATTGATGATAAATTTATGAACCTAAAGAAAACACAAGAGGTTCAGAAGTTTTTTGAGAAGCTTGGTCTAAAGGACGAGATAGCAAAATCAAAAGATAAGAAGATTCGCGCAGGAAAAGGAACCATGCGTGGAAGAAAATACGTTAGACGTAAAGGTGCTTTAGTTGTTGTTGCACAGGAAACATTAGCAACAAAGGCAGTAAATAATATACCTGGAATCGATGTAGTTAATGTTAAGCGGCTTAATGCAGATATTCTTTGTCCGGGAATCCGGCCACGTAGAAACAGTATCTGGACGAAAGAATCACTTGAGACCTTGAAGAAAGAGAGGTTATACATGTAATGGCATTTGGAAATGATAGCAGCAAGATAATCGAAGGCCCACTTTCTACTGAACAAGCAGTTAGGGAGATGGAGGCAAGTAACACACTTATATTCAGAGTTGCACGAGCTGCAACAAAGAGTCAAATCAAATGGGCAATGGAAAAAGAGTTTGCAATTAAAGTTCTGGACGTAAGAACTCAAATAACACAAAAGGGCTTTAAGAAAGCCTTTATTAAGTTAGCTCCAGAATCCAGTGCAGTTGATGTTAATACTCAATTAGGATTAGTATAATGGCACATAGAACAATACTTCAGAGCAGAGGAAGAGGCGGTCCTACATATACCGCACCTAGCCACCGGTATTTTGGTAAGCTAGCATATCCTGCTGTCAAAGAACCAACATATGGTGAGGTTGTAGACATAGTTAATTCTGTTGGACACTCAGCTCCACTGATGATCGTTGAACTTGCAAATCAAAATATGTGTCTGATTCCAGCGCCATTGGGGATCAAAGTTGGTCAGAGAATTAGCTTTGGTACTAAAGAAATCGGGGCTGGAAGTGTCGCATTCCTTAAAGACATACCTGCGGGAACAATGGTGTGTAACATTGAATCAAGACCTGGCGATAGAGGAAAGTTCCTAAGGTCTGGCGGAGCATCTGCACAAATTGTTGGTAAGGAAGGAGATAACGTTATGATCAAAATGCCTTCTAAGAAAAAGAAGAGTTTCCATCCAAACTGTCTTGCTACTGTCGGAGCTGTAGCTGGTTCAGGTAGAAAGGCAAAGCCAATGATGAAAGCAGGTAATGCATGGCATGCTAAGAAAGCAAAGAACAAGCTTTACCCTATTGTAAAGGGAGTTGCTATGAATGTAGTTGACCATAAACATGGTGGAACGCATCGTAGAAACTTAGGAAGACCTACATCTATTAAGAGAGGTACTCCTGCAGGAGCAATGACTGGATCGGTTGGAGCTCGAAGAATGGGGCGAAAGAAGAGGTAAAATGGTTAAAGAAATATTATTCCACGGCAAGAAATTAGAAGAACTTCAGCAAATGGGCTATTCAGAACTAGCGAATATTTTGTCAGCTCGTGCACGAAGAGCCTTAAATAGAGGATTTACTGATCAACAGAAGAAGTTGTTAGTTAAGATCAAGGAAAGTAAGAATAAGACCAAGCCAATAAAAACACACTGTAGAGATATGATTATAGTACCTGAAATGGTTGGCCAGCTACTCCAAGTTTATTCAGGAAATAGCTTTGTTCCGTTTACACCAACTGTTGAGATGGTTGGTAGATATTTAGGAGAGTTCGTTGTAACTCGAAGAGAGGTCAAGCATAAGGCACCTGGCGTTGGTGCTACAAGAAGTACAAAACACGCGAGTATGAAATAATGAAAGGATATAGCTTCCAAAACTATGATTCGAAGAAAATGGCTCGAGCAAAGGCTAACTACGCTCCAATCTCAATGAAGACAACCTATGAAGTTCTAAGACTCATACGTGGACGTAATCTAGATCAAGCTGTAACTATGCTCGGTGAAGTTAAGGAAGCAAAGCGACCTGTCGCATTCCTTAAGTACCGAAAAGATGTACCGCATCGAAAAGGAGACGGTCTGTCAATTGGACGTTTCCCCCGTAAGGTAAGTATCGAACTAATTGAGTTACTTACATTAGTAAAAGCAAATGCTAAGGAGAAGGGTCTAAAAGAAGACGCTTTGATTATCATCCACGCTGCAGTAAACTCCGGACCAAATTTATGGCATTACGGTAGAATCCGAAGACGAAGACGAAAGTCTTGTCATGTTGAGGTCGTAGTACAAGAAAAAGAGCAGAAGAAGAAAGAGGTAAAGAAAAAATGATAGAGCGAGAGTTCATCCGTACCAAGATAAAGAACTTACGAATAAGACAGAGAGTAAACGAGGTAGTTAGCAAAGGCGCAGCTTGTGGAGATATTGTTATTGAGAGAACACCTTTGGGAGAGAAGATCACAATCAACACAATCCGACCTGGCCTAGTTATTGGTCGAGGTGGAGAGACAATTAAGCGATTGACTTCAGAGTTAAAGTCACGTTATGCTTTAGAAAACCCGCAGATTGAGGTTAAAGAGATTCTGGCTCCCAACCTTGTGGCCGCAACCGTTGCAAAGAGAATCGCAGATGAGATGGAACGATTCGGACCTCGAAGAGTCAAGGCAATGGGTTACAGATCACTTAATAATATACTTAAGAGTGGCGCGATGGGCGCTGAAATACTGATTTCAGGGAGAGGTATTCCAAGCCAGAGATCTAGGACACATAGATTTTATGGTGGATATCTAAAGAAGTGTGGCGATATTGCGGTAAGTAAGATTGACGTAGCCATTGAGCGAGCAAATCTTTCAAGTGGCGCAGTTGGTATTATAGTTAAGATCATGCTTCCAGACACATTTATTCCAGATAGAATCAAGGTACAAGAAGCAGACGTAAAGATGGAAGTTACTGAAGGTGTTTCTAAGGAACTGAAGACCGCAAAGATAGAGACCCCAAAAGCAGAGTCAGCTAAGAAAGAGGCTGTAAAGCCTGTTGCTAAGTCAGCAGAAACCCCAAAGAAAAAGGTTGCTGCTAAGAAAGCACCTGCAAAAAAGCCAGCTACAGCAAAAAAAGTAGCAAAGCCAGCTACAAAGAAAGCAACTCCTGCAAAGAAGACGGTAATTAAGAAAGCAGAGCCAGCAAAGAAGAAAGCACCAATTAAGAAGGGGGCTAAGAAATAATGGCAGTATTACGATCAAAAGAGATACGACAGTTAAATGAGAAAGACTTCCAGTCAAAGCTGGGAGATATCCGAAAAGAACTGTTGAAGCTTCGTGCACAGAAAAGTGCAGGATCTACACCTGAGAATCCTGGAAGAATCCGAGCACTTCGAAGAACAATTGCGCGAATGATAACAATTAAAGGAGGTAGTACCGAAAAACAATGAGTGGAGATATATGCAAAGTTTGCGGACTTCCCGCTGATATCTGTACCTGCTCAGCGCTTGCAAAAGAAAGACAGGTTGTTGAGATATCGGCTGTCAAAAGACGCTTTGGAAAGCTTATGACTGTGATCCATGGCATCGATCATAAGATGGTTGATATAAAGGGTCTGGCAAAACAGCTTAAAACAAAGCTTGCATGTGGTGGAACTGTAAAAGGAAACGCCATTGAACTGCAAGGAGACCAAAGACAGGCTGCAAAGAAAATACTAATTGCTTCAGGTTTCGCAGAAAACAGCATAGAACTGAAGTATTAAACTCAATGCGAACGCAAAAAAATATCACAAAACACGAGCTTATCGGCTTGCCTGTGCGTATAGTAAACGCACGCAACCCTGCAAATCTCAAGATTTCAGGGAAGATAACTGATGAGACGAACCATACGGTTGTGATCGAGCAAGGTGGTAAAGAGAAACGCGTATTCAAAAAATGCGTGGAACTTGAACTGGACCTTGGCAACGAAAAGATCACCGTAAAAGGGTCGGACATCGAAGGCAGACCGTGGGATCGGGTAAAAAAGAGATAAGATGGTAGAGAAAAAGAAAACAACGGCAAAAAAAGTAGCAAAGCCAGTTACAGCTAAGAAGGTCACTCCTAAGAAGGTTGTGAAGGCTGCTGAAGTAAAGACTGTTGAAAAGAAGTTAGCAGTTAGCTGTTCAGATATTAACTGTCATGTACATGGAAGTAACAAAGTACGTGGACGTATATTTGAAGGTAAGGTAATCCGTGCTAAGATGGCAAAGACAATAACTGTAGAATGGCCAAGACAGTACTTCCTATCTAAATACGAGAGATTCCAGAAGCGAAGATCACGTGTTAAGGCGCATAATCCTCAATGTATCTCTGCAAAAGAAGGCGATATGGTTAGAATCGCAGAGTGTCGTCCATTATCTAAATCAAAGAACTTTGTTGTATTGGAGGTACTTAAATGAAACCAATAAAAGCAAGACCAAGTAGAGGACTTCCGCAAGGAGCAACCGTACACATTGCAGACAACTCCGGAGCAAGAATAGTAAAGATCATCACAGTCAAGGGCTACAAGACTCGAACACGTAAGAAGCAAAGAGCTGCAGTAGCAGACCTTTGTACATGTAATGTAATCGCAGGAAAGCCAGATATGCGACATAAAGTTATTCCAGTAGTCATAATCAGACAAAAGCAAGGATACAAGCGAACCGATGGAACAACAGTTAAGTTCGAAGACAATGCAGGTGTCGTTTTGAGAGACGTCAAGCTTGGAATGCCAAAGGGAACTGTAATAAAGGGACCAATTGCAAAGGAGGTAGCACTTCGCTGGTCGCAATTAGCGAAGATAGCTAGTATCGTACTATGAAAACAAAACTAAGTCTCTCCTGGTTAAGGAGTACACAACCGCGAAAGCAACGAAAGTACATAGCTAACGCTCCACTTCACAAGAGACGAAAGATGATGGCAGTACACCTTAGTGCAGATCTACGTAAGAAGCACACAAAACGAAGTTTTCCAGCACGTATGGGCGATCGAGTAAAGATCTTGAGAGGACAGTTCAAAGGCACAATCGGAGAGATCGAGAAGCTAGATTTAACTAAATACCGTCTTCATATAAAAGGCGCAGAACACAAAAAGAGCGAAGGACGAACATCATTTTATCCAATTCACCCATCAAACGTCGTTGCAATCTCATTAAAGTTAGACGACAAGCTGCGAAAGGCAGCATTGGAAAGAAAGGGATCGCAAAAGAAGGAGGGTAAGAAGTAATGTCAAAGAAGCAACATCTAAGTAGATTAGCAGCCCCAAGAACGTGGCCGATAAAGCGAAAGCAAAGTAAATGGACTGCTAAGCAGCTACCTGGTGCGCACAATATGAAAACATCTATGCCACTTGTAGTTATATTACGAGATATATTAGATATCGCACCTACTAGTAAAACAATCAAAAACCTACTAAATGCAAAAGAGATATTGGTTAACAATAAGGCTGTTGGTGAGGTTCGTTTTGCAACTGGCCTATTTGATGTTATATCTATTCCAAAGCTAAAAGTACACTATCGTATCGTACTGAGCAAACAAGGAAAATTAAATCCAATAAAGATCGCAGATAATGAGGCAGATACAATGCTTCTTCGTGTAGAAGATAAGAAAAGCGTGTCAAAGAAGAAGACACAGATTAACTTAAACAATGGTTGGAATCTATTGGTTGATAAAGATGATTACAAGACAAATGATGCAATCATGTTCAATACAAAGACAAAGAAAGTCTCAAAGAAGTTAAGTCTAGAAAAAGGTGCTAGCGTATATCTGATTGGTGGAAAGCACGCAGGACGAGTAGCAAAGCTAATGGAATTACGTGAGACTGGAATACTACGAAAACATAAGGTTGCCACTGTTCAGATTGGTAAAGATGCTGTAGATAGCGCATTACATAACATAATCGTCGTTGGGAGGGCCAAGACAGAGATTAGTCTGAACTCAACAAAGTAAGATGGTAGATAACAAAATGAGAGAAGTCAAGATAGAGAAGGTCGTTCTTAACATTGGAACTACTGGAGACACTGAGAAGATGAAGAAAGGTGTAGCTCTACTTAGCGCTATCTCTGGAAAAAAGGTTGTTGAAACACATGCTAAAACAAGAATCGCGGTGTTTAAGATACGAAAAGGTCTACCGCTAGGATCTAAAGTCACTTTACGTGGTAAGGACGCAGAAGCATTGTTATTGAGACTGCTTTCTGCTGTTGACAATAAAGTCAAGAAGCGTAGCTTTACTGAGAATGGGTTCTCTTTCGGAGTACCTGAGTATATTGATATACCTGAAGTCAAGTACGATCCAAAGATAGGTATTATTGGACTCGACGTTAGTGTCTCACTAATGCGCGCAGGATATCGTATAAAATATCGTAGAATCCTAAAGCGTAGGATACACAAAGCTCATACTGTAAGTAAGGACGATGCAATTAAGTTTGCACAGGATAAGTTTAAGGTGGTAATCGAATGAAAATGATCGGTATTAAGAAAGTCATTGTAGGTAAGACAAAGAGGAAGCGATTCCTACGAAACAACTCTCCACGTAAGAGATTGTTCGGACAGTCACTTACTCGATGTACTAGATGTGGTGGAAGACGTGGACACATCAGTAAGTACGGTCTTAACATATGCCGAAGATGCTTTAGGGAGGTAGCCAAAGAACTTGGCTTTAAGAAATTAAGTTAAAATGGTAACAACAGATAACTTAGCAAATGTGCTTTCAGCAATAAAGAACGCTGAAGCTGCAGGAAAGAATGAATTAACAGTCAGACCTAGCTCAAAAGTCATTGTAGCAGTTCTTGATATCATGAAGAAAGAGAAGTATATAGCAGACTTTGATGCAAGAAAGGACTTACGTGGCGGAACAATTGTAGTTAAGTTAGCTAAACAGATTAACAATACTGGAGTTATCAAGCCGCGCTTTTCAGTTACACTTGATAAGTTGGAGAAGTTTGAGAAGCGATACCTACCTGCAAAGGACTTTGGTAGAATCATACTAACAACCTCTAAAGGTATTATGACACACCTAGAGGCTAAAGAGAATAAGTTAGGAGGCGTGCTTTTAGCATACATATACTAATCAAATGGAATTAAACATACCAATACCTGAAGACATTCAGGTTACAGTCGAAGGAAATAAGTTTACAGTTAGTAAAGATCAACAATCTTTAGATCGAGCCTTTCCAGTTAGAGTAGTATCAATTACAGTAAAAGATCGAGAAGTAATCATTAAAAGTTTCTCAGAAGTCGCAAGATCTAGAGCGATGGTTGGAACATTTAGAGCACATGTTAATAATATGATAAAAGGTCTTCAAGATCCATTTGTGTATAAACTTAAAGTATGCGCAGCGCACTTCCCAATGACTGTAAAGCGCGTAGGTGGGGAAGTCCAACTACAAAACTTCCTTGGCGAAAAAAAGGTTCGAAAGGTTAAGATTAGTGAAGATGTTAATGTAAAAATCGAAGGACAAGATATTACAATATCTGCATCTGATATCGAAGCGGCAGGAGCTGCAGCGTCAAAGATCGAGCAAATGACTCGATTATGTAAGAAAGACCGCAGAGTTTTTCAAGATGGCATATTCATGACTGAAAAGGCAGGTAAAAAAATCTAATGGTAGACAAGAAGTTACTTGAACATAGGAAGGAAGCAAAGGCAAATCAGCCTAGATTCCTACGTCAGGAGTTCCATAAGCGAAAGCGTCTAGCCGAGTCTTGGAGAAAGCCACGAGGTATACATTCAAAGCTGAGATTACGTAGAAGAGGTAAGGGAAAGATGGTTTCAGTTGGATATAAGATGCCTGACGAGGTTAGAGGTCTATCAAAAGAAGGCGCTAAATGTGTATTAGTATCAAAACCCACACATCTAAAGTATGTAAAAAGTGGCGAGGTAGCTATACTTCGGAAGATGAGTAACAAGAGTAGGTTGGCGATACTAACTGAAGCAAAGAAACTTAATGTTAATGTACTAAACTTCCGAGATATAACAAAGAAAATCTCAGAGATAACGGAGAGTTTAAGCTCAAAGAAGATCGCAAGAAAGCTGAAGGAGACTAAGCGAGCAGAGAAAGAAGCTGAAGTAAAGAGAAAATCAAAGATGACTGAAAAGCAGGCAGCAAAGGAAGAAAAACAAAAGGAAGTTACAACTGAAAAGAAGTCAGATACACCAAAAGAGACCCCAAAAGCAGAGTCAGCTAAGAAAGAGGCTGTAAAGCCTGTTGCTAAGTCAGCAGAAACCCCAAAGAAAAAGGTTGCTGCTAAGAAAGAGGCTCCAGCAAAGAAGAAAGCACCTGAAGCTCCCGTAAAAGAAGAATCAAAATCAACTGAATCTAAGGAGGCTAAGAAATGAACTTAAGCTTACAAAAGAGATTGGCGTCCAAGATGGCACGTGTAGGTCTTAATCGAGTAAAGATTAGCCCAGAGGCTGCAGAAGATATTAAAGCAGCTATAACCAAAGCAGACATTGGTGGACTTATATCTGAAGGAAAGATCGAAATCAAGCACAAGCGTGGCGTCTCTAGAGTTAGAGCACGTAAGCTTCATGCTCAGCAGAAGAAGGGTAGACGAAAAGGACAAGGTTCCCGAAAAGGAGCAAAAAAAGCAAGAACTCCAAAGAAACGAGCGTGGATAAACAAGATTCGATTGCAGAGAAAGACATTAAAACAACTACGAGATAAGGATCAATTGAAGGACGTTGCTTATCGCAAGTTATATTCATTAGCAAAAGGTGGATTCTTCCGAAGTAAGAAGCATCTTATGCTTTATGCTGAAAAGAATAAACTGTTAGTTACTGGCGAATTAAAGATTCGCAGTCCCGCTAAATCAAAAGATTTAGTTGGTAAGAGTGAGGCTAAAAAGTAAAATGGCAAGCGGACCGAGATTTACTGTAAAATACCGAAGAAGGCGCGAGATTAGAACTAACTATCATCATCGTCTAGCTTTACTTAAATCTGGCCAACATAGATTGGTTATTCGTAAGACTAACAAGTATATTATATGCCAAATAATCGATTATCATGAGACTGGAGATACTGTTCTAGCAGCAGCTCACTCAAAGCAGCTCTTAAAGTTAGGTTGGAAACATAACTGTAGTAATACTTCTGCAGCATATCTAACAGGTTTAATGTTGGGAGCAGCAGCACAAAAAGCAAAAGTTAAAAACGCAATATACGATTCTGGTTTATACCCTTCAACAAAAGGTTCATTATTATACGCAGCACTTAAGGGCGTGGTTGACGCGGGTTTAGATATTCCACATACGGCAGATATATTCCCTGCAGAAGATCGAATCTCTGGAAAACACACAAAAGCAAAGGATTTATCAAAGGACATGGAGGCTGTAAAAAAGAAGATACAACTGAACAAAGGTTCAGTTGAACCAAAGGTTAAGTAAGATGGTAGAACAAAAAAGATCATTTCAAGGCCGAAGGAAGTTCAATCCAGCACAAGCTGGAGCTCAGAGAAAGAGTAGAGATCAGATGAGAAAGGAAGAAGAATTCTCTAAACTTGAAAAGTGGGTACCTCGGACTGCACTTGGCCGTCAGGTTAAGGCGGGAGATGTTACGAGCATTGCTACAGTTCTAGAAAGTGGACAAAGAATCCTTGAAGCACAGATCGTTGATTTACTTATACCTGATTTAGAAACAGACTTCATTTTTATTGGTCAGAATAAAGGTAAGTTCGGTGGTGGAAAGCGTAGTATCTTTAGACGAACTCAAAAGAAGTCTCGAGAGGGAAACAAGTTAATATTTTCAGTTATGGCTGTTGTTGGAAACAAGGACGGTTACGTAGGAATTGGTGTTGGAAAGGCTAGAGAGACGGTTCCTGCAAGAGAAAAAGCAGTTAGAAACGCTAAGCTTAACATAATGCAGATCTCAAGAGGTTGTGGTTCATGGCAATGTACTTGTGGAGAACCGCATTCTATTCCATTTAAGATGGAAGGTAGAGAGGCAAGTGTTCAGGTTAAATTCATGCCAGCTCCAAAAGGAACTGGACTAGTAATTGATGATGAGATTAAGAAAATCTTCAGATTGGCAGGTATTCGTGATGTATGGTGTAAGACGCGTGGCCAGTCAAAGCAAAAGATGAACTTTGTAGCAGCAGCAATGGAAGCACTTATGCATGGAACTCGCCAACGCGTTGTTGCTTGTAATTTAAAATATGGATCAACTCACTAAAATGGCAGATAACAAAACTGAAACTAAGACATCAAAAGCATCGCAGACTCTAAAGCCTGCAGTAAAGACTGCGTTAGTACCAAAGATCTTCGCAGTAATACGTATACGTGGCGAAGTTGGTGTAAATCATAAGATTGCAGCAACTCTAGAACTATTAAGACTTCATAAAAAGCACCGCTGCGTAGTTATTCCCGGTACGGAGAACTATATGGGTATGATATCAAAAGTTAAGGATTATTGTACTTTTGGAGAGGTTAGTGAAGATACGGTTAAGGATCTGCTTACAAATCGAGGTAGGATCGTAGGAGATACTGTACTAACTTCAGATTTTCTGAGAAAGAGTAAACTTACTTTTGAGACGTTTGCAAAGAAGATATTGTCTGGCGAACTAAAGATTAAAGATATTGAAGGCGTAAAACCTTTCTTTAAGTTAAGCCCACCAAGAGGTGGATTTGAACGTGGTGGAATCAAGAAACCGTATTCTATGCGAGGCGTTTTAGGTTATAGAGGTCCTGAAATCAACAAACTCTTACGGAGGATGATGTAATGGTAGACCGAAAACCAAAGAAGTCTGTAAAGCAACGAGGTAGCCGAACTCATGGTTGGGGTGCTGGAAAGAAGCATAGAGGTAAGGGTCATATTGGTGGTCACGGAGAATCTAATGTTGGAAAACGTGGTGGAGCTAGAAAAACTCGTTACTTGGCTAAAGGTATAAAACCCTATGGTCAATCTGGAATGCCTTTGAGTCAAAAAGGAATATCTGGTAGAGCAATTAATATCGCAACCATTTATGATCGATTAGATACGTGGGTAGAACAAGGCAAAGTAACTAAAGAGAAAGACACCTATATTGTAAATCTAACTGCATTAGGCTATGAAAAGCTGTTAAGTGGTGGTTCAGTACGACAAAAATTAAAAATCACTGTTGCGAAGATATCTAAGAAAGCAGCAGAAAAGCTCGGCATTAAGGCTGAGTAGGTTTATATTCAATGGCAATAAATTGGCAGAAATTAGCTTCATTCCTTCCAGAAGTTTCAAAGCCACTTAAGAAGAAGTTAGGCTTTAATGAGAAACTTAAATGGACTGGTATAGTTTTGCTTCTCTATTTTACTTTACTTCATATTCCACTTTATGGACTTGGACAAAATTCATTAGAGCAGTTTGAGGCACTCTCAACTATCTTGGGAGCAAGTTTTGGATCTTTAATATCGTTAGGTATCGGACCAATTGTAACTGCAAGTATTGTATTACAGTTGTTAGTAGGTTCTGGTATTCTAAACATGGATATGACCAAACCATCTGACCGTGCTAAGTTCCAGGCAATGCAGAGAATTACGCAGATCGGTTTTGTAACACTTGAGGCAATAATTTACGTTTTCATGGGTGGACTTGCACCAGATCCAGCACTAATCGGAACCACATCATATCTTCCACTTCAGTTAGCGTTAGCATTCCAATTATTTATTGGAGGTTATATGATCCTGTTGATGGACGAACTTGTTCAAAAATGGGGTTTCGGGTCAGGTATTGGTATATTCATTGCAGCCGGAGTCTCAAGACAGATATTCATAACTGCATTATCACCACTTAGCTCACCAACAAATCCAGGGATTCCTGTTGGACGTATACCGTTCTTGCTACAGGCACTCCAGACTGGAGATCCAATCGGTGCGTTGGTAGCAGTAATTGCTATCGTGGCAACAATTGTGGTCTTTATGATGGCAGTATATGGTCAGGCAATGAAGGTAGAGATACCGTTATCGTTTGGAAGAGTTCGAGGATATGGTATACGTTGGCCACTAAAGTTCATATATACGTCTAATATTCCAGTCATCTTAATTGCTGCGCTATTGGCAAATCTCCAACTTTGGGCAAGATTGCTCCAGAACTGGGGATACCCAATTTTAGGAACTTTTGTAAATGGTTCTCCCGCATCTGGAATAGTCCGGTGGGTTAACTCACCAAATATCATCAATTCACTTGTTGTTGGAAGTGCAACTAGCGAAGTTATCACACAAGCTGTTGTATATACGACAATTATGGTTGTTGGTTCAGTATTTTTCTCAATAATGTGGGTAAAAACATCTAACATGGGCGCAGATGCTCAGGCAAAGCAGATCCTTGCATCAGGGTTACAGATACCAGGATTTAGACGAGATCCGCGCGTTTTAGAATCAATCTTAAATCGATATATTCCAGCTCTGACAGTTATGGGTGGAGCAACAGTTGGATTCCTAGCTGCATTTGCAGATCTTTCCGGCGCACTTAGCCGAGGAACAGGTATATTACTTACAGTTATGATTATCTACAAGCTTTACGAAGATATTGCAAAGCAACACGCTTATGATATGCATCCAGCTCTTCGTAAGTTCATGAGCCCTGAATAATAATGAAAGTTAAAACAATCCTCTTTGATTTAGGTGGTGTTTTTGTTTCTGATGCTAAAATTAATTATAAGAATCACCTATGTGACTTCTCTTCTGTTTTAGCGTTTGCAGGAGTAAGCCAGAAAGATGCAGATAAAGTTATGAATAAACATTGGCCTAAACTGAAGCTCGGCGAAGAAAGCTTAGACGATTTCTGGAAAGACTTTCAATCTCTGGTCAAAAAAGGCGTTGATTTAAAGGACGTTATTAATATGTATTGGGATAGAATCCTTATGGATGAAGATGTCTTTGAGTTCGCACGCAAGCTAAAGAAAAAGTATCATCTAATGGCTTTAGCAAATGAATCTAAAGAAGGCATGGATTTCAAGAACAAGAAGTTTAAGTTGCTGGAGTTGTTTGAGAAAGTCTATTGTTCTGCATATTTACATATGGCTAAGCCAAACAAGGATATCTACGAAGCAGTTATTAATGACTCAAAGCTTGATCTATCTACAACAGTCTTTGTTGACAACCAAATTGCAAATGTCAATATGGCTGAATCATTAGGCATAAAGAGCATATTATTCAAGAATCTCGAACAGCTAAAAGAAGAACTGACTGAATTAGGGATCAGTACTGAATAGAACGTTTTTTAAGTTTTATTAGTGATACGTAGTTATGAAGATTAGTGGAGACGACTTTGAAGCAATGATTGCTCATGCTGAAAGTCGTAAAGGAGACATGTCTTTGTTTGAAGGGCGAGTTCTGAGTGATCTATACACCTGGGCAGCAGTTCAAGGAGATATACCTGCAACTAACGAAAGTCAGGTTAGGGTCGCAGAAGGTATTAAATCTCAGCATGGTGAGGAAGGATTGCGTGCAATAGTGAGAATCATTGAGATAAACGTCGAACCAGTAGTTCTTGGATTGGGTCTGACGGGAGATACTCATGAAGATCATGCATGGACTCTCGGACTGAGAGATAAAATACAAAAAGATTACCTTACAGCACCAGACGATATACATAAAGATCGTTGATTTCTTCTTAACAAAAGATTAATTAGTCAAAGTAAGCTTTGCCAACAGAGTTTTTTCGTTCCACTCAAAAACTATATAAGCCTTTAGAGATCTTAATCACAATGGCATCTGAAAAGAAGCTTTCTATGAATATCGAAGATGGTTTAGAATTCTTTGCTCATGAGACAAGTATTAACTTCAGTCCAACACAGTTTGTGATAGATTTCAAGAACATAACCCCACGTATTGATCCGCGTGCTGGAAAAGACCCAGTTGTTGTCTTACGCCATAATGTAATTTTATTAGACCCCTTACATGCGAAGAGATTGGCAGAGTTACTATTGGATGTTGTAGGTAAATATGAGAAAGAGTTTGGCAAGATAGAAAAACCAAAACCTGTAATTAAACATGAGAAAAAGTTAAAAAGGAAGAGTAAAAAGCAGAAGACATTACCTACACCCGAGTATTTTGGATAACTATGGCAAAAGAGAAGATTGAAGAAACACAAGTGGAAGAGCAGGCAGAAGAACAGCCTGAAGAGACTGTTGAAGAACAACCTAAGAAGCCTACTGAAAAGTTTCACAGGACTCGAAAGGGTGGTATCATTTTATCTTCGATTTTTGCAATCTTAATGGTCGCAGTTATATTCTTGTACCAAGGACCTGCAGAACCGCGCGTTTTCGGGATGGTTCCCTTGCACGCAATTGGACTATTATCAATCATATTATCGCTGATTGTGACTTTGATATACAAGTTTTTCACAGATCAGGTCTTGATGAAAGAGCTGAAGAAGGAATTAAAAGGTCATCAGAAGCAGATGAAGGCAGTCAGAGGAGATACCTCAAAGATGAGCGCGCTTTCAAAGAAGTCAATGGAGACAAACATGCGCTACATGCGCCAGACTATGAAGCCAATGCTTATCACAATATTACCTTTCCTATTAATCTTTCAGTACTTGCGAGGCGTTTTTGATAGCACAATCATTATTAGATTGGGACTTCCATTCTGGCCAGGAGATCTTGGATGGATTGGAACATACATAGTCTTCTCAATGATCTTCACAACAGCCTTCAGAAAGATCTTAGACGTTGTTTAGTAAGGCTTATAAACTCATTTTTTCAATCATCACTATCAACCCTTTGGAGGGAAAATATGAAACCAATAAAACAAAGACGGACACCTGGCAACAGGACCGTGACACACACGAAGCCAAAGAAAACTGGACATCATGAATGTGCTTTGTGTCATGGCATTCTTCACGGGACACCTCGTGGCACTGTTGTACAGATCAGAAAAATGAAGAAATCAGAGCGTAAGCCAACAAGACCATTTGGTGGTCAGCTATGCAGTAAGTGCACTAGAGATGTTATGAGCTATCGAGCTCAGCTAAAAGGAAAGACACTAACGTTACTTGACGTTCCGATTAGCATACGGAGGTACATATAATGGAAACCTCTGGAAATATGGAAACGCCTGGAAATGTAACTGTTGGACCAACAATGGACGTAAATGAATTTGGAACATTAGTGGGTATTTTTAAAGAGCACGTTGAAACGGATACAGATGTTTTTCGTCAAATACATATGATTGCTAAAGTTGGTATTTTAGAAGCAATGTTAATACACGCTAATGATACAAGTAGTCCAGAAGTAATGATTAGTTCGCAATTTTATCAGCATATTCAAAGTTATATTGATAGATTAGCTGCTGAAAATGCAGATAATGGAGGTGGAAATGGCAATTGAAGTTGGAAGATTATGTGTAAAGCTAGCTGGCAGAGATGCAGGTAAAGAATGCTTAATCGTAGATGTAATTGACAGTAATTTTGTAACTATCGAGGGCAATACTCGACGCAGAAAGTGCAACATAAAGCACCTTGAGCTATTACCTCAGACAGCTAAGATCAAGAAAGACGCTACTTTTGCAGATGTTTCAAAAGCACTTGAGGGTCTAGGTTTTGATGTAGAAGATAAGACTGATAGGCCAAAGAAAGCTAAGAAAGAGGCACCTAAGAAGACGATTAAAGAAAAAGTAGCAGCTAAGGTCAAGTCAGCAAAGAAAGCACCTGCTAAGAACGCTAAGAAGAAATAATTAGTTTGCAGAAGGGTCTATTCAGTAGCACCCACAATTAATTCACTTTTGCAGAAGTCTTTCTAAATGCTTCACGCGTTGCTGCGAGGTCTTTTTTAGATAGATATGGTCTTGATGTCCAGAAGGTCTCATCATCCATAGTACATGCGTCATGTATTGTACGTAGATCGTCACGTAGTTCGTCCGCTAATTCTTTTACTTTTTCAGCATTAAATCCTTGGAGTTTTACTCTTACTGTAACTGGATCAACGCGACCGAAGTCAGGTTCTCCGATAAACTCCCAATTCATTAGCGTAGTAGCATCATTTGCTAGATTGTATCCTACTATGTGTGTTGATATGTTGCGATCGTTAGTTATATTTACTACCTCTTTGAATTTATTGCCTACTCTTGCCTGTCTAGTTTTCGCAAGCATATACCACAGGTCTGTCTCTTCTATAGACACACTTGTCTCTCCAGGGATTACGAGACCTTCAAGTTCCATACCATTACCTGTATCTGTATGAATTGGTGTCTGAAAGAACTTTGTCGCGTATCCTGCTATGAAAGCATTAAAATCATCAACAGTTTCGCCAGTTACTACGAATCTGTGCCTATCCTTACCCACTCTATCAATTGTAAGTGTGTCGCTAGGCAAAGTTCGTTTAATCAATACATCTTGTCTTTTCTTGAGAGCTTCATGTCCAAGTGCTTTTGCGTATGGTGGCTCCTTAAATTCAAATATTCCTATCATTTTATTCATATGCCGCTTAAGTGCGGTCTACTCTACGTATAATGGCGTAAATAAACATACCTGCAAGTACAAGTGAACCGATTTGCGGTGAAGCTTGCTGTATAGGCTCTACGATTTGCGGTAGAACTTCTTGCGCAATAAGTTCAAGTGTTCCAGCACCTTCAATAGTTGTCTCTCCAGCTACATCAATACCAAAATCACTAACAGTTAACGCTCCAGTTAGTTGTAATGCTTTATATGTATCGTCTGGAGTCCAACCTTCTTTTTTCGGAGTGTTGTTTATCATACCGTATTCACTTATAGGTGAAATAGTTCGTTTAAAAGCCTTTCCACTTGCTTCAAAAGCTTCTTAAGGTCTTAGCTTGCCGTATGCTATGGGAAAACTTCCTTTTGAAAAGCGGAAACCAAAGATCATAGTTAGACATAAGGATATTAAGATTGGTAGGTTTAAGCAACCAGGCGCAGATGCTTTGTTCAAATGCGGTATAGTAAATCTCGATAAACCTGCTCCGATGTTGTCAAAAGCCGCTGTTCGGAAGCTAAAGAACGGTATGGAGATCTGGAAGGCAGGCCATGCTGGGACTTTAGACCCGGCTGTTACTGGCGTACTGCCGATCTTTTTTGCAAAATCACGAAAGTTATCTGGAATCTTAACTAATGCAGGTAAAGAGTACCATTGTTGGATGCGTGTTCATGGACCGATATCTGAAGCAAAAGTCAAAGCTGCACTAAAGAAATTTACTGGAAAAATCGAGCAACTTCCACCTAAGATCTCAGCAGTTAAGCGAGTTCTTAGGATTAGAGAGGTGTATTATATTGATTACATTGGCAAGGAAAGAAATACCTATGAGTTTATCGTGGGGTGTCAGGCAGGAACCTACATCCGGAAGCTTTGCCATGATATTGGTGAGCACCTAGGGACTGGAGCGCACATGGCTAAGCTCATTAGGACAAAAGCAGGCCCTTTCAAGCTCAAAGACTCAATCACTTTGGACGACGCCTTTGATCTTTATCGTACCTATCTTAAGACCAAGGATGAAAAACTGATCGTAAAGCTTATGCAGCCAATCGAAGTTGCAGTTGATTTCCTACCAAAGGTATGGATTGATGACGATGTTCTACCGAGACTTCAACATGGTTCACCTGTTTTTGCACCGGGCGTAGTACGGGTAGAGGACGACATAAAAGTAGGTGATCTAGTTGCATGTTATACTACGGGAAACGTGTTAGCGTCTGTAGGATTAGCAGAGATGGATTCAAAACAGATGATAAAAGAACTTCATGGCATGGCAGTTAAGACTGATGTTGTTATGATCTAATTCTGGGCCGAATAACTTATAAATTCAAGATTAGGCATAATCATAGCGGTGCGAAAAAGCTCTTTGCTCACAAGGACAGGAGCTGACCAAGGTTATATGGTCAGCGACTCCGATTATTACAAAAGCAAAGAAATGCCGGGGTGGCACAACCTGGTACTGCGCTAGGCTTGAGACCTAGTTTCCTTACGGATTTGCTGGTTCGAATCCGGCCCCCGGCGCTACCATTTCTTTCTTTTGTAAAAGAAAGAACTAGGTTTCCAAGAAAGAAAACATATTTTCGCCTTCGTCGAAGAAGCCCGAAGGGCGATAGCCTTTCTTTTGGGCGAACTTCAGCCTTTTCTTTTTGAAAGAAAAGGGTAAGATAGTAACCTTTAAAAACGCAACAAAGTAGAGCTAGACAACAACCAAAGACCCAAAACCTTGAGGGGGAGTTCAGTTACAACAAGCTGTTTCTCGACGAAGATCCTTTGAGCTAAGATGATATTAATATGGTAGAAACCAAAGAAAAACAATCACCACCAACCAAATCGAAAGATTTGCAAGGCCTATCTGAGCGGAGCTCAGACCGGAAACCTGAATTTAAAGCTATACTTAGAGTAGCCGATGGCGAGGTAAAGGGTGAGATGGCTACAGGTCAAGCGATATCTAGAGCTAGCGGAGCTGGTTTTATGTTTGCAAATGCAGTAGTTAAGGTACTGAAGTTAGATAAGTTCAAAAAAATCGGTTACATGACTCCTGCAGAGTTAGATAAGATTGAGGATGTAATGAAGAATCCGAATAAGTATGGAATACCTTCATGGCTTTTTAATAGACGTAAGGACTTCGACACTGGAGAAGATATGCATGTTGTATCTTCAGATTTAGAGTTAGTTAAAAAGTTCGACATAAGACGTCTACGAAGAATAAAGAGTTATTTAGGTACACGTCATGCACGAAATGATAAAGGACTCAAACTTAAGGTACGAGGTCAGCGAACAAGAACAACTGGCCGTAAGAAGAAGAAATCAATTGGAGTTATACGGAAGAAATAAAATGGGCGATCCAAAGAAACCAAAGAAGATATATAAGAAACCCGGTCAGCGATGGGAGGCAGACCGAATCAAAGAAGAAATTAAGTTAAAGAAAGAATACGGTTTGTCTAATAAGCGAGAGATTTGGAAGGTATCCTCAAAACTTCGAGACTGGCGAAGCCAGGCACGTCATATTGTAAGTCTGCAAGAAGAGCAGCGAAAAGAAGCAGAGGTTGCTTTGATTAATAAGTTATACAACTTAGGTATGTTGGAGAAGGAAGATCATATTGATGATATATTGGCTTTAGATATTAGAGCAATCCTTGATCGACGCCTACAATCTCAAATTTATAAAATCAGTTTGAGTAACTCTACTAAACAAGCAAGACAGTTTATTCTTCACGGTAAGGTAGAGGTTTCTGGGAAGGTCATTACAGCACCATCTTATTTAGTAAAACGTGCAGATAAGATTAAGTTAGTATCTGGCTTTGCTCCAAAGATCAAAGTCGTTATCGAAGCTCCTAAGAAACAGATGGAAGCCACCTTAGAAAAAGGTCCTGTAGGCGGTACTAAACCACTTGTTAAGACTGAAGCACCTGCCGTAGAAAAAACTGACGCACAAGTAGTTGAAGAGGCTGCAAAAGCCGCAACTAAAGAGGTAATTAAGGAGGCAAAAGCATAATGGCAAAGAACATAAAAGGAATCGCAAATATATATGCTTCATATAATAATACTATCATTCACATAACTGACATGACTGGCGCAGAGACAATCGCTTTAGCATCTGGAGGCCAGATGGTTAGAGCAGATAGATTAGAGGCTAGCCCAACCGCAGCTATGATGGCAGCAAAGAAAGCAGCTGCATTAGCTAAAGAAAAGGGTGTAGATAAGGTCTTTGTAAAAGTTAGAGCAAAAGGTGGTCATAATGGTTCAAAATATCCTGGACCTGGAGCACAACCCGCAATTAGAGCATTAACAAGATCGGGCATAAAGCTTTTAGGTATTGAGGATGTAACACCTATACCACACGGCGGATGTCGTAAGAAGGGTGGTAGACGAGGAAGGAGACAGTAAATGAAAATTCAAAAGTTAAAATCTGAGTCAAAAGGCGAGGTTATTTTCGCCATTAGTGAGGTTAAACCTTCTTTTGTGAATGCATTACGTAGAGCGTTTAGTTTTGAAGTTCCCGTACTTGCTATGGAAGATATATATTTTGTTAACAACAGTTCTGCACTTTACGATGAAATTATCTCACATAGATTGGGATTGATTCCATTAACAACTGATACTAAGACGTACGAATTTAAAGAAACCTGTACTTGCAAAGGAGAAGGTTGTGCAAAATGCACAGTTAAACTTGCGCTTAAGGTAGCAGGACCTAAAATGGTCAAAGCTAAAGATTTAAAGAGCACAGATCCAACAGTTAAGCCAGTATTCCCTGAAATACCAATTGTAGAGCTACTTGAAGGACAAGAGCTAGAGTTCGAAGCTATAGCAGAACTTGGTGAAGGTAAGACGCACGCTAAGTGGTGCGCAGGGCACGCTTTTTACCATATGGAAGAAGGTAAGAAAGATACATTCAAGTTTACTCTAGAGCCATGGGGCCAACTTAGTGCATCAGATATATTCAAACAAGCAGTAAACATATTGAACCATAAGATCAAGGAACTTAAGATAAAATGAGACAGACAAAGTCTACTAACAGCATATTAAGAAAACTTCTTGCTAATCTTAAGAAACAATCAAACCAGAATAAAGTTAAGATATGGGCTTCTTTAGCAAGTAATCTTAGCAAACCTGCACGTATTCAAAGAACGGTTAATCTAACCCATCTCGAAAGGTACGGAAAAGCTGGCGAGACATTAGTTGTTCCAGGTAAGGTTTTAGGAACTGGAGTGTTATCAAAGAAGATGACTGTTGCTGCATGGCGCTTTTCAGAAAAAGCATTTCAGAAAATAAATAAGACTGGAACTGCGATATCAATTGACGAGCTTATGAAAAAGAATCCTGCAGGTAAGAAAGTGAGGATAATTGGATAATGGTAACTATAGACGCAACTGGTTTAGTACTTGGTAGAATGTCTACATACATAGCTAAGAGATTGCTTTCAGGCGAGCAGGTTAACGTAATCAATTGCGAGAAAGCAGTTGTTTCAGGATCAAAATCAAAAGTTGAAAGATTAAAGAAGCTACGCGATATGGGTGGACCTTTCCACGGACCATTCTATCCGAAAAGAGCAGATCGTGTTGTAAAGCGAACGATTAGAGGCATGCTTCCGTATAAACAGGCTCGTGGGAGAGACGCGTTCAGTAGAGTAAGATGTTACTTAGGCCAACCAGATGGTATTGACATGAAGAACTTTATATCTATCCCCGAAGCATCTGGCGATAAGATCGCTGCGATAAAGACAATCACAATCAAACAATTAGTTGAGCACATCTAATGGCAGATAAAAAACCCGTAAAAAAAGAGACAATTGCAAATGCATCTGGTAAGCGAAAGCGAGCTATTGCTAGAGCAACTGCTAAGAAAGGAACGGGTATCGTTAAGATTAATAACAAACCTGTAGAACTAATCGATCCAATAACCACTCGATTACGTATACAAGAACCTGTGTTACTTGCAGAAGATTTAGCAAAGAATGTAAATATACATGTTAATGTTACTGGCGGCGGATGGTCAAGCCAAGCAGAAGCGAGCAGATTAGCCATCGCAAAAGTACTTATTGAATTTACTAAATCAGCAGAGCTCAAGAAAAAGTATTTAGATTATGATCGACATCTCCTTGTTGCAGATACACGTTATAAGGAGGCTAAAAAACCTGGAACTCACGGCCACGCACGAAAGAAGCGGCAGTTAAGTTTCAGATAAGGATAAAATGATAATTCCAGTAAGATGTTTCAGTTGTGGAAAACCGGTTGCTCAGCTATGGGAGACCTTCAGCAAACGCGTAAAAGCTGGAGAAGCACCAAAGAAAGTTATGGATGAGCTAGGTTTAAAGCGATTCTGCTGCAGAGCTTTGTTTATGGGTAATATTGACCTTATGCACACAGTAGCTCGGTTCAAGAAAGCTTAATCTTCTGACTATGAGAGGCAAGTTTTATTAACAAGCTTAGCCTAATCTATTTCATGGAGTTTAACCTTAACTTACTGTCAATATTTCTCTTCTACGGTCTGATTATATACTTTATTGTCAAGAATAAGTCAAAAATCGAGTTCCATAAGTTATATTTACTATACAAAACAAAGCGAGGTATATCTCTAATAGACCGACTGTCAAAGCACAGAGTCTGGAAGTATTGGGGTTATATCGGTATTCCTGTTGGCTTCATAGGTATGTTCTTCATACTTGGAATGCTTTTAGTAAAGGTTTGGGACATTGTATCAGGCAAAACGATTGATCAGGGAGTTCAGTTATTATTACCTTGGACCAGTAGCGGTTCAGCAGGCCCATTTATGCTTATGCCTTTCTGGACGTTCATTATATGTATCGCTGTAGTTGTCCTTGTCCACGAAGGTGCGCACGGTATTATCTCCCGAGTACACAAACTAAAACTTAGATCTACGGGTCTAGGTATGTTCACAATTATACCTCTAGCTTTTGTAGAGCCAGATGAAGCGCAGATGGAGAAAGCTCCACTTTCCACACAACTGTCAATTTTTGCAGCAGGACCTTTCGCCAATATATGTACAGGTATATTCGCTTTACTTATTTCGTTATTCTTTCTTATTCCACTATCTGCAAGTTTCTTTGACCCAGCAGGTTTGGAGATAACCGATGTAAAATATGGTTTTCCTGCTGAAGAAGCAGGCATCGTTCCGGGAGACACTATCATGGCAGTTGATAGTCAAGAAACCCTTAATGTCGAGCAATTTGTATCTGTAGTTGATAGGTTGAAACCTGGAGATACTGCAACGTTTTTACTTCAAGATCGAGAGGTTACGGTGAATACTGTGGAAAATGCCGCAGACTCTGATCTGGCATACGTAGGTATTAGTTTTAAGCAGAAGTTAGACCCTGTATCAGATACCTATTTCGGAGGTCTAGCATCTGAAGCCCTGTTATATTTAATTACTTTATTTGGATGGTTATGGGTTTTGAATATCGGAATCGGGCTAGTTAACTTGTTACCTTTAGGTCCTGTAGACGGCGGTCGCATGCTTCTTGCAACCTCACATAAATTAATTAAGAACGAGTCAAAAGCACGTATCGTGTGGATGAGCATATCTATTCTTGCGTTATTGGCATTGGTCCTTAATATTGTAGCTCCTTTCTTAATGAGTATCTTTGCGTAACCTTGTACCAGAAGCTTTATTAGATAGTTTCGTATATAAACTGCATGCACAGTATCCCAGTTTTAGCTATATTAGAAAAGTTAGGAATAATTATCGAGGGCGATGCTAAGGACGTACTGGATATATTGGAGAAAGAAGGCATAGTCAATGAGAACTATGTGGCAGATAAGTTAGGTATACGTATTAATGATGTTCGTAAAGCACTTTACAAGTTAGGTAATTATGGCTTTGTTACATATACTAAAGAGAAGGACGAAGATAAGAAGTGGTGGTATGTATATAACTGGCAACTTGATACCGCAAAAATTCACTATAAGTATGTTCAGCATATCAAAGCAATTCTACATGAAAAAGAGGCGCAATTGGCAGATGAACAACAGTATGCATTTCAGTGTCGGCGTTGTAAGAAGAAGTATACATATGACAGTGCATTAGAACGTGATTTTGTGTGCGACGATTGCACCGGTATTGTTAAAGAGGTAACTAATTCACGCGTAATATCTGGCTTAACTAAGGACATTGCGGAACTTCTAGCAGAGATTAAGATTGAGGACGAATTGATTAGAAAGCATCAATCTGGGCAGAAAAAGGCGCGAGATATACTACATGAAAAAGAAGATGCAATTGAAGCTGAAATTAAATCAAAGAAGTTGGCAGACGCACGGGCTAAACGTGCAGCAGCGCGAGAGGTTGCTAAGAAAGCAAAGGAAAAAGCAAATCCTAAGAAGAAACCCGTTAAGAAAAAGCCAACCAAAAAGAAACTAGCTAAGAAATCAAGTAAGAAAGTTGTAAAGAAGCCGGTTAAAAAGAAGGTTGCTTCTAAGAAGAAACCCGTTAAGAAAAAGCCAACCAAAAAGCGCCGTTAGATTTTTAAACTCAAGTTCTACTGTATTAATGCAGCCCCATAGTGTAGCGGTCAAACGCAGTTTTCGTTAGAAAACGATAATTTCGGGTCAATCATCCGAGGCTTTGGACCAACCCTTTTCAAAACGTTTGTGAAAAAGCGTTGACTGAAAAGTTGGAAAGATACCTCGGGACTCAGGTTCGAATCCTGGTGGGGCTATAATTCTTTATGCATGTAGCCGTCTTTTAGTTGGTAACCAAGTTTTCGATAGTACTCTCGGACACCAACTCCCGAGATGATTAGGATCTCTTTCTTACCTGCTTTTTTTGCAAGTTTTTCTGCTCTTGAAAGCAATTGGCTGCCAAGTCCTTTGTGTTGAATCTTTCCTAGCTTACCAATAGGCGTTACGAGACCATATACGTGCAACTCTCGAATCATTGCTTCCTTACGTTTACCAATTCGGAGTCGGCAGAAACCAAGTAAAATATCCTGCTTAACATCTTCTGCTGAAATAAAATATTCTTTACCACCTGAAGCAAGGTACTTCTCAACAACGATTTCAGCATTTTTGGGTACAACTTTTCTCATTCGCTGAGCATGCCCTGCCTCTCTAAATCGAATCTCTGAGCTCTTTTTTAGATCTCGAAGAACCATCTGACGGATGTTGGATTTCTTTGGCCCAGCTTCTATGTATGGAGCAGGTATGTCTCGTTGTACACGCATTATTCTAACCCACTTTGGCGAGATCTTGTAGATCTCTTTTAGCAGACCAATCATGTAACTTTCATTGATAGGCTTATACTTACCAGCTTTCCACATATCATACAACTTTGTTCCTTTGATAACTAGCGTTGGATATATCTTCAACATATCTGGTTTGAATCGTTCATCTGCAAAAAGTGTGTGGAACATCTGTACGTCAGAGTCAAAAGTTGACCCAGGTAAACCAGGCATTATATGGTATAAGACTTTGAATGCAGCATCTTTTAATTCAGAAGTTGCTCGTGAGACATCCCCGACAGTGTTTCCTCGATGAACTGACTTAAGTATATCATCCGATGTTGACTGCACACCAAGTTCAACGCGCGTTGCGCCAAGTTCGATAAACTTCTCAGGAAAGATCCAATCTGGACGAGTTTCAACCGTTAGTCCAACAATCCGATGTTCAGTAGTTTCATTCTTCTTTTGAGCTGCTTGTAGACTCATACTGTTTTTATTATTAAATCCGTCAAAAGCACACTTTACAAATTCTTTTTGTTCATCCCATGGAAGTGATGGAAATGTTCCACCCATAATGATAAGTTCGTTCTTACTAGTATCGTGACCTGTTGAGTTAAGCTGCCAAAGTCTGTTCTGTACCTGTTTATATGGATCAAAGTGATTAAGCTGCGCGCGCATGGCCGCAGGTTCAAAACCAGTGTAACTTTTCGGCGCATTGTCACCTTGTGGACAGTAGATACATCTACCGGGACATGGCTCAGGGGCGGTCATGATAGCAATAACTGAAACTCCTGATATGGTTCGAGTTGGCTTTGTCTTAAGAAAGGTTACAAGCATCTTACGCTGATCAGGTGTAGCTGCTTCGAGTACGGTAGAGTTTAGGGGAAGCTTGCTCTTGTGTCGATCAGCGTATCTTTTCTTAAGCTCATTAATATCTACATAACTCAAGTCTTTCTTTGCTAGAAGATCTTTGATTAGTTTGTCCATACAATCATTCGTCTGAGAAGTATAAATGCTTTATCTCTTGAAAGCATTTTTTATACCAACGAGCAAAATTCTTGTCAGTTAAAGAAGGCCAGTTCTTATCAAACAAGTTGTATGCAGCCTTTTCCGAACTATCTATATAGTATGTTACTTTGTGTTTTAGTAAATTCTCAGCGATCTTTACAGAAAATAGTTTAGCAAAGCCTTCTTCGATCTCGTATATTGTACGTCTATTGAATATCTCCATGAAATATTTTCCATAAGGCGTTACAGTCTGATGCGCTACAGTTTCATGTATCATCGAGATAAGGAATATATCTGAAGGATTTAGGAAGTTACGCTTCTGAATTAAAATGTAACCTTTACCGTTTTCTATATCACTACCTCTAGAAGAGGGAGCAGTACCTAATAAAACTCGTAGATGCATTTCCTCAGCCCGTTCTATTGCTACACCTGTAAACTTCTGAGCTGTATCATATATCTTATTGATATATTTTTGAGCTTCCTTACGTCTTACTTTAATCAATGGATCAATCTCTTTGTTTACTCTCTCAAAGTACCTGTTGAACTTTGGTTCAAAGGCCAGATAGTTCTTCTGTACTTCTTCAGATACAAAATCACCATGTCTTTTGAAGTAATCTTTAAGGTTTTTAGATTCTAGACAGAAAAGATCTAGTCTGAACTTGTCAGAGCGACGCATGTTTACACCAATTCGACGTAGATTAGCTAAGTATACTTTTCTCTCTTTTCTAGATACAGAGAGATTCTTAAATACATCTGGATTGTACGTTTTATTCATATAGGTAGGAACACAAAGTATGTGATAACATGCTAGTAGAGACGCCAACCTGTCGAACTTCAACTTAGTTTTAATCATATAAGTCTTAAGATCCTAGAAAGTTAAAAAGTTGTTGTGAGCTAGAAATCCTTTTATGTGTTGTTCTTTTACCAAAAACATGGGTGACACGGTTAAGATAGCAGACATAGAACTACCTCGCTTGGACTTAACTAAACACTCTGCAGTACCTAAAGAATACGAAATTTTTCTACAGAACGCTAAGGAAGATCCACCTTTGCATGAGATAACCGATGCGTTCGGAGATGACTTTGCTGCGGACAGCACGTTATACGAGTTAAACCTACACATGTATGTAACTGGAGTGGATGCTAACGCAATACGAGACGCGGAGTGCTTTGACACTTTGTTAGATCGCTTCAAAGATGTTCAAGCTCCAAGTTCTATGGTGGTAAAGGACCTAGATGAACTAAGCAGACACGCACTCTTGTCTTACTATGTATGCTATGAACATTATAAGTTAGGTAAGAAGTTGTTTTGGAATGACGATTTCCCCGAGCTTTGTTGTGGACCTGCAACAAGTAATGTTGTCCTTACTTTGATAGAGATGGGGTATCATAATGCATTATATGCTGGAGCGGATAAGGATCACGCATATTGCGTTTTACCTTTCGTTATGGAAGATACTGGAGAAAAAGGAATCATTCTTGTAGATCCTACAGCAGAGCAGATGTGGTGGAGTAATGAAAAACCATCAAATGACGTTAGAATTATCTTTGGAGAACGATGGGAGTATAAAACAGATTTAGTCGAAATAATCGTGAATGAAGGACCTGTATTCGCTGAAGAAGAAGGCGGCGGTAGTGACTTGTTCCCAAACGAAATCGTTGGTATGGTAAATCTCCGAGATCATGTTAGTATGTTTGATTGGTTGAGCATACCAATTCCATTAGATCTCAAAGTAGAGCAACTTTCTGTTGAGGATTATCTTAACCAGGCTTTTGCAAATCCAGTTCCAGTTGACATACTGAGATTGTTATAGTATAGATTATAAATCCTTAAAAAAGTAAGGAGTTTCTTTTAGAATGGCAAAAGAGTTGATTGGTTATGATGCAGAAGAACATGCTGAAGTAGTAAGCACTCTTCGTGCTGAAACAGATCTTAAGCTGTATAATATCTTTAAGCACTTTGATCCAAAAGGTTTGCGCGTTGTTGATGTTGGATGTGGCGATGGAATCATCTCGAGAAAGCTTATTGACATGGGATCAGAGTTAGTTTTAGGAATCGACAGTCATCCCGATATGGTTAAACTTGCAATCAAACTGAGCGAAGAACAAGAAGATTCAATTTCTTACAAGCAAGCATTTATAGAAGATTGCAAAGGCGATGAATCTTATGACTTAGCAATCCTCGCCTATCTTCTGAATTATGCACAGACAGTTGAAAACCTTAAAGCAAAATGCACTGCAGTTGCATCATTCCTTAAGCCAGGTGGAAAGGTAGTAGTATTCAATAACAATCCGTTTGACACTGTTGGTGGCGATTTCTCAAAGTATGGATTTAGAAAGAAACTTACTGGACTTTCAGAAGGAGCACCAATACATTTTGATTACAGACCAATTATTACGGAAGATATTGTTAACTTTTATCTGACTCCAGAAGAGCATATAGAAGCTTTCAAAGCTGCAGGTTTCTCAGAGGTTCGTTGGGAGCCACTAATACTTCCTGAAGGTGATGACCCGTCTTTTTGGAAGGAATACTATGCTCGTGAACATTTACCAGTTATATGCATGGTCGCGATAAAGTAACTCAAATTCACAAACCATTTAAGTTTTTGCTGATTTATATATTACTATGAAACGAGATGTTTTAGAAAAGATGACGGCTCTGATAACAGCTGCTTTTGGACTAGTAGCAGCACTTGCTTGGAACGATACAATAAAAGCGTTATTTGTTACAGTATTTGGAACTGCAGATACACTATGGGCAATGCTCACATACGCAATTATCGTAACTTTAATTGCTGTATATGTAACAATTAAATTAGCTAAAGCAACCGCAAAAGCAGGCAATAACGAGGAGTAAATATTCAAAATGAAAAGTTTGAAAGGCACTAATACTGAGAAGAATCTATGGAAAGCATTTGCTGGCGAATCACAGGCCAGGAATAAATATGATTTCTTTGCTAAGGAATTTAAGAAAGCAGGTTACGAACAGATAGCAGCTATTTTTCAAGAGACTGCGCTTAATGAAAAAGAGCATGCAAAAAAAGAGTTTAAGTATCTTGTAAAGCTTGGCGATCTAAAAGCTCACCTGAAAGCTGCAATTGACGGCGAACATTTTGAACAAACTAAGATGTACCCTGAATTTGCACGAACTGCTGAAAAAGAAGGATTCCCTGAAATCTCAAAGATCTTTTGGGAGATTGCAAAAGCAGAAATTGCACATGAGATGCGCTACAAAAAACTGCTAAAGCGAATCGAGAACGGAGATATGTTCAAAGAATCAAAGTCAGTTAAATGGAAGTGTAGGAACTGTGGCTATGTCTATGAAGGCAAAGAACCGCCAAAAGAGTGTCCTGCTTGCAAGCACGGTAAAGCTTACTTTGAAAGATTAGCAGAGAACTATTAGTTGATTATTGAAGTGATAACATGAATGAAAAAGATAAATTAGACGACGTTATAGACGAGGAGGACGAAGATTGGAATGATCCTTGTAGCAATTGTGAAGTGGTCGGAGATGTAGAACACATAGAAGATTTGTTAGGTACTGTTTTGGAAGAATACAGTGCACATTTCAAGATTAAATTACCTGAGGAGGTACACCAAAATGTTCTCGAAGTGATATCTAGAGAGTATTCCACTTGGGAGTATCTTTGCCCAAGCTGCGGATCTATTGGCGTTTTAGAACGTATATGGCAAGTATACATTGATCGTGAAGTGATTGGCTGGGAGAAAGAAAACGGACCGCTACCTACGGTTGAAGGGGATGTAACAGATGACTTCTGACGAAGAGAAGCTCTACAAATGCGAACTATGTGCGGAAGAGTGCGAGGAGATTGATGTAGACCGTGTTGCTAATCTGGCAGAGGTTGTGTTAGATGAATATGAAGAATGGTTTAAACTAAAACTGCCCGACTCAGTTAGAGAAAAAGCTGCAAAAGCTATGGACGATTTTTATAATAACGGATATACTTGTGGTGGGTGTAATAATGTACCTTATATGAAGCGTCTGCACCAAAACGTTATTGATCGTGAGCTATATATATGGGAACATGATCAGGCTATTAAGACTGAGCTCCCTGTAGATATATTATGGTAAGATGGAAAAGTTACTAAGTCAGATTGAAGCTCTGAAGCAGAGCGATGTTAAGGAAGTAATTGATAAGCGTATTCAAGAGTTTAAAGATCAGAAAGAGATCTTTTCTGAGATGTGTTTTTGCATACTAACTGCGAACTATAGTGCCTCAGGTGGCATTCGGATTCAGCGAGATATTGGTGACGGATTCAGTACTCTGTCCGAAGAGGAGCTTGCTAAAAAGCTAAGCAGGCTTGGCCATAGATTCCCAAATGTTCGTGCAAATTATATCTTTGGAGCGAGAGGGGTTGACGTACAATGGGCTTTAGATAATCTTCAAGGTAATGATCTACGAGATTGGCTAGTAGCCAATGTTAAGGGTTTGGGGTACAAACTTGCTAGCCATTTCTTGCGTAACATAGGTTACGATGACTTCGCAATAATTGACTTTCATATTGTAGACATTCTTGTAAAACATGACCTGATCAATCGCCCAAAAACAATGACACCATACCGTTACTTTGAGATAGAGAATGTTCTTAGCAAGATCGCAGATAAATCAAATCTTACGCTAGCCGAACTCGATCTGTACTTGTGGTATTTAGAAACTGGTAAAGTTTTGAAGTAAGTTTATATATCTTTGATTAGATTAACGATATGGCTAATATATACAAACTTTCAATTACTAAAGACGCGTTTGTTAATAAGATTGTAGAGAGCGCTATGAAGGATTTGGATGAGTTCTTTGGCATTAAATGGACATATGGAAGACCTAATATTTTGTTGTGTAAAGATCGTAAGACTATTGTTGCTTTGACGGGACAGACTGGAAATAGTGTGATTGGTTGGGAATGGAATCGAGATATATATGTGTTAGACCATGCGAACTTTGAGAAGGAGAGCGAGCATACATATAATGCTGAAAAATATGCTCGATTATTGAAACATGAACTCGTTCATGCATATACTATTGCTACGATTAAAAAACAGCGAAAGTGCAAACCAGATTGGTTGTGGGAGGGTTTGGCAGATTATCTTTCTGGATACAGCAGGCATCGAAAACAAATAGGGTCATTTAAGAATTTCTTGATGTTTTACGAGAATGATTCGGGCAAAGTTTACGAAGAGTCAGTTTTTGCAGTTGAGATCTTGGTGGAAAAGTTTGGTAAGACTAAGATACTGAACTTGCTTAAGCAGCTTAGCACTTGTAAGGGTAAGGCAGAGTTCAATAAGCTGTTTGATAAGATCTACGGCTTTAAGCCTACGTATAATAATTTTAATAATTTAAAGAAATAGAACCTAATCTAATAGGTTCTGTGCTTCTTCGGGTAGAATAATGTCATCAGTCTTAGTTTCCGGAGATGTAGATTGAATTAAGTTACTGTTACCGCCAGCCCACGCCTGTACAAACATGTTGTTAATTGCGGTTGCAAAGAACGGTGTGTTTACCCATAGACCAATATCATATGTTGGGTGTACGTCTTTGTCATCAATTAACATGAACATTATCTGTTTACTATCAATAAGACAAACTCTTGCACTGACATTTGGTATGTTTCTTACTTCTGCAATTCCTTGCAATCTGTCAATAACTTCTTTTGTCTTTGTAGTTACCGGTGCTCCGATTTTAATCTCAACACCTCTAGCTTTTGCTTTTTCAAGTAACGGCTTGATTGTTCTAACCTTTCGGATTAGACCATCTTCAGTTGTTAAGATATATATGCTCTTCTGAGCTTCTTTACAAAGCATTGCTAAATGATCATATAAGTTATGTCGACCTTTTAGTGCACCACTGAAATCAGTTGGTTGCATTGGTTCGATACCTTGCTTGAATAGCATTTCAAGCTCTTTAAGAATATCTGAATCAGATAATTTTTCAAGTCGATCGCTTCGCTCTTTTGCAATTATCGAGATCCGATTTTTAACTCTAGCCAGCACCTCTCCAGGAGAGATTGCCATATATTTTATTGGCTTCTCTGGCTTTACAATTACAAAGCCCTTTCTTTCAAGGCTTTCTAAAACATCATATGTTCTCGATCTTGGAACGTCAGCAATATCACTAAGCTCTCCAGCAGTTGATACACCACGAGATAAAAGCGCTGTCCATAGCTTCACTTCATATAGATTAAGGTTAAACGACCTACGCAGTTTGCTTAGGAACTCCTCATTTACTATCATTTTTTTTCACCAACCAGTGTCGTATGTGTGTTACACTTACTACTTGATATGTATTACGCATACATTATATAACGATTTGTTTTGTGTTAGAGACAAAGCTTCTCTTCACTTGGAAGGGCATAAGCTCTATGCAAATCATTTTTGGTCTAGTCACTAGTCAGAAAGAACATTTAAAAGCCTTTCTATTTTCGTCACTCTAAAGTAGTTGAGTTAGACCAAGCCCATCTGCTTCATCTTCTCAAATTGCTTCGGAGTTATACTCATTGCCTTAATCTTTTTGTTAAGAAGCTTATATAGTGTTTTAGCTAACTGTGCATCATCAATATCTTCGTTAGTTATGATAAATACCTTGTTTTTGTCCTTTTTGGGTACGAGTATCTCCAAGTCTTGATAACCATATGTGTCTTGTAGGTACGTTTCTATAACTTCAGAGACTGTCTGTTTGTGCCCAAGTAGTTCAGCAAACTGTTTGTATGCGTCGCTAGCTCGTTGTATCTGAAAGAACTTAATGCGACCTCGAGCAACCTTTTTGACGAATCCTACTGTTTCTAATGAACGTACGATTCTAAATGTGGTAGATACGGTGACATCTGCTTTATCTGCTAGCTCTCGAATAGAGAAAAAGTCCGTGTCTTGGTTAAGTAGTCCATGTATAACATGTACGACTTTTTCATCAAACACTGCCTCAAGAAGCTTCTGATCAATCATAGTATTCTATATATAATCAAATAATTTAAGCGTTTCGGATTAAGAACTTTGTTCCTTATCAATAACAACCAAGTCACAAATGAAACTAGTGTGTTAATTACGTAGAAGTATGTTGTATAAATGAAACATATGTGTCTTAATAAGAACTGTGTTTTAGAATGTGAATTAATTGTTGTGCCTTTGGTTCAAGTTAAGTGTTTTTACCTGTTGTAATGATGCTATCTCTTTGAGATTTTTATCAGGTCTCATACGGATTAATCTTGGGAAGCGTAGCGCAAAACCTGAACTATATGTTGGTGATTTCTGAATCTCTTCATAAGCGATTTCAATAACAACTTTTGGTTTAACTCGAACAACCCTACCTTCATCAGCGATGATTAAAGGTTTTAATAATTTAGTCAATTCTTTGAAGCTCGTTCCCATATCTTCTTTCTCTTTGATTCCAGTACCCATTTTACCAATCTCTAAGAACTGGTCGTCTTTTTTGCAAGCGAGTATGAAGCTAGATAGCCAACCACCTCGCTTGCCTGTACCCCATTCTGCACCAACAATAACTAAGTCGAGAGGTTCCATTATCGGTTTAATCTTTACGCCATATCCTACTCTAGAGCCTGGTTTGTATTCTGCTTCAAGATTTTTAGCTATAAGACCTTCATTTCCTTTTTCTAATGATTCCTTATAGAATCTACTCCCGTCTTCGTCAGAGGAAGTTACGATTTGTTCAGCTGGAGCAAATTGTTGTGATTTTTTAATAATTTTTTCTATCGCTTTTCGTCGATCTTTAAATGGCACTAAAAGCATGTCTTTTCCATCCAAATACATAATATCAAAGACTCTGACAACGACTGGAATCTTTTTAGCTAGTAGTTCAACATCATATTTTCGTCTAATTCGTTGAGATATGTGTTGAAAGGGGAGCCATTTGCCGGTTTTTGGATCTGACCCAATTGCTTCAGCATCTAAGATAAAATTAGTTGCACTAACCTGTTTTTTTACCATTGAAATAATATCAGGGAATTGTTTAGTTACATCTTCTTGCCGTCGAGTGAATACTTGAATCTTACTTGCTCGTTTGTGTATCTGTATATGAAAGCCATCGTATTTATATTCAAGAGCACCCGGCCTGCCAACACGCTCGAATGCATGAGTTATGTTTCTCGCTTTTTGATAAAGCATGACTTTGATTGGCTTACCTGTTGTGATAGTTGCAGCAGCTAGTTGGTTTACTCCGTTTTTAGCTAGTTGAGCAACCTCACCAAAATCAGTAGTTGTGTCGTATGCTTTTTGTACTGCTACCTTGTCAACATCAAAAGCCAGCGCAATACTGTCGCGCATAACCCCTTCACCAATACCGATTCGTAGATCATTTAGACAGATTCTAACAAGGTACTTACTTTCCTCACCATTGCTAGATGCTAGTAACTCCTTAAGTAGAGAAATCTTGCGATCTACGGTTCCAGGACCTTCTAATTCAGATAGTTTATGTAAGTTACCTAGAACCTTGGACGTTGTGAGTGACCGAGAGAATAGAGTTGCTTGTTTTTTGTTACCCATGATTTGCGAAGCAGTTTCACCTAAGTCACCTGTTTTTTTCCATAGCTGCTTGACTTGGTCAATACTAGAACCACCTGCAGAAGATATGGCCTTTATTGCGAGTTGGATACCTAGACCCAAATCTCTTGCGTCATATTCGGGAAACGCTAGGCCTTGTAGTAATAATGTAATCTCTTCAAGTTCTTTAGGCGCAACATTTTTGAGAAAATCTGCGAGTATTGCAGTTTTCTCTAAGGTCTTTGTCGTGTTCTCTACTCGCCCATATATCGTAACTAGCTTTGAGTATAGCATGATATTATACAAGAGATAAAGTATATAAGTTTTAAGTGCGGAGTAAAGTATGGCTTTTTTGGATATAGCAAAGAAACGAAGATCGATTCGAGAGTTTAGGGCGAAGAATGTTTCTGAGCAAGATATCTATGATTTGATTGATGCAGCTAGATGGGCACCATCTGCGAATAACCTTCAACCATGGCGTTTTATTATCATTCGAGAATCTTCGACAAAAAACAAGATCGCTAAGGCATCGTATAAACAAACTTGGGTAGAAGGTGCGCCAGTTGTTATCTTGGTCTGTTCTTTGACTGGAGCAGTTGAGGCACGATTCCCGACTACAGGTGCTAGTTTGGCAAAGCAAGCAGTTGCTTCGGCTGTAGAGAATATTTTACTTGCAGCAGCTGACAAAGGTTTAGCAACCTGTTGGATTGCTATACCGAAGCCAGGCAAGTTATCAAGCGATTTAGATGTACCTGATAATGTTGAGATCCAAGGAGCAATTGCTATTGGTTATGCCCGGAAAAAGGTAAAAGCTCCATCGAGATTAGACGCAGGAGACTTAGTATCGTTCGAAGCCTGGGGCGCAGTAGGCGCTGATTATAATACATCTCTTCGTGGTGAGCAGGCAAAGCCACTTCTAGAAAAAAGAGCGATAAAGAAGATACGCGATCGGATCAAGAAGAAGTAGTCAGTGAGTTTATAATGCTTTTAAGACAGTTTATTAGCTTAATTTTAAAAAGTTAAGAAAGAGTATGCCCACGTACTGGACATACTCCCAAACGGAAATCTCTTCGGAGGTGCTTGAGTATGATCTCAGCGGATCATATCTATGCCTAGCTCGCTATTCATCTCAATTGTTTTTTCGCTAGCTCTGCCCTGCGCAGCTTTTCCTAAGACAAATGGTGATTTAACTCCAGTTATGATTGTCATAACTCGAATCTTTCCTTGCATATCGTCTTCAATTCTTGCGCCCCACATAACCATTGCATCTGCATCGAGGTTGTCGGTTACTAACTTACCAACCTGCTCTGCTTCATCCAAGGTTAGATCTGCTCCGCCAGTTATATGTATTAATGCACCGTTGGCACCCTTATAATCTACATCCAATAATGGGTTAGAAAGCGCTCGTTTCACAGCGGTTATAGCTCTCTTTTCATCGTCAGCTTCTCCGATCCCAATAACTGAAACATCTCCCTTTGACATGATGGTTTTTACATCAGCAAAGTCCATGTTAATCAGACTTGGAACTGCGATGATTTCTACGATTCCTTTAATCATAGTTGAAATCAACTCATTTGCTACTGCGAATGCCTGCTGTATTGGCAGATTTCCAGCAATAGTAGCTAATCTGTTATTGTCGATTACAATTACTGTATCACAGCACTGTCTTAGCTGTTTAAGACCCCATTCTGCCTTATCAATCCTAGCTTTTTCTATTGTGAATGGCATAGTTACAACACATATTACGATGCAACCCATTTCTTTTGCGGCCTGCGCAATAACTGGTATTGCACCAGTACCTGTACCACCACCAAGTCCAGCAGTAAGGAACAACATGTCTGCTCCACGAATACTTTCTTTGACTTCGTGTATCTGCTCTCTTGCAGATTCTGTACCGACAGCCGGGTTTCCACCAGCACCTAAACCTTTGGTTAGATCTCTACCAATAAGGATCTTCTTATCAGCCTCTCTGAAATCTAAATGTTGTTTATCAGTATTGATTGAGATAATCTCAGCGCCAGATACGCCTTTCTTGTATAGCCAGTCGACCATATTATTACCGCCACCGCCTGCGCCGATTACTTTTATAGTTGCTTGTCCAATAAGTCCGTCATAAGTTGTCTTCTGTCCTTCAGAAGTTTTTATTGCATTTTGTACTACAAATTCCATTTTACACCCCCAAAACAGTTAGTTAAAGAAAAGGATCAACTTCCTGATTTGTGCATCTGTTTAAAATATGAAACGAGGTTTAAAATAAGTTTATATGTTTAATAAAACAAAGTTACATTTCTCTTGGAACCTCAAATCTTAAATAGTTCGTATGTATTAGACAAGTATGGCTAAATTTGCGGCAGGCGACTTTGTTCGAGTATCTGGAAGAGGGTTTGAATACACTGGAACAGTCATGCCATCACAGGACGAGAATATAACCATACTGAAGTTAGAGAATGGATACAATGTTGGAATTGTAACCAAGCGAATCAAGAAACCACATATTATCAAGCGCGCAAAACAATCAACACCTGTTTTATCTAAGGTAAAATCAAAATCAGGATTACCGAAGATAACGATAATCACAACGGGAGGAACAATAACCTCTCGAGTAGATTACAAGACAGGCGCAACACATTCATTGACCAAACCAGAAGAATTGATAGCCAACATACCTGAGCTCACTAAGCTAGCAAATATCAAGATAATATCTCCTTTTTCACAATGGTCTGAGGACCTTACTCCACAAGACTTTCAAAGAATCGCAGACACTGCAGCAGTGGAATTGAATAAAGGTGCATCGGGAGTTATTGTAACACAAGGTACAGATACACTTCACTTTACCTCAGCAGCACTAAGTTTTATGATTAAAGATCTGTCAAAGCCGATAGCAGTTGTTGGTGGTCAAAGAAGTTCAGACCGCGGAAGTTTTGATGGTGCTCAAAATCTTATCTGTGCAGTTCATTACTGTCTTTCACATATTGCAGAGGTTGCGATTGTTATGCACGCAAACACCGATGACGACTATTGTTATGCACTTAGGGGAACGAAAGTACGTAAGATGCACAGCTCTCGTAGAGATGCATTTAGGCCGATCAATTGCTTGCCACTCGCAAAGATCGATCCAAAGAAGGGTGTTGAAATCCTAGCAAAGAACTACAACAAACGGACAGATAAGACGGTTAAGGCAGACACACAGCTAGAACCAAAAGTAGTTTTGATAAAGTTCTTTCCAGGTTTAAAGTCAGACATCATTAATTATTATATTGATAAGGGATACAAAGGTATTATTTTAGAAGGTACTGGTTTCGGAAACATTGCAACAGATACCTGGATACCAACGCTTGAGAATGCATCAAAGCACGCAATTATCTGTATGACAACACAGACGCTTTATGGAACAACTAATAATCATGTTTATTCGGCAGGAGTTCGCGAGGAAAAGGCAGGTGTTATTCATTGTAATGACACTCTTCCAGAGACTGCCTACATGAAGTTAATGCACTTGCTCGGGACAAATAAAAACCTAAACGAAGTCAGAAAACAAATGACTCAGAACCTTGTAGGCGAGATCAATACACGTATTGAAAAGAACAGTTTTTTGTATTAGAAAGCCTTAAAAACGCTTAATCACATACATTATCATGGCAAAAGGCGATTGTCCCAATCTATAAGAAGTTCGGTCTAGCCATAGTTTTCAATAATTGATATGTGATAGTGTAAGCTAGTCACCATTTTCGTTTTCTCCACAAGGTTATTATTCAAGCAATGTCAGGATAGTCTAATAGGTAGGATATGGGACTGTTACTCCCTTGGTGGTGGTTCGAGTCCACCTCCTGACGCTTATGAAAGTTGACCGACAACTCGTAAAGAAAGTAGCTGCGATAGCTAGAATCAATCTAACCGAGTCAGAGCTGGCAAAGTTCACAGATGATTTTAAAGATATACTTCAAGATTTTTCTGTGTTGAGTAAAATTGATACAGATAAAGTAGTACCGACATTTTGCTCAGCAGATTTGCAGAATGTCTATCGTCAAGATCGTGTTGATAAATGTCTCATACGGCAAAAAGCACTAGTTAACACTAAACATAAGGAGAACGGATTTTTCAAAGGTCCTAAAACCGTATGACTTATCTAATAACTAAAGTCAAAGTTAGTAATGGAATACCTTTAGTTGTAAAGGATAGTATCTGTACAAAAGGTATACTAACAACGGCAGGTTCTAAGATACTGCAAGGTTTTGTTCCAACATATGATGCAACAGCAGTTAGGTTAGCAAAGAAAGCAGGCTGCAAGGTTGTTGGTAAAGCAACTCAAGACGAATTCGGTTTCGGGACTTTCTCAACAAACTGTGCTTTTGGAGTTCCAAAGAATCCTCACGATTTGTCTAGAAGTTGTGGAGGTTCAAGTGGAGGTGTTGCAGGATATGTGGCAGCTTCAAAGTCAGATGTATTTGGTTTAGGTGAGTCGACGGGTGGATCGATTTCATGTCCAGCTAGCTTTTGTGGCGTTGTTGGTCTGACGCCGACGTATGGGCTAGTTTCAAGATACGGTTTAATTGACTACGCAAGTTCCTTAGATCGAATCGGTCCGATTACACAAACCGTGGAAGATGCTGCGTGGTTATTATCAAAGATAGCACGTTATGATAAACAAGATTCTACTTCGATTAAGAAGTCAGCAGAAGATTATACTCTTTATTGTGGCAAGTCTATCAAAGGGTTAAAGATTGGTGTTCCAAAAGAGTACATGGATCTTGCTACAAAGAATGTTCGAGATACAGTCACACTGGCGATCAATCAGCTGGAAAAGTTGGGAGCAAAAATAGTACCAATATCACTTAAATACACTGATTTGGCACTTCCGGCTTACTATATTATAGCACTTTCAGAAGCATCGACGAACTTAGCTAAGTTTTGTGGTATGCGTTATGGTTTACAGGATAAACTAGACGGTAACTTTAACACCTACTTTTCGAAAGTGCGATCCGAAGGGTTTGGTGAAGAAGCAAAACGTAGAATTTTATTAGGGACTTTCGCGAGAATGGCAGGATTCCAGGACAAGTATTACATCAAAGCGCTTAAGATAAGAACACTTGTTATCGAAGATTTTCAGAAGACATTCAAAAAAGTAGATGTTATAGCAGCTCCAACAATGCCAATTGTTGCGCCAAAGTTCTCTGAAATCGAAAAATTAAGTCCCTTAGATCAGTATAAAATTGATGTTTTGACTGTGCCAGTCAGTCTTGCAGGACTTCCGCAGCTTAGTGTTCCAGCAGGTTTTGTAGGGAAGATGCCCGTAGGATTACATTTAATAGCTAATTATCTAGATGAAGGAAAGATTATTCAAGTAGGTGATGCATTTGAGCAAAGTTAAAATTGGATTGGAGATTCATGCGCAGTTGAATACTAACAGTAAGTTATTCTGTGGCTGCAAAACTAAATCTGCAACACCAAATACTGCGACATGTGAAGTCTGTTTGGGGATGCCCGGGTCGAAGCCAGTGTTGAACAAAAAAGCGTTGGATTTCGCAGTCATGTTATCTTTGGCACTGAACTGCAAAGTAGCTAAAGCAAGTAGATTCGATCGTAAGACTTACTTCTATCCAGACTTACCGAAGAACTATCAGATTACGCAGTATCATTCTCCAATCGCAGAAGATGGCCATGTTTTTGTTCAAAGTAAGAAAATCAAAATACGGCGTATTCAACTTGAAGAAGATCCTGGAAGTATAACATACCCGCAGCATATTGATATATCTAATTATGCACTAGTCGATTATAACCGATCAGGATATCCGCTGTGTGAGATCGTTACTGATCCAGACTTTTCGTCGTCCAAAGAGGTCAAACAGTTCTTGAAGTTGATAGTTTCTATCGTAAAACATCTGAAAGTGTATACTTCAGATCGAAGTTTTAGAGTTGATACAAATGTCAGCATTGGAAGGAACCCTCGTGTTGAGATAAAGAATGTCGGTAGCATAAAAGACGTCGTGTCTGCAATAGAATATGAAGTGTTCCGACAAAAACAAGAGATCGAAAATGGCCAAAGAATAAAACAAGAGACTCGAAGGTTCAATGGATCAGCTACTGTTTCGATGCGTGGAAAAGAAACTGAAGAAGAGTATGGATATATTATTGATCCAGACTTGCCCGTTATTGTTATTAGTGATGCTCAGCTAAAAAAAATCGTGAAAGCTATGCCCGAACTTCCATCACAACGTATGCAACGTATGATGCAACAGTACAAAATCAATAAACACCAAGCTATAGCAATTGTTTCAGAGAAGGAGTTAGCAGACTTTTACGAAAAAGTTGCAAAAGATACTGACGCACAGCTCGCAGCTAGTTGGATTTCAACACAGTTGCTTAAGGTTTTGAACTATAATAATCTATTTTTTAGTGAGACTGACCTGGACGTACAACATTTTGTACCTTTCTTGAATCTAATAAGGAAAAGCAAAATTAGTGACCGCGCAGCAGACCTTCTTCTCAGAGAGTTGGTCTTGAAACCACAACATCCAGGTACGTTAGCCGACAAACTAAAATTATTGACATTAACTGACGCAAAACTTTTAGAGTTGACTGTATCTGTGCTTAAGAAACATAAGAAACAGACTGAGCAGTATAAGCGTGGCGACTCTAAGATTATCGCGTTCTTAATTGGGCAAGTTATCAAAGAGAGCAAAGGCCGTGCAGATGCAAAGAAAGTCAAACAAGAAATCGTTAAATATCTTGCTTAGTTCTCATAATATGGATTATCCGAAACTGGGGTTCAAATGTGGCTTGGAGGTACATGGACAGCTAGATGTTGGAAAGCTGTTCTGTGAGTGTGAAGGTAGATTGCGAAAAGATAAACCTCACTTTACAGTCAATCGCAAGTTGCGAGCAATGGCTGGAGAGTCAGGTTATATTGACGCTGCAGCAGCGCATGCACAGGCAAAAGGTCTACGCTATGTCTATGAAGGTTACAACGACACAACCTGTTTAGTGGAGTTAGATGAGGAACCACCTCACACAGTAAATAAGGAAGCACTTGATGCAGCTCTAACAATAGCAACGATCTTGCACTGCGATATTGCAGATTATGTTCAAGTTATGCGAAAAACGATTGTTGACGGCACAAATGTATCTGGTTTTCAGCGAACGTCCATGATAGCAACCAACGGTTATATTGAGGTTGGTGGAGATAAGATTAGTATAATTTTTGTAGGTCTGGAAGAAGACGCAGCACGTAGAACTGCAGAAGATAAAGAGACAGTTACCTATCGATTGGATCGCTTAGGAATACCTTTAGTTGAAATCGCCACAGGACCTGACATAAAGACACCAGAGCAGGCGAAAGCTGTCGCTCTAGCAATTGGAATGCTTATTCGTGCAACTGGTAAAGCAATGCGCGGGATTGGAACTATTCGACAGGATGTTAATGTATCTATTAAAAATCATCCGCGAATCGAGTTGAAAGGTTTCCAAGATCTTAAGTCGATGCCTGAAACCATCAAACGAGAGGTTAAGCGTCAGCAAGAAGTTCTTTACAAAAAAGAGAAACTTGAATCACATGTTAGGAATGCAAAACCAGATTTTACAAGCAAGTATCTGAGACCTATGCCGGGATCAGCTCGAATGTATCCTGAGACAGACTTAACACTTATTCCAATATCACGCGATAAGCGAGCGGATATCGAGAAACGTTTACCTGAACTGCCTGACGTAAAGTTTAATCGATTGCTTAAAGCAGGTCTAAACGACGTACTCGCTTCCCAAGTTTTATTTGACGATCAGTTTGCTTACCTGCATAAGAAGTTTAAGAAGCTAGATCCAAAGCTGATCGCAACAACGCTTCTTTCAACCCAAAAGGAAGCGAGGAAGAAGGCAGATCAAGACGAGGGCAATTTCCAGCAAGAACACTTTGAAGAGATATTTAAGCTTCTTCAAGATGGTAAGATCTCAAAAGAAGCAGTCTTAGACATGCTTGTCGAAGTTGCAAAAGGCGAAACTGTAGCCTCTGCCGCAAAGAAGTTTAAGTTAATGTCTGACGTTGAACTCAAGAAAGAGATAGCTAAACTTAAGAAGAAGTTTGCTAAAGTTCCAGAGAATAAACTTAAGGGAATTGTCATTGGTAATCTGCGCGGAAAGGCAGACATCCAGAAAATTATGAAGTTTCTGTAATCGTTAGATTTTTAAACTACTCTTGAGGAGTTAAGTTATGAAAGACGTAGGTGCGGGATGTTGTGGAAACTGTAACTCTCACGAGCCAGACAAGTTTGGCCGCACTAACGACGATTATATTCAAATTGGTAAATTAGCGATAGCACTGAGGCAAAGCAAAGAGATGTATCAATTACTACGTGCTTTTAAAATTGGATTTAAGCGCAAGCACGATTTCGAGCTTTCCGGACGTTTTCAGGACCTTCAAGATCTTTTAATGGATCAAATTAGAAATATCGATGAACAGATCGTAGACAGCCAAACCCTTGGTAAAGGCAACCTGTTAGAAATAACTGTGTATGGTGTTATGGAAGAAGCTAGCCAATTAATTGATGAGAATAGGGAGTTGCTTCCTTCTGATTTTGGAGACTACATTAACAGTTTTCAGACGCCACCAAAAGAACCATCTGATATGGATACATGTTCAGCACCAATGGGCGATAACCAAGTTGGCAGCATTTCTCTGAAAGACCACATGACAGGTGGGCCAGATAATAGCGCGTGATTCTCCGCAAAGCTTATAAAACAGCTTGCGAGTTTTAACACATGGCGATGGACAAACACACTGAGAAAATTCTGAAAGCAATGAAGTTTCCAGATAGAATCAGAAACATTGGTATCGTCGCGCATATCGATCACGGAAAGTCTACTTTTTCAGACAATATTATTGCAGGAGCAGGAATGCTTTCAAAGGAATTAGCGGGCGAAGTTAGAGTCACAGATGATATGCAGGAAGAACAAGAAAGAGGAATTACAATTCAGACTGCTGCAGTTTCGATGGTTCATACTTATGAAGGCAAAGAGCTTTTAGTTAATCTTCTTGATACACCCGGACACGTTGATTTTGGCGGAGACGTTACTAGAGCTATGCGAGCAGTTGACGGCGCAGTCGTTCTTGCTTGCGCAGTTGAGGGAGTAATGCCTCAAACTGAGACAGTTCTTAAGCAAGCTATTCAAGATCGAGTTAAACCCGTTCTTTTCATAAACAAAGTCGATCGGTTAATCCGTGAGGTTAAGTTAACTCCTGAAGCAATGCAGGAGAAGTTTGTCAAAATCATTACAAATGTTAACAAGTTAATCAAGGATATTGCACCTGCGCAATACAAAGAATCTTGGCAGGTAAATGTTCTAGATGGTTCAGTTGCATTTGGTTCAGCATATCATAACTGGGCTTTGAGTGTCCCACTTATGAAAAGCAAGGGAATTAGTTTCAAAGACATCATTGACGCGTATAATACTGGAAATGATGAGGATTGGAAAAAGCTGGCAGATAAAGCACCCTTGTCAGAGGTTGCGCTAGATATGGTAGCAAAGCACTGCCCAAGTCCCGCAGAAGCTCAGAAGTATCGAATCCCACACCTATGGACTGGTGATGTAGATTCTCGAATCGGACGTGAGATGCTCGCATGTGATCCAAATGGGGAGTTAGTTTTCATAGTTACAAAGATGAAGGTTGATCCACAAGCAGGAGAACTTGCTTTTGGTAGAGTCTTTTCAGGTAAATTAGAAAAGGGAAAAGAAGTATATTTGAACGGCGCAAAAGTGGCTGGCAGAATCCAGCAAACTATGCTTTTCAAGGGCGGAGGTACTAGTAGAATCGTTGTACCTGAAGTTCCTTCTGGAAATGTAGCAGCAGTTGTAGGATTGCGAGCTGCAAATTCAGGTGAGACTGTTTCAGAAGAACCAATAGCCACCTTCGAAGGAATCAAGCATATTTTTGACCCAGTTGTTACAAAGGCAATTGAGGCAAAGAATCCAAAGGATCTAGCAAAGTTGATTGTTGCACTACAACAGATTGCTAAAGAGGATCCTACAATAAAGATTGAGATCAATGAAGAGACTGGCGAGAATCTGATAATGGGTCTTGGTGAGCTGCACTTAGAGATTAAAGAGCATATTCTTCAGAGAGACAAAGGACTTGATATTGTTGTATCACCTCCAATTGTCGTATATCGAGAGACTGTTGACAAGCAGAGCCCACAGGTAATGGGTAAGTCCCCAAATAAGCACAATAAGTTGTTTGTTATCGTTGAACCACTTGCACCAGAAGTTGCTAAAGCAATTAAGCGGGGAGAGATACCTGAAGGCAAGATTAAGAAGATTAAGCCTGAGACTTTGGAAGCAATGACTTCGAATGGCGTTCCTAGAGACGAAGCAAAGCGAACTTGGGATGTCTATAAGAATAGTATGTTAGTAGATGAGACTCGTGGAATTGTACAGATTGGCGAGATTCAAGAGTTAGTTGTACAATCTTTCAGAGAAGCACTGGATGCAGGTCCACTTTCAAGAGAACCCGGTACTGGTATGAAGGTAAGACTTATGGACGCAAAGCTGCACGAAGATTCTATACACCGAGGTCCTGCACAGATGATTCCATGTATGAGACAGGCTATCTTTAACGCAATGTTAACTGCAGGAGATGTACTTTATGAACCAAAGCAAACAATCAGAATCGACGCACCAGTCACGGGACTTGGTGCAATATCAAAGTTAGTAAATAGCCGAAGAGGACAGCTTTTAGAAACCGAACAAAATGGAGAGCAGCTAGTTGTTAAAGCGAAGCTGCCTGTAGCTGAGATGTTCGGATTTACCTCTAGCTTAAGAAGCGCAACTAGCGGACGAGGCGTATGGTTCTTAGTCGACCAAGTATTTGAGAAGATACCTCGAGAGTTACAGGATGATACTGTTCTGAGAATCCGAAAGAGAAAGGGTCTGAAAGAAGAGCTTCCACGTCCAGTCATAGAAGAATAAACCTTTTAAACCGTTATTATTGGATAGTAACATGACAGTTCAGACAATTCAGGCAGGAAACTCGCTCGAAGTATATGAAAATGCTTTAAAGAATTTAAAAGCGGGCGACTTACTGATAATCGATAGACTTGGAACTGACGAAAAAGTACTTATACAGTTTAATAGTTTTGATCCTGCAGCCATAAGCGTTTTTGATACTAGTGCGGAAGTAGGTAAGTATTGCATAAGTGGTAAATCTCAGCAATTAATCGGTACCCAACTAATCGAAAATACTGAAGAGAAATTAAGATTCTCCGACGGTCCTAAACAGGGGTTTGTTCCCGTAGATCAGACTGTATTCGTAGATACTTATCTTGATGATATGATTATCGGCACTCCTAGCGAGGTTCGAAATCGATTTAGTAACGCATTCAGTCGACGTATGAAGGACTGTGAAGTTAGCGGACTTTGTAGGATTTCTTGTTTTGGAAATTCAAAGTTAAGCGAAAAAGAATAATATTCTTCACTAGCGAACGTTTTTTAAGGTTTTATCATACAATAAGCATTATGAAACACGCAACTGGCGCAAAGCTTTACGATTATGTGGCGCAGCCGAGTAATTTATTTGATCTGCCTAGAGAGGCCAGTCCTGAAGAAGGAATTGCAGTACAACGGGGCGCAGACTACTGGTTCTTCGAAGTTAAAGAACATGGACAGATTCCAGATGGATTAGAGCAGCATCTTGGTAGTGAGCGTATATTATTGTCTTTCCCAAAGGCACCTAGACCTGACGAAGATTTGCATAGTAGATCTAGTAACGGAATTGATCCTAATGTTGAGTTACAGAAACTCGGTACGATTACAGGTATAACTCCGGCGCAAGTAATAGCGTTATTACATCAGGTTGACGCTCAGAAAGAACCTAAGTCTGCAGGACTTCCCGCAGAGCGCGATTATTAATTTTGATCAGATTCTAGTTCCCAGACCGCAATACTTATAAACCTCTCAAAATATATCATTTTCAGTTTACGCATAGTAAACTAGGTGAAAACTTATGGCACAAAAACCCCACATGAATTTAGTATTTATCGGTCACGTCGACCACGGTAAGTCTACCACAGTCGGTCGACTATTATATGATACCGGTGCAATCGACGAGCAAACCCTTAAGAAACTTAAGGAAAAAGCAGCTGAATTAGGTAAAGCTGGATTTGAGTTTGCGTTTGTAATGGATAAAGTTAAAGAAGAACAAGAACGGGGAGTTACAATTGATTTGTCTTATAAGAAATTTGAGACTCAGAAGTATTACTTTACAATAATCGACGCTCCAGGGCACAAGGACTTTATTAAGAACATGATTACAGGAACATCACAATCTGATGCTGCTGTTCTTGTTGTTGCTGCAAACGATTCTGTTATGGAGCAGACAAAGGAACACGCATATTTAGCAAAGACACTTGGTGTTGGTCAAATCATAATTGCAGTTAACAAGATGGATATGGTTAATTATGACGAAGCTAAGTTCAATGCAGTTAAGGATGATGTTTCAAAGTTATTGAGCCAGATTGGCTACAAGATTGACGAAGTTCCATTTATACCAATTTCATCTCTTCAAGGAGAAAACATTGCAAAGAAGACTGAAAAGATGGCATGGTACAAGGGAAAGAACTTGTTAGAAACACTTGATACACTTAAGCCAGTAGAACTTCCAACAAAGCTTCCAATGAGAATGCCAATACAAGATGTATATACAATCACGGGTATTGGAACTGTTCCAGTTGGAAGAATTGAGACTGGAGTAATGAAGGTTGGCGAGAAGCTAATGGTTATGCCTTCAGGTAAGACTGGTGAGTTAAAGTCTATAGAGATGCATCACGAGCAGATGCCTACAGCACAACCCGGTGATAATGTTGGAATAAGTATTCGTGGAATTGGTAAGGACGACATGCGAAGAGGAGACGTTCTTGGACCAGCAACTAATCCAGCAACTGTCGCAAAGAACTTCACTGCAAGAATTATTGTATTGAACCACCCAACAGTTTTCACAGTTGGTTACACACCTGTATTTCACATAAACACTTCACAGGTATCCTGTAAGGTCGTAAAGATTACAAAGAAGATCGATCCTAAGACAGGACAGGTTGTACAAGAAAATCCTGACTTCTTGAAGAATGGAGAGGCAGCAGAAATCGTAGTTGAACCAACACGACCTCTTTGTATTGAGAAGAACTCAGACGTTCCACAGTTGTCAAAGTTCGCTATCCGAGACATGGGTAGAACTGTAGCAGCTGGAATGTGTATCGATTTAGAAAAGAAGTAAGCTTAGGCTTACTTTTACTTTATCTTTTTTATCGTTTAGTTTAGCAAACAGTTAGTTTTTTAAACTTAATTTTATAGTAGTTACTAATGGTATTTAGCAATCTATTCAAGAAAAAACCAAAAAGCGTAGAAAAACATCCGACAAAAGACAATACTAAAAAGATGGATATCATACATGCGCTTGCTAAAAAGTATCTTGGAGATGCTAAAATTCTTGCAGAGTTTATCGGCCATAGATATTCGGCATTTACTGAAGATCAGCTATTTATGATTAAAGAAGGCACATGTAATCTGGAGAATTTATCTCTGGGCGATGGCGTACAACATAGATTCGTAAGTCGTGAAATACCATTAAAAGCTATTGTTGAAATCGCGAAATCTACTGAGATAAAGAATACCTATACCGTTAATGTAGATTTTGAACAAGTTAAAGACCAACCAGCAGAACTAGTCATAGAACAGAAAGGTAAGAGACTATCCGTAAGTATCATTTCAGGTAATAACTCCAATAAGTTAGACGCTTTTATGAATAAACTTAGTAAGAAAACAAACATCTCGATCACTTCACTTTAACCTTCTTGAGAACTTTTTAGAAATAGAGCTATTTCGAACCTTTTTTAAGTTTTATTACCTA
>JABICX010000021.1 GCA_018652045.1 Candidatus Woesearchaeota archaeon
CATTACCTCAAGAGGTAGATGCGCAGTTTTTGCATTTGCATTTTTAAGCTTTGTGTAAGTTCTTTTCAATAAATTTTATAAGTGGAAAAGTTCAAAGATGATTATGGCAACAAACTTCGAATGTATGATCTGTGATTATACCGGTAAGGTAAAAGAAAAAGGCGCTCACTTGGGCGTATGTAAAGAATGTATTCGAAGAATTAAGGCGTCTTGGCCTGACGGAAAAGATGTTATTGTCGTTAGTGAGTAACTTTTTAAACCCTTTTTTAGAAATTAATGAATGGTAAGTCATGAAACAATAGATATTATCACAAGGTATATCCGAGCAAATGCACCCGTTCATTATTTGAATATTCGAGAAACATTGACTTTATCTGCGGTGGACCGGAAGTTAGTTGGTGCAGCTGCATCGCGTATGTTCAGTGAAGGTTATCGTATATGGAGACCTCGCAATCGAGGTATAACGCCTATTGTGTTTAAGATACATACGGAGAGTAGACTTGCAGAGTTAATTATTTCTGACGGAATAGATAATTATCGGACTAAAAAAGTAAGGCGCCTATGTTTCGTATTCGAAGATCTGCCGAGAGATGCGTTAGATATTCTTGTTCAAAGCGAAAAAAATCATTTTAACAAACCTCAAGCAAAAGAATAAGCCTTTTAAGACTTTACGTAAATATCATGTATGGTATTTAAGTTACCGCCAGAATTAGAAGTGTTAGTTTCAAAGCACAAGGAAGATAATCGTAAAATGGAGATTCTTAGTAAATCTAGGGAGATGTTAAAGTCAGCAGATCAAGTTGGAGAGGTTGCAATACTTCGTCTAGATAATTCTGATCTTTCGATATCCGAAGGATTAGTTAGTGGTATGATAACAATACGAAGAGGTAACTTACGTGTATTCCAAGGTCGAACTAATGCTACAATTAGAAATTATGTTTCTGGAGAGAACACCGATCCGAATTGGGAAAAACAACTTGATGAGTGGTATGAAACATTAAAGCGCACACCTCACGCTGGAGTAAATTTGGATTCTGAAGCAAGAAGATTGTCAGAATCTTCTGAAGTCGAGGAAATCGAATTTGATAACAATTCACCTTATCAGCAAGCTTAAGGGATAAACTTTAGCAGATCTTAGAACCTTCTTTAACTTTCTTAGATGGAGATATTAACGCAACATCCTTAGCAGGCTCGGTGCCTAGTATCATTGCTTCAGATTTCTCGCCGCGGATGTTTCGTGGCTCGAGATTGACAATAAAGATAGCCTGTTTATCAACTAATTGAGCTGGCTTGTACCATTTTTTAAGTCCAGCTAAGACTTGGCGTTTTTCTGTACCAAAGCTAACCTGCATTTTGTACAATGTATCTGCATTTGGATGGTTCTCTACTTTGATTATCTTGCCAACTCGTAAGTCAAGTTTCGCAAAGTCCTGGAACTTTACCATTGGTTTAGTATCTAACTTCTTACTTTTAACCTTACCGGAGAACTTTGCTTCGAGCTCTTTCAATCGACTAAGTTCCACTTTATTGAATAAGACTTTAATGTTCTTGAGCTCACTCTGTTTCCGGATCTTTGCAGAAGTTGCGGGGATGAATGGTTCAAGGACATCAGCGAGTATTTTAATGATTTCAAAGCAAGTCGCAATTGTTTCCGCACTCTTCTTAGGATTGGTTTTGATAGTTATCCAGGGTTGTTCATGTTGGAAGTACATATTTGCATAATCACCAATCTGAAGCGCGAACTTGAGCGCTTTCTTTAGTTGAACCTTTGTCAATGCTTCTTCCCAGTTTTTCTTAATACGAAGGACAGCATTGATCTTAGTCGCGTTTGGTTTAACGTTAGGAACCGTACCAAAGTTCTTTTTGGTAAAAGTTACGGTTCTGTTGACAAAGTTTCCTAAGTTGCCAACTAGCTGTGAGTTAATGACTTCTCCAAACTCTTTCCAAGAAAATAAAGTATCACTTGTGTTTGGCAGGTTAAGTATGATGTAAAATCTCCATGCATCTGCTGGGAACTCAAGCTTTGCAGCGTCATCTGTGAAGACACCTGTCTTCTGGCTCTTGCTAAACTGCGTACCAGCATAGTTCAAGTACTCATTAGACTTAAGGTAGTCAACGAGATGCCAGCTATCTCCTGCTCCTAGAAGGGTTCCGGGCCAGATCAACGTATGGAAAGGAACATTATCTTTACCCATAAACTGAACATAATGAACATTATCTTTAAACCACCAATTCTTCCAGTTCTGTTTGTGCTTCTTCGCCCATTCCGCAGTTGCTGCGACATAACCAAATGGAGCGTCAAACCAAACGTAGAAAACTTTGTTTGAGTATCCTTTAAGTGGAACTGGAACACCGTACTTTAGATCACGAGTAATGCAACGTGGTTTTAGACCTTCTTTGATCCATGCAAGAGGCAAGTTCTTAGAAATGCCTTTCCAATCTTTCTTTGACTTAACCCACCGTTCTATCTGTGGCGAAAGTTTAGGTAGATCTAAGAATAGGTGCTTTGTTGATCTCGGCGCTGGCCGACTTCTACATTCACTGCAATAAGGATGAATCAGTTCCTCTGGATTGAGAAGCGCTCCACATTGATCACACTGGTCTCCTTTTGCATGTTCAAACTTACACTTAGGACAGACACCTCTAACATATGTGTCTGGTAAGTACTTTTTACATTTAGAACAGTATAGTTGAGTTATCTCTTGCTCAAAGATGTAACCTTTCTTATAAAGTTTCAAGAATGCAGCTTGTGTAATCTCTCGATTGTCTTTGCAGTGCGTTCTTCCAAAATAATCAAATTGTATTTCAAACCAATCAAATAAGTTTTTGATTGTATTGTGCATCTGACGACTGTATTGATCTGGAGTTAGTTTACGTTTTGCAGCTTCAAGTTCAGTTCGAGTTCCATGTTCATCTGTTGCGCAGATATATATGGCTTCGTTACTTTGCTTTCTTAAGAAACGTGTGTATACATCTGCACTAAGAATTGGTACTAAGTTACCGAGATGCGGAACACTATTGATATACGGTAATGCACAAGTTACAAGAATCTTCTTTTTTAGTTTTATCACCTTAGTATGTGTTAGTTTTAAGTATATTTAAGGGTTTTTAAGGGTTTTTAAGGTCAGCGAAAAGTATAAATGGAATAAGGTATATCTGTAGATATAATGTTTCTTTATCTATCGAGAAAAATGGGGTGGGTATTTGCAGCAACCTTCGCAGCTATAGCAATTGGTCTATATATGTATCCAACTACGGCACGACCGATAGTCGGTGCTGTTGCAGCAATCGGAGATCGAGCAGCAGGCGGTTTTTTAGAAAGTTTGAAATCTGTATTGTAGTAACTACAGGTTTTTTTAAACACAGGAGCACGGTTTTAAGATGGATGCAGCAACCCAAATCGCGAAGCATATTAGCGATACTTCGTCTGAACGTAAGAAATTGTCTGAGCAGATTTTAAAGAGTAACCCTGAGATTGTATCAAAAGTTCAAAAGCAGGATCTTAAAGGTTTAAAGATTTGTGGTGTAGATGGTGGTTTTCTGCGAAAGGAGTTCCATGGAGTAACGCTACTTATACGACGTGCAGTTGGAGTATGTTTTGAGTATAAGAAAGGGCAGGTACTTGCACAGTATCTTCCTGAGAAAAACCCTCAACCTGAGTCGTTTGTTCTAACACCAGATTTCTCGCCCGAAGACGCAAATGTTATAGCTAACCTAAAGCGCGTTGAGCTAGAGATTAAAGTTGCTTTAGAATGCGCTCAGAAGTTCTCACCTGACTTGTTGTTGCTTGATGGTTCAATAGTTTTACATCCGTCGAGCATACCTAAGAAAGATAGTGCTGCGTATGAGTTATACAAACAAGTGATTTTGATGTTGCGAGATCTCTACAAGTGTTGCGAGGATAATCAGATTATGTTAGCAGGTGCTTGCGAAGATTCGCGTGGAAAAAAGTTTTGTAATGTTCTATCAAATCAGCTTCTGAGAGGTAAACCTGAAGCACGTGTGTTAGACTGCGCAAACGATACAACTTTTTTATATTACTTACTAAATGTTGGCGAACGAACAAATCATTTTTCATATACTGCAAGTGAAGACTTGCCAGGTCTGTCTGATATTGGCGAGTGGCGCCGGAAGATATTTGGTGTATATGTAAAACCTGCGGAGTTTGACCGACCCTTAAGAATCGACTTTCTAGCAAGCAATCCGCAGTTGCAGGCAGATAAGATAGCTGCAATTGTTAATGCAATTTCTAAGCACAACAAGACATATGCATATCCTTCTGTTTTGATTGAGGCTGATGCGCGCGCAAAACTTAGCGAACCAGATCTTAGGGCGTTTTATCATTCACTTAAAGAAAAGCTCGGCATGGACCCGTCTATCTTTGAACTACGTCGCGAGCAAAGACCTATATAGAAGTATTTAGCTATATTATATGGATCCAATACTCATTCTTTTAGGCGTATTTTTAATCGGAGCAGTTATTTGGGTAATAACTAGCATGGGATTTGTACAAAATGCGAATAAAGAAGATGAACCTTCTTTAGAAGGAAGACTTACTGTCCAAGACTTAGCAGATAGCGTTAGAGAAAAAGGCGGTTTTGAAGTATATGTTCAATCGAGAGGAAGACCTGAATTAAACGATCGTATGCCTCCAGGTAGCGATAAAGATATAGTCTATGTCCGAGCAAATCATAAGATTATATCGCCAGGTAATATTGCGGATATTGTGCCGCTGTCAATTGGCGGTAAGATTGGTAAGGCTAAAGCGTTCCCAGGAATTACTGATTTTGATGTGATCGCTTCAGGACCTTTGGTTTATGATACCGCAGACCGCGTAAAGGGCGTAGCTAGATTACGTAGAGGTCCAAAGCATAAGTTACATACATATCATTTCTCTATGGACGACGTCTTAGGTACTTCTTCACAAGAAGAAGCATATTTCGTAGAATTCACATTAAGGGCTTATCTACCTGACGATCATCAAAGGTCAGCTTTTGCTAGGTTAATTATTGTGGGAGAAGAAAATCTAATTAAGGATGTTGTCCAGTATGTTAAAGAACACCCTGCAGATTACTTACGTTTTGCTAAAGAATTAGTACCTCAAGATCAATTTCCTAATGTAAATAAAGGCATTTTAGATAAAACTCCACTAGGCGACGAAATTGTTTTCTTAGATACAGCAAATATGGATAAAAAGATAAATGTACACCTAAATTCCGATGGCGATCCAATTATTAGCTACGGTATTTCAGATAATTCAAGTAATTTGATAGAACACGTATATGCGCAATATGGTGAACATGTTAAAGTTCCGAAAGCGAGCAAAGACCGCTTTAGCATAACAAAATATAAATAGGTTAAGTGTGTTTTGGGAATATGAACAATCGTGGTTTCATGAAAACGATATCTATTATTGTACTACTTTTCTTAGTAGTTGGATTGTACTTTTATACTGACG
>JABICX010000005.1 GCA_018652045.1 Candidatus Woesearchaeota archaeon
ATAGCGGGCCTAGGGGGATTCGAACCCACGATCTACAGCTTAGAAGGCTGTCGCCCTATCCAGACTAGGCTATAGGCCCATGTAGAAAAAGGTGCATCTGGTTTTATAAAAGTATCTTTATATAATATATATTCTAGGATATAGTATGAAATTAGTGTTTCTTAATGGCGCACCTGCAACTGGTAAGTTGACTGTGGCGCAAGAGCTGGCTAAATTAACCGGATTTAAGATCATGCATAATCATCTGACCGGCGATGTTGTTCGAGAGTTTTTTGACTGGGGTGATAAAGAAGGTCATGATTTGCATAAAGTGTTAAAATTTGAAATCCTAAGCTATCTCTCAAAATCTAGTATTAAAGGGATAATTATGACGTATTGCTTTGCTACGAATTCTGACGAATCAGAGGTAAAAAGATTGTTAAAATTAGCTAAGAAATGTAATTTTGAAGTATGTTTTGTTCGGCTAAGTTGTGATGTTAAAGAGCTTAAGCGGAGAGTTCGGTTGGAGTCAAGAAAAAAACACCGTAAGCTTACAACGTGTAAGGATTTGGATGAGACGCTTAATCATTGGGAATTTAGTGCTGTGCCTGGGGTTGAAAACCTGGAGATAGAGAATACTACGCTATCTGCTAAGAAGGTTGCTAAAATGATAAAAGAACATTTTAAGCTTTAGCGCTATACTAGACACTTGCACATACAGACACCATACTGTCTTACATATGCTTTGTAGTAATCTAAACTATCCAAACTACAGCTTGTTATACAATCTCTAATACAGTAATCATCACGCCCAACTCGATACTTTTGAGCTAACGCAAACGCTCGGCCAGTCTCATCAGCTACAGCTTCAGTATCAGCAGTTATTAGACGATCGACCGTTTTAGGTAGGTCATCAAGATTTACAGAGTCAAAATTATCCACACCTGTGACGAACCCAGTGATTTGCTCCTTTGAGAAGAATCCTGCGAATGCTAGTACGATTATGATCACACCCAATATTAGCTTGTATTTGTTTCGCATAGACTTAGAATAAACTTGTTCTTTATTAATTTTATTGAAACGTAGTAGCTACTTTCAGTTTAGTGGACTGCGAAAGTAGGAATATTATCGAACTGCACAACGTGTGTTTTGTGTTTTGGCCTATCAAAAGCTTTAAATATGTTACTGTTCAGTAGATAATCAACATGGAAACACTTCGGAGTGTGTTAAAAATGAAGAAATTACTAACAGTATTTACAATTTTATGCGCAGCATTATTCCTTATCCAAGGAGCTAGCGCATTAGATGCTGATGTAACTCTGAACGAATTTGTAGCTAATCCAGCAATCGGTGGAAATGAATGGATTGAGTTACATAATAGTGGAGCTACTCAGATCACTTTAACCGGATGGACTATCACGGATAGTCTTGATCAACCATTTGGAATTTTAGATGGTAAGACCATAAGTGCAGGTGGATTTTTAGCTATTGAGCACACAACTGATCTTCTAAATAATAACGTTGACAGCATTACATTAAAGAATAACAATGCTGCAACGCCACACGAGCAGACTATCTCATATGGTGCAGGCGCTACTGATTATGATGGCGTACCTACACAAGGTAAGAGTGTAGCACGATTGAATAACAAACATGCTGATAATGCTTGGGAAGAGTTTAACGTTCCAACAAGAGAAATGTCAAACTCACCAGTGGTTAGTTTTGCAACTGGTTCAGTTGCAGACGCAGCTGTTGTTACAACATCTACATTTACTGTAAAACTCGCAGTTGCTGGTGGATCTAATTTAGTCGCAGGGTACCTTTCAGACGTAAGTGGTGCTAGTTGCGATTTTGTCCTTAATAAGGGATTTTTAGAGCACACTTGTAGCGATTATGCAGATGGCGCAACGATCACATATTCTGCAACAGTAAAAGACGATCACAATCAAGTAAACACAGTAGGTCCTAGAACTGTTACAGTTAATAAAGCAAAGTCTTTTGCAATTACACCTTCTCTATCCGCAGTTTCATTAGGTACTGAGAATGTTGTTGCAGTTACAACTATTACTATAACTAATGATGGTGAAGTAGACGTTGAGTTGAACACCGCAGACTTTAGTATGAGTAACTTAATCTTTGAGCACCTAGATAGCTCAACAAGTTATGTCTATGAAAGCGAACTTGATGAGTACAAGTTAGGTATGTATATTGATACTTCAGCAATACATTGGTCATTCCCATCAGAACTTAATACACATACTTTGGGAACTACAGACACTACTCGTACTGTTGTATTGACTGGAACAACAATAATTCCACAAGAGAACCTTCCAGAATACTATGGTAAGTACGCAGGTACTTTGAGTATTGCAGGTACTCCTACTGGTGCAACTGAGAAGACTGTAAAGACTTCAGAAGTTAGAGTTTCAGTAAACCCTGAAGGTTACAATCATAGAAGCAAGTTATCAATGAAAGACATTGACTTTGATGATGACGATCCATACTTTAGAACTGAGGAGTTCGAAGTTACAGTTACTCTTGAGAACAAGTATTCTGAAAAAGTAAAGAGTATTGAACTTAACTTAGAGATCCCAGAGCTAGATATTGAGGAAAGTTCATCTAAGTTTAGTCTTAGTGATAAGGGTGATGAGAATGAAGTAACATTTACCTTTGACATTGATGACCGTGCAGATGAAGGTGAATATCCAATGTTATTCTATCTAACTGCAGAGACCGAAACTTCAGCTGGAACAAAGATCGATATTGCAGAATACAATGTTGCAGAGAAGTTAATCGTATCTGTTGATGACGACGATCTAATCGTAGAGTCAATTAAGTTAGATGATACCCAGTATAGAGCTGGTGATGACTTTACTGTTAGAGTAAACGTACTCAACATTGGTGATGATGAACAGGAAGATACTCGTGTACGAGTTAAATGTACAGACTTTGATATTACACAAATGTCTGAAGTATATGATCGAGATCTAAAGGCAAACAAAGATAATGTATTTACATTTAGCTTAGAGATTCCAACCTTCGCAAAAGATGGTGAATACTTCTGTAGCGCAGACATCATGTATGATGGTTACACTTCACAAGAAGATGATGATGACACTAGCGAACACCTAACAAAAGAGTTTGTTATTGTGGTTGCAGGTGGACTTGGTTCTGGTGAAGCACCTCAGGGTGATGGAACCGCAATTATTACAGGAACATCAGCTGGAGCAGCTATACCTGGAAGCGCAACTAAGTTTACATTACAGTTGAAGAACAACGACGTAAGTGGTTCTGCAACGTACAAACTTCTGATGGAAGACTACTCAAGTTGGGCAAGTTCAAAGGTTGAACCGGCAGAGTTAACCATACCCGCAGGTACAAGTGTGCCATTTTACGCATACTTAACACCTAACGAGGGCGTTACTGGCACAAAGACAGCAACTGTTGCAATCTATGTTGGTGGCGAACAGGTAGCTGAGAAGACATTAACTGTTACAATTAATAGCGACGCAAACGGTGGAATACAAGTAAATCCAATTAGTGGAATTACTGGATCTTTTGCAGGTCCTCTAGACCTACCAACTGCTATTGTGATTAGCTCAATTGTTGCAGGTATTGTAATCTTAGGCGCAATCTATATGGTTACAATCGGTAAGAAGCTTTAATCCAGCTGCGAAATCAGTTGGCACTTTGAGCGTATTGGACTTTGTCCAATACACTTTCTTTATTTTTATAATCTAATTTGTTTTTCTTAGAATGCAAACACTTTTGAGTTGATGTATTAAGGAATTATTATGCCAATACGCGATCTATTTTCGTATGATACGTCACCTGACGAAGTTGTTATTGAAGAACCTTCTGCCGAGAAAAAAGAGTTTAACATGGAGGAACGGATTCTAACGCCGATAGAGATTAGTTTCCTGGAGAAAGTAAAAGCGATTCGGAACGGTATAGCAGGACATACTGCAGCTGAATTGTTTTATTTGGCTAAGCAAGGGGATATACCTCCAGACGTAATGCATTATTATCAGACAGTTGGTTCTCTAGCAGATGATCAGTCTGATCTAAATAGGGCAGGTCGTAAGCTACGAGAAGCAAAGTATTACAGTGAGACGATTGGTTCACATCAGACGGTTTCTGATCTTGGGCCTGGCGAGGCTAATAGAGCAAGAGTCATAGACGAAGCGTTAATCCTGCTTACACGTAATAGACGCGTTTGAGTTGTTTGTTGCAATAGACAGTTAAAAACGCTATACTGTGGCGCACAAATAAAACCAATAGCCGTAAGGTTTAAAAGCTTTTGCTACGAAACACTAGTAACCTAATAAGTAACTCCAGTGTGGGTTATTATTCGGAGGCTAAAAAAATGAATAAAATGAACGCGCTTTTGAGCGTATTATTTACTGTACTATTATTAGTACCGGCGACAGTGTTAGCAGCAGATTACGCAGCTATTTCAAATGTTAAAGTAGCTGGAACTGTTGAAGACGATGATAGCATTGTAACACTTAGTTATACAGCACAGAATACTGGAACAAGTAAAGTTATCGCAAGAATTACAATTGATGGCGATGGCTTGGACAGCGTTGGACATTCTGTAGTTCTTGAAGCAGGTCTAATAAACGAACAAACTAGAACTGTTAGAATACCCGTTTCAGAATTAACTGCTGGAGACCGAGAGTTAACTGCTACTATCAAAGCAACAACTGGAACTTTAGATAAAGGAGCAGAAGCTCACGTAGTAAAATACAACGTAGCATCTGCTGATCCAGACGCAGACGACGAATTACTCGATGGTTTAGTTAATGACGTAGAAGTCGAAGAAGACGAATTAACTTATGGTGACCAGATTGAGTTCGAAATTGAATTAGAGACAACTAACGAACAAAGAATTTCAGATATGATCGTTGAAGTTGAATTCGATGGAGAGACAATCGAGACACGTGAGTTTAAGATGTTCGGCGACGATGATGATAACGTTGAAGTAACACTAGATCAGGACGACTTTAAGACTATGTTGAGCATTCCAACATCTGTAGATGATATGGATGAGGGAACTTATGACTTTGAAGTTCGTGTATACGGACGAGAAGAAGTTGAAGCAGATGGTTCAGACGGTGCAAACCGATACCATTTACTAGACGCTTTTGTCATAACAGGCGCAATAGAAGTTGAGAAGATGGACGACAACCTAGCTATCGCAGGTGTAAACTTCGAGCAGCAAGGTAATGTACTTTACACAGCAGTACTTGTAGAAAACATTGGAAACAACAACGAGGAAAATGTTAGAGTTAAGGTACAGATTTCAGATCTAGAAGTAGGACAAACTTCAAACAGAGTAATTGTTTATGAAGACGACGATGCAACAATCTATGCTCCAATCGTACTACCAAGTTTCGCAACTGGCGAGTATGACGTTAAATTAACTGTTTTCAACGACGATGTTTCAGTAGTTAGAATTGCTGAAGACGTTGAGATGGTTGGTGTAATTTCAGCACAGCCAAGTGCAGATCTAGCAATCGGTGTAGACACAGCTATTAAGACTGTATCTCCAACTGGTGCTGTATATGCTTTGACATTTACAAACAACGGCGCAGCTGCAAGATCATTTACATTAGAAACTGCTGGTGCAGAATGGGGACAGACTAGTGTCAATCCATCAACTGTTGTTGTTGGTGCAGGTACTAGCGAGATCGCATCTGTTTTCGTAGCTCCAAATGCAGGTCAAACTGGAACAAAACAGTTTACTGTATTCGTAAAGGAAGGAAATCAAATAGTTAAGTCAGTTGGTTTAACTGCAAATGTTGAAGGTAACTCAGTTACTGGATCAGCAGTTTACGACTTTGAGAACTTTGTTGACTCTGGACTTAAATGGATAGCCGCAATCTTGATTGTTGTCTTGATTGTTCTGTTCGTTGTGTGGAGCTGGAACAAAGCAGACGAAGAAGAGCTTTAAGCTCTTTTTCTTATTTCTTTTTTATATTTAACGTACGGAGTCGGCGATAGCTACGCTTCTGTACTCATACACGAAAGCTAAATAATTTTATCATAACTTATTTATGCAAGCAATAACTCTCGTTATATGGATCGTAGACATGAGATGATCATATTTTTTACCGTTCTAGGAGTACTTGCTGTGCTGGCATTATGGGCATATTCTCATCCAGTTAGTGTTAATGACAACATTTTCGATAGCATTACTGTTGGCGGTAAGGCAGATACCTTAGATAATTACATACAAGAGACTCGTGATCGTCAGACAGAGACTCAGCGCGACAACACGATTAAGCTGTATATTAGCATGCTGGACCAAGGTAACTTCAATCGAAAGTATGCTCCAACTGGCTTTTCTGAGTCAGATCGAGTTAAGGTGTGTGCAAAAGCAAATGAATTGGCTACTAGCGCAACTAAGCTTGAACAAGCAAAGCAAATAGCTGATTTCTTAGGGAAAGAGATGGAATATGATTGGGGTAATGTTGTTATTGATGCGACAGGCAAGCCAAGGCAGGCTGCAAAGAAAGATCCTTTAGAAGTTTTAGACGCTGGAGTGGGTCTGTGTGGAGAACTGACTAACACATATATGGTTATGACTGAATGTATTGGTGTTGACTCTTACTTTGTCTATGGTGGTGGTCATGCATGGAACGCTATAAACTTAGATGGTGTGATCTATGAGGTAGATACAACGCAGGATTGCTTTGATTGCGATGTTTCTCAGCCAGAACATAGCTATCCATTGTACGGTCTTTGCGACTTTGATAGTTGTATAACTATTACTCAGATAGCTTCACTAGCTATGGCACAAGAGAGCATCTTTGATCAGGCAATTAAGCGATAATCTATTCTGTTCTAAATAAATCGTTATATAGTAACTTTGGAAATCAATAACTAGAGATTGGCATTAGAGGTGCAACGAAGCAGAGCTTCGCTGAACCCCTCGCAAACTCGAAGGTGTTTGGATAATGAAAAGAAGACTATTAGTATTTGTAACAATGCTCTGCGTACTATTTAGCTTAGGCAATGCGAGTGCATTGGACAGCTTTACTTTAACTTCAGAGCAATTAACTCAAGAGACTTGCCCTACGGTTTTTACTACATATCAACTAACCGTCATGAATACTGGGGATGAAGCTGATACATATACTGTCAGTAAAGCTGGCAGTGCTGCGTCGTGGGCGCTTATTTCTCCACCTGGTTTTGCTTTAAAGCCCGGTAGATCTCAAAACATTTTTGTATATGTGACTCCGAGCAAGAGCGCTAAGACAGGATCATATTCTATAGATTTAACTGTTACTGGTACAAATGCTGGAGCTCAGACTGCTTCAGCCGCTCTTACAGTCAGTCAGTGCCATTCTCTTGATATTATACCTGTACAAGATTTTAGTGAGATCTGTACGGGTGAGTCAACCAGCTATGACTTTACTGTAGAGAACTCAGGCTTATGGACAGAGAACCTAAGACTAAGTCTTTCAGGTAGTGCTGCAACATGGTCAAGTTTAAGTGAGGAATTCTTGCGATTAGATAGTGGGGAATCGCAGACCGTCACAATCTTTGTTAATCCACAGGTTAATGAGTTAGGCGACTTTGATATTGCAGTTACAGCTCGTTCACTTGAGAGCAATGCGTTGACTAGCGAGGACTTTGAGCTTAAGATCGCAGGTTGTTATGATGTAACAGTATCTGCAGCAGAGAGCTTTGCTTCATTTTGTGAGAATTCAGAAGTCTTGATTCCAGTAACAATCACAAACTCTGGAACTGCAAGTAATACCTATGATCTTTCTATTACTGGTGCAGAGTGGTCATCTATCGGTCAGAAACAGATTACGTTAGCTGCAGGTGCTAGCAGGAATGTTAATGCAGTTCTTTTCCCAGGATATGGTGTTCAGGGTAAGTTCCAGTTTAATGTTAATGTGGATGCACTACATGGTGAAGAAGACAGTTCTATTGCGTTGGAGGCCAATGTGCTTAAGTGTCATGATGTAAGTCTGGCGATAAGTGACGAATCAGATAAACTTTGTCCTACAATTTCAAAAACATACACTGCACAGATACTGAATAGCGGAACCTCTAACGAGCGATTTTCCGTGTCATTAAGTGCGCCAGCGTGGGTTAGTATTGATCAAGCATCACTGGAGCTAGGAGCATCAGGTTCTGAAGAGATAAGCATTGTAGTAGAACCTCCAGCAAATGTTCTGAGCGCTAACTACCCAATAAACATTGAGGTAACATCTTTAGAAGCAAGCGGCATAACGGCTAAAGACTCGATGACCATCGAGGTCGCACCTAAAGACTCTTGCTTTGGAGTAAGAACTGTTGCTGAGAAAGATTACGTAAGTATCTCTTATGGTGAAGGTACACTTCTACCGATTATTGTAGAGAATGTTGGGTCTGAGACAGAGGAGTTTTCTCTTGATGTTTCAGGTAATGGCGCAGCATTTGCACAACTAAACCCTAGTTCTGTAACAATATCCGGTAATAGTGCAGAGACCATATATTTGTATGTGGCTATTCCAGAGCAGACTGAGCGAACCTCTTACACAATCACTGTAGCTGCTCGAGATGAAGCTGGCGTTGTTTCTAGTTCCAGTACTATCTATGTATCTTTGACTGAAGAACCAACTATTGTAGATCCTGAACCAACTGTTAATGAAACTGAGGAAGTTGGTGGTTTGTTAGATATGTTTGGTGAGGTTAGTTTACCTGACTTAGATCTACCAGACCTAAGTTTAGAAGGCCGGAATAGAACTTACCTTGGCGTAGGCATTGCAATAATAATTATCATAATAATTATCTCTGCGATCCTATCAAGAGAGGGTAGCACACCAAAGAAGAAAGCAAAGAAAGGTAGTGTATTCCAGAAGTTTTCTAATTGGTTAGAAGATGACGATGTTGATGAGATAGAAATCATCGATGAGTTTGAGACTAAGCAACCTCAGAAGGAAGGAGCATGGCAGCGGTTTACAGGTTGGTTAGAGGCAGACGAAGCGCCAACAAAGTCAAAGGCTCGAACTACAGCTAAACCTGCTAAGAAACCAGTTCAGAAGAAAGCAGAGAAGAGTATCTGGGTAAAGTTTGGCGAGTGGTTAGAAGAAGAACCTGAAGAAAAGACAAAGGTCACTGCAAGGCCACCATTTAGACCTAAGACTGGGAAGATGACTCTTAGAGAGAAGTTTAACTCTTGGTTAGATGAGCCTGATGAGTATGCAGATAAGCTAGCTGCTGAGAAAAAGTCAAAGAGTAAGACTAAGAAGACTGGTAAGAAGCGAGCTAAGACTGTCAGAACACCGGCAAGACCAAAGAAGACCAAAGGTGCTTTGTCAAAGTTCTCTGACTGGCTGAATGAGGATATTCCTGATCAGCCAAAGTCTAGATCTGTTGCGCGTAAGCCTGAACCTAAGAAAGCACCAGCTAAGAAGAAAGAAGAGTCTGGCTTAAACAAGTTTAGAAACTGGTTAGAAGAAGATTAAACACCTTCTTTTTATATTTCTTTTACATATTATAATATGCTACAGATAGTTATCCTCGCATTGGTTCTTTTAGTTATAGCAATTGTTTGGGCTTTGAGTAGTATGGGTCTTGTTTATGTTAATGTTAACTCAATGATGTCTACACCAGACAATGCTGGTAAGTTGGAAGAGAAGTTAGCTTCGGTGGAAATTGGAGAATCAAAAGAAGCATTTACTAAAAAAGTTGTTGATGATTTAAAACCTTATGGCATTACTTTTGGGAATACACCAAAAATTAATTTCGTAGCTAGAAATCCAAGTGATACAGTTATTGGTCGTCTTGTTGGAGGTTTTAATGGAGCAAGTCTTGCGGCATATGTACCGCTATCTGGCAACATTGTAGTATATGAAGATTCCGCTAGAGAGAGTGTTATTTTTGAGGACATGCGTTCCAGAAAAGCGGCAGGTACTAAGAGCACGATAGGAAGCGATCTTAATAAAGACCTACACTACATTGCAGATGAGATTAATACGCGTGTTAAGAATGGTGACATGACACCTGAACTACAATCAGAACTTACACACACGATCAAAGATCTTCGAGATTACGCGACAAAGAGTAAATCTGAAAGCGACACAATTAGTCGTATGGGCGAGCGTTTAGGAATAAACGCAGATATCTCGGACTTATCTGACGAGTATAAGATGATGGTGTTAGTTAAGACGGGATTAGACTTACTTGGTACTAAGAGCGAATCGCTTGACCGATATAATTCTATAATAAATACATATAACTCAAAGCTCGCTGCAGATATTGAGCATGAATTAATACATAAGTGGCAGACAGAAAATAAGTTATCTCCTGAAGACGCACAGCGACGTTTTAATGAGTTTCAGCGTATCATGTCACAATCAGATCAATACACTAATCTATCGATGTTATCAGAGTCCGAAGGTAATCTAGATAATTTCAATACGTTGTTTACCGGACCTTCGTATAAACTGCATCAAGGTCTACAATACGAACTTATTAAAGATAAATTAGGAGATATTCAGCGCAAGAAACAGAATTTTGCAAGAAAAGATGCTGAATGGGAAAAAATGTATGATTCGATTCTCACGCAAGAATTTGCATTAAAAGAACAAATACATGAAGAGCAACGTGGTTCTGTTGCTAAATCTGATAAGACTTATGCAGTAATGGAGAAAAAGCGAGTTAGGTTAAAAAGTGAAATATCAGGCATAAATAAACAGCTATATGGTACTGAAAAAGATATTACCGAAATCGACCTCGACGACGATTATGAATTACCCGATATATCTAATGAAGAACGTAACAGATTGAGCGAGCAAAAAAGTGAGCTACGTATGGAGCTGTATCATCTTGAGGATAATCAGAAAACATACTTTGACAAAAACATTGCTGAGAAGGATCGTAGAATAAAGTCCTTGGAAAAACGATCGAATCGAATTTATGATAAGCAAGAAGCAAACCGACAGCATTGGAAGCACTTCTTGGCAGGACAGGTAGAAATGGGTATGAAGCAAGCGGAAAACGATCCGAGAATGTCGTATTTGCTTGGCCATAGAGCTATTGCAGGTTCAGATAGACAGGATGACGCAGGTATAAGTGAAGGCTTTGCTTGGCTATGGACAACCTATAAGGACGGATTCACTCCTGATTCAATTCAGTATGCTTCAAATATTCTTGGCGAATACAGTGGTAGAGATACACCACAATACAAAGAGATGTTTAACGATCTGATTGGTCTGCGCTCGAAGTTGAAAGATGCGAGGGATATTGATGATGCAGATGTTATGAAAATACTTCTGCCAATACAAAACGGTATGGATGTAAAAATGCAAAAAGGTCATATTCGAGATAGTTCAGTAAGACAATTAACTGAAGACCCTCGCGCATTTAAACAGTTGTTAGATTACGTAGATACTACGCAAGATAAAACGCGTGTTGCAAAACAGATACTTGGCTGGTTAGATGCTCAAAAAAGAAGTATGCATGGAAAATTACAGCATAGCCCTCGAGCGATCTAGACATTTACGATCATAAAGTCTTTTGCTAGTGTGGTGTTCTTGAATACTGAAGTGGCCTCTTTTTTTAGTTCAGAAACATCTTTGTAGCGTTGGCTGAAGTGTGTGAGAACTAACTTGCTTGCCTTTGCAGATTTAGCGATCTTGGCAGCATCTTTGACAGTAAGATGACCGTAATCTTTTACTTTGTCGCGTAGCTTGTTTGAGAAAGTACCTTCACAGATTAGTAAGTCTGAATCTTTCGCGAACTTAGCTAGGTCTGCAAAAGGTGCAGTGTCGAATATGATTGTTAGTTTCTTGCCCGGGCTAGCATATGTAACATCTTTTGCTTTGATTTTCTTCCCGTTGATTGTGACATCTTGACCTTGCTGGAGTTTTGCAAGTGCAGGTAATCCTTGTACCTTTTCTTTTCTAACCCACATTTTATCAATGCGATACCTGTCTTTTTCCTTAAACGAGTAAGCTAGACAGGGTATTCGATGCTTCAGGAACTGAACTTGAACTGCATAATCTTTGGTATTGATCGCTAGTTTCGATGTGCGTGTATCTACTTCATGTACTGATAACTTGAAGTTTGGTCTGATGTGCAGCGCTTGAAATAGGTATTTGATGGATTCTTTTGTTCCGCCCGGCCCAAAGATCTCTAATGGATCTGTTCGATTATTCATAGCCATGCTTTCTAGCAAGCCAGGTAGACCTAAGACATGATCGCCGTGCCAGTGTGTGATAAAGATTTTAGTGATTTTCATCGGGCTCTCACCAGCAATTCTTAGCTGGCGCTGGGTTCCTTCACCGCAATCAAATAGGATTGCTTCAGGACCATATCGCAGTAAGATTGAGGTATGACTTCGTTCTCTTGTTGGGAACGAGCTTGCTGTACCCAGGAACTGAACTTTCATATGTTTAAGTATACAAATCTGGCTTAAAAACGTAACTATTTGCACTTACTACTCAATGCTCACAATATGTTATATATGATTAATGTTCTTCCTAAGCATGAACCATGGTGGGTAGATATGAACATTAAAAAATTAAGTTTAATATTTTGTCTGATGTTTGTCGCATCTGTTGCTTTTGCAGCAGAATGTAACGAAATCACACAAGATACGAATAACTATCGTATTCCAGTTCCCGTAGCAGACGAGAATGGTAGAAACGGTATTGTAAATGATTTTACTCCAACAGTAACAAATCAGCTCTATAAAGTAGAGCTAGATGCTAGTAAAGATTGTAAGTATATCTGGGATATCTTTGATTCAGACGGCAACGAACTTGTATGGAGACCTGCTAGTGGCGATCTTTTCGGATTAGGTTCACTCGCTGTAACTTTGACTGCAGGTAAGACCTATTCTATGCGTGTCTGGACTATTAATGAAGGATGCTCTTTTGGTGGAACTAGCTCTGGAGATCTATATTACAAATTATATTTTAGTAGTTCTGGAACTGCTTGTTCAGATTCTTGTGTAAATCTGGATCATGACGCAGATGATCAGTATGCTGAGTATTTTATAGCAAGTACTTGTACGGATTCTCTCGGAACAAAGACCGATTATGTAGAAACATCGGGCACACCTCATGAGTATGTATGTGACGTGAATAATCGATGTATTTCTAATACCTATCCCGGAGATGATTATCATTGTCCATATGGTGTAAATGATGATTTTACTGCTTGTGCTAAAGCACCAGAGAATAGTTGTAGCGTAGATGCTGCAGGTGTATGTACTGATTCCGAAGGTAATGTGAAGAATCCTACCTGTGATGGTAAGTTTCACATTATTGGGTATGAATGCTATCAAAGTAAGACTTGTGTAGAAAATAAAGTTGAATGTCAATCTGGTTATGAATGTGATGGTGATGTAACACCTGCTGTTTGTGTAGAGTCAGATACGGGTGATATTGAAACAAAATGTACTGTAACTAAGACTTATTCAGCAACACAGGCAACCGATGGTATATGTACTTATTTATGGGACGAAACTATTGAAGGTATTTCGTCAAAAGGCGATGCAGATTGTAAAGCAGACGCAGGATTTAATTCTAAAGAAGATTTGTATGTAACGTTCAGTCAGACTTATTCTGGCCAGGAAAGTGTAACAATAAATCGAATAGACAAATCAGGTCTGAATGAGTTGGATGGTGATGAACTTGTCTCTATTGATGTAGACTATGATTTTGTGTATGATATGCGGGAAAATGGATATACTAACGGGGTTATAACGCGAATAGTTTCAAGTGGAAATCGTCAAGATAAAGAGCGATTTAATTTCTGTACTTTAGAAAGTAGTTGTGGTTCTAACGAAGATGTTCAATATGTTCGTAATAAAGCTGCCTATACATATGACGGTGGAGATATTAACGTGTATGGTGATTTAAGTAAGCTTAGCTTAGTTCCAAAGTATAATGGTGATGATTACTGGGGTAAACGAAATCGTCCAACAACTTTCAAGGAAGTACGTGTGACGTATAATTACTGTGCAAAAGAAGGAGGGTCTGATGATCAGCAATTCCTTATGAATGATATATTGCCTTGGAAGAGTCTTTCTGAAGGTGACTACGATGCAGCAGTTGAAGTTTCAAGTTCTTCTGGAGACGGGTACGATGTAGAGGTAAGAGTTAATCAACCCGATAACGGTATATGTAGTTATACACTTAGTAAGAATAATAACGCAATAACTGAAAATAAGCCAAACCGTTACGGTCGAATTACTAGCGTAAAAGACGTAGATGTTGATCTACCGCAACCACCTACTGGAAAGCAAGTTAAATCTGTGGACATCAAGTATGATTATCTTCCAGGTACAACCAAGGGATCAGTTAGTACTATGTTAGATGGTGTAGAGACCGACAACAATGCTTTTTGCTCAGATAGATTAGGAACTGTTCGAGACGAGTCCTGTCATGGGCGTAATTTTTATTCAAGTGTTATTGATGAAAATGGATATAACTCGAACACACGTATAGCTTGTAGTTATAGTTGTGGCGATGATAATAAATGTCGCCTTGCTTCAAATAGTAAATATAAATCTATTGGATCAACTCCTGTTGACTGTACCGATGATTGTACGCCTGCAACAACCGCACCTACCTGTGACGGAGATACGATATTGAATCAATGTGTAATGCAAAAAGATGGTTGTTACAACAGTGTTCCTACAACGTGTGTAAATGGATGTGAAAGTGGAAGATGTAACTTATGTGCTGAAGCAGTTAATACGCGGGATGGATATCAAACGCAAGAGATACACGCAGATGTTTCAGATCTCTCAAGCATTACGTTTGAGGGCGAAGGATCATATTACCTACGAAATATGTTTGTTACATTGAATTATTGTGATGATACAACAAAAGGATATACTTGTGATGGTGATGGTGACTGTTATGTAATGTCTAGCGAAGATTCCTTTGGATTTATTGTCAAGGGTGTGTTAGCTGACGAAAGTGTGACTGTTGGCGAGTACCTAGACTCAGCTATTCGAGTATCTGAAAGTCGTCAGAGAGTACCAGATTCACTTGGACGAAGAAGATATACAAATATATATGATGTATATGTTGATACATCTGGCACAGGTTCATTTGGAATAGGACTTCCATCTGCAAATAATCGATTCCTTATTGGAATAGGTCTCGCGATGGTACTTGCAATTGCAGCAGGAAGCTGGCACTTTGGTAAGAAGCCAAGAACGAAACGATCTAGAAGAAAGAGGCGCAGATAAGCCTCTTACTTTTTACTTTTATTTTACTTCTATTATATGGTGTAATATAGATACTACTAACTCTAGATTACAAACTAGATATTGCGAAATATAATTCTTTAAGAAGAATTCCCGTGTACGGTTGCTAGAAATCCTATTGGTGGGAAAATGAAATTAACAAAGAGGCGAATAATATTAAGTACAGTATTTTTAGTTGCTGTTTTTTCATTAGTGTTTGTAAGTAGTGCATATGTTAATGGACAGGCAGTGGTATCTAATCCAAAGGTTACGTGGGTATCCCACACAGAATATTGGAGCGGAGATGACGTATCTACAATCGTAAGACTGACTGACTATCTAGGTAGACCTTACCAAGATATTGTTGGTTGTCGAGTAACAATCATGTATCCAGATAAAACTGTTTGGGTATCCGATGCTTTGATGGGCGAATCAACTGTAGCAGGTAACTACTATCATATTGAGGTAGCACCTTATACACAGGGAACATATGAGCAAGAGGTAAGGTGTACATATGGTGCAGGTGAGGTAATAACAACATCACAATCCTTCCACGTAAATCCCGCGCTGACTCGAATCCAGAATATAAGTGCAGACTTGATTTCACAAACAGCACTTCTAACTGATGTTCATACAAGTATTACAGCACAGATAACAGATACAAATCAATCAGTTAACACAAATATAGATGAATCTGAGACAACAATTACAACTTTGATAAATACCGTTGATACAGACCTAACAAATCAGATGACTACGTTAGGTGTTGATGTTGATACAAAGCTAACTGATGTAAATGAAAGTATAAGTGCTCAGCTATCTGATACACAGATATCTATTGAAGCTAATTTAGGGAGTACTGAGACTACCTTGAGTAATCTTATGACAACTTTAAATAGTGATTTGCAAAGCTATCTAACTGAATACTTGGACGAATTAAATACTACATTAAATGCAGTTTATACCGATACACAGTGGATCTCGACCAACGCAATGAATCAAGATAATGCTGCAGCAATAGATGCAAGATTTGATACAGTTGATAATAATCTTGCGTTAATCGAAGACTTTTGTAGTAACCCACAAACAAGTGGTTCAGATTTATGTGTAGAGATCGATCAGCTAAGAGTGGTTGTAGATACTATGCGAACTGAGCAAACAACGTATTACAATGATTTAGACACAACTACGACAAGTACCTGGGATTTATTGAGTGGATCAGTATCTACAAACATAGATACATTGTTAGTTGATGTAGGTGTTATCGGAACACAGACAACAGAGATCAACGAGACACTTGCTCAGATAAGAACAGAACAAGTTGAGAGAATAAATATGCAAGTAATATCTTAATCTCTTAACTTATTATTTATTTTTTATTACAATGGATCAAAGGAATATTAAAGCCAGACTTGGGGATTATGTTAAAAATATTCCTTTGAAACTTTCTAAGTTTAATCAAAAATATAAGCTCTCACTAGTATTCTTGGTAATCTTAGTGCCTGCTGCAGCAATCGGAACTGGCTATTGGTACTTTTTTACAGATCCGGGTCTGGATTTACACATGGTATCTGGTACTGAGTATATCAGTAATGAAGAAGGACAGCTTATTGTAAGGATGACTGACTATACTGGCGAACCAATATCCGATGCTACTTGTTACGCAAACATCTTGTTCCCAAATAAATTTAACTTTATTACAAACCAGCCTATGACTGAATCTACTGAATCAGGTAACTATTATTACTTATTTACCACACCATCTACGGTTGGGATATATGAGTACACTATAAAATGTAGCTATGTTAGAAATGGGCAATTGGTTACGTCAGCAATATCTCATTCTTTTCATGTTTCTCCTGCACTTATATCTATGCTTCAGCAGTTGAATGAGACGCGTGTCCAGCTGGAAGATGCTAAAGAAGAGTTGCTTATTGTATTGGAACTTGTAAATGAGTCTCTAGAAGCTAGTGTAACACAAAAGATCGATACTGAAGCAGATGTTCGAGATCAGAAGATGAAAGATATGGGTGATGCTATAAGTGAGATATTTACATAATGCCATTAATCCATGACTGATTGAGGGATTGAGACCTATTGATTTTCAATAAGTGTATGTTGTAATCTATATATTGTAATATTTAGGTTGCAGTGAATAAATTCTTTAATAACTTCTGCGATATGGTGCGATTAGGTGTAGAGTATAATGAGAATGAATAGAAAGAGAAAGATTATTTTGAGTACGGTGGTTTTAGTTGCGCTGTTTTCAGTGATTTTTGTACAATCTGCTTATGTTAATGGGAAGGAATTGATTGATTCACCCGAGGTTATGTGGGTATCCCACACAGAATATTGGAGCGGAGATGACGTATCTACAATCGTAAGACTGACTGACTATCGTGGTGAGCCATATAGTAATGTGCAAGACTGTACTGTTACAATCAAATATCCAGATAAAACAGACTGGATTGTGGACGCAGCGATGTCCGAGTCAACAGTTTCAGGTAATTGGTATCACACAGATGTGGCACCATATACACAGGGAACATATGAGCAAGAGGTAACTTGTACCTATGGTGCAAGTAAGACAGTTAAAACATCGCAATCCTTCCATATAAATCCAGCACTGACGCAGATCCAGAATATAAGTGCAGATCTTACAGCTCAGACAGCACTTCTAACTGATGTGCAGGGTTCTATTTCTGCGCAGATTGTTTCGACAAATGATACTATAAATCTGAACGTAGATGAATCTGAGACAACAATTACAACTTTGATTAATACCGTTGAGGGAGATTTATCAAATCAGATGGCTACTTTGGGAACGAATGTTGATGCACAAATAGTTGATGTAAATACAAGTTTGAGTGGTCAGTTAGGTGATACACAAGTTTCAATAGAGACTAATTTAGGTAATACTGAGACAACATTAAGTGATCTAATGACAACGCTAGATAGTAATCTGAAGACATATCTAACAGTATATCTTGACGATATTAATGGTACTTTGACTAGTGTATATACAGATACTCAGTGGTTGTCTTTGAATGCTATGAATCAAGAGGACGCAGCATTAATTCAGGCAAGGTTTGATACAGTTGATACTAATTTGGAATTAATCGAAGACTTTTGTAGCAATTCTCAGACAAATGTATCTGATCTATGTGGTGAGGTTACCAACTTGCGAATTGTTATTGATACCATGAGAGCAGAACAGACAGGTTATTATACTGACTTGAATCAGACAACTTTGAATACATGGAACCTGTTGAGCGGAGAGATCGCAACAGAGATTGATTCATTGCTAGTAGATATTGGTATAATACGAACACAGACAACTGCGATCAATGAGACACTTAGTGCGATTAGACAAGAACAGCTAGAGGAGATTAGAATTCATACAATCTCCTAATTCTTTTGCTTTCATAACGCATGGAGTCGGCGACTTATGTCGCTCCTGTCGCTGAGCAAAGCTCAGCGGAAGTGATTATCGTCACTGTCCTTGTTAGCAAAAGTCGTTTTTCTTTTTAATTAACTTTTTAAAGCATAATTTATAGTTATTAATATCAGATTTCAATCACTGTCTAACGCCGAGAGGTGCTAGGCGATAAGATTTCTGAATTAAAAGATGGCAAATAAGAAAGAAACTGTTGCTAAAGCTATTGTAGCTAAAGCTGACAAGAAGGCAAAAGATAAAGCTGTATCTGATGCAATGCAAGAGATTAAACTACAGGGTCCAGTTAGGGCTAAGATCATTGGAAACAAGGTTATGGTTGAAGAAGACTATGAATTGTTCCTACCATTTTATGATCGGTCTAGCTTTGGAGAGATCCATGGAGTTAAGCAGAAACGGATTGAGCTAAGTCTATCTGAGGCGCTCTATTTAATGGAGCGAGGTAAATTAGACGTCTTTAATGGAAAAAGAAAGCTGGATCTCGAGAGTTTTGTTCGATTAGCAAAGCGTGGAGAGAAGAACTTCTGGACGCGTTATAGGGTCTATCGCGAAATGAGAACTAGAGGATATACTCTTAAGACTGCACTGAAGTTTGGAGCAGACTTTCGCGTCTATCGAAGGGGGGTTAAACCTGGCGAAGATCATGCAAAATGGGTACTTTTCTGCGCTGATGAGAATGAAAGTTGGACCTGGAGGCAATTCTCGGCCATGAATAGAGTAGCACATTCAACTAGAAAGCACTTGCTTGTCGGAGTTGTAGATGACGAAGGAGATGTTACCTATTATGAGATCCGTTGGAAGAAGCCATGAAAGGGTTAAAGATCAGAAAAGCAACAATTAAAGATTTAGATGTATTAAATCACATACAGACAGCGTTATTAGATGACGAACGTGGTAAGTATACCATGGCGTTGCCTAGCGAAAAAAAGATAGATACAATGAGAGGTAGCCGGGCTAAAGAACTTCTTCAATCCAAAGACGCAGTTGTTATGTTAGCAGAGCTAGACGGACAATTTGTTGGTGGCGTATATGGTGAGATACAACCTGTAGAAGATGACGTAGGTTGGGCTAAGTATACGAAAAAAGGATACATTGGGTGGGGTTTTGTAGAGCCTGCTTATCGAAAGCAAGGCGTTGCTTATGAGCTTGTACAAGAGGTACTACGTTGGTTTAAGTTACGTAACATAAAGCTGATGGCAGTGAGTATTATGCACAATAATAAAGCGGTTCAAGGTTTAATGAAGAAGTTTGGTTTCAAAGAATATATTGTTGATTTCAGAGCAGTTATGAATCCCTAGAGTTCAAAGAATTGTTTTTTTAGGATATTTAACCCCGAGTTAACTATTGCAGTAGCAGCAGCTTTGTTTTTTATGTACCGTTCATCACCAGTATATACGACCAACTCAATACCTGCTACTCGACCGATATAACCTAATGTGGTTAATACCGATGGTTTTAGTTTATGAAATACTCGCATGTTTTTTTGCAGAAAAGCGAGCGCGTTTGGATGTAGTGGATTCCTTATCTCTTGCTGTGGAGTATAGTAACCTGTTGTGGGGGCGTAAATATTAGTTATTCTTTCGAGGTCATCACCATCTACTGTGTGATCTGAGTCATTGAGTTTTCGCGTAGCTTCGCTTTTAATTCTAAATAGGAATACGGTATCAACATAAGGTGGTAGCATATATACACACCATTCACGTTTTTCATCTCTCGCTAAACCAATTATAAGCTTACTTTCATGCTCTTCCGCAAGCCTATCGAATAGTGTTTCATTATCTTCCATTGCTATTGTATAGTTAAAAATACTGCTTAAAAGTGTTTCTTTCTAGCAAGTAGTGGGTTAAAGCTTAAATATGATTACGATTTTATACTTTCATGCGAAGACCAAATTTTAGCAAGTTAAAGGAAAGAATGCCGAAAATGCGTAGATCTGAAGGCAAGTTGAGTAGCAAAGTGACTCGCGAAGTCGTTGTAGGAGCTTTTGTATTTATCTTACTAGCAGTTGTTGCTGTTAGTGGTACGGGTGATATAACAGGTTTTACAGTTTTAGATGACATACAGGAGGCACTAGACTCTATCGAGGTTCCTAATATTGAAGCACCTGTCGAAGATTCGGGGGAAGGCTCATCGGAACCAGCTACCTGTGGCGAAAACTGTGGTTTAGGAAATGTACCTGTTCGGGAAGAAGGGCAGTTGACTACATTAGATACATCTGAAGATAGAACATCTTTATTTGTTAGTTCAAACCCAGCACATGGAGCAACGGTTAGTGGTATTGGAGATGTTACTGTAACAGCCTCAACAGATATGATCGCAGGGTCATACATTAAGCTGCATAAAGGTAATGAGAATCGTATGGTAGATCGTGGTTACACAACCGTTGATGGTGTTACTATGGCTACTGCGTCTATAGATAACAGTCCAGGTGCTTACAAAGCTGAGTACAAGATAGTGACTGATGATGGTAGAGAAGAAGACGGTCAGTTTTCATTTACAGTTGGTTAGTTTTCCTTAGAAGGTCTCAATAGTTTGAGCAAAGAGCTATTGAGTTTATATCTTATTATATATTCTTGTCCGCTTTTTTCAGCGAGCAACAAGTCATCTTCTTTTGTATTAACTAGCACCACCATGCCGAGAAAGTATTGTCCTCGAGTGACATACCCCCTATCTCGGATTTCTTGGCAAGTGGTTCTCTCGATTATATCGTCTAGATCGCTATCGCTCATTTGATCATCCCCTTAGAAGTAGTCAGCGTCATCTGTGTTGGAAAACACTAAATGGAATCTGTTTGCTGAATGAGATCTGTTTAATCCAGCTTCTTTCTTTTGCAAGGTTTTTAAGTTGGTTGTATATAATAAAGTCAATGTCGTCATTAGTTAGGTCTTTGAAAAGTTTGTTTCGTTTAATCTGCGTTCGCAGGAATTCATAAGGTAGCATCTTAGCGTATTTTTGAGATTTCATAAGAGTGTGAGTGAGCGCGTCAATGAAGACGCGCTAGGATTGGTGGGTGGTTGGTGTAGGCGTAGGTTGTTCTGAATAGAATAATCTGTTTACTTAAAAAAACATTATGAATTCTCGAGCCAGAGCATGTTTCTGGAACTAAGTTCCATAACGGCTTTATTACTAGTTACTAAATAATACATGTTATGGTTACAGCTATTGGGCATGTTTGGTATTGGGATTGCGTTTTCGAGCTTTTGATGGTGGCCGTTCTGACATTGATTAGCTTGCATAGTTATTCTATATTTAGGCTGATAAAAGAGGCAAAGTATAAGTGGTTTAGCTATTCTTTTGCAGTTATTGCATTAGCGTTTGTTGGTCGTATCGCTATGAACCTTGTCATATATACGACACATGTTCGAAAAGTAGTTTCTGGAGCAGTGATAGCGACATTTAAACATGTTAGTGCGTCAGATATACTTTGGCACTATGGTTTGTTCACCTACCGTTCATTCATGCTTATTGGTTTAATTGGAATCTTCTTGATTATAACTGAATCTAAGGAAAAGAAGAGCTGGATATTAATGTTGTATTTGGCCATCCTTACTGCATTTACGAGTATGCAAGTACCGTATGTTTTCAGTCTTACTGCAGCAGTTCTTATGGGTCTGATTTTTGCTAAATTCTATCAAAATTTCGTAAATCGACCAAAAAAGAGTGCCTGGGGCGTTGCTATGGCATTTTTCTTTATATTCGCGAGTCAAGTAACCTTTATATTTGCGAGTTTTAACTACTCTTTGTACGTAGCAGGACAGGTTATACAGCTGTTAGGATACCTAATGCTGTTAGCCGTATATATTAGAATCCTACGTAGGTGAAAATGGCTAGACGAACTCGACTAGATGTTTTGAACGATATGCTTACTGCTATTCAGAAAGCTCAAGGTCAGATAAAACCAACGCACTTGATGTATAAGGCGAATCTATCACATAAGCTTCTGAGTGGTTATCTAGCTGACCTGATATCCCGAGATTTAGTTAGAGAGATTCAGAAAGACAAGCTTCACAAGCAGATAGAGATCACCGAGAAAGGCAGAGACTTCTTGATTCAGTTTAGAAAGATCAAAGAATTCCAAGATAGTTTTGGACTATAGTTGTATCTATAACGTAGTTAGTTAAGTATATATATTTTGTTTCATATATCAAACAGGTTAGGTATGGTTGAAAAATCTCGTTTTATGCTAATAGTGCTTATGGTCACGATATTAAGTAGCGCAATTATTGTTTATGCTGCAATGGACACCGTGAGTTTGGTAACTCCTGAAGATAATCATGTAAATTGGAATGGTACTGTAACTTTTAGTTGTAATGTAACGAGTAATGCTACCTTAGATACTCTTTACCTATATATGAATATTAATGGCACATGGGATACAAATGGCACCGTAGCAACCCCATCAAATCGAACGGCATATAACTTTACTAATGCTTATACTGATGTTCAGAAAGCAAACTGGACTTGCTGGGCAAATAATACTGAAGGAGCTGAGCTATGGTCCGCAGATAATAATTATACTATAACTATCGATAATACAAATCCCGCTGGGTTTAATTTCACAAATCCCGCAAACATGACTACAACAAACTTTACAACTAATACTACTCCACTATTAGATTGGAATGATACAGTCGATCCAAATTTCCTTAATTATACTATTTTGATTACAGACAGTAACAACTTTGGAAGTCCAAATTATACTTACGAGGTACATAGCACAACGGTAAATGTTTCAAATAGTTCATTTAGAATTGGAACCGATACTACTGCAAACACATCTACCTCAACCGCCTTAGAAGATGGCATTTGGTTCTGGAAGGTTATTGCATATGACGGTGCTGGTGCAAATGGATCAACTGAGCAGGCTACAAACATTAGTATTGATGATGGCACTAATGTAGGATATTATGAATATCGAATTGATACTATTCAGCCAACAAAGTCAGAACCATCTAATACTAGTACGGTATTTGATGGTAATTATACAAATGATACAACACCTGAGATTAATTGGACTGTTACAACCGAAGCTAATTTCTTAAATTATACAATTAATGTCAGTAACAGTTCTACTTTTGAGGTAATCAACTACACAACAGCAGCAACTGGAGCAATAACGAACAACTCAGTTAACCTGTCGACAATAGAGTCAGACGGAACCTGGTACTGGAGAATTATAGTCTATGATGTAATTGGTAATTCAAATGTATCTGCTCAGAATTACTCTTTTATTTTAGATTCAATCGGACCTACTAAAGCAGAACCATCAAATACCAGTGATATAGATGATGGTACTTACACAAATGATACAACACCCGAGATTAATTGGACAGCCTCAACTGAAACAAACTTTGCGAATTATACAATTCGAGTAAGTAATAGCTCTGCATTCGATACAACAAATTATACTACTTCAACTTTGGTAGCAACTACTAACAATTCAGTAAACCTAACATTGGAAGACGGAACATGGTATTGGAGAGTTATAGTTTATGATCTAGCAGATAACTTCAATACATCAGCTACAAATTATTCTTTCACAGTAGATACTGTAGAACCTAGTAAGGCAGAGCCTGCAACTCCTGTAGAAGGTACAAATACATCAGATAACACAACTGAGTTTAACTGGACAACTTCGGCAGAAACTAACTTTAGAAACTATACGGTACAGATAAGTGAGGCTGCAAACTTTACAGTTATTAATTATACGGCATCAGTTACAACGAGTAATGCAACAAGGTTAGTTAACAGTAGTGCGCTTGCTGAAGGAACATGGTATTGGAGAGTTATTACGTATGATTTAGTAAATCACTCGAATATATCTAGTACTAATTTCTCATTAGTAGTTGATGTAACCAATCCAACAGTATCGTTTAGTTGTGATAGTCGTTCAGTATATGTTAATACATTGATTACTTGTGGTTGTACTTCAACAGATAATATCGATTCAGCTCCAACAGTAACTTTCACTACCAATCCAAGTACTTCGGCTTCAGGATCATTTTCAACATCATGTACCTCAACAGATGACGCAGGTAATTCTGCTACAGAATCGATTGATTATACCGTTGCTACAAGCCCATCGGTTGGTGGTAGTAGCACCCCTGCGAGTACTACATCAAAGTCAGTAATGTTTTCAAATGTTAGGGAAGATGATGAATTAACTGCAACAACATCTGATGATCGAATACATATTACTGAAGTTACTGTAACTGCTGCAGAAGACGCAAATTCTGTAAAAGTCGCTTTCAAGAACTATGACTCTAAGCCTAGCTCAGTTTCAGAACCAACTGCAAAAGTAGTCTATCAATACCTTGATGTCACTGCAGACATAGAGATTAAGCGAGCGGAGATAAATTTCGAGGTTGAAGATTCGTGGTTAACTGATAATGGAATAACTTCTGCAGACGTGGTTTTGCTGCATTATGTCGATGATGATTGGGAAGAATTACTGACTAGGCATGTTTCAGGAGAGAGCTACATGGCATCGTCGTTATCTTTGTCAACATTTGCAATAGCTGCTGGAAAAGAAAAGCCGGTTGATAAGAAAGCTGAGTCAAAACCAATTATAGAGGAAATAGTTGAAACATTTGATAAGGTCATACCTGAAGAATCATCAGTATTCTTACCTGCACTGGTTGCGGTTGGTATTGTACTTGTTGTAGTATTTTATGCATATAGTTCGTCATTTAGAAAGAGAACGGATTCCTCTAAGAAGAATATACAGACACATGTTGGTAGACTTCATAAAGAGGTTAAGCGTAAGCTAAAGAAACGTAGATAGTAATTCTTAATAAGTATGTGGTTTTATTAAAACTATGAAAAAGTATGAGCAAGTGATTGATCTCGCTATACGCAAGGGTATCTTTTTTCCTACTGCTGAAATATATGCCGGTCCCGCAGGTTTCTGGGATTATGGACCATATGGTGTCGCTCTTAAGCAGAATTTAATTGAACTCTGGCGTAAACATATGGTACAGAAAGATGGGATGCTGGAGATTGATGGTTGTCAGATAATGCCTGAAGAGGTTTTCAAAAACTCAGGGCATCTTAATAGTTTTCAAGATCCATTAGTAGAATGTACTAAATGTAAGAATATATTCAGAGCAGATAAGTTAATTGAAGATAAGACCAAAAAATTAACTCCTGAGGCACTGAAAGCAGCGCAGTTTGATAAATTGATTAAGAAGTATAAGATCACTTGTCCAAGTTGTAAAAAGGCTCTGAGTGATGTAAAGATGTTTAATCTTATGGTAAAGACTTTGCTTGGACCAAAGCAAGCAGATGTCGCTTACTTGCGTCCAGAAACTTGCCAATCAATTTTCATAGATTTCCCTAGAGTGTATAAGACAATGCGAGCTAAACTTCCGATTGGTCTTGCGCAGCTAGGTAAATCATTTAGAAATGAGATCTCTCCACGTCAGAGTATCTTTAGATTAAAGGAGTTTACTCAGGCAGAAATCGAGATCTTTTTTAATCCTAAGAAAGAAAAAGACTTTGATAAATTTAATGAGGTTAAAAGTTATAAATTAAATCTCGCACTTTTAGGTAAGGAAGATAAGACTCTAGCGATTAGTTGCTCAGATGCAGTTAAGAAGAAGCTTGTTCGTAGCAAACTGGTTGCATATTATCTCACATTATTAATGCAGTTCGTTGAGCGTGTTGGGATCGATAAGAAAAACATCCGATTTAGAGAGCTTGGTGGAGATGAGCGAGCATTCTATGCAAAAGCGGCATGGGATCTCGAGATCAAAACATCTCAAGGTTGGATGGAGACAGTTGCAAACCATTACCGAACAGATCATGATCTTGGATTACACTCAAAAGGTAGCAAGAAAGACCTATCTGTAATGGATGGTGATGAAAAGGTTCTTCCATGGGTCTGGGAGACTTCTATGGGTATTGATCGTCTGCTGTTGATGGTTTTAGATAATGCATATACTGAAGAGACGGTGAAAGGTGAAAAACGCGTTGTTCTAAAGTTGGCAAGTAAGGTTGCGCCAGTTCAGGTTGCAGTCTTTCCTCTGACAAAGAAGGATGGTCTGCCTGAGAAAGCTCAGAAGATATACAATGTCCTAGCTGAGTCGTATACCTGCCAGTATGATATAGCAGGGTCTATCGGTAAACGGTATCGAAGAATGGATGAGATTGGGTGCCCCTTTTGCGTAACGATTGATCACCAGACTCTGAAAGATAATACTGTTACTGTTCGAGAACGAGATTCTATGAAGCAAAAACGCTATAAGATCGCTAAACTTCATACTGCTCTGAATTTTCCATAAGAAATAACCTTATTAATGTTTTGTTATATACATAAGCATGCAGCATGCGGTAATTCCAGTAGAAACTGAAGGTGGTATGGTCCAAACTCGATTTTAGAATTTAGAGTTTGCAATTTCGATTTTACAATCTCGAGATTGTAACTAATAAATTCTTATATATGGTTTATCGCCTCTCACTAGTAACATTCATATGGGAGAATTACAATGAAATTAGCAAAAATAGTATTCGTAGTAATGATCGCCTTACTGGTGATCAATTTAGGTTTAGATGTAGCTGAAGCTGCATGTGATATAAGCGCGGTAACTATAACACCTCCAGGAGATGGTGAGGTTATAGATGGAGAGTATTTGATAAAATGGTCTGATTTAGCGTGTACTGCTGGTGAGACTGTTGATATAAAGATCCATTGGGATGCATCTTCATGGTCTAGAATTGGTGATGATATTGACGCAAATGAACATGAATTGCTTTTCGATACAGATCCTGCTCCAAGTTTAGACAAATCAGAAATATACTGGCTTGAACTATTATTGGAAGATGGCGCATTTTCACGCACCGAAGACAATAGACTGTTTACTATTGATAATTATGGTCCCGAGCAGGTAACTGGTTTGATTGCAGATCAGCCTTACGAAACATGGAGCTCAGATAATACAGTAGTATTTACGTGGGATGCTCCAGATGATGTAGGTACTTCTGGCTTAGCAGGATATAAGATTAATTGTGTTACTGATGGAGGCCCGTTCCCTGGTTGGGCTGACGCAGGTGATGAAACCTATGCATGCGAATATGAAGACGGCGATTTTAATAGATTTAATATCCGGTCTGTGGATAATAATGAAAATGAAGCATTCGGTATCTTGATTACACAGGCTTTTTGGATAGATACTACAGATCCATGGTTTAATGCAGGCGGTCTAAAGTTCTTACCAAATGATGGAATACCTGAAGATGATATGTTTTTCCGTAGAAGTCAGACAATTGGTATAATGGCGTATGTTGGAGATGCAACATCAGGTGTCGCAGGTGTTACTGCAGATATATCTGTTATTGATCCTGACTGGAGTGATGACGCACCATTTACATATGATCCAATCGAAGACCGATGGATATTGATTACAGATTCTATTGACTCAGATATCCCTGAAGGAGAATATACTATTCCAGTTCGAGTTACCGATTTAGCTGGAAATTCCAGAGGTAAGAGTCTGTGGATGATGATTGATAATATTGAACCTGTTCCAACTTTGAGATTTTCAGATAGCGAACCTAATGATGGAAATGTTCCAGGTTCCGAGCGAGTTATCAAAGACGGAGACGATCTTAGAATATATGTAGACTTTATAGAAGAAGGATCTGGTGTAAAGGAGAAAAACTATGGTGCAGATCCAACTATAGAGATAAACTGTCCAGATGGTGTTACATATAACTGGGATCTAATGGAAGAGTCTACTAATGTTTGGTATGTTGATCTTATAGATGCAGATCTACCTGATAATGGTTGGGAAGCTACCTGTGACGTACGTATCGAAGGTGCAGACTGGGCAAACAACTACGTAGCTAATAGTAATAATGGACAGCTTATCGAAGACGCATTTGAAATCGATAACACTGCTCCAGTTATCGACTGGGTAAAAGGAAGCCCAGGCTATTACAATGTTCCAAATACAATTTATGCGGGATTGCACATTACAGATGATGTTGGATTTTCTTCAGATGCAGTGCATGTGAAGACTCAAGATCACAATGGTGATTATGATACACATTTTATGAACGAAGTAAGCACTGCTTTGTGTAATGCACATATTGAGCGGATAGCCCCAGATGCATATGATGTTTGTTTTGGTGTAGATCTAGATGGAGAAGAAGGCCAAGATGTTAGAATTAATGTACAGATGTACGACTATGCAGGTCATCCAGCTACAAATATGGATGGCAGAGATAGTACTATTGTGCATACAGACTTTATACCTCCAACAAACCCCGATATTGAGGCGTTTAATCCAGAAGAATTGATTATAGATGCAGATACTTTTGAGTTCGATTTAGATACTCAGAGTGTAGATGATCTAGAACACCACTGGTATACTTATGAGATAAGACTAAATGGTGGTCCTTGGGACGCGCGAATTGGACAGACTGAAGATTTTGTATTTAATCTAGTTCAGGACTTTGACAATGAATTATGTATTCGAGGAATGGATCTAGCTACCAATCCAAGTGATGCTCCAGTAGATGTAGATACTGAATGTATTACAGTTACTGAGGATTCAACATCACCTCGAGCAGTTACAGACTTAGTGGTATTTGATGCATTAGCGCAAAGTACCGTTACACTGGCCTGGTCTGATGTGGAAGATCCGGGTGAATATGCTTCAGGCGTAGATCACTATGATATATACATGAGAAAGATCGGCAAGTATGATAGCTGTTTTGAGAGTATAGCAGACCCAGGTGTTGACTATATTGGTTCTGTTGATCCCGGAGTTGGATTGGCTAATATAGCTGATCTATACGAGAGTAGAACCTATTGCTTTGCAGTTGTTGCTGTGGACGCAGTACATCCTGTAGGAAACTTCTTTGAGCAGGTACACCCTGACTTTGAAGAAGATGTACTGATGGTTGTACCTGGTGCAGCATATCCAAATGAGCAGATAGATCTGATTGATGACTGGAACTTCATATCTACACCCGTTATCTTACTCGACAATAGCATTGATTCTGTGTTTGTAAACACTGGTGGTAACCCACTACGTGACGAGACAAACATAGTATGGCATTACGATTCGTTAAATGGAAGATGGTTGAGTTGGGTACCTGATGCAGAATGTGTTGGTGATAGTTGCCTAACAACCTTTGAGCATGGAAGATCCTACTTGGTTGATATGAATCAAGCACTTCACTTAGAGCTGTCTGGAAGATACTTAGGAATGCTTGGTGGTGGAGAGATGTTACCTGAATATGCGGTGTATGATGGATGGAACATGATTGGATACACAAAGGCAGGTAATGAGACAACATCAGACAGATGGGACTACTTCAGAAGCCTGGCTAAGGATCCAATTGTAGTGCTTACACGTATAGGACAGGGTCTAGCAGGTGTATCTGAGATGACATCTGGTGCAGGATACTGGGTAAATGTTGATATGGACGATACCTTTGCACCTGGATACAATGGCATATATGGTCCTGACGAAACTGCTGAAGAAGAGTAGATATAGTTTTATGTGAAATCCACCTATATGGTGGGTTTTCATAATCTTTTTATTGCTTTCGTGCTCTATTGGTAATGAAAATGAAAGCTAAAATAGGCAGTTTAATCATGCTTACTCTCTTATTTATCATGCCTTTAGCGTTAGCAGATTCACCACCTTCAATGCCTATTCGGTTTGATGGTGCGGTTTCTTTACGTGGAGAGGCGGTAGGTGACGGCACTACTATATCTATACAGGCAAATGAGGTTGAGATTATAAGCACATCAACTATAAATTCACGATATACTGTACATATACCGGCAGATGCGGATGTCGGGGACGCTACACAATATGCGTTTTATGTGGCGGGAGTTGCTGCAGGCGTACATAGTATACCTGACTCGGGCTCATATGTATCCTTTGATTTAGTGGCAGATGATAATATTGAGATAACAGATGAGGGTAATGATAACCGTGTACGTAATACTGGCTCTGGCGGCGGAGGTGGTTCTGGCTATGCAGGTACTGTTCTGACAGATAGTTATCAGACATTACAGATTGGTGTTGGACGTGGTAAGGCGTTTAAGTTGGTTGGTGCGGAGCACACAGTTATGCTTGACGGCATATCAGGTAATACTGCTAAAGTAACCATACATTCTGATCCAGTTTCAGTTACTCTTTTAATGGGCGAGACAAAAGAACTAGATTTAGACCCTGACTCTGATCATCTTCTGAGTGTAAAACTAAGCACAGTTACTAGCAATGGTGCCAACGTACTGCTTAAACAGGTGGTTAGACCTGTTGAGAATCAGGCAGCCTCACCGATACAACCAATAGACGCACAAGACGACGACGTAGCTACGTTTAATGCGCCAGAAGACAACTCGATATCATTTTCAGCGATTACTGGAGCAATCGCAGGATTACCGGATCTATCTATACTAGAAAATATATATTGGATTATAGCAGTATTTATAATGGTGGTTGGCTTATTTTTAGTAAGCAGAGGGGCAAGACAGGCTTTGAAATCAGCTCTTCGGAAAGTGCTGCGTGGTAGTAATGAGAACGATAAAAAGTAGTCTAATTGTCATATTTTTACTTAGTTTTATCTTATTATCTACAGGCTCGCAAGCAGTAGAAATGCGTGAGCCCACAGTTTCTGAGTGTTATAACCCTTGGCATTATAATGCTGGAGATCATCTAGGCACCTGTTCACTTCTTTTTGATGAGAATGATACAACTGGGTATGTCTGGCGAGAGAGTAATACGTGGTTAATGCTAGAATATGCAAGCTATATGTTAGCTGCAGATCTACATACCGTTACCGCTAATGTAGTTGGTGTATCAAGTGTACCGACTGAATGTCTTCTTCATGAAGGCTTGCAGATTAATGTATCTGATCTGCATTCAATAACTTGCTGGAATGGTGCGGAATGGGTGTATTTTGGAGAGTTAGGAGGGTTCCAACCTAATGCTTTTTATGAAGTATTCTTAGATCAGACTCCGGGTGGTACTGTTTCAGCGTATGAACTTGTACAGCCAGAGCACGAAGCAATAGACTTGTCTGTTGCACCAAGATTAGTTGTTGATGTATCTGACTTAGAGGGTCGTGAAATGTCGGTTAATTTCTATGTTTCAGTTGAAGATCCTCTGCAAGACGAGTTAATCTGTGGTCCGATATCGAGCTTTGATGGTCAGGTAAGCTGTCAATGGCGGGGTTTGGATTATGATACAGAATATGAATGGTACATTACGTTAGACAATGGTGAAGTGCTTTTTCCAAGTGATGTTTGGACATTTACAACGGGAGGTAATAGTGCACCATATATTTCTAGCATAAGTCCTGCTGACGGAGCAATAGACGCGCCACTAAATGTGGACCTTAGTTTTGTTGTTAATGATGCTGATACTGATACAATAAGTGTTAATATACAGGGTAATCTTGCGGGAGATGCAGTGGTTTTGTTTGAAACTAATATAACTGATTTATTAGATGGAGATGCTGCGTTGGCTACCTGGACGGGGTTAGGATACAGTCTGTCGTATGAGTGGAACATAGTTGTCTCTGATGGCACACATGATGTTTTGTACGGTCCTTTGACTTTTACTACACAGGCTAAACCAGCGCCACAGCCACCATCTAGTGGTCCAAGTAGCAGTCCAAACAGAGGTGGTGGACCACCTGAAGACGATGAGAACGAGACAGTGGTTGTAGTGACTCCGCCATTGATTGTTGAGCCTGCGCCAAGCACACCAATCGTTCCTGAACCAACTGTTAACGAGACAGATACAGAGACTGACGTAGACGAAGGACCTGGCTTTATCAGCAGCATCACGGGAGCATTTGCAGGTGTTGGAGATCTTTCATATCTTAAGTATGCAAAGTATGTTGTCGAAGGTATTGCAATTGTATTCTTACTTCATGTAATTACTTGGAGACGAGGCCGCTTTGTTAGAAAGCTCCTAAGACTTTTTCTGAGATAAGTATTTATAAAAGTATACATATATTTAGTTGATAACCGTGAAAGGTGGCAAACTACTTTTATTATTTTTAGCTATAGGCCTTGCTTTTGTTTTCTTGGCTGACAATGTAACTGCAGATCGTATCGTGGAAATCGATATACCTAAAGAGATTGATTTAGAAAATGATCTTGAGGTAAATGCATGGAAAACCTATTGTGAAGATGGTTGTTGGGCAGATTGCGCATATCATACTGGCAAATTAAGTCTTGCTGATAAAATATGTCAATGCGAAGGATATGCTAGTTCTTCTGGAGCATGTTATTATGAATCTGTAGATGTTAGACCTGCACAGCGTCAGATGTTAATTGTAAACCAAGATTGTGGATATTTCGCTGTTGACGAATCTACTGGAAATGGTGGTGGATCTGGAAGTGCTCTGACTCGTATTGAATGTTTTTCTTATAATTCTGAAGCAGATTTATTTGGAGGATGTAGTGATGGTTTGGATAATGACGCAGATGGTCGTTATGATTGTGAAGATACTTTTGAGTGCGAAGGTGTCGCACAGAATGGCGCAAAATGTCTCGAAGGTCGAATTCATGAAGACAATTGTGTTGATGGGATAGATAATGATCATGATAATAAGATAGATTTAGAAGATAGTGACTGTTTGCAACAATGCGTAGAAGATGGATCTAGAAAAGGTTGTCATGCATATGATAAGTCAAGTGGATATACTGAAAAGGATTGTGCGGAAAAAATCGTGTACACTGAATTACATCCAGAAGGTATTAATTGTATAGGTTCTTCAGTTAACTGTTGGCAGAAGAACTCTCCTGGCGAAGGTAGTGTAGGTGCCTATTTAACCTGTGATTCTCAAGTGCTTAGAAATCCGTCAGATAATTGTGACACTCAACCTGGATGTAAATGGGTAACGGTATCTCCAGATCCCGATCCGAATCCAGAAGAGGATACAACTCATAGAGATGATGACGTCACTTCCATTTATCCAAGTGGCATAAATCCGTTTATGAAAGCAACGTGTTATGTTGGCGGAAACGAATATATTGACTATTGTACTGAAGGTGGCTTGGTCGAATATTATGGCCCAGATTGTACTGAAGTGCTTGTAAAAACCGTTGATCATGAAGATATGCAGTTAGACGCAGCGTATAACTGTGAGAATGGCGCAATACAGTTACCTTATTCTGAGACAGAGGAACGTTTGGATAATCTATTTGCAGCTCCTGAATCAGTAGGTAATTGGTTATATGTTTTAGTTGCAGTAGTTATTATTGGCGTAGGCGTATGGTATTTTACTAACAATAAGAAATCGCAATACAAGCGACGAAGAAGAAAGTAGTTACTCCTTCTTTTCTTTAATTATTTTTTCTAGAATTAATACACCAATATAGTTGCAGTTAAGGCACTTATACTTGCCAGTATGGCCTGCTGCATCTAAGATAATATCTTCTGACTGACATACAGGACACAGTTTTCTTTTGAAAAGAAACCTGGTAAAGAAACTCTTTCTTTTTATCATAGTGCTAATAGGCCTGCGAGAACTTTTGCTCCATCTAGTGGACCAAATGGGATCATGTTAAAGACAAACAACCATAGGTTGATTTGCTTTGAGATGTATAATGCTCTTGCGTGCTTTCTGAACTTGCCAGACTCAATTGCTGCCCAGCTAGCTGCAAAGAGAATGAGATTTACAAGTGGACCTGCAAATGCAATAATTGCCATGTTCATCTTGTCAGCACCCTGTATGACTACGTATCCCGGTGCAAATAATAGGAAGCCAGATCCAATTACACGTAGGAATATACCTAGTCCAAGTCCCATTGGGAACATTTCATAGTGGCTAGCATAACCGAGTGCAATGCCTGCGAACTTATGACCAAACTCATGCAAAAGAATTGCTGGAGCTACGATCATTAACGAGAACTTAAAGTCGTCCCAGTTAAGCATGTTTGCAAAACGGCTGCGACCTAGTAACTCGTCCATATTATGAAGTCGAGGTTTCTTGATATAGCCTGAAAAGATAAAACCAATAGCAAGTATTGTGATTAATATGTGAACTATTTCAGTTAGGCTAAAGACCATAGTCTTATCTTGATGTTAATGTTTAAGAAAGTTATGATTGGAGGAACAAAGAGCCAGACTAGTAACTCGTATAGAGTAGTCAACAATTATTATATTTGAGCACGACGCTATATTACATGGATAGAGCGGTGGTTATAGCGGTAGTTGCGATGATGGGTCTGGTTTTTGTAATGTACGTATATGAGCCAGCAGATATTTCCGATCCGCTGTTCTGTAATTCTGATTCTGATTGCGTTCCAGCGCAAGATTGCCACCCGACGAGTTGTATTGGTCTGGGATCAAAGACGGTGTCAGATGGTGTATTTTGTACAACAGAATGCGCGCCAGACACTATGGATTGTGGTCAGGGGAGCTGCGCATGCGTAAGCAATAGGTGCGAGGTGAACTGGCGTGAATAGGATATCTATCTTAATAGCACTTCTACTTGTTTTTGCTATTCCTCTAGCAGTATCTAATGATCTTAGAATCGACGGTGAAGTGTTTGATGAGTTAGCACAGGAAGATACTGTAGATGTCATAGTTGTTCTAGAAGATGATGCATCTGTTTCTGTTGATGATACTGCTGTCGAGATAAGGGATTCTGACTGGATGAGCAGAGATGATCGTATATCTGCTGAAGAAATATCTATTACTGAAGAATACTCTGCCGCTCTGAATGGTTTTGCTGCAGAGGTTACTGAAGCAGGACTTGAGCTGCTTGAAGATAGTGCTAATGTCGATCGTATATACTATGATCAGACATATACGTTGGCTCTTGAGAATTCCGTTCCACAAGTTAATGCAGATGATGTTCATGGCTTGCAGTTAAATGGTGTTGATCTAACTGGTGCAGGTCAGACTATATGTGTTATTGATACAGGTATTAACTATAATCATAATTCTTTAGGTAGTGGCTTTGGAGTAGGATACAAAGTTATTAGTGGTGAGAACATATACAATTCATCTGTGCCAGATCCTTTAGATGATCATGGTCATGGATCGCATGTTGCAGGTATTGCTGCAGCAAGTGGTGATATTACCGGTATTGCACCTGGCGCGAATTTGATTGCTATGAAAGTTTTTGGTGCAACTCGAAGTACGACTGCTTCAAAAGTTTTAGCTGGTATCGATTGGTGTGTTAACAATGCAACTGAGTTTAATATATCAGTTATTACTATGAGCCTAAGTCTTACTAGTTATGGTGATGAAGTTATATTCACATCAAGTTCAACATGTGACAATTATGGTGATGGTGGGGTAGTTAATGCATCTAACAATGCTGCATCTCAAGGAATTTTAGTTTCTGCTGCAGCAGGTAATGATGGTAATACAACAGGTATTGGTTCTCCAGCCTGCGGATCAAATGTTACGTCTGTCGGTGCAGTAAATAATGCAGATACTCTATCTTACAATCGTGGTCCAATACTGGATCTGTTGGCTCCAGGTGTTTTAGTAAACTCGACATATACGTCAGATGATTATGTTCAGATGTCCGGTACATCTATGGCAACACCGCATGTCGCAGGTGCTGCAGCAATACTTTGGCAGATCGCAGATCTTGAAGGAGCAACTGTTACTGCGCAGCAGGTCGAGAATGCACTTAAGGAAAACGCTGAGAGAGTTTATGATGCAAGTTCTAACTTTACATATTCTAGAATAGACCTTCTTTCAGCAGCGAACTTCTTTATCTATCCAAACTTGACGTATACTGGAGCTTTGGTTGACGGTGCAAGTGTTGGTCTTAATACAACAATATTAAGTTTTAGTGCAACAGACATAAGTGAAATCGATACAGTTTGGTATAGCAATGGGACAGATGACTTCTTCGACATGTATACTAATACTTCGGGATTGTATTATGTTGACGCATACTGGCCAGCGGGTGAGTATAATCTAACTTTCTATGCTAATGACTCGCTTAACAATGTTGCAAATGTAACGTTTAATATTGTTATTAGTAGCGCACCGGTTATTGGTGATTGGGCATGGTATAACTCAACAGCAACATCGGTTAATGCGACTACAATCTTGATTGATGAGAATAATTCGTTATCTATTTTGATTAATGTAACGGACAGTGATTCAGATACACTTACATATAATTGGACCATAGATGGCGTTACAGTAAGTACAATTCAAGACCTATCCTATGATTTTGATGTTAACTCGCAAGGTAATCGTGCTTTGCTGTTTGTTGTAATGGATGAAGTAAACCAAAGTGTTACGCAAAGTTGGACAGTTACTGTTGGCGATCATGTCGCACCAAGGTGGAACGCAACGATTCCAGATACTGATGCAGATGAAGAGGTAGCTTGGGAATATAATGTATCTGACTATGTATCTAGTTTGGATAACGACACATTAATCTATAGTGTATCTTCGGGATATTCTATATCTTCTTCAGGAACGATTAGCAGAACTTTTGATTGTGATGATGATGGTGAATATACTGTAACGGTAACAGTGTCAGATGGTATTAATCCAGCTTCAACAACGTTTAGTGTTGATGTACAAGATACAGAGTCTTGTTCTAGCTCAGGTGATGATGACGAAGGCGGTGATTTTGATGATGGTCAACAAAGTGGCGGAATGGGCGACACAGATGATACGGATGATAATACTACAACAACAAATACGACAACAGCTTCAGATACAACAACTTCAAATACTTCTACTGAAGAGACGTATACTTTAACAAATGATACTGCTGATGAAGCTGAAGAAGGTGGCGTCTTTTCGCGAGGATTAAGTGGGGCAACTTTTTCAGGATTGAATTTTGATTTTGGTGAGAACGAACAATATGTTGCACCGTCAGTTGCGATGGCAATAGCTTTCTGTCTATATGGAGTATACCACCGTTCAAATAGTCGAAAAGGCAAGAAAGTGAAATTTGAAATTTCTTCAGCTAGTTTTAAGCGATATTGGCATAGAAGGTAACTACTTTGTAGTACAAAGTTGAGTATAAATAAGATTATTGTTCCATATAATTAGATAATTTACAACTATGGTGGTTGGTAAGGTTAGGACGTCATTGAAGGTACTGCTGCTGCTATGTTTTTCTATCGCGCTTGTTGGATTTCTTAGTTCGAATGTTTCTGCAGTAGACTGTGGAGCACAGACTGCTCAGACTGACTGTGAGGCTGCTGGAGCTGGTAGTGAGTGTAGTTGGTGGGAAGATCCATGGGGTAGTTGGTGTTCACCAAAAAGTTGTGGAAATCTTTGGACTTCAACAGAATGTACTAATTCGTCCAACTTGATAAATAAATCTTGTTCTTGGAGTTCAGGTTCTTCTGGTTGGTGTATGGAAGCTAATTGCTGGGCGCTGGACGGAACTAATCAATCAGATTGCGAAGCTAATTCATATGGTATCGATTGTACTTGGACTAATGAGTGTATGGGACCTTATGAAAAGCAGTGCTGGGCTTTTGAGTCTTCTGCTGAATGTACTGCGGTAGCAGGTTGTACGTGGGGTATGTGTAGTTCGCAGGGTTGTTATGATTATACTGCTTCAGCTACATGTGTTGCTAATACCGGTTACACCGGTAACGCTTGTAAATGGAATTCTCAATATGATTATTGTTACGAAGGTGGTTGTAATGATTATAGTGATAGTATAAGTTGTGCGGCAAATGATTGTTTCTGGTCAGGTGGTGGTTGTTACAATCCATCTTGTTCAGATTATGGTTATAATAATGAAAGTTATTGTGAGAGTAATGATGTAGGTCTAAGTTGTCAGTGGAATGATCCTTGGTGTGAAGAAAAGGGATGTTGGAGTTCTACTTCGTCAGGAGCATGTGCTGCTGCAAATTCAAGTTCAGGAAGGTCTTGTGTATGGGATACTTCAGATACTGGATGGTGTGAAGAGATTGGCTGTTGGAACTGGGAGAGTTGGAACAGTGGAAGTGAGGCTGCATGTCTAGGTAATGGAACAGCATACGGATTAAGTTGTATTTGGTCTAATGACAGTGTTGCTGATGATGGTACTGGTTGGTGTTATCAAAATACAAGTTCAACTGGTTGTTCTACGCTAACGATTGATCGAGATTGTATGGATACATTTTATTGCATGTGGAATTATACTGCATCTGCTTGTCAAGAACCAGGTACAGGTTCAATGGAGACAACTTTTAGTGCATGGTATCCGGGATGTTATATATTTGATACTGCTGGGCAGAGTGCTTGCGGAAATGTTACTGGTTGCGATTGGATTGCTGGTGAAGATATAAAATGTCGAGGTAATGCCACAATTAATTCAACAGACTCATCGATAGGGGGCATACGTTGTGAGTATATTAATAATTCTAATATGTGTAAGAAAATGACCATGATGCCTAGCTGCTGTGAGTGGCAGGGCGAGGGTTGTGTAGAAAATAAGTTTACAAGTGCGTGTTGGGATGATATGCAAGATACGCCTGAAGGCGCAGACTATTGTGAAGATTATAATGCGTATACAGATAAGACACTGTGTGAGCAGATCGCAGGAGAGCCATGGTATATGCCATGTAGGTGGAATAATCAAAGTACTGTTGCAGAAGATGATGATCGATGTACATTCAAATTTGAAAATGTTTTTGAGGTTGGTAAGGAAAATGTTATGTTCTTAGATAGCAAACAGAGTTGTGAAGCTGCGGGTGGTAATTGGATTACTGATACGTATTGTAGTTCAAATGATGCAGCTACTGCTGTAGCACTTCCTGTTGGAAGGTGTGAGTATAAGTTTAATGAAGAGCGAAACTGTGACAAAGAATGTTACGCTTGTGATTATAAGACTGATGGAACTAATTGGACAAATGCACAAAAAGCAAAAGATGCATGTATAAGTTCAGTGTTAGGTATTTGTGGATTTACTTCAGATACAACTAAGCCAAATGGTTTTGGGACATGTGATCCAAAAGAAGAGTTTAAGACAGGAATCGCAACTAACTGCGATGAAGATTGCGGTTCATGTACACATATGGGAGATTCAACTGCATCAGATGCAGACAATAAGCCATCTGCTTTTTGTAAGAGTAGTAAGAAGACTGGCGGTTGTAAATGGATCCCTGATATAGATTCGCCTACTGATGAAGCAAAAGGTAGGTGCGCTTCAAAAGCAGAAAAGACTTGTGAGAGTAAGTGTGACCTATGTTTTGATGAGACAAACTGTGTAAATAAGGGGTCTAAGAATGGTAATACTACGTTAGATACACAATGTTCTTGGAATGATAATTTGTTTATGTGTCTTCCTACATCAGGTGCAGATCAGATGGAAGTTTGTTGGGATGGAATAGATAATAATAATAATGGAAAGATGGATTGTGCAGATTCAATGTGTTTCTCAGATCCATTCTGCGGTGCTTGGTGTATGGCTGGATTTGGTGGAATGGATTGTTTTGGTTATGATGCACAGACTGATTGTGAAGGTGGCGGTTGTGTATGGATAAATGAAAACTGGGGAAGTTGGTGCGATATGCCTGGATCAAACTGTTGGAGCAATGATGGTAATCAGACCCTTTGTGAAGCAGATGGTAACTGTAGTTGGCACTCTGGCTTTGGTGGATTCTGTGAAGATGATTGGTCATCAACAGATAGTTGTATGAATCTCGATAATGTCACTTGCGGAAATTCTACAGGTGTAGGACTTAACTGTACGTGGGTTGTAGATAGCTACTTCTCTGAGTATGGTGATAGTGGTTCAATGGGCTGGTGTGATCCAAACTGGAATTTCTATGGCGACTGGCCAGGAGATAATTACTGTCAGGGCTTTAGTGATGATGGTGAGTCTACATGTGGTACTTCAGGTACTGTTGATGTTGGTGGTAACTATCCTTGTCAGTGGTTTAACTCATCAGGTGGAATGGCTTCTGGTGGCGGAGGCGAAGCATATGGTGGTGGTTGGTGTGACCATCGTAAGTATGCATGTCATCAATTCCAAGACCAATCTGATTGCGAAGATCAGACTAATGCTTCATATAATCATAGCGAATTCTGTTACTGGCAACAGGATGATTGGGGCGGCTGGTGTGACGGTAAGATGATGGGCGGATCAGATAATTCAGATAGTTGTTGGAATAATATTAATCAGACAGATTGCGAAGCATCCAGTTGTAACTGGGTTGAAGGTTTCTGCGACCCTGCTGGATTTGGTAGTGATTCTGGATTTGGTGGAGTAGCTGGCGGAACTGGCTTTGGCGGATCTGGCGGCGGAGGCGGCGGAGGCGGCTCTTTTGTAGCAATGGGCGGCTTTGGCATGAACTGTATGCAACATGATGGTAATCAGACTGGATGTGAGTTAGTACAAGGATGTGGTTGGATGGCCGAATCAAACCCAACCTGTAGTGTAAGTTTTGCAAGTCAATGTCCACAATATAGTTACAATGCGACTCTTTGTAATGAACAGTCAAAGTGTGTATATGATCCTAATAATAACTTTTGCGACGAGAAAGTATTCTCTTGTTTCTGGAATAGTTCATTGAATACACAGACTCCTTGTGAAGCTACAGGCTTCTGTTATTGGTCTGACTGGAATAGTTGTGAACCATTATGTTATAATTCAAGTTTAACTTCTGGAAACTGTGGAACTGCAACCGCAACTAATGGATCACTTGCCGAATCAGTCTGTTCTTGGAACGATGGTTGGTGTAATCCCGGAGCTGCGTCAACATTCTTTAAGGAAATGGAAGGTGGAGCACCAATACCTTTGGGTACAGATACATCTGGAGATGCAACACCTCCGGAAGTGGATATCGTAGACTTTGGAATGAAAGATATGGGACCTGCATTTGGATTTGGTATCCGTGTATTAAGCGTTGAGAATGCTTCAATGTGTAATGGTATAATGGGACCTGGTGGAATGTCTGGAACTGGTAAGAATGAAACGAAGTTCTACTGGTACTTGGATACAGATGATACTCGAACAGGTGGCTGCGCAATCCAACATGATGCGACACAGGTTGGTTATGAGTTCTACTTTAAGAGTGCATGGTCATGGAGTAGCAGCGGAGAGGCTGTAGAGAGTACTGAGGCTTATCAATGTAGTAGTAATACTTGGCAGAAGGCGCCAATTCCAATATCGAGTGTAAAACAGAAAGCTTGCCAAGAGGTTGGTGGTGGAACAATCGCAGTTCAGAAGACTGAACTTGAGAAGTTCCCAACATTATATACTTCAGGATCAGATATACGAGTTACGGTTGCAACCGCGTCTGCATTGGGTAATATCACAAATCCGGCAGATAATATTAGTTCAGATACAGTCGGTTATGCAACGCCGGGCGCATTTGACCAAGATATTGATGTTCTAGACTTGTTTAAGTTTAAGTCAAATACCTCTGATAAAGTAGGTCAGGGTGCAAGTAAAGGATATGTTAGTTATGATGATATAGATTGTTGGACTGCTGCAGGATGTGCAGATTATCAGTGTATGGGACATCCTTATTGTACAGATAATACATATGGTGTTGAGGCCGCATCCTTTGTTGACACAAGAGTTCCAAAGGTTATTGGGTTGATTAAGGAGAGCTATCCAGACGCTGCTTTGATAACATTCTTCACAGATAAACCTTCTAACGGTAGTCTGGAGTTATTTGGATCTAATGCAGGTTGTCCTGCTTCGTCAATACAGACTGTTGTTAATGATACAGGTGTCGATAACGCCTATGTTCGAGACTTTAGATTGTGGCACATGATCGAACTTAATAGCGATACTTTAGGGTCTGCTATGACTGCAGGTACTGAGTATTATTATAAGTTGATCTTCTGTGACGAGAATGATAAGTGTGGTATAAGTAAATGTTCAAAGATGGTTGTTGAAAATACAACAGATTCTTGCGCATTCTGCGACTTTGTTACAAAGGTAGATGTTCCAACTGGCTGGAATGTATCATATGATCTTGATCAAGACGGTACATATGAACATGTTCAGGGAACTATCTGTGGTGCGAATGCCGGAATGAAGACTAATTACACCGATGGAAGACGAGCAAACATTAAGTTGGTTACTGCAGATAACGCTAGCTGGTTTGAATTTATTGATGTAAAGTTGACAAAGACGGGATTGGGTACGAAGACTAGATCAATTAGCACAACTGGCGCAATAAATGTAAGTACAACAACAGATGCTGCTGGAAACTCTTTGGGCTTTGCAGGAATGGTAGAAGATACGCGGGATAAGATTGTTCATAATCTATATCCTGAGCGATGTTTGATTAAGATTCCAAAAGGCGATACAAATTGTGACGACCTATGGCACTGTGATAATACTCTAACTAATTGTGTAAATAGAACTTCAGAAGCAACCCTTAATCTAAGTGAGACTACTTCATGTATATGGGAGATTCCATATTGTGAGTTCTCCGCATGGGCTGGTGGTGAGCCAGCTGTAGCTGAAGATGATGATTCTAGCTCTAGCTCTAGCTCCGGAGGCGGCGGTGGCGGCGGCGGTGGCGGCGGCAACACCACAACAAATGCCACTACAACTGACGATGAATCTGATGATGAAGAGGACGATGATTTCGCACCGCCAACTGGTGCAGCGACTTCTGAAACAAAGAAGAGCTCATTATCTCTACCAAGCATAGATGCTGAAGCACTTGGTGATTGGAGACTTATTGTCGGTATTATAGCAGTTATCGCAGTAATTGGATATGGTATGAGTAGAAAGAAGTCTGGATCAACCTATCGACGACCAAGAACAACTTCATTTAGCAAGCGGAGAAACCTTTCTGCAAGCCTGGGCGCATTAAGAGATAGACTGCCTAAGAAAAAGAAGACGTACCGTAGTCGAGGTTCTAGTCGGAACTTGGAATCATATGGTTTTAAGATACGGCGATAACGCCATTAGTCCGTAGGACTAATTGCGGGATTGAAAATTTCTGATATTTTCAATAGATCGCTTTTGCTATTTTAATGATAAAAATAAAGTAAAAAGAAATTCTAATCAGTAGCGCCGATAGCTGCTACTAACAGCCCTGCAAACATAATTGCTAGGCCCAATCCACCTTTGATAAGACGGACTAAGTCGTGCCACCATGGATATCCACCTATGTGTGTCAGTGTATATGTATAGATACCTATAACGATTATAAATAATCCAAGCACAATCTTAAGATACTTTCCTGCATTAATCTTAGCCATATATCTTCACCTGATGCTTATTGTATAACAAAAAGCTTTTTAATGGTTGTTATACACCAGTATATAAATATCGCTATTGGACGTTACCAATAGCGGGATTGAAAATCTAATAAGGGTTTTCAATAGCTTAACGGAGAGACAAAATGTACAGATATATACAAAAACTATGGAGGCAACCTACGAAAAATATGAAGGAAGCCTACAAAGAGCATCTTATTGAATGGCGTAAGGAGGCCGCAGTTGTTAGAATCGCTAAACCTACTCGTCTGGATCGAGCTAGAAACCTCGGATATCGTGCTAAGCAAGGTATTGTTGTGGTTCGAGCGAGAGTTCGTAAGGGAGTCACAAAAAGGCCAGCTGTAACGCATGCTCGAAGACCAAAAAGACACGTTATGCTGAAATTACCTGTTGCAAAGAGCAAGCAACGGATCGCAGAAGAAAGATCTGCTAGAAAATACCCTAACATGGAAGTTCTGAACTCATATTGGGTAGGAGATGACGGAAAGAGCGAGTTTTACGAGATAATTATGGTTGATCCAAATCATCCAGGTATATTTAGAGACCGTAATCTGAATTTCTTGTGTAAGAAGACAGCAACTCGAAGAGTCCACCGTGGTCTGACTAGCGCAGGTAAGAAGAGTCGAGGAATACGTAAGTAATTCTTTTAAGTCCTGATTTGTTTACTTTATCATGCAAGATATAGTTCTACCTAAGAAGAATGAAGATCAGCTGTTAGCTAAGGCTAAAGAGCTTGGATCTGAACCTATGTTTGCGTATAGTATTTGCGATTGGACACCCGGTTCCGGGCTACATATAGCTGCTTCAAAGCCAAAAGAGCTAGATTCAGTTAGAAAAAAAGCTAAGCAAGCAGCCTTTGTGGTGGCTAGTTCAACTGATGAGAAGACTATTCGCATGATTATGGATGCTAAGTGGATCAAATACTTCACTAACATTGAAACCTCTACTGGTAGCGACCATTCACACTATCGTAGAAGCAACTTTAACCAAGTTCTTGCGAAGTTAGCTAAAGATACTAGCAAGACCTATCTTGTTGATTTCTCACATATACTTAAGATCGAAGGTAAGAAGCGTAAACTTTTGCTAGGTCGAATAGCTCAGAACATCAAGATCTGTAAGAAGTACAAGGTTCCTGTAGGAATAGCAACCTTTGCAACAGATCCATATGAGCTAAGAAACCCATCAGACCTTAAGGCTTTCCTGAGGACGCTGAAAGCAGGTAAGATCGCATGATGAAACTAAAAGAGATAGAATCCAAATCAATCTTGGTGAAGAGTGGGTTGAGTACTGTGGATTATGTAGTTAACCCCTACATTGGTTGTATGCATGGTTGCATCTTTTGTTATGCGCGATTTATGAAGCGATTTACAGGCCACAAAGAAGAATGGGGGCAGTTTGTAGATGCAAAGGTTAATGCTGCAGATTTAGTTAAGAATGGTGAGAAGTATCGTGGTAAATCAGTTTTCTTCTGTTCAACTACCGATCCATATCATCCACCTGAAGCTCGTTACAAACTAACGCGTCAGGTTCTGGAGAAACTAATACCTCATCAGCCAAACATATCTGTACAATCTAAGTCTGATCTGATTGTTAGAGACATTGATCTATTCAAACAGTTCAAGCATATAATTGCAGGTATATCCATATCAACATTAGATGAAAGCATTCAGAAGAAGGTTGAGCCACTTGCTTCATCTCCGAAAAGAAGGATAGCTGCTCTGAAGAAGATGAAGAAGTCAGGGTTGAAAACTTACTGCTTTGTCTCACCAATTTTTCCAGGCATAACTAACTGGAAAGCAATCCTGCGCAAGACAAAGAGTTTTGTAGATGAGTATTGGTTTGAGAACCTAAATTTCTATCCATCAATCCGTGCGAATATGTATAACTTCTTAGAAGAATATGATCCGAAGTTAGTTGATAAGTACCGAGAGATCTATACCAAAGGAAATTCTTATTGGTATGATGTTGAGAAAGAGATAGCTAGTTACTGTAAGAAGAACAAGATCAAGTGTAAGATCTACTTCCATCATAAAAGTATGACTAAATAACTCCGTAGAACTTGTATGCAACGTAACCAACATATGCGAGAGCTAGAATAACTGCTTCATGTTTGTCTAGTCTGTTGTTGTTTCTGAAGAACAGAAGTGCGAGTGCGGAGATGCCGAACCAAAATGGTATGTCAAACCAAGTAAGTGTAGGAGCGATTGTGTAGCCAGAGATCGCTGCTCCGATTCCCAAAGCAAGCATTGGGTTTGTGATGTTTGAACCAATGAGTACTCCCAGTGACATTGACTTAGCTCCTTTCATAACTCCGCGCACAGCAGTTGTTAGCTCTGGCAGAGCTGTGCTCACTCCAATCACAACAAGTCCAATGAAGGTTTGCTCAATTCCAAAATGATTCGCAAAGAACAAAGTGTTGTTCACAACCCATGTTGCGCCAGCACCAAGCAGTGCGAGACCAAAAAGTACTTCGCTAATGTCTAACATTATGTGGTGTCTTTTTGTCTTTCCGATTGGTTTATGATGTGGATCAATAAGTGCTTTGATTGACTTTTCGTTTCTTGAGATGTAGTAGATGTAGATTACGTAAAGAGCGGCTAATAAGATCCCCTCTATCCTCGATATAAAACCGTTCAATCCAAGTAACCACAGTAGTGCGATAGCTCCTAACATTATAGGACCATCGCGTCTCTGGATTTGTTTTGACGATTTGATTGTTGCTAAGATGCCAACAATACCTAAGATTAAAGTGATCTGTATAATGTTTGAACCAATGTTTGTTCCAACTGCAACACCTGACGCTTCAATACCATTTAGTATTTTCCAACTAGATGCAACATGTGTAAAGATCTCAGGTAAAGAAGTTCCAATTGAAAGAATTGTAAGTCCAACAAAAAGGTAGGATATCTTAAGTTTCTTAGCTATCTCTGTTGCGCCATTTATCGTGATGCCAGCACCTATCCATAGACCTAGTATTCCTACTATGAAGAGAATTATCTCTGCTTTCATAACTCTAAAATTTCGCCAGGCTTTGGTGCTAGACCTTCAATGTTAAAACGTCCCTTAAGTTCTGTTGCAAACCGATGGCATTGATCTCCATGCATACAGATTACTTTTTTAGGTCTGATTTTCTGTACAAATCTAAGTAACTCTGTTCTGTCTGCATGTCCTGAGAAACTTAGTTGATGAAGTTGCATTCCTAACTTAAGATCGAATTCATCTGTGACATATCGCCCAGTTTCTACTAAATAATTTCCTGCTGATTTTGGAAATTGGAATCCAGTTAAAATTAATGAACAATCTTTCTTTGCGTAGAGATGTTTTAGATAACTAACAATTGGTCCACCATCTAAAGTACCGCCCGTCGTTACAATTACACATGGGTGCGCGAGTATTTTTGTGCGTTCAATATGTTGTTTAATCATACGTACTTTAGATACTGCTTTCTTAAGTTCTATGGAGTTACGTAAGAACTGTGGGTGTCTTAGCGCTATTTCTGTCGCCTTTCTCGCCATACCGTCTAAATACATTGGCACTTTAATTTTTTGTTTGTTTAGTACCATTATTATTTCTGGAGCTCTTAGCGCAAAACTTGGTATTACTGCAATCCCACCTTTTGAGACCGTTTTATCGATTATTCTTCCAAGTTCTTTTTCTGTCGCACTTCGATCTGTTTGCTCTCGTGCAGAATAGGTTGTTTCCATTAAAATAATATCAATCTTTTTTAAGTCGATCTTTGCACCAGATCCAGCTCTTGTTGGATTAAGTTTAAAGTCTCCTGTGTAAAGAATTCGTTTACCATCCATGTTAAGCACGAACATTGCAGATCCAGATATGTGTCCTGCATCATAAACCTCAACAGTTGATTTACCAATTTTTATTTTTTGATTATATCGTACATTATTCCAATTTCTAAACATCTTTGATACATTCGCAGGATTGAATGCTCGAGGTGTTTTGTTTATTTTCGCGATCTTTAGGCTATCTTTTAGAAGCATTTCTGCGTTATCTCTTGTCGGAGCGGTTCCGTAGATTGGAAAGTTCCATTTCTGATATAGAATTGGAATAGAACCTAGATGATCAAGATGACCATGCGATAGGAACATTGCATCGGGTTTAACTTTTAGTGGTAGTGGATCTACACCACCTTCGATTTTAAAACCATACTCAAATAAGATCTTTTCAGTCTTACCTTCTATTAATACGGCGTTTCTTCCAACTTCTCGGAATCCGCCAAGACAATGTATTTTTATTGTGTTTTTTGCTTTTTTTATCATATTATACTATAGTATACGGGTTTATAAGGTTGCCTTACTATTTTTGTACGTGCATTGGTTTTGTAAAGAATTCATGTAAACATTTTCTAAAGTATGTTCCAAGTACAAATATGCCGATTATTTGAGCGATATCCGAATATGGCCAAAGTCTTCCAAATGAGCTTACTGCAAAAGCCCCTACTGTAATGAAAATACCCATTGTTAGCGTCCCGGCGTATTTAGTCATCACCTGACCAAGTGCTTTGAACCGTCGGTGTAAGAAAAGTACATCATAGCTATATATCATAGTGAAAAGGGATACAACAATTTTGATAATCAGTAACGTACCTTCAAGTCCTTCAAATGCTACTGACTCAAATGCCATACTAAAAAGAGTCCTTGGGAATATATAAACTTTAGTATCAATATGTTTTTAATACAAAAGTGATTAAGCTGCATATGGTACAATGCCTACGATGTGAGACAGACTGCGAGGATATTGATAATTATTGTTGTCATTGCGGTGCTCCCTTAAGCAAAGCTATTGCAGATATGATACAGAAAGCCTATGAACAGCGTAGGCAAGACGCCGTGCATAATATTCTAAATGTTTTGGTTAAGGAAGGATGTATTAATCAGGCAAAGCTAGACGATCTTATGTCTAACTTAGAGAAGATATATGGTGCTGAAGCAGATGTACTGGAGTCTACCGATGAATCTGAAACCCTTGCTGAACCGAGCTCAGTAGAGCCTTTACCTGAGGCCAAAGGTAAATCTGTCTCCGAATGAGACGGGCTTTTGTTTTAGCGTTCCTTTGGGTAGTTCTAGAATGTATCTGGCAAACTTTTTTGGATCTTTTAGCGTGAATGGTTTAACATCTTCTATGGATTCAACAACTAGTTTTTCTGAGTTGAGCCAGATCACATCAATCGGGAAGTTGACGAAGAACATATGTATGCCTGCGCTTCGATCTTTGTGAAGGTCGATCAGTAGAGCCTGACCTTTCTGTAGCTCTTTACGAAACATAAGACCGCGCATTGACAACCAGACATTGTCACATATAATAACATCTTTAGCTAGCACTTTTGACTTTGTCTCATTAGTAATCATGTCAGTACATAAAAACTGTAGAATAAAAGGCTTTATTCCATGAAGTCTTCAGGAGTCTTATCAATTGTCTTCTTTTTAGGAAGATCTCCTCGTTCGTGTAGGTACTCATTAGCTAGAATCCAGTAGATCAAAGCAAGAGATTTTGCACCTTTGTTGTTACAGGGTATGACTATATCCACTGCTCGAGTTGTGTTATTTGAGTCACAAAGAGCGACAATTGGTACACCTATCTTTACTGCGTCACTGATCGCATTTTTATCTGGCCAAGGATCTGTGATAAGCATGACTTTTGGTTCAGTGAAGGTCTCAAGGTTTGGGTTTGTTATAACACCTGCAGGATATCGTCCTGCAAAGAACTTTACACCAGTTGCTTTAGCGAACATCTTAACTGCTTTCCAACTGTTTTCTCTTCGTCCGATAACGAGTATATCTTTTGGATCGTATCGTGATAAGAATTTTGCAGCAGTCTTTAATCGTTCATCTATCTTTTGAACATTCATAATAGCAAGACCTGCAGGATTTATCTTATAGATAAATGGAGCCATGCTGGCTGTTTTTACCTTGGTTCCTATGTGAACCCCTGCTGATAGGTATTTATCAATTTCAACAAGATTTTCAGATGCCATTTTATATCTTAATATTTAATTTAACCGGCCTAGGTCGTTTAACTGTGATCGGTAGTACACCTTTATTGAACTCATCCATCGCGATCTTGATAGTATCTATTTCAGTTTTTGCACGCTTTATCAAAATCGGAGCACCTTGAGCTAATTGTAGAGCTCTAGCGCCAATGATTCTTGCCTTCTCGTATTTTGTGTACATCTTAGCTACAGCTCCTTTTTTAGCTTTAAAAATGTTTCCGTAGGTCCTTACTTAGACTTTGTGCTTTCTTAACTAGCTCAAAGACCTCAGTGTCAGTAAATGTTCCTTCACCACCCTTTTGCATGGCGCAAACATTACCTTTCTTGTTAAGACCTATGGACAACCTGCAGTCAGCAACCTTGTTTTCTCTTCGTGTTGCGTCGACAAATATTTCACCGTCTAACTTCCAGAAGGTGCACATTACAGGTTCCTCTGATAGAGGTACTTTTTCTTTTGTAAGTGTTCGATAATCTACCTTACCTGTTTTTTTATCAAATGCTGGCATTCTCGCAGTCTTTAGAGCAGCTATTGCTCCTAATAATCCTGCGTCAAATAGATTACCATCTTCATTAAGTGGGTAGACATCTACAAAGACCATCCAAACCTTCTCTCCAGGTTCTATACATAGTTTAGATGTATCGATTGTTCCAGACTCTCTTATTGCACGGTCAATAACTCTTGATACTTCTATTGATCGTGGACTTGGAGGTCCAGTTTCGAAATCTTCCGATGCTAGTGGAGATAGTTCGCCATTAACCATTAAGACACCATCATTTGGCGTATCTGGAAATGGTGAACCTAATCCTACCTTTACACCAACAAAGACTTCAGCATCACCGAACTTGACTCTCGCAGAGCCATTAGCTTGTGATAGAACATCCGTCTCAATCTTGATGTTTCGGTATTCGAAAGGCTTTCTTCCACCCTCTCTTAAGTTCTTCTTAAGAAGGCTAGCTATATATTTTCTTAGACTTACGTCTTCTTTACTATTCATCGTTATTCCCTCCTTCTTGTTTGTATTTGTTTACAATTGCCTCTCTCTGTAGTTTAGCAATCTTCTGACAAGCTTTTATACACATACCAAATGCTTTCTTGACTTCATCGGGAGTCATATCTCCATCCATTTGAATCAAACTAATTTCGTTTGTTCTTGGAAGGATCGCAACTGGTAAGTCTGCCTGTCCAAAGTTATCTTCATCTTGCATTAGGTCTAAGATTACTTGCCCTTCTACTTTACCTGCAGCTACAGATGTTACTATATCTCTCATCTCAATACCTGCGTCAACAAGTGCTACAGATGCAGCATTTATAGCAGCAGTTCTTGTACCTGCGTTGGCGTTTGTAACTTCTATGTATACACTGATCTCGGTCTGAGGATACTTATCAAGGTCTACAGCGTTTGCTAGTGACTCTTTTATAACCTTAGAGATCTCTGTGCTTCTTCTACTTGGTCCCGGTCTATTTCTTTCTGAGGTTGCGAACGCAGCCATAAAGTAATAAACTTTTAGGTAAGCACGTGTGCTTTCTTCATATCTTCGAGGTAAAACCTTTTTTGGCCCATAAACCGCAGCAATAACTTTTGTCTCACCGAATTGAACTTCGCATGAACCATCAGCTTGCTTAATAACACCGGCAGTTATTTTTATTGGACGCATATCTTCAGCGCCTCGACCATCTAATCTTTTTCCTTTAACTATAAGGGTTTTATCTGATTTCATTCCCATTTTATTTGCCTCCTTTAAGCAGCTTCGCGACTTTTTCAGTTAAGCCAGTCTTGTGGCTATCTGTTTCAATCAGCTTTATGGCATTTACCATAATCATCTGCTTTTCTGGGTCGTCGTTTTTAATCCAAACCAATCCGTTTTGACCAACTAATATATCGCATCCAGAGCTTTCTTTGAGCATCTTAATCATGCTACCCTGCTTTCCAATAATGCGCGGTATTTTTGTTGGTGATACTTCTATAACGATTCCGTCATGAAGTTTGCGGTAAGGTCTATTCCTTGCGCTTAATCTTACGAATCTTCGATTGGATACTTCTGTAACATTTGCAAAAATAAAGTCACCAACCGCAAAGAACTTGCTCATTGGGTATCTATTTGTATCTAAGTAACTGTGCGATGCTTCTGCAATAGGTAGATCTGCGTCAAATGGACAACGTATATTAGTCATCCAACCAAATTTTGCAGACCCAGTTATTTTACCAATAACTGCATCGCCTCTTTTTGGGATATATCTGCCAGCTAAAGGTATTACTTTAACTACGTGCCCTTTGATACTAGTTAAACCTAAAGATACTGAAATTATATTCTTATCTTCACGAATAGCTTTACCACTTGGTATATAGCTCATACCTTCTGCTAACACATCACCAGGAATTACTATTTCCCTATCTTTTACATGTATTTTTTCATTAGCCATTTTATTTTAGCTCCTCTATACTTACTTCACCATTTGTTAGTTTGTTAAGTAATGAATATAAATCGTTGCGCTCTCCAGCTACAACTTCAAGTTCGATCTGAACTGAACCATCTGTTCGCCATAGATCTCCACTTGCTTTGTACTTGTTTTTAATTGCACTATATGCACGTCCCGCATGTGCTGATGGAATAACCACTCGGAGTTTTAGGTGCTCAAAAGACATAGGTAGAACTGGCCGCAACTTTTCAATGATCTTTTCCATTTGATATTCAACACGATCTGTTGGATCAACATGCACACCTGCTTGTTTCATAGCAAGTTCGATTCTTTGCATTGGTAATGGAAGTTTTGTTTTAGGCTCTGCTGCGTTTCGATGAATGTAATTTAGAACCTGTTGAGTTTTTTGTTCTAGAATCTTTTTACGTTGTTCTGCAGTAAGTTGAATCTCACCATTTTTGATTATGATTTCAGCAGCTTTACGATGATCTTCAGTACCCAACCACTGTTTCATAGAACCTTCAGTAGTTTTTTCTGCACTATGTGCGTTCTTAAAGATTAGATCTCCATTCATGACATCTGAGACTTCGATATTTTTCCCTGCCTTGAGATCAATAGCTTTGTCAATGTCATCTAGGATAACTTCAAATGTTTCCCCGCCTTTCTTTAGGCGAGCAATGTTGAGATGTAATTTCTCCTTAGCATATGTCTGTTGATATTGCATTTTATTTAGTTAGTGCAGTAGGTGCAATCGATTCAGTTCCTTTTATTGTTATAATTGAGGTTTCTAACCGCGTGATTGCAAATTGCTTGCCAAGTGCTTTCTTAAATGCAGATACACCTAATTTCATAGCAGCTTTAAGCTCCATGTTTTCTTTGTATCCTTTTTCTAGCATCTTATTAACTTCATCTTCCTGATTAGTTCCTACTGCTTTTGCTTTGTACTTAAAGTAGATTCCACTAGGTTCTATCAGAAATAAACTTGGCTTAGTGCCTTCGCAGCCTCCGATAAGTAATGAGACTCCAAAAGGTCTAATTCCTCCATATTGAGTATAAGCTTGTTCTGTATCGGCAAGGTACTTAACCAAACCTTCTACATCCATTGGTTCGCCATAGGTCATCTTATGTTGCTGTGCTCTTAGGCGAGCTTTTTTTACAATAACTCTAGCGTCTGAGATAAATCCCGCAGAAGTCATGCCTATGTGCTCTTCAATCTTAAAGACTTTCTTAACAGAGTCAGGTATGAGTAGTTTGTCTGTTCGGTAACGGTCTGCCATTAGCAAAACTCCACCTTTGAATACAATACCTAGGGCTAAAGCTCCTAAGCTAACTGCTTTTTTAGCATATTCTACTTGTAGTAGTCGTCCATCTGGTGAGAATACCGTAATTGTACGGTCGTATCCCATTACTTGATTTGGCATAAATTGCATTTTTTTACCTCGTCTCTTTCAGTTTCTTAATTGATCCTGACGTTGAAATTGTACTGACTGTCGCTTTCTTGCCGTCGATCTTTTTGATCAATGCAAGAGCAGATTTGGTTTGGTCTACCCAATTATGACCTGTTTTAATTATTCCCGTTTGTGTTTTTATATCCCAGGTTTTGTGCATAAACATCACGCCTGCCTCCGCGCAGCCGAATTCTCCTAGAAACCGCAAGCAAACTTCAGTGCATTGCATTGCAACAGTTTCTTCATTCAACTTATTACTAGAATCTATTTTAAAGAGTATATAACGCTTTCGCTCCTTTAAAGTTGGCGATAAAACTTTCATTATATTATATCTAAATAAGTTAATCTATTTAAACTCCCCGGTTGGAAGTTTACTTCTTAAGGACCTGTTTAAGCTTAGCACTCCATTTGTGTTTTGCTGGATTTCTCTTAAGAATTAACATGTTCTTTTCACACTTTCGTGAGCAAAACCAAAGTACTTTACCATTATTCTTAACTAGCATCTTGCCAGTTCCAGGAGCTATCTTTGATTTACAAAAACTACAGTCGGACATTATTTACGACCCCCTTTTAGTGGAGTTGCTTCTATTTCAGTCTGTCTAAGCATTAATATGTCTCCAACTCTGACAGGTCCATAGACATTTCGTCGCATTACTTTACCGACTTCACGTCCATCTAAGATCTTACAACGAACTTGTTTTCCACCCTGTTTTGTTCCAAGTCCAGAAATTATTTCAACAACTTCTGCAGGAGTTGCATGTTGGCCTTCGCTTATGCCTTTTACGCCGCTGTCTCCTCCAATTTTTGTCTTTTTACCTTGTTTACTGCTCATTTTTCTTCAGGTTTCTTTTCTTCAGCTGTTTTTTCAGTTTTAGTTTCTTCAACAGGTGCTTCTGTTGACTCAGCTTTTGGTTCGTCTGTTTTAGATGCCTCTTCTTTCTTTTCTTCCACCTTAGCAGGCTCTTCTTTTGGCTTAGCTGAACTTTGTTCAGTTGAATCAGTAGGTTTTTCGTCTGTTTTTGGCTCTTCCTTGGGTGCCTCTTCTACTTTTGGCTCATTCTTTTCTTCTTTTGGAGCCTCAGCAGGTTTTTCTTCCACCTTTGGAGCTGGTTCTGAACCTTTTGCTTCAGCTTTCTTTAGATTTTCAAGATCTTTAAGAATAGTTATTAGCTGCTTTTTTCCATCGCCAGGGTTTACAATAGCTACGGAGCTAGTTGAAATTGGCATTCCAGCTGCAGCGCCTAACTCAGATTTTGATGGGATTTCTACGTAAGGAATACTCTTCTCTTCACATAGAACTGATAGATGCATGATTATCTCTTTTGGGCTTACATCTCCGGCTGTAATTACAAGTTGTGCTTCTGATTTTTCGACAGCCTTAGTAGTTTCATTAGTACCCTTTCGTAACTTGCCGTCTACTTTAACAGATTCAACTAGTTTGTATACTTTTTCTGTCATTTCTTTTGGTACTTCCACTTTTGATCACCTGTTTTAGGGTATTTTAGACTGTTTATAAGCTTTTCCGCCAAGATTTCAGCCCCAGCTAGTTGGAACACAACTATTATATTGCTGAAGCATATAGTTTACTATGGATACGAGTTTCATAGTTTTGGCTACGATGTTGAGCGCAGCAGTTTTCTGGATGGTATCTAGCATGGGACTTGTTAAGCGGAAACATAGTATGTTTGATGGAGTTGTAGGACCGCCTAACGAAGAAGCTTCTGCAGATCTACTTCCAGAACCAGAAGTTCCGCGTGTTATGTCAATTACTGAAGAAGAAGAGCAGTTTTTGCAACAGGTTAGAGCTATGCGGAGTGCAGGACAACTTCCACCTGCAGGAGCACCTGCTCCAGCACCGGAAGCGATACCTGAACCCGAACCTGTTCCTGAAGTGGTTAAACTTCCGAAAACACACCCAATACGTGATAAGATCGGCGGTGGTATCAAAAGTGTAGGTAAGCAGGCTGGAGGAGCTCTTTGGGATACGCTTAAAGCAGGCGGTCGCGGTGCATATAATGCAGGAGGTAGCTTAAGAGAGGCTATTTTTGAAGAAAAAGAGGTGCAAGGTTTACCACCAATACGACCTATTCAAGATCCAGTAAATATTCCAGCACCAATAGGAGCACCTGTAGGAGCACCAACGGGTTTACCTCCAACCGTTTATCATATACCTCCAGCTCCATCTTCTGAAGATTCATCTCCCGCAGATCCACCTACAACCATATATCGAAATATTCTCTCACCTCCAGACCCAGCGCCTACAGCTGAAGATGATCTTATTCCAATTGAGGATCCTGTATTAGATGATACATCCGTTTTAGAGTCTGATGATGAGTTGGTTCCATTAGAAGATACAGTAAGGCGAGGCCGAGCCGAGCGTATCGATGCAGATACTGGTCAGGTTTATACTGTTAGTAAAAGAACAGGTAATCGGCATTATCTTTCGAAATGGCGAGAAAGAGAGGTAGGCATAGATGTAGATAACATGCCAACAGCAGTGCTTTCTGAAAAAGTACCTGATCCAGTTACCGGTCAGATGTATCGGCTAGATCAAGCTACAGGTAAAAAACAGTATCTTCAAGAGTATGTTTCAATGCGCGGTCAAGCACCTGCACCAGCAGATGCCCCTACCACGCCTTCAGACGCACCTTCTCAAGAAGGCACACAACAAGAAGGCTTTTACCGATCTAGAGATGGTCATGTTCTTCATGTAGATGATCCGGCGTTTAGACAACAGATTGTACGTACGCCCGACGGTAAACTTCAAATATATGAGATGCAGCGGACACAGACAATAGATCCAGTTCAGCAACCACAACAACCACAAGATAATATATATCAGGGAAGAAGAATGACTCGAAGAACAACTCCGCAAGCACCTGCAACTGACAGTGATATATATAATCGGGAGATAAGAATTATACGTGGACAAGAAACAGACTCTACACGGTTAGATGATATTTTGAATGACGCTGATCCGGCTCCAAGAAGACGGATTAAGCGGGCAAAACGTCCAGATAGTATACGTCGTGATCTTATGGATCCAGGTAGTGTGTATGATGGAACAGCTAAGACAGGTAAACCTGCTCAGTTTGTGGATCCTGAAACAGGAGATTATATACATAGAGATGTTGATGGTAATGTTCATATGATCGACGGGACAGACGGCAGTATTATCGATAAAGACACGCGAGGTAACATTCATATAAGAGATGGTACGAGTGGAGATTATATACGTACTATTGGTAAGAAAGCCTAAATGTCCTAGATATTTATTTTAGATCAGATTGAATATCGAGATTATTTCTAAGCCATTGTAGGCCATGTCCGATTTCTTCATCAACATATTTCTTAAAAAATTCTTCAAAGCTAAGCCACTGAATCTCAGTGATCTCATCGTGCGTTATTTCTGCTTCACCTTCAGCGTCAACCGATACAAAGTACAGTGTTTTGTCTTCACCTTCAACGTTAAAGTGTCTTTCATGTAAGACATTAAATGATTTAACTTTAAGTGCTAGTTCGTGCCAAGCACATCGTTTTACTGCAGCTTCAACACCTTCGTCACGTATGATCTTGTCCGCAGGGAGGCTCCATCTGTTTGGAAGTGATGTTCGCCACTTTGCTCTCTTGGCAAATAGCACCTTCCCTTCTCTTTGTATGATCAATACAACTGCTCGTATCATATATACACTTGTAAAAATGTGTTTTTAAACTTACTGATGGCCCCAGATGAACGTTAATCTATCTTTTTCTTTCTTATCTAAACGGCAGAACCCAAAGCGTTCAAACTGAACCATTGTTCCAACTGTAAGATTAGATATGTTCCTTTCAGCAAAGCCACTTGTTGTCTTTCCATTTGTTAGAAGAACGTCTACGAGAATGTGATCAGTTGGCACCCATTGGATGATTGGTAGACCATACTTTGGCGCAGCGCCACTACATAGTACTTTTTTATGTATAACTCCGGGTTTCGCAGGTATAACTATGTTACAAAGACCTTTCAGTCTAACCTCTTGTTTGAGATGATCTACCAGATCTTTTTTTTCTACGAAGAGGTGCTTACTGGCTTTAATCTGTCGAGTTTGCGGTTTATCTGGATGTATCTTAAGCTTTGCAAACTTGATGTTTGGCATATGATCAATGTGTATCTTAACCGGATCTGCGACAAAAAAGTATCGAGGTGTAACTGGATCAATAATCTTTCTGTTAATGGCACCCAGTGTTTTTTCATCAATTTTTGTAGGAGTCTTTGATAGACCGACTTGCTTTGCAAGCTCATAGAAAGTTTCCTTGACAAAACCACGTCGTTCTAGAGCTAGTAGAGTTGGCATTCGAGGATCATCCCATCTAGCACCTTTTGAGACCATTGCGCGTAGTACTCTACCTTGTGATTTTTCTAATCCAGATACGTTGAAACGACCATATTGAATATAATATTTATCTTTGAAACCAAGTAGTTTAGCGATATGTTTTTGCAATTCAATTCGTTCGTTTCCGAATTCATTGCTCCTTAGAACGTGTGTTATTCCACACCATTCTTCTTCACATGTGACTGCGAGATCATATGCTGGCCAAACGATGTATTTTGCTTTCTGTTTGTAGTGGGGTGTGAGATTGATTCTTGCAATAACGGGGTCTCTAAGGGTAGCATTGTTCGCATCCATCTTTCCGATTAATCTTGTAGTGTATTCATTTTGCTTGAACTTACCTGCAAGCATCTTTTTCCATAATTCCAGGTTCTGTTTCGTGGTTTGAGATCTGTGTTCACAAGCTTGTTTCTTTCTTCTGAGCTTTGAGATCTTATCTGCAGAACAAGCACAAAGATATGCTTGATTCTTGTTGAGTAGTTTCTCAATTTCTTTGTACATCTTTGGAATATCGTCGCTAACAAAGACGGTTTTTGAAGGTTTTATCGAAAGATAACGAAGGATTCCATCTCTAAATGAATCAACTGCTTCTTGATTATCTTTGTCGGGGTTAGTGTCTTCGACACGTAATACACATTTGCCCTTATACTTTTGCGCATAGATATAGTTGATTAGGAATGAAAGTGCGTGACCTGCAGTCATATAATTACTTGGACCAGGTGGCATTCTAGTAACTACTTTGCCCATAACTGCGCCAGGTAGTTCAGACAAGCCTCGTTCTTTCTTCTCACGATGGAAGAACTTTGGCCAGATTTTCTTAAGTAGAGACTTCTGTTTCTCAGCAGGTAGCTTGTTAATCTCTTTGATAGTTTCATGAATCTGTGGTACAATCTGCTTCATGTTGGCTTTTGCTTTAGGATCTTCGGCTAGAATCTTGCCAACAATCGCTCCAGGCTGTGCTTTTCCTTTGTGTTGGACTGCGTTAGCCAGAACATGTTTCTGAATAGTCTTCTTATCGACCATATTTAGAATAGACTTGAGAAGTATTTAAGCTTAGCGAGTAACTCGTAGTCGTTGTAGTTCAGTAAGCATCTTATTGTATTTTGGTTTTGCAAAGTGGTCTCTTGCAGGTTTAAGAATCTCTACCAGCGCTTCAGCTACAGCATTCTTTAGGTCCATTGGGTGTATTTTGTTTTGTCCGTATGCTCGCGTTAGATCTGAATATGAGTTGAAGGTTATGTTTCCACCAAACTTTTCAGGGCGTTTGATTACAAGTTTAGGTCTGCATCTAAATACAATGTGCTTTGTCCAATCAAGTACAGGATTAAATCCAACTTCACCAGCAGGACAGAAAGCTTTTTCCATCTTTCTACGAATGTCTGCTTCAGAATCGTGTATGAATACTGCAGAGTCTGGAATTGACTTGCTCATCTTCATAGTACTCCATATCTCCTGTAGTTTGTCTTTTGGTACTGGCCACATCGGAGGCTTTTGCAGACCTAAGACAAGATGATGTTGGATTGTAACTGGTTTGATCTGTTTACCTTTTACTATAAGTGGATTTGTACTGATCTTTAGCGCGACATCTCTAGCAACTACATGCGCTTTTCTTTGATCCATACCTGCGTGTGCAATATGTAATCCTTGAGCAAAGATGTCTGCAACTTGCATTGGTGGGTAGAAGTACTTTGCTAGATCATGATCTTCACCTTCTTTTCGACCCATGATCGTAATAGATCGCTTTGCTCTTCCAACAGACATATGCTTAGCTACGTCAATCATTGTCTGCCAGTATAAGTCATTGTTGTGGTAAAGCTGTGATCCCAGTACAAACTTGATCTTACTGGTGTCTGCGCCCATTATCTTGGCGCTGATCTTCATACCTTCCTTAAAGTAACCTACAGCGACCCTCTGAATCGTAGCCATATCTCCACCAAGTTTGTTATTAATCCAGCTATGCCAGTCTGCTAAGAATATACTGCATTGGACACCTGCTTTTTGTAAGTCTGCGATTACTGCTCCAGCCATTAGACCTGTACCTAAGTGTATAAGACCCGATATCTCGAAGCCAATATAGTGCTTTAATTGTATCTTTGAAGCAAGTAGTTTTTTTAGATCTTCTGGTTTGAATATCTCTTCAACAGGTGCTCTTGCAATCAAACTAAATTTATCCATTTTATATTATCTCCTCACTTTTTATTAAGCTTTACTTAAATTATCAAGCGTTAGGATTAGCTTGTATAACCCTAACGCCTTTGCGGTTCATTGATATTGTGATATCAATGTTTCTGATTCCGCTCTGGTTAAGCTCCTCGGTTTTTAGATGGTAGTCAAAACCGTTGTTGTCTACAGTTGTATGTGGCTCTCTCCACAAACTCTTGTGCGGGATCTGTTCTGCTCTAGTTGAGAGTTCATCAAATAACTCTTCCGGATTTCCGTTTACGTATATCCGTCTACAGTCGTTGATATGGTCCTCAGTTATATCCAATCCCTTGACAAGTTTGGAGCTCTCTGCGAAGTTTTGATGTCGTTTCCATGCTTCGCTTACTTTTTGTTTCAAATTCATTTCGTGTTTCCTCCTGCCTTTCGGCGAGTCCCGAGAGCAGGATTTGCACCTACAACCTTGCGGTTTACAGCCGCCTGCTCTACTGTTGAGCTACCTCGGGATAGTATTTCACCTATTTTTGTTAGCGTGATCGTTGAATCAAATAAAACTGCGCCAGAATCTCTTAGCTTTCGAGTATTGTGCCAGACTGTAGATTTTGGTATGTTGTTTTTAGAGCTGAAGCTAGATACAAATTGTGTTGTGTTTAGATCAGTCTGAGAGATTTCTAGAAGTAGTCTTTGTTGGAGATCGCTAAGTCTAGCTAAAGAGCATAATTGACGTATGATACGGAGAATCACCTACAAAACTAATAGGGATGGTTACAGCTAGACGCGTTTCCTCGGATGGTTGTTAGCTGTATATTTGTCATGAAAATAGTTAGATTTGGAGGTTTATAAGGCTTTTGTGCAACGTTTATTGCACATTAATCCAAGAATGGTGTGAGATCTTCATCAAGTCCTACGAGTTTTTCTTTGATGTTAAGCTGCTTGTTTTCCCAGAGAGCCAGTAGGAAGAGAAGGTCAGATAATTTGTTTATGTATGTTAGAATGCGGGGATTAACCTCTTTTTCTTGGCTATGTTGTACTAGTTGAGTCTCTGCGCGTCTACAGATTGTTCTTGCAACATGTAATTCTGCCGCAGAAGGTGCTCCGCCAGGAAGAACAAACTTAGTTAGTTTAGGCAGTTTTTCTTCTAGAGCTGTGATGAGATTCTTTAGAAAGTCAATGTCTTCCACTGAGATTCGGTTCTGTTTCGTAAACGGTGGAGTTGATAGATCTGCGCCGAGCTTGAAAAGTTCGTGTTGGATTTTATCTAAAATGTCTCGTGTTTTTTTGTTGACCTCCAGAGTTAAGATAACACCCAGTTGTGAGTTAAGCTCGTCAATAACACCAATAGAGGTTATACTGGTGCAGCACTTGTCTTTTTTGTCGCCTATGCTATTTGTAGTTTCACCTGTGTCCCCTTTACCTGTAGAAATTACCATTTAGTTAACCTCTAACCACACTTACTAAACCCACAGTTGTGGCATTTCGAACACCCTTCTTCATGTATTAATGGTCCACTGCAGTCTGGACAGACTCCAACAACGTTTCCTTTTGGCTTCTTTTTACCATTCATGAATTCACTTAGTGTTGCAACATCTTGTACTACTTCTTCGCTACTTGCTCCAATCTTCTTTTTTATTGCTTTAGCAATAGCATCGGGACAGGATAATACAAGTCCTTCTGGCTGCCAACATGGAGCTGGACAGCGTATACCTTCAAGCTGCGCAACAATCTGCTCTGTGCGAATACCTGTTTGCATCGCAAGTGAGATTAGCCGACCAATCGCCTCTGTTTGGGTTGCTGCGCAACCTCCAGACCTGCCGAGTCGCGCAAAGACCTCTAGAGGTCCTTCTTCATCTTCATTGATTGTAACATATAGACTTCCGCACCCAGTACCTACTTTGTTAGTTATACCTTGAACTGTATTTTTTCGTTCACGCATCTTTTTTGGAGTTTCTTCAAGTACTTCTTTTTTCTTTTTACCAATATCAATAACTTGTATACTACGACTACCATCTCGATAGACTGTCAGACCTTTACAGTCTTGATCATATGCTAACATGTAAGCATTTTCAATATCCTCTTTTGTTGCAGAGTTTGGAAAGTTGATGGTTTTAGACACAGCATTGTCTGTGTACTTCTGAAATGCGGCTTGCATCTTGACGTGCCATTCAGGTGATATATCGTGTGATGTGACAAAGACCTCTCGAACATCTGCAGGTATTTCTTCGATCTTCTGTATCGATCCAGAATCTGCGACTTTTTCCATAAGTTCTTTAGAGTAGAATCCTCGGCTCTTTGCTATCTCTTCGAAAAGTTCATTAACATAAAGTAGGCCTTCTTTCTCAAGAACATTCTTTCTGAAAACCAGTGAGAAGAAAGGTTCTATACCGGAAGATGCATTTGCAATCATACTGATCGTTCCTGTTGGTGCGATAGTTGTTACTGTTGCATTGCGCATGTGTTTAATACCCTTTTCAGGGAATACGCTTTTATCATAGTTTGTGAAATTGCCTCGGACTTTTGCAAGTTCAGTAGACGCTTTTTTACCTTCATCCCGTACAAACTTCATAACCTGTAGCGCAGTTTTCACACCTTTTTCTGAGTTGTACGGTATTCCAAGTTTGATTAGCATATCTGCGAAACCCATAACACCCATACCAATCTTTCTATTTGCTTTTGTGTTATCTTCGATCTGCTTTAATGGAAAGTTATTCATGTCAATAACATTGTCTAAGAAATGAACTGCTGCCCAAGTAACCTTGCCGAGATGGTCAAAGTCGATCTTGCCCGTCTTAACCATATTTGATAGATTAATTGATCCTAAGTTACAAGACTCGTAAGGTAAAAGTGGTTGTTCTCCACAAGGATTTGTGCTTTCTAATCGTCCGACCTTTGGAGTTGGATTGTACTTGTTGATTCTATCGATAAATATAATACCGGGCTCACCATTGCGCCATGCACCATCCACGATCTTATCAAAGACCTCTCTCGCATTTAGTTTACCGACGGGTTTGCCATAGCGCGGGTTTAATAAATCGTAATCTGCTTTTTTCTTTACTGCTTGCATAAAAGTGTCCGTTAGTGCAACAGAGAGATTGAAGTTGTTAACTGAGACTTCATCTTCTTTACAGGTTATAAACTCCATAATGTCTGGATGGTCCACATTTAATATACCCATGTTTGCACCACGTCGTTTACCACCTTGTTTGATTACCTCTGTGCTTGCATTGAAGACTTTCATAAACGAGACTGGCCCAGATGCAACACCTTTGGTTGAGTGTACGAGGTCGTTCTTTGGTCGTAGGTGTGAGAAGTTGAAACCAGTTCCACCTCCACTTTGGTGAATTAGTGCAGTGTGTTTGATTGAGTCATATATATCAGACATACTGTCTTCAACCGGTAGGACAAAGCAGGCAGCTAGCTGTTGTAGCTTGTTTCCTGCGTTCATGAGTGTTGGAGAATTTGGCATGAAATCTAATGTAGACATAATCTTGTAGAATTCTTGTTCCGCTGTTTTAGGATCTTGACCATATGATTTATCTGCGAGAGATATATTCTTCGCAACTCTTCTAAAAAGCTGTTCAGGAGTTTCGTTGACTTTTCCATGATCGTCACGTAGCAGATATCGATGAGTTAGTACGCTAAGCGAGTTTTCAGGGAGATTTAGGGATGCCATATTAAAATCAAAAACGCACAACTGCGTTATGACGCTCCAGTAGAGGAGATCTAAAATTTAACACGCGACTTTTAAAAGAATTTATCTGGTATACGAGCCACTTTTTATAAATCTGTGTTTCTTGTTCAGGGGAGTAAATCACTTGGTGCTCTTTTTTGCCTTTTTATCCTTGTCAGATAGTATGTCGTTGACCTCTTTAATCATTTTGTCAATGTCAGTATCACTTAAGCCGTGCGCTTTTGCACCATCTTCAATAGACTCATCTGCAGCCATGTGACATCCGATACAGTGTAATCCATACTTAAGAAATATAAGACCTGAAGTCTGGCTAATTAGCATAGCTTCTTGAAACGTCATCTTTTTGGTAATTTTTTTTGTCATTCTACTTTTATGCAGTTTACTGGGCAGACTTGCGCAGCTTCTTGATTGCATTTTAGCTCATCACCAGATACTGCTGTTTTAGCAGGGTGTGCTTTGTTATCTTCACCCATCTGCCAGTTAGCAGGGCATATTGCAGTACATGCGCCACAACCAATACATGCTTTAAGATCATGAATTATCTTCGCCATTTTCTTCATCCTCCTCTTCTGAATCATCTTCTTTAGAAATCTCTTTCTCTTCAGAAACTTCTTCAGGTGCAAGATTTGTTTTTTCAACGTCGTCTTTACATTTGTTACAGATACCTTCAGTATCACTTTCTTTGATTCCAAACAGCTTACCAACTGTACTGAATAGGAAACCTTCTAGTGGAGCACCACATTCTTGACATTTTTTCTTTTCAGCCATGTTAATCAACTCGTGATCGATTTAGTTAAATATAAAGTTTTGTTCAGTTGATTCCTGCTAGTTTTGTGATCTTATCTCGATCAAATCCAATAATGACTTCATCATCATCGATAATTGTTACAGGAATACCCATCTGTCCGGACTTTTGCGCCATCTCAACGACCTTAGCTTGATTTTCAGGTTTAGCTACATCAACGTAGGTAAACTTGACTTTTTTACTTTCTAACCAATCCTTGAGCTTTACACACCAAGGGCAACTCACTGCACCATAAACTGTTATTTTCTTAGCAATCATTATCACCAATGTCAGGATTTAACTAAACTATAAAAACTTTTTCAGTCGAAATTATATATTCCATATAATTACTATGAGTATTGTGTATATGATTGAACCAAGTAGGAAGAAGAGTGCATTACCTTCTTTTTCACTTGGTATACTCTCTCGCATGATGTGATATAACATTGCGCCTGCTACGAATCCTAGTAGTGCGTAGAATAGTTTTGGGTTTATTTGGATGATGATTGCTTCGATGATTCCGATAAGTGTGGATGCTGCTAAGAAGAACCGAACCATCTTTTTTTCAGTGACCTTTGCATGGATCTCTTTTAGCGAAACTTGTCCTATTGCACTGTATGTTAAGATTGGTATGAAGAAAAGTAGTCCAAGAGTAAAATCTCGATTTAATAGGTTTACAATTACAACACCCATGAGGAAGTGGTATATGAAAAATGAGATCGCATGCATTGCGCTAAGATCTGCGATTAGTTGCTTGCTTTTCTTGTGTTGATAGATGTACTTTTCAACAACATGGAATAAGACTGCACCGAATAACACGAATAAGAAGAGTAGTTTGTGTAGCTGTGCGACACCTTCGTAGAGTTCAGGTAGCAGGAACAATAAAAGATAGGTTAAAGATATACCTGCAGCGAACGAGAGAAGTTCATTATGATATGAATGATACTTATGTACTCGTTGACTGTAATAGTGAACTAATGCGACGAGTATACCGAAGAAGATGGCTATCTGCGCAGCTAGGTTAATCATAATATGACCTGTTGCCTGAACTATATATAATTTTTGAGAAAAAGAGCTAATAGAATTTTTCACCGCAAGAAAAATTATATATATGATCTACCATACTAATTGTATGAGAACTCTAACTAATCAACGGGCTCTTGACTTCCTAAAGTTATATCACATACCGACTATGGATTATACTCCGATCTTGGGAGCGCATTTGATTCGTAACTTCCCTTGCGTTTTTAAGGTAGATTCTCCAAAGATCCTTCATAAAGCAGAACACAAAGTAGTTCATGTTGTTCATCATAAAGATCATGCTGAGAGTAAGTTCCACGCACTTCGGAAGAAAGGAAATGTTATCTCACAGAGACATGTCGATGGGCATGAATTTGTAATACAGGTCTTTAGACCTCCGCGCGGTAAAATGTTGATATTGTTAGGTATTGGTGGGATACCTACTGATGTTCACGAGCATTTTTCAGTTAGGCCCTGTCCAGTTGCATTAGGATCTGCACGTAAGATGATCGACGAACTCCGCGCTTCAGAGTATATAACAACTTTTAGTGGGAAGAAGACTAAAGTTAGCTCTCTCGAGAAGACGATTGTTGCGTTGAGTAAGTTAGCACTCAAAGAGAATGTTAAAGCGATTGAGATAGACCCATTTATACTAAATCATAAGTTTGGAGGAGTTGCAGACGCAAAGATTGTAGCATGACCCTTAAAGAATTTAATAAGATAGCAAGAAAGGTAGGTAAAGTAGTGTTTGACATACCAGGTGTTCGCGCTGTCGCAGTCTACGGATCTCTCGCGCAGGGATATGCAGATGTACATTCAGATATAAACTTGATAGCAGTTTGTTCTACTATTCCAAAGCCGGACCGACGTCGAAAGATTTTTGAAAAGGCATTTGAGTGGATAGTCTATCGTAATGACACGTTACCAGATTGGCGAACTCGAACACAAGACTTTTTCTTTGTTGATGGGAAGCATATATCAGTAGTCTATAAGGAGCTGAAAGTTCTGAGCCAATTCACATCAGACATTGCTGTTGATACACATCTTAGTAGAGAAGTCTTTAGAGAGGCTGTGTCGTACGTTTATAATACGAAAGTCGTTAAAGACCCATTCAATATTTTTGTTAAGCTTAAAAAGAAGATACCTGCAGCGACACCTCAGTTGCTTCGTTACTTTTTACCTGACTTGGAGAATATATCTTTAAAGAATGGTTGGCCGTATTCAAGTTTTATACAAGCAGTTAATCGTAAGAACTATATCTACATTGATAGCTTAATTGACCATGAGTTAGATAACTTCTTGGTATGTCTACACGCGATTAATTACAAGCATTATGTTTCGATTAAATGGGCTACTAAATCTATTAGAGAACTTCCAATTAAACCTCAAGGAACTCTTAAGCGAGTGCAAAAGATTTCTATGCTTGGAAACTTGCCGGGAGATATTAAGCAGAAGATTGATATATTACAGAGTCTTGTTGCTGACCTGAATAAGCTGATTCTAAAAGAGCGCGTTTTTAAGATCCTTGACTAACTTTTCTTTCTACGCGTAACTTCAACACAACGACCTTTTCGTTTCTTAGGTTTTGTTTTCTTAAGTTCTACACCTTCATACTTGAGTTCTAGGGAATCTAAAAGATAGAATGCGCGTTTGAATACCATTGTAAAGAACTTGCGTCGGAATGATCCAGACCACTTGAATTTATCAATGGAATACTGTATAACATCATCATATGCATTTGCAACTTCAGATATGTTTACTTCGTAATTTTTGGCAATGTATGTTACAAGTCTTTCTGCTTTTTTGTTGCCTGCACGTGCCATCTTAACGAATGGAGATATCGCAGATATGAGATTTAGTTCAAAGTCGATTGCATCTTGGACATGGTTAATCAATTTGTATGGCGTATCCTTGCTGGAGTAGAAGACTGGCTTTTCAAATCTCTTTCCAAAGTGGTATAGATTCCAGTAGTCTTCTAAGATATACTCACCCATACCGTTGTCAATGAGTTCAAAGTTATCATATATATCCTTAAGCGTGAAGTTTGCACTTTCGCCAATTGCTGCATAGAAGTTTGCAAGGATCTTTTTTGGTATCTTTAACTTGTTTAGCTTTGGTTCAAATTTGCTGAACGCACGTATAGCATCTGCTCTGATTGCACGATCTAATCCCTTTCTTCTCTGTCGGATGTGCATTAACTCATGTGCAAGTAGGCCGATCATCGCTCGCTTGTTTGTCTTTAGATACTGTTCTTCTTTGAGTGAGATACTTATGACAATCAAATCAAATGTTCCATACGTAAGTGACATTGATGTTGGGTCGCTTTGGTATGCTGCTTCGAATTCTTTTCTTGCAGTTTTAGGTACCTTTGGTTCAATAGCTTTGAAAAACTTAGGATGGTCAATCACTAGAATCTGTTCTACATTTTTTGGGATACCCCCTTTCAGATCAACCTGAAGTATAGCTGATTCAATGTAGTTCTTATCAAACTTACCTTTAATGGTTAGCTGAGTCATAAAATAAGTATGCTTACAACTATATAAGTTTTCACAATCTAATTTGCGTTTTTATGAAAATATGCAAAATTATATATTCTAGCACATAGTTTTATTGTATGGATCGATCAAGTGCAGAGTTCTGTATTAAGTTAGCTCAGAAACTAGGTGCTAGTTACTCTGAAGCTCGTTTGGAGAACTCTTACGGTGATGGATACGCACTTAAGAACGGCACTCCTGAACCTGCAGGATTTTCAGAGGAGACAGGGATTGGAATCCGTGTTGTAGTTAATGGCGCGTTAGGATTTGCATCTACGAACAAGATCGATAAGACTTCTTTGAAAGGTTTGGTTACAAATGCAGTTAGATCTGCTAAACGAGCATCGATTGTTAATGACCAAAAGATTGTTCTTGTTCCGGAAAAAACGTGTCGTGATAGTGTAGTTAAGAAACAGGCAGTAAGTTTCAAGAGTATATCTGCTAAGCAGAAGTTAGCTTACCTGCAGAAGATTGACAAAGCACTACTTGCTTTAGGTGTAAATGTTCCACAGAGAGATTATTCTATTGATACATCTGTTTCGAAGAAGTACTTCATTAATTCAGAAGGTTCGAAGATTTATTCTGAAACACCGTATCTAGAACTCATTAGTGTATTAACTGTTAAAGAGGGTGCTCGGACAAATCAGTCTTATCTTGTTTTGACTGAGACAAAAGGTTGGGAAGGACTCCGATCAATGAAGGTTAATCAGCTGCTGTCTAGTAAAGTTAAGGCACTTCAGCTTAATATTCGGAAAGGTATACCTGCACCTCGAGAGAAGCTTGATGTTGTTATATCACCATATGTTGCAGGCATTATTGCACATGAATCTTGCGGACATCCCTATGAAGCAGACCGTATCTTCGGGAGAGAGGCTGCACAAGCAGGCGAGTCTTTTGTAACTCCTGCTATGATTGGAACGCGTATCGGAACGGACGTTGTTAGTTTGGTTGATGACCCAAATATTACAGGTAAGGCTGGTAGCTATAAGTATGATGATGAAGGCGTTCCTGCACGTAGGAAATGGTTGATAAAGAATGGAATGATTAAGGAACTTCTACATAATCGTGAGACTGCTGGACAGATGGGGATTAAGTCAAACGGAAGTTCTCGCGCTGCAAACTATTCTGTTGAACCAATTGTGCGAATGTCTAATACATTCTTTATGCCTGGAAAGTGGAAGGATGAAGATCTAATTAAAGATACAAGAAAAGGTGTCTATATCAAATCGTTTATGGAGTGGAACATTGATGATAAGCGATACAACTTCAAGTCGGTTAGTAATGAGGCTTTTATGATTCGAAATGGTAAGCTGTGCGAGCCAGTTAGAAACGCAGCAATTGAGTTGACAACACCACAGATATACTCAGCTATTGATGCAGTTGGTAAGAAGGTTGAGTTGTGGGCAGCATCGTGTGGTAAGGGTGAGCCAACACAAGGCATTCCAGTTACAATGGGTGGACCTCATCTGCGTATGCGGAAGATACGTTTAGGACGAAGATAATGAAACTATTTGAGATACCTGAATACGGAGTAAAGAAAGCGCTTAGGTTGGGTGCTAGTGACGTAATCGTAGATGCAGGTAGAAGTGATAGTCAGCAGATCAAGTTCGTAAACAATGATATTGCAGTTACGAAGAACTGGCAAGATGAGAGTGCGGGTGTATACCTGGTCTATAAGAAGCGAGTTGTATCTGCAAACATTAAGACGTTTACGAAGTCAGAGGTTGATCATACACTTAACAAGTTGATAAAGTTAGCAAAGCTTCTTCCACCAAAAGATGATTATTATGGTATAGCAAAGGGGTACTCTAAGTACCCAAAACTTGATGGTGTGTATGATCGTCAGTTAGTTAACTTTACAAAAGGTGTGGATAAGGTTCAGGAAGCGATTAATGCAGGTTTACGTTCAGGCGCTAAGCGAGTTACAGGTGTTTTTGATACTAGTTATGGTGAAGGATATACGGTTTCGTCTAATGGTTTAGATATTAAAGATAAGGGTACTGCAATATCACTTTCACTTAGAGCGCTCGCCGCTAAGGAAGCGTCAGGGCATAAGGTCATACAGGCTAATGTTTTACGTGGATTTGACGTCGATAGGGTGGGTTCGGAGGCCGGAAAGATAGCTAAAAAAGCACTAAATCCACAGTCATTAAGCGCAGGTAAGTACGATATCTTGTTTTACCCACTAACTGTAGCAGACATGTTTGGGTGTGTTGCAGGGTCAAGTTCAATAACTATGCAAGAGAGCGGCATGTCTTTTCTTAAGAAGATCGGCGAGAAGGTCGCGTCTCCTAAGCTAACTATGTATGATTGGGCGAATCTACCTTATGGTGCAGATAGCTATGCTTTTGATGATGAAGGTGCCCCCGCACAGAAGACACCAGTGATTGTTAATGGTGTCTTTAAGACATACCTACATAACTATTCAACAGCTCAGAAGTATAAGACGCAAAATACCTCTAACTCTGGTTTGGTTGAGCCCGCACCAAGTAACACTTACATTGTTCCAGGTAAGTCTAGCATACCTACACTGATTGGTAAGATGAAGAAAGGATTGATTGTTACAAATACTTGGTATACAACCTTTCAGAACTACCAGACGGGAAACTTCTCAACCATACCTCGAGATGCAATCTTTTACGTTGAGAACGGGAAGATCAAATGTCCTGTTAAGGACATTCGGATATCTGACAACATGTTGAACATAATGCGATCAATTACTGATTTAGGTAAGAAACAAGAGCAAGTAACTAGCTGGGCAGCTGAGCCACCTAACTTTGGCAATAATATCATAACTCCTGCGATCCTTTGTAAGAAACTTAATGTCACTAAGAGCAGATCTTAGAAATCCTTAATAACAACCGTTTACTTTATACTATATATACGGACTAACTAACGTTAGCCGTCTTTTGATCGGAGACCAAAATGTTTAGACGTAAGAACAAGAAGCCAAAGTTGAAGCGTGAACTGGGAATTCTAGAAGCAACCTTCGCAGGTACTGGAATCATACTCGGAGCAGGTATCTATGCTTTGATTGGAGAGGCTGCAGGTATTGCAGGTAACTCTTTGTGGATTTCTTTCCTAATCGCAGCTCTTGTTGCAGCATTAACTGGTCTGTCTTACGCAGAGCTTTCATCCATGTATCCTAAAGATTCTGGTGAAGCAGAGTATGCTGAAAAAGCATATAATAAACGTATCGGGTTCTTGCTTGCATGGCTTATAATCTTTGAGGGAGTTGTGTCTGCAGCTGCAGTAGCGTTAGGTTTTGGTGGTTATTTTGCAGGACTTATATCTTCATATGTGTCGTTGCCGATTGTTATGGGCGCAATAATATGTATTGTTTTATTCTCTTTCCTAAACTTCTGGGGAATCAAAGAAAGTTCACAGTTTAATATCGTCTCAACGTTGATTGAGGGTGGCGGTCTTATATTAATCACAATCTTAGGTATCTCTTACTTTGGAAATGTTGATTATTTCGAAATGGCGTACGGATTCAGCGGTGTTGTGTCATCAGCAGCATTAATCTTCTTTGCATTTATCGGGTTTGAGGCTATTGTAAAATTGTCGGAGGAAACTAAGAATGCAGCAAAGATTATTCCTCGCGCTTTAATGTATTCAATCGGTATCTCTACAGTTCTTTACGTTCTCGTTGCAATAGCATCTGTTTCTATTTTAGGATGGGAAGCTTTAGCCGCAAGTAGTGCACCTTTGGCCGATGTCGCAGCAGCAGTCCTTGGAAGTAAAGCATTTATTCTTTTAGCGGTTATTGCTTTATTCTCTACAGCTAATACGGTTTTAATGATTCTTGTAACTACTGCTAGAATGTTATATGGTATTGGTGGTAAGTTTAAGAAGATTAAGATAATGTCTACGATTCACAAGAAACGGAGAACACCTCATATCGCCGTCGCGTTCTGTATGCTTGTCGCAATCGCATTTGCGTGTATTGGCGATATTAAGATTGTAGCAGAGGTTACAAACTTTGCTATCTTTGCAACATTTATACTAATTAATGGAGCACTTTTATCTTTGCGAAGGAGGGCACCAAAACAGAAGCGACCTTTCAAGGTTCCATTTAGTGTTGGTTGGTTTAACGTCCCCGCTTTTGTGGGTATATTAGTTACTACGGGATTACTTCTCTATGTAAGTAGAGATTGGAGAGTCTATATTGGTGGCGGAATTTTAATATTTGCAGGTTTACTGACATTTAGTGTTTTAGAGAACAAGAACAAATAATCATATGGCTCTTAAGAAATACATAGAAGATATAGGTGGATTAAAAGTTTTTTACAAGATATCAAAAGGAAGAATTACGGGTGGTTTTTCACTGACTCAGATCGAGAGCGGAGATAAATACGATATTGCAGAGGAGTTGGATACGGCAATCTTCGGTCGAGGAGTTAAAGATGTTCATGTTTTTACTACAGATAAGTTCTGGTATGTTCATGGAGCGGATGATTATCTGACAGTAGATATTGCAGTTGTGTCTCTAGATAAGAAACGCGGTGAGCGTGAGTTCAAGAAGCAGCTTAGAGCTTCGAAGAAGATAAAGAGAGATAGTCTTATCTACCTTAACAAGACGCTTAAACCCTTCCTGTCTCGTCTGATTAAGACAGAGTTAGTAGAAGCTATCCTTGGTAGAGGTGATCTATTTAATCCAAAAAGGACTCCAAATGCATACTCAGACATCGACATTACCTTGCTTGTTAACTTTAAGAACACAGACAAAAGAGATAAGTCTAAACTTTACATGTTTCTTAAGAAGTCGCCCGGAAAGGTTTATGTAGATTACTATTTTCTTAGTACAAACAGGTATTATAATAAAGAGAAATTACTTGTTGATCGTAAGGCAAGACATGCGCCAAGTTATGATATAATCCCACTCGGTGATTTTAAAGAGTTCAAGGATTTCTATAAGAGTAAGAAAAGAAAAGTTTGTAGTAAGTATGAATATGAAACATTCTCAACTGCAAAGATCTTGTTTCAGAAGAATAAAGCTGGCGATAAATTCATACGAGAGTTACTTTCTATCTCGCGTAAACCATAATTATTTTTTTCTACGAGTTGGCTTTCTTTTAGTGGGTGGTTTCCGAGTTGCTTTCTTAATCGCACGTCTTTTCTTTGGGCTGGTTCTTAGTGCTCGTTTGACTTTGTTGAACTCACCTCGAGGTACAATACCTTTTAAGTTACTTTCAACAAGTTTAAGTGTGTCTTTTTCGGCAGCCTGAATGTGTTTGTTAAGATCGGCAGCAAGTCGTCTTGCTTGTGGTTCAGTTAATTTGTAATGTTTTCTTAAATCTGAAGCAACTATCTTACCGTGTTTCTTACCAACAGAAAGTAGGTCAAAACCCAACTTCATCGTTCTGTCAATTAATTCTTTCATGATTATTATATGGGGTCTTTCTTTATATAATTTTTCTTAAGACCTTGTTTTATGATTACAAGCAGTAGCGTAAACGCAATAATTAGTTCTGCAAAACCTAACTGCGTTGTGTTAATCGGGCCAATATCTCGATTAATGGAAAAAAAGTATGAAGAGGATAGGAAGAGTGCTCCAGCAATAATCGCAAATGAACGTTCATTGCCAGCATGATCCATATGTTGTTCTATATCCTTTAGATCGCTTTCTTCAATATGTACGTCTAACTGTCCGCTCTCTATCTTTTCAATAAGTTTTCCCATATGTTCGGGTAGGTGTGTATAGAAGTCCGAATGCTTTTTTATTTCTTTAACAACTTCTTTTGCAATGCGTGCAGGGTTATACTTTTCAATGATTTTATGTTCCATCCAGGGTTGAAGTAGTTCTTGTACGTTTGATTTCGGATATACTTCCAGAACGATGCCTTCCATGTCTAGCAGCGCTTTTACCATAAGTACTAAATCTGCCGGGAAAGTGAGGTGATTGTTTGAAGCAGTACTAATCGCTTCATAGAATGCTTTCACAAAACTGAACTTGTTGATGGGTTGACCATACCAGCTTTCAATGATGTTTTTAGCATTTGCTCGGAATGCAGGAATATCTGACTTTTCGCTCTTTGTCGTCATAGCGAGTATTAAGTCAATAGCTTTCTTTGTATCCTGTCGTAATAACGCTAGGAATATGTCAGATATACGGTTTCGTAGTGTTACTGAGAGCGTTCCAACCATGCCAAAGTCAAGGAATAGCGGAAGGCCTTGTTTAGTTACGAAGATATTACCTGGATGCGGGTCACCGTGGAAGAATCCATCTTCAAAGATCATCTTGGAGATAATATCTGCGAAGTTTTGAACAAACTCTTTACGTTCTTTTTCACCTGCGAATTTGTACTTATCAATATGGTCCCCTTCTTCATAAGACATAACTAATAGTTCTTGTGTTGTGTATGTATCAAAGACTGTTGGTATGACTACTTTCTGATCTTTTAGATTGTCGTAGAACTTCTTTATGTTGTTAGCTTCGAGCCGGAAATCTAGCTCTCGGAAACTCCACTCTGCAAATTCCTTGACAATTGCTACAGGGTTGTAACTTGCAACTTTATCTGAATGCTTGTCTAAGAACTTCGCAGCAAATAGCATAATCTCAATATCCTGCGTCATAGTCTCTTTGACTTTAGGCTTCTGAACTTTGACTGCTACAACCTCTCCAGATCTAAGCTTTGCGCGATGTACTTGCGCAACAGATGCAGAAGCAACTGGCTTTTCTTCGAATTCCTCAAAGACGTGTGATATTGGTTTGCCAAGTTCTTTCTCAACGATCTTTTTTATCTCTTTGAAGGATGTTGGTGGAACTTGTTCTTGTAGTTTCTTAAACTCGTCTGCAAACTCTTTAGGTATCAGGTCAGGTCTGACACTAAGGATCTGTCCAAGTTTAATGAATGTTGGACCAAGTTTTTCTAAGGCCTTTCGCATACGGACGGGTTCAGGATCTTTTTTGATGCTCTTTAGTTTGTTCTTAATATGCTTGTGGAATTTAATACGAGATGTTAGTTTAAACTGGTTTATGTAATACTCAAACCCTTCTTCAAAGAAGACATTGACTATCTCATCAAATCGTTTGATATCTTTTATCTTTTCTAATATGCTTGTCATTTCATTAGTAATACTAGTATGGCTTTCTGAACGTGAAGCCGGTTTTCTGCTTGATCAAAGACAATTGAATGTGGTCCATCTATAACATCGTCTGTGATCTCATACCCCCGATGAGCAGGTAAGCAGTGCATGATCATAACTTGTGATGGTGCGTAACTTAGGAGTTTGGCGTTGACTTGAAATCCTTTGAGCCGTCTTATCTTATTAGTACGGTCTTTTTCTTGCCCCATTGAAACCCAGCTATCTGTGTAGATAACGTCTGCATCTTTTACTGCTTCCTTTGCGTTGTCAATGACTTTTGCAAAATGACCTGTTCTTTCCATCACTGCGGAATGTGGATGATAGTACCTCGGTGTTGCTACGGTTATCTTGACACCCAATTTATAACAGGCTTGTATTAATGAGTTACAAACATTGCTGCTACCATCACCAACAAAAACGAGGTGCCGATTTTTTAATGAACCTAGTTTTTCTTCAATCGTGTATAGGTCTGTAAGTGCTTGGCATGGATGGTTGAAATCAGTTAGGCCGTTAATTATTGGAACTGTGGAATGATCTGCTAGTTCCAATAGATCTAAGTGTGAGTAAAGTCTGGCAACAATAGCTTCAACGTATCTTGACAAACCGCTTGCAGTATCTTTAATCGATTCCCGGCCCTTGAATAGTTGCATCTTGTCTCCAGCGAGATCAATGCTTGTTCCACCAAGATGAGTCATACCAACCTCGAAGGATACGCGCGTTCGAGTAGACGGTTTTGCAAACAGTAACGCTAGAGTTTTGTATTTGAGATAACTATGTTGCTTGTTCTTCATCTGTTTTTTCTTGAGATGGGAAGTTAGTTTGAAAATAAGATTAATGTCTTTCCTACTTAGGTTATGTATATCAAGTAGATGTTTCGTTGATAATTTCATTTGCGTATCACCGTACCTTCTTTGCCCGCCAAAGCTTTCTCTGCTTTGTCAATAGAGGTTATAACAGTTTTTTTGTTGAAGTTGATTGCTGCTTGGACCTTTGGACCCATTGATCCATGTGGGAACATTCCTTCTGCGAGGTATGCGCGAGCTTTTGAGATACTTGTATCCTTTAGTTTCTTTTGCGAAGTCGTGTTGTAGTTAAGATAGACCGCATCTACATCAGTTAGTATTAGAAGTGTGTCTGCTTTTAGTTTCTTTGCGAGTAATGCTGCAGCTTTGTCTTTATCAATAACCGCACGAATTCCTTGGAGTTTTCCACGTTCTAGTGTTACAGGTATACCTCCGCCACCACAGCAGATTACAATAGACTCTTTTGCAAGTTGTTTGATCTGATCTATTTCGATGATATCTTGAGGATCTGGACTTGGTACAACTCGTCGAAAGCCCTTACCTGGAACTAACTTTACACGGTATTTATTCTTGAATTTTAGAGACTCTTTTCGTGAGTAGTATGGACCTATTGGCTTTTCAGGATTCTTAAATGCAGGATCTTTTTTATCAACTAAAACTTGTGTTACAACTGTACATACTTTCTTTTTGATACCTCGCTTAGTGAACTCGTTGTGTAGGGCCTGTTGTAACATATACCCAATCTGTGCTTGAGATTCTGCACCGCAGACATCCAATGGCATCTCTGCTTTAGAGTCTGCTTCGTTTTGTAATAAGATACTGCCGACTTGAGGACCATTGCCATGTGTGATAATAATAGAGTGTCCTTTCTTGACTAAGTTTGCGATTACTTTAGCCGTCTTCATAAGTTGCGCTTGTTGTTCTGTGTAGCTGAAGTTATGCTTAGTAGTTATCGCGTTTCCACCCAAGGCTAGCGCTATTCTCTTCTGCATAGTGCAATATATAGCTTGTAGTATATATAATTTTTCTCCAGAGAATTCTATTAACCGAGTTCGGTTCAATCATATAATGTTTATTAGGGCGTAATCATTAGTCTTTTATAGGATGGACTAAATACATGTTATGCATCCAAATGATAAGATTATAACCGCATTCTTCTTACTTTTCTTACTTTTGCTGACAGGCACGTTTGCATATCATAATCTTGAGGGTTGGAACTATGTTGATTCAGTTTACTTTACGGCTATGACGATTACAACGGTTGGTTATGGTGATCTTGTTCCGTCAACAGATATATCTAAGTTATTTACTGTTGCATTTTCATTTGCAGGCATATCTATCGCATTGGTAATTTTGGTATCTATTGGTGGTGAGTATTATAATAAGGAGCGTCGTCTAATGCGTTATCGAATACAACAATATATGAACAATCGCGATATTCGTGTTAAGGAACGACTTAAGAAACAACGTAAGCGGTTAAGGAGTAGAAAAACAAGCATATCAAAACGAGATAATGTCTTTAGCCTTTTTAACCGGTGATTTTTTTAATAATTCTTGGAAGTCTGTTGCCAAGTTCTTTAAAGTTGTAAGATACTCTAACAGTTGGTTTGTTTATTTTTAGTAGCATATCTAATCGTATAGGTGTTCCGATGACAACTGCATCAGCAGGTATAGCATTGATTGTTGCTTGAAGTTCACTAAGTTGCTTATTTGAGTAACCTTCTGCAGGTAGGACATTTGTAAGTTGCTTAAATTTCTTGAAGACTTCTTTAAGAGATCCGCGAGCGTAAGGTCGTGGATCAACTAACTTACAACCATATTTCTTTGCTGCGAGTGAGCCAGCACCGTAACTCATACCTCCATGTGTTAGTGTTGGTCCGTCTTCAACAACAAGAACTCGTTTCCCTTTGATTAGTTTAGGTTTTGTTAGTGTGATGAGTGACGCACCGTCAACAATAACTGCACGAGGATTAAACTTCTTTACGTTTGTTCTGACAAGATCTATCTGAGATTTCCTAGCAGTGTTCTCTTTGTTGATAAGTACAACATCTGCCATCATCATGTTAGCCTGTCCAGGATAGTATTTTAGTTCATGGCCAGGTCTGTGTGGATCTACAAGTGTGATTAAAAGATCTGGTTGATAAAATGAGAAGTCATTGTTTCCACCATCCCATACAATTACATCAACTTCTTTCTCAGCTCGTTTTAAGATCTCTTCATAGTCAACACCAGCGTATAAGATTTCACCTCGTTTGATATGTGGTTCATATTCTTCACGTTCTTCAATAGTGCAGTTGTACTTCTTTAGATCTTCATAGGTTTCATATCTTTGCCAAACCTGTTTTTTCAGAACGCCGTATGGCATTGGGTGACGTATAACTACGTATCGCTTTCCAAGTTTCTTGAGAACTTCACCAACATAACGAGTTACTTCTGACTTGCCAACACCAGTTCTAACTGCACATACTGCAATGACTGGCTTTTTAGATTTGATTTGTGTGTCTGACGGTCCTAGTAATGTAAAGCTAGCACCCGTAGATAAGACTAGCTCTGCTTTTTGCATTACATAGTCATGTGATAGATCAGAATATGCTAGAACAACTTCTTCAATGTTGTGCTTTACAACAAGATAGCGTAATTGTTCTTCATCATATATTGGGATTCCGCGCGGATAGAGTCTGCCTGAAAGAACTGAAGGATATCTTCTGCCAGCAATACCAAAGATCTGTGTAGCTGTGAATGCAACAACTTCATATCGAGGATTGTCGCGAAAGTAGACATTAAAGTTGTGGAAGTCTCGTCCAGCAGCACCCATAATAATAACTTTTCTTCGATTCATATCTAATAGAGTACGCAGATGGATAAAAGCTTTTTCTTAATTGTATACTGGACTATATAAAAGTAACTTGTATACGGTAGCAAACAGTTAGTATTTGTATACAGGAGTAAACAATTGTTATATATCCTGGTAGCTTTTTTTCTGTATGAACGTAACACGCAGTGGATACGTTAATAGAGCTGTAGCTCTAACACTACTATTCGTATTGATATCTACGGTCAGCGCTCAAACAACCGAACGTGGTCCGTACTGGAACCGAGTGACTAATGATGATGGTACCGTCTCTCTCGAGGTTAGCGAGTTAATGAACTACAACAATGGTACTGATTATGTTCCAATTAATATCACACTGATTCAGGACTGTGAGCAAGGATATGACTATTGTGTTGAGGCTGGTGTATATCAGGCGCAGTTTAAGCAAAGTTCTTCAGGAACTGAGATTGCAACGTACACATTTAATGATAGCTCTGTAAGTTATACTCCTTACAAATTGCAATATACTGGTAACAATAAGCAGAGTTTGATATCTAACTCACAGAATGTTATTGGTTTTGCAGAAGATAATAAGTTTACTTATCCGGCCATTTATGGATCGGGTTTTAACCTGAGCTTTACCTACCAAGCTACTCGACTGAAGGAAGAGTTGATAATTGAAGATGAAGATGACTTGCCAGAACCATCTAATAAGTTAGGTAATGACCCGCAACTAAGTCTTGAGTTTAAGATTCGGATGGATAACTTAGACGCAGAGAATCACGGTAGTAAAGTTAAGTGGAATAAAGTAAGTGACTTTGTAGTTGATGGCAGGGTTGACTTTAAGGATTCTGAAGGGAATATATTGTTCTTCTTGCCGCAAGCGTATGCTATTGACAGTGCTGGCGAGCGAGTAGACATCTCTTACGAGTTTAAGAAGGCAGGAGTTAATCTGTTTGTAAGTATGAAGACGCCATACTCCTGGTTGGAAGATGATGATAGAGAGTATCCTGTGTATATTGATCCAACAACTGCGCTGTCAAGTTCAGCTTCTTCAGCAGCATCTAAGAACGACAATGCTGACACAAACTTTGGTGGTCAGAACTACATAGCAGTTGGTAAGAGCCAGAGTACTTTGGGTGAGATTCGTACGTTTATTATGTTTAATGTTTCTCAGATTCCTGCAGATGTAGAGATCGACTCTGCAAATCTGTATCTATGGCTATATGAGGATAATACTGAAAGTAATAGTCAAGTTATCAATGCACATAGAGTTACATCTTATTGGATTGAGGATGAAGTTACATGGAATGATCGTGCTACTGGTGTGGCATGGATCTCTGATGGCGGAGACTTTGACGCGAGCATCGCTGATTCTACAACGATCTCTGCTGACCCTTCTGACGCATGGTATAGTTGGGATCTTACAGCTCTAACTACTACGTGGTACAATGGCAGCTACGATAACTTTGGTATTGTTCTTAAGAAGCAGGAGACTAAGCAATGGGAGCACAGATTCTATAGTGATGAGTTTACTGCAGACCCTGGTTTGGCTCCAAAGTTGGAAGTTAATTATTCTATTATCGAAGAGATCGAAGACGCTGATATAACTATTCCAGAAGTGAGTTTAATCTACCCTGAAAGTGGTACGTATGGTGCGCAAGTTACTGCGTTGAACTACACTGCATCTGATGTTAATTTAGAGTCATGTTGGTGTTCTACAGATAATGGTGCCACAAATATAACTATGACGTGTGGTCAGAATGCGACTGGTTTGGATAGTGTGGATGGAAGTAACATTTGGATGGTCTGGGCAAATGACTCCACAGGTAATCAGAATTCATCATCAGTTACATTTATAGTTGATACAACCGCACCACATATAACTATTGATTCTCCAAATGGTACATATAACACAAGTACTATGGATTTGAACTACACAGTTACAGATCTGCAAGAGGTCAACTGTACATACAATGTGAGTTCTTTAGTTAATGACTCTGTTGTGTCAGACACTGCGCTTGAAGGTTGTAATAATATAACTTTTAATGTTACTGACGGTAACTATACGCTGTATCTTACTGCCGAAGATGCAGTAGGTAATCTTGCTAATCAGTTTGTGAACTTTACGGTCTTGCTTCCAGTTAATACTACTGACGCCACGAATACTACAAATACCACCAATACAACCGATACATCGACACCACCTCCAGCAGATTCCAGTAACAATAACAATCGTAATGATAATGCGGTAGAAGAGAATGATACTGTTGAGGAAGAAGATGAAGTGGATGATGCGGTGTGTGTTGAAGACTGGAGCTGTTCAGATTGGGGAAACTGTATTGCTGGCGTGCAGATACGTGATTGTACTGAAGCCAATAGTTGTGGAACAACCTTAGACAACCCAGTTGAGGTACAAGAATGTAAGATAGATCACTGTATTGATAATATACAAAACTCTGATGAAGAAGGTGTTGACTGTGGTGGAGATGATTGCGATGCTTGTGAACAAGAGTCTGGCTTTTACAGATTAACTGGAGCGTTGCTAGAGATACCTGATGTAGCAGTTAGTAAGTCTGGAGCTGCATATGTCTCCATCTTATTGGTGGGTCTGTGTGGAATGTATATTACGATTAACTCTTATCGTAAGCTGCCTAAACATAAAAGAAAGTTACGATCACAGATGCCATTCCGGCGAGGAAAGGTTATCGACTTTTCAAATAGTAAGCGACGTAGAGTAGACAATTGGAAGCGCAATCTTCATAGAAAATTTAAAGAACGTCTAGCTTAAAACTAACGCTAGACAAAGACCGCAAGTATATATGTTGTAATTTAACTATTGTCCTTTTTGACAGATTGCATTAATATAAACCGAACGTCTTCCACTGTCATCAGCTGTTCATTTGCTAAATATACATAGCCGTATAGAACTGCAAATTCTTCTTCAGTTATCTTATTTCGTATAAGTAGAATCTTTAGTTCGTCAATTAACTCCACGATTTCTTCGGGAGCATCTAAGATCGGTCTTCGATCTACAAGCACACTCATCATTTTGCACCTCCTTTTTACCGGGATATACCCTGGTTTTTAGACATTGGCCTACACTGGTGGGTGGCTTTGGTGGCCAACGTCCTATAACTATATAGGTAGCCAATATATATAAAGATAGATGTTGTGGTAACCAGTAGTGTCTAACAATAAAGGTAAGCTTTATAAGTTTTTACTGTCTTTAAGTATTAGAACATGAAACCTTCAGAGATCAGACAAGCAGTAATTGATTATATCTCTTCTAAAGCGGATGATGGCGTTCTAGCTTCTGAAATCGGACGCACACTAAATGTTAATCGGCATACTTTAGCAAAACACTTAGATATCCTTAATGGTCAGGATATTCTGATTTATCGAAAGGTTGGTATGGCAAAGCTGTGGTTTATTAACCGAGCTCCGTTTTCTAGTGTCCTAGATACGGACAAGACGGATTCGGTATTGAGTACAATCTTCCAAGAGGTTGTTAACAAGACCCACAACTTCTTGTTTGTTGTTGATAAGGGATACAATATCATCTACATGAATAAGGCAGCTAAGGAGCGTTTTGGTAATCATACTGGTCAGGTCTGTTATAAAGCTCTACTAGGTACTAATAGTCCTTGTAAGAAGTTCTGCGTAGTTAATGAGTTCTTAAAAACAAATAAAGAAGGTAGGCAAGAACATACAACAACTGTAGCTGGCAAAAGCTACAAAGTTACAGGTTTTACTATTAAGAATCCAGATGGAAGTCTTAGTGCGGTTGAGATTGCTAACGATATAACTCGAGAGAAAGAACTAGAAGAAGAGTTAAAAGAAATAAGAAAAATACTAAATAAGAAGTAGTTTATTTGATCTCTAACAAAGTTATCTTAAAGTTCAACACTTTTCCAGCTAATGGACCTGCAGTGTAAGCATCTTCACCTTCTAAGACAACTTCTTTAGTCTCTCCAACTTCCATACCTGTTGCTGATTTGTCGAATCCAGGTATAACCTGTCCAGCTCCAACTGTGAACTCAAAAGGACCTCTTCCTTCTGAAGTATCAATCTGCTCACCATCAACAGTTAGCCAGTAATCTACTTTTACAGTGTCTCCATCTTTTACAACCATTGTTTCACCTCCATCTGTGTCAGGTACATCAGTACCTTCACCTAAGCAGCCACTCACAAGAAAGAGTGCTACTATGATACCAAAAACATAGTATGTTTTCATAACCTGTGCTAAAAGATTAGAACTTTTAAGTGTTCTGCTTCTGAAGGGCCATACCCCCTTCAACTTCCTCCGCTGCGCTCCCCCTCACGCTGAAGCCACTTACTTACTAGCCAAGCAACAAGGAGAACTAGTACCGTTATCCAATAGCGGCCAGTTCCAAAATACTTGAACTGCAAGATCATGGTTGTTAGAACGATCACCAATAGAATTGCTAGAAGCGCTTGTTTGACTTTCTTTTGCATGCTAACTCAAGCATATAAAGATATTTAACTATTTCTGCCCTTTCTTTAGTATGAGTTCGAAAGAGGCTTTGATAGAGAAGCATAAGCGTCAAGGTGCGCTGAAAACTCCTGACGTGATAAGAGCTTTTGAGAGAGTTCCTAGAGAGAAGTTTGTTGCAAAGGATTATCAGCATTATGCCTATATAGATGAGCCACTGCCGTTGTTTTCAGGTCAGACGATTTCTCAACCATATACTGTTGCCATCATGACTGAGGCTCTGGAATTGAGTCAGAGTCAGAAGGTGCTTGAGATTGGTACTGGATCAGGCTATCAAGCAGCCATTATATCTGAGATTATCGGTCCAAGAGGTAGGTTATATACTATAGAACGTATTCCGAAACTGCATGAGTTTGCTACAGAAAACCTTGCTCATTATGATAATGTCACTCTTGTTCTGGGCGATGGAATAAAAGGACTTCCCGATAAGGAACCTTTTGATCGAATTATTGTGACTGCTGCTGCAGATGGTCTGCCTCAAGAGTTGTTTGATCAGCTTAGGGAGAATGGTAAAATCGTTGTACCTACTACAGATCATAAGCTTCTAGTTGTGACAAAGGTAAAAGACGTGCCGATTGTTCAGAATCTAGGTTCATTTGTTTTTGTTCCCTTGGTTGAAGGCGAGGGGTAAGCTTTTAAATCTAAAAAGCCATACTATTGTATGGTGAAACCTCCATATTACAATAAACTAGTCCAACTTAGGAAGATATTAGAGGTAGAGGTAGAGGTAGACGACTTTCCTGAAGATACGTGTGATTGGGTAGATGGTCTTTTAGGACTGATGTTTGGTTTCAAACGTCGTTTAGGTACTTGTTTTGGAAAAGAACATGTATGGTCTTTTGACCCAAAGTATAAAGTACACATTGATTTAACTATGGATCAATTTCTAGAGTGCAATGAGTCTGTTGTGGTGCTTCCAGAACATAATGATATATTGCGGGCAGATCCATTGGCCGGAAAACGTCGTAGAGATGTTTATTATGACGTGCTTCATAATCCGGAGTTTAGAATGGTGATTGGTAGAAGTTTCGATGATGAGTTAAAACTTGGAATTGGAGCAAAAGCTAGAATATTGGGTGTAACTTTTTTATATGAGCAATATCGAAAGGGGTTAAGTCGCGAAGTAATTAAAGCTAATATTTTTTAGAAACTTTCTTTTCGATTCTGTTGATCTCAGTTGTATCTGCTCTTACTTCAGGTCTGTTTGGTGTGATGTTACAACAGCCACCTGGACCGATTGAGATTTCATACGTGCCAATCTTACGCGCAATATCTATGATATCTTGCTTGTTGAACCCTATCAAAGGGCGAAGAATTGGTATAGAAACTGCTTTGTCTTCAACATACAGGTTGTCAAGTGTCTGAGATGCAACTTGGGCTAGATTCTCGCCAGTTATAAGTGCTTTTGCATTGATTTTCTTAGCGAGTTTTTGACCTTGCTTTAACATTCTTCTTCTGCACAAAAGACAGAGTTGTTTTTGTTCTTTCTCATCAAGTTTCTGGTAAAATTTTACTAGTTGTTTACCATGTTCTACGAAAGTTAGCTTAAGTTTTTTCTTGTGTAACTTACTAAGTTGTTTTACAAGTTTCTCGATCTTAGTTCTTGTGTAGTCATTGCCAACAGGAGTTAGATCACAGTTTACAAACTCAACAGTGTAACCTTTTGTTAACATTAAGTGTGCAGCCACTGGCGAATCAATTCCCCCACTGATCAAACACAAGAGTTTTGGTTTTGTCATGTTAGATATGAATGTAAAGATTTAAAAAATATACTAAAAGTAGTAAAAAGAATACTAATAAACTGGAAGACACTTAGCGTCTTCTAGTTGTTGTTGCTCTACGTCGAGTTGTAGCAGTTCGTCGAGCAGTAGTTGCTGTTCTTCGTCGTGTTGTTGTTGCTCTTCGAGTAGCAGGCGCACGTCTTACAACTCTTCTCTTAGCAGTAGTTGTTCGCTTTCGTGTTGTTGTTGCCTTTCGTCGAGTTGCAGTTTTTCTAACTGGAGCTCTTCGAGTTGTAGCAGTTCGTCGTGTTGTTGTAGCTCTACGTGCAGTAGTTGCGCGTCTCTTTACAGGTGCTCTTCGTACAGTTTTCTTTGCTGCTGCCTTTCGTCGTGCTACTGTTCGCCTTTTAATCTTTCTGATCAAACCTAAAACCATAGTCATCCTCCATTAATTATTACTTATACTACTGTATACTTCTTTATATACTTTATTTACTACTTCGTAAAACAAAAATGTAAAAAATAAAAAGAAAACTTAGCCACACGTTGCCGCGTTACTTCCACTTGCTGCTGGCGCATTAGTAAGGCCAAATCCTGAAGAAGGCGATGCTGATGAAACTGTTTGTGTGCATTCTTCTGGTGCATTATTGAAAGCCGCGCAAATTGCTGCTAAGTAACTTGCTGAATCTCTTCCACTTGAAGCTTGTACTCCATTGATTACAAGTGTTGGTGAACCTCTGACACCGTATTGCTTGTTCTCTGCGTCATGTACTGGGAACTGTGGGAATCTTCCACCACTCCAAGTTGCTTTGTCTGCTAATAGTGTGAGTATGTTATTGTCTGTGTCTAACTTTGTTGTACATGCAGTTAACTTTGTTGTATCAATATTTGTCTCTGCAAGACACCCTTCACCATCACCAGCTTCTAAAAAGCACCACAAGTATTCTAACCATTTGTCTGGTTGTTCGTCTTGTATGCAAACTTGATTCATCTGCTCAAGAACTTCTGTTTCACCATGCATTGCATAGTTTACAAACTTAATGTCAAACTCGATTTTGTCACCAAGTAACTCTGCAACAGGTAGTATACCTTTCTCTGCTTGAGTTCCAAATGGACAGTGTGACATTACAAACAACTCAACTTTTGGTTTGTCTGTCTTTGCAACATCAGTGCTAGGTTGTTGAGGCTGTGGCTGCGTTGGTTGACTTGGGGCAGGTGCTGCAGCAGCATCAGTTAGTGGGATTGCACTTGGGAATAATAATTCACCATTTTTTGTTACATAACTTTTTACTACTTGTGGACCTTGTGGTGTTGTTAATTCTAGATCAATTTCGTATAAACCATAATTGTCTGAAATTGATTTAACAACAACCTCTGTTCCTTGGTAGTTTGACTCAATGAACTGTTCTACTTTTTGGGATATATCGTCAGTTGATGATCCACTGAAACCCGATACTCCTACAAGATTCATTCCATTGAAAACCACACTGATAACTAACAAAGCTGCTAAAGTCATAGATATTTTTTTCCAACTAAACTTAACTTTAGACGTTTTCTTAGAATCTTTCGTTGTGGCTTCGTCCAATATTTTTTGAGCGTTCTTTTTTTCTGTCATATTGATCACAAACTTCTTTACTTAGCTATTTATAAGAATTTCTCAACTATGTTCTACTTATGTCGTGCAGGTGGGGCCTTCGCAATCGCACGGTTCCCCATCAACACATTCTAAGTTATGTATATCGCAACCAGCAATACCACATTCACCACATTCACCACTAGTTAATTGGTCTGAAGTGAGTGGGCAACTATTTGGATCTTCAGGGTTGCAAGTTCCATGAACTCCTAAGTTATATATTGCATATCCTGAGTATATCATGCTTATGAAGAATACAACAACCATTATCCAGCTTAGTAACTCAAAGTTTCTGTTAACAAAGCGAGCAGATCGAGGTGATTTGTTGATAAGTTTACCAACAATCTTACCTTTCATCTTCTGATCAAAGTTGCTGTTACACGGTCTAAGGGTGATTCTTCTAAAGACACAGTCAAAGGCTTCTTTTGCTAATGGTCGATGAGTCGTTGAAAATAAGCCAAGGATTCCGAATACAACAAGCGCAAGTATACATATCATAGTTTACAGAGATCTTATTTAATTTAAGCGTTTCCCCCCTTTTGTAGTTCTTTATCGATTACTTGCTTAAACTTACTAAATGGCTGAGCTCCAGTAATCAGTTCACCGTTTATGAAGAATGCGGGTGTTCCACTTACTCCTGCAGCAGACCCATCTTTCATGTCTTTCTTTACTTCATCTGCCATTGCATCAGAGTCTAAGCATTCGTCAAAGTCAGCAGTATTAAGTCCCAAATCTTTAGCATATTGCTTAAAAGAAGTTATTCCACCACTAACACCATTTTCAAATAGCATGTCATGCATATCCCAGAACTTTCCTTGCTCGCCAGCACATTCCGCTGCTTCTGCTGCTTTCTGAGCTTGCTTATGGAAACCTAATGGGAAGTCACGGAATACCATTTTTCCTTTTCCAGTCTTGATGTATGTATCATCAATCTGCCCTAGCGTGTCTCTATAGAATCGTGCACAATAAGGACATTCAAAGTCACTGAACTCTACAATTGTTACAGGTGCGTCTGCGTCACCTTTAACTGTATCGTCGTCAATCAAAGCACTATTGCCCGTCGCGCCTCCAGAATCTCCAACACATCCAGATACGATAACTAGAGCAACAAAAACTAATGGAATTACCCACAGATTTTTACCTTTCATAGATACTATTACATTGAAACAGTTATTAAGGACATTGTTGAAACTAGTTTCAATTTTAATCGGAGGTTTTTTAAGAGAGGTTTTAGTTTTAGTATATGCGACATAAAGGTGAGATAGCAATAGCCCGAGTATATGATTCTCTAGATACGAAACGTTATCCCGTAGCCGCTGAAGTTGTTACAGGTAATTACGAAGGGCTTGCATGTCGAGTTACGGGGTTGAACCCTGCCTTCAGAGGAGACTTTGTTGCTAGATTTTGCCCATTGTTAGATCAAAGTTCTATTGATCGAGGTACATTAACTGCTAATTTCATATCTACATATAGTCCTAAAGGTTTTAACTTTTGTAGGACGGGGGATATAGGATTACATGCTGTCTGGACCGAAAAAATGCGTATTGATACAGATACTGAAGAAAAGTTGCCCACACTTGCACAGATAAAACAGTATTATAATATGGAGGATCTTGATAAGGTATTATTTCTAAGGAGAGAGGATGTGGTTGATGCTACACATGGTGAAAGAAGTGATATTTTAGTGGGATATTGTTTAGAAGATACATATGTAGACCGCTATGAATATGGTGATACACTTAAAGCTTATCCATTTAACTCTTGTATATCTGAACATATGAAACGAGTGGGTTTTATTTCACCTCTTTTAGTTATTCGAGATGGACGAGTTGGAAAAGAGGCATATCTGGATAAGATTCGACCAGTATTGTGGAATCGACGATACTGGACATTATCTATGGATCTTACGTATAATCCAGTTACTGATGTTTTAGAATAACTGCGTTTGTCATTCCTCTACGTCGCCTTTCGATTAAGTTACGACCCTCTAACTTGTCTAGAATACGAGTAACTTTAACTTTTGAGAGCTCTAATTTTTCAACTAACTCGCTTTGGAATATCATACCGTCTTGTTTAGCTAACTCGTCGATAATCTTTCGTTCATCTTCGCTAAGATTTTCAGGAATAACTATCTTCTTTTTCGTAGGTTTATCTTTTACAATAACAAAATAACTTAATACGAATAGAACTATTGCTGAACCAATACCTAGATAGACTTGCCAAGGCATTCTGTCAGCATTCTCACAGACATTGCCTTCTGAACATCCACACTGCTCTGTCCCCACGTCTTTAATCACAGGGATTAATGATACTATGAGTATTAAAACTACTATAGCAAACGCAGCAATCAGTAACCCGAGGTGTTTATTGTTCATGTTCAGTGTTCATATTAAACGCTTAAAACGCTTATGCAACTAGTTTCACTATAGAAATCTTCTTAATCTTTTACTACTATAGCTCTAAATGGCAGCTTTCCGTTATGGTATGGTTGATATCGAATGGTTAGGACACGCTAGTTTTAGGATATCAACACAGGGTAAGATTATCTATGTTGATCCATATGTTCTTGATGAAGAGCCGCTGCCAGCAGATATAATTATTGTTACTCATGAGCATTATGATCACTGTGCGGTTGATAATATTCAGAAACTTATGAAAGAAAGCACGTTGGTTCTTGCTCCGCAGAACTGTCTGACTAAGCTTGCTTTTGTGCCGCGGAAAAGTCTTCAGTTGATTGCGCCAGATGATACGTTAGTTGTAGGAGATCTTAGAATTCATACTATTCCTGCTTACAATGATAACAAGTTTAGAGCGCATAATATACCCTACCATTCTAAGGGTTTCGGTTTCGGTTTCGTAATGACTTTTGCAGGAGTAAAGATATATCATGCGGGAGATACCGACTTTGTTCCAGAGATGCGCGAGCTTGCCTTAGAGAATATTGATGTTGCGTTGGTTCCAGTTGGTGGCAAGTATACTATGGACGCTAGAGAGGCGGCTCAGGCAATTAAGGCGATTCACCCAAAAGTCGCCATACCGATGCACTGGGGTTCTGATGTTGTTGGCACGCAAGAGGATGCAGATCGGTTCAAGGAGCTAGCTGAAGATACTTGTGAGATTGTCGTTCTCTGAACGTAGTCAATAATTTTTATATATGTGACATGATTTTTATAGTAGATTAATATGAATTTCAAAGACCCAAAGACTATCGGTGGAATTGTAGGTGTTATTGTAATAATTGCAGCTGCATATTACTTTTTTATGATGTAAGAAAGTAATAAGAATTATTTAGAATTTATTTTTATATTTATTTTTTATTGTATTACTCCAAAGCCGATTAAGTGCCATCGAGCCTTAATCTGACGTGAGATCGCTACCTTACTGCCTTTATGCGCGCAGATCGGTCGTTTTAGCTGAAGTTTAGTTTTTCCTTTAGTGGATTGTGTGGTGACGCCGACAGTTGTTGCCGTGCCTGAGTTGATTACAAGTGGCTCGTTCATAGCTATTGGTGTAACGGGCATGTCGTCTTTTATACCCAATATCTTATCAAACAACTCTACATTAAGTTCCAGTGTATCATATATTTTAGGCATCTTTCCAGGGATCCCCACTACTGAACCTACGACACCATCTTTCTTAGTGATGAATGGATCTAGCTCCGTCTCAAATGCAATGGATCCTCCAGGACCTTTTTCTTCAATAAACGCAGATCCAACTACAATGGAACTAATTTTTGTTCGGATTGGCTGCCAGACGATTTGATTGTGTTTTTCAGTTTTGATGCCTGGTAGAATCTCGATCTCTTGACCTATCTTAAATTGCCCTTCAGTTATTGCTCCACCAATAACGCCACCTTTTAGTTTTTCGATCTTTGTTCCTGGTTTGTTAATGTCAAAGCTTCGAGCGATAAGGAATTCAGGATCCTTTGAAGCATCTCTATCCGGGGTTGGCATAAACTCTTGTATTGCTTCAATAACGAGATCAACATTGACTCTTTTTTGAGCTGAAATTGGTATGATTGGCGCGTCAAAACCAAGCATATCTTTTGCAAATGCTTTGATTTGCTTGTAGTTCTGCTTTGCTTGGGCTTCAGTTACAAGATCTACCTTGTTTTGTATGATTATGATGTTCTTAATGCCAAGAATCTTAAGTGCAGTAAGGTGTTCAGTTGTCTGTGGTTGAGGACATTCTTCATTGGCAGCTACCATTAGAATCGCTGCATCCATGATAGCAGCTCCTGAGACCATGATTGCCATAAGAGTCTCGTGGCCCGGTGCATCAACAAGAGATACTCTTCGAACAACGTCACCTTTCTTATCTTTGATATTAATGTCTGCGTAGCCTAGCTTGATTGTAATACCTCGTTTAAGTTCCTCAGAGTGGGTATCTGTCCACTTGCCAGATAGCGCCTGAGTTAGTGTTGTTTTACCATGATCTACATGTCCAATAAGTCCTATGTTCATGGTTGGTAACATCTCAGTCTTAGCTTTAGCCATGTACATAACCATAGAACTATGTTTAAAAAGCTTGTTGAGTATCGAAGTTCTTATAAATTTATTATCCTATTTAAAATTATGAGCGAATTATTACTTACTCCAAAAGGTGTATATGATATTGTAACTGATACCGGGCTACCTTTAGCTTATAATGTTACACCACCATTAAGAGTTATAAGTGTGGATCACGCACGAAATTTACCTTTGCAAAATATAGTTCTGGAGGGCGATATCAAGGTTGAGATTAGCAACCCCCTTTTTTCAATGGATCATGGATTAACTGATGAAAATAGTAAATTAGATATTCACCCAGACGAATTTGTTCAGGTTGCTTTTGAGGAGGGTGATGGGTTAGTTCCATTAGTCGTAAATCATTTTCTAAATAATCTTGGAGACGCGGAAGGTAAGCCTCGTTTGGGTTTTAGAGCAATGTATGTTTTAGCAAGTCGTAAAATAATACCCACAACACAAGAATAAGTATACTTAATCGTTTACGTCTAATTTGAACCTTTTTCAAAAAGATTCATTAAAATTACTTTATTGTCTTCTTTTCCTTCTTCTTAGGTCTGAAGTTCTTCTTTTGACAACCTTTGCATATGAGTTTCTTAGCTTGCACTTTGACCGAATCTGCTTTCATAACTGTCTTACAGTTCTTACAGACCCACTTTCTTCCAAAAATGCGGTTCATTGCTTCAGGTAGCTTTTCTGACATTATTTCACACTCTTCATAATCTTCTTGCCCAAGATGTTCCAGTATATGATGTTTGCGCCAGCAATAACCTTGCCTTCTAATTCTGCAGGTATCGCTAAGTCAAAGGTCTCATATGTTTCCATGTCCATGATTTGTGCTGTCTTTCCAGATATAGATAGGACTTGAGCAGATTGCTTATCAATAATTGGTACGTCCACATGGGCGTGTCCAGTCATCATTATAACTTTCTTGTTTCCCGTTAGAAGATCTTCTGCATCAACACGATACTTTGCGTGGCCGTGCTTTCCGGGAGCAGATTTCTGCATCTTCTTGATAATACAGGCAGATCCGTCGATAACAATGTATCTACCTTCTTTTAATTTACCAATTATTTCTTTAATCATATCGGGACTCATAAAGAAACAAAGAACCAATCCCTATAAAAAGCTTACTCTAACATTGGGTATCTTAGAATAGCTGCGATGCCGCTAAGGTTCTTTAGCTGAACACCTTCTTTTGTGTCGGTTGAGATGACCTGCCACTCGCCTTTAAACTTCTCACATTCCTGAGCAAGTGTGTCGATCTTCTGTGCATCAATATCTTCTGAAAGTAGGAGTAGATCAACTGCTCCAGCCTCAATCGCTTGCACAACGGTTTCTTCACCATATGCTGCAAACTTTGGCTTTAATGATAGAACTGACATGAAGCGGTTTACTGCTACTTTTTCTTTTGCTACTTCTTCTTGTGCAAGTATGTCGCTGCTTCTCTCGACTAGTTCTTCTAGTCCCTGATGACCCGTATAACCTGTATCTATTATTCCAATTATCTTATCTTTAATCTCAGTAAACATAAAGTTACCATTTGAGAAACTCTCTTTGTTTGGACCAGGTCCTCCAACTAAGATACCTTTTATCTCTTTGTTACCTAAGAATTGCTTGTTTACGGTATCGCCCACAGTCTTGAAGAAATCCTTAAGCATACCTTCTCTAACTCGTGCGAAACGTGCAGCAGACTGTCCACCTTTTTTAGTATCGCCTGGAACTACTGAATGGAAGTTCTTTACAGGTATAATTGCCTTGCCTTTTAGCAGTGCTATGTTACCTTCTTGTCGATCAATTACAATTAGACCATAGGTTTCTTTAATGTCAATAAACGCTTGTAGTGGTTCTATGAAGAACGCTTGATCACACCGATATACTCGAGTGTTTAATGGAGTTGGTGGTTCAACTTCCCATACCTGAACATCAGATTGACCCTCTCTTTCAGAGACATTTCCCGCAAAGATCGCTAGACCGTTTGGTGGCGTATGTTTATGTAATGATAATGCTCGAATCATTCTTTCGAGTGCATCTTGAACGTTCTTCCGAGTTGTGCTAGATTTAATGTTGCGTGCAGTGCCAGCTTCACCTGATAGCTGTTGCCTTACTTTGTCTAAGCTATATCCTGCAGGAACATATACGGAGATCAGTTCAGTATGTCTAGCTCGATGTTTTCCTAACTCAGCTATGGTTTTACGCATCTTAAAGCGCTCTTTTGATGTAATTGACATGTTAATGTGTGTATAATATTACATATAAGGTTTGCTAGCTACTCTGGGAACTTTATTTTAGGATAATACTCCCAGTTTGCTCTTATCTGAACGACAACCTCTGCTATATATCTTGACCCGATTAGGTGCGTTATGGATGCACGTAAGCTTGTGCGGTGACGTTGTAAGTGTGCAATTAGTTGTCCGTCAGTTATACCGGGCATATCAATGATCGCTTCTAAGACTGGCAGATCTTTTTCAGTAACCTCTAAAGCAGATTTCTCATACTCTCGAAGGGGACATAAGGACCAAGCATTCGGTCCATTTTTTGGAATAGGACTGTGATTCTTAATGATATTGGCTTTTCTTAGAAAATATATGTGCCTATCGAATTTGCCACCTTTTTGTTTAACACCTAATGCTGTTAAAATATCTTTATCTATAGAAAGAGGATTTTTATTGAGATGGTCATATATTTTAGCTCGTCGACTTCTAACGTAATCTATATTCATTAAGAAAGCTTCTAAAGAAAGTTTTTAAGTTATTTGATCTGACGTACTCGCATTGTTCCCTTAACTAGTGCTTCGATCTTCTTCCAGTCTTTTGGTTTTCGTTTTAGTTTGTAAGATTCTAGCTCTGCACCCATTCCAAGCTGATTCTTTTGTTTGTGTTGGCGAATCTCAGATATGATCTTACAGGCTTGCTTTCCGAGAGTTATTGCTTCAGCATCCACTTTGTCTGGCTTTGAGAACTGAAGTGTATGTATGCTCTTTGACTTTATCTGTCGCTTGTATAACTTTTCATATATCTCTTCAGTCATGTGTGGGATTAATGGAGCAAACATCTTTAGAATCTCTAGAAGCGTTTTGTTAAGTGTCCACTGTGCTGCTTGTTTACTCTTCTGATCAGTTCCATATGTTCTATACTTAATCATCTCAAGATAGAAATCACAGAACTCTGCGTAAAAGAAATCTTCTAAAATACGTCTAGCTTGACTGATTTCATATCTATCTGAATGTTTAATGTAACTGTTCTGTATCTCTGCTAGTCTTGATAAAATCCACTTGTCGGAGATTTCCAGTTGTGGCTTTGTCTTAGGAACCTTGCCTATATTCATGGCAATGAATCGTGAAGAGTTCCACAGCTTGATAAGAACTTTTGACCCCCTAACTAGCTCCTGCTCTTTGAAAGGCATATCTTTGCCCAATGAGACGGTTGAAACCCAATATCGAATGGCATCTGCACTGTACTTTTCTAAGAGATCTTTCAACCATATGGCATTTCCTTTTGACTTTGACATGCCTCGGCCTTTTGGATCCAAAACATAATTACTGATCATAACCTCTTTCCATGGAATATCCTTGAAGTGTAAGTATGCTTTGAGTATAGTGTAAAACGCCCACGTTCTAATTATGTCGTGGCTCTGCGGACGTAGGCTAACTGGAAACATCTTTTTGAACTGGTCTGGCTTTTTTAGCCATTTAATAATGATTTCAGGAGACATACTTGATGTCATCCAAGTATCAAAAACATCTTTTTCGGGTTCAAACTGACCTGAACCACAAGAACATTTCTTTGTAGGTTTCACCTCAAATGGATCGACTGGCAGAATCTTTGCGTCTGCAATTTGCTCTTTACCACACTTTTTACAGTACCAGATAGGCATTGGAACGCCATAATACCGTTGTCTAGATATGATCCAATCCCAGCCAAGGTTGTTTGTCCAATCCTCAAACCGTTTTCTATAGAATTTAGGATGCCAATCAATCTTACGGCCTTGCTTAATGAGTTCTTTTTTAAACGCTAATGTCTTGACAAACCATTGCTTTGTTGGCAAGAATTCAATTGGAGTGTTACATCTCCAGCAAACACCAACAGTCTGTTCTAAATCTTCTTGGCGAGCGAGTAAACCCCATCCTTCTAAATCGTCAATAACCGCGGCCTTTGCTTGGTTTAGTTTCAAACCAGCGTATTTTCCAGCAGCTTTGGTTAGCTTACCTTCCTTATCGATTATGATCTTCATTGGCAGTTTTAGTCTGCGCCATTTTTCTAAGTCAGCATTATCTCCAAAGGTACAAACCATCATGAGACCCGATCCAAATTCCATATCAACAGAATCGTCTGCGAAGATTGGAACCCAGAAGTTGAATATTGGGACTTTGATTTTCTTACCAATAAGATGTGTGTATCTTTTATCTTCAGGATGTGCAAAAACGCCGACACATGCAGGTAGGAATTCGGGGCGAGTTGTTGCGATCTCAACTTTTTTGCCGTTCTCTAGTTCAAAATAAACCCAGTTCATCTTAGTCTTTCTTTTTGCATCTTCAACTTCAGCTTGCGCTAAAGCAGTCTGATGATGTGGGCACCAAAGAACGGGTTCTTCTGCACGGTAAGCATATCCTTTTTTGTATAGATCAACGAAAGATGTTTGCGCAACTTTTTGAGACTCTGAATCTATTGTTGTATATAGTAAGTTCCAGTCATAAGCATGGCCGAGCGCTTTGAAAAAACGCTTTGTGTAATTCTTTTCCACCTTACCAGCTTCTTTTCTGCAGAGTTTTCTAAACTTTGATCGACTCATGTCTGTTTTTGTGATTTTATATTTTTCTTCAACGTACTTCTCAGTAGGAAGTCCGTTATTATCAAAACAAGGTGGGAAATAAACGTTAAATCCACGCATCCGCTTATAGCGAGATACTAACTCAAACTGCGTATAGTGAAGTGCATGTCCTACATGAAGATGGTCGCCAGATGCATAAGGTGGTGGCGTATCAATTGAGAAAATCTCTTTCTTTGATTTTGGATCGAATTGATATGTCTTGTTCTTTTCCCAGTACTTTTGCCACTTCTCTTCGATCTTCTTGAAATCCGGCTTGCGATCTAGCTCTGCCATTTACAAGTTAACCTCCAGAAGTTTAAAAGAACTTTGGCTGAACCTTTCTCTTTCCGAAAGAGAAACGTTCGCGAAAGAGAAACCTCTTTGGATGAATACTTTTCTAAAGGATTCAAAAGATATTAGGCTAGGTGACGTTTTACAAACAAACGGGGTAATCACCATATACCATTGTGTAAACGATTAAGAAGGCAGGCTTTTTAAGAGTTTTTATGGACCTATAGTCTAGTGGTAGGATACTGCCTTCACATGGCAGAGGCTTCAGTTCAATTCTGAGTAGGTCCATGGTTAATTTATACAGTTTCTTAAAAGAGAATATTATCTATAACGTCGTCTGAACACCACGACCCTGAGCAATTCCTTCAAGGTTAACAGATAGGCCATCTTGCGCTGCGATTGTTCTTACTCCTGTTCGTTTCTGTATCTCGCGAGCTTCTAAAAGTGGGTTTGCGTTGATCATCTTCTGTCCGAAGTGGTTGATAATTGCCAGCTCAGGTTTAACATCATCGATCAGTTTTATAGCATCGCTTGTGCACATGTGTGTCTTCCAGCGATCAGATCCAGGTCGTAGAACATTTATGATAAGTACGGATATGCCCTTAAATTCCTTATATAGGTCTTTGAAATATGTTGTATCTGAGGTATAACCAATAGATACGTCTGGACCCTCAACTCTTACACCAATGCAGTCAGTTTCATCATGACGAGTTTCAGTAGCAGTTATAGTTAGATCGTTTATCTTGACTTTATCGCCTTTGTTTACTGTAAATATATCTTGCAACTGTCTTTTGTAATGGTTTCTTACTGAGGCAATATCATCTTCAGTGCCGTCAATAACTGATTTTACAGATACTAATACACCTCTTTTGTTAACACCATCTAGCGTCATCGCGTTGATCAGGGCGTTGATATCATTAGCATGATCTGTGTGTTCATGGGTTGCTATAATAATATCTGTCTTAGCAGGAGCTATTTTTGTTTTACTGGTGCCAGATAATGCTCCCGGACCTGGATCGACGTGAATCTGCAGTGTTGGCAGTTTAAGTATGAATCCTCCAGCAGTACGTGACTGGTTCGACATAACAACTCTTCCACCACCAGTTCCAATGAATATTATCTTATTATCCGGTTCTTTCACAGTTCTTTTGCTTTTGCAATGTATTGGCTTCGGCAACTGCTGTGCTCAGCCTCACCTGCAAAAGTTATTTACCTCTATTTGTTAATGCAAAAAGGTGGCTTATTATGTTTATAACATTTTGTTTGAACAATCAAATGGACCAGCTGAGATTTTCCTCGAACTTCGTTCGCATTAATCGAAGAGGTTCGTTTTGAACTCAGGACCCCCTGCGTGCGAGGCAGGTACGCTATTGCCCAACCACCGGCCGTGCAAAAACCTTGCGGTTACCGGACTGCGCCACTGGCCCATACTGAAAACACTTGATATGTGTATAAAAAGATATGGGCAGGAGGAGATTTGAACTCCCGACATCACGATTATCAGTCGTGCGCTCTAACCAGACTGAGCCACCCGCCCATACTGACGAATCCTAGATTCGCGGAATCGCAAATGCCCAAGCATTTGTCGATATCTAAAATGCCTAAATGGGACTTATAAAGTTTTTGAACGGAGTAGGCAAACTTAGCGGGCAAACTTCAAGTTTGACGCGTAAAAGTTTTGATCAGAATTATTATATATTACAGGCTATAGTTTAATATATGGTTAGAACTCCTGCTAGCGCGAATTCGAGTACTGAACGGCCTAAATTAAAGGCGAGTATACCGTTTTCAGTCTTACTTTTACTTGGAATCAATGCGATTATTGGTACTGGAATCTTCTTTGTCCCCGGAATTGCTGCGAAGTTAGCTGGACCGGGATCTATAATCTCTTGGACCGCTGTCGCAGTTCTTGCACTGATCATCGCTGCTTGTTTTGCTGAGCTATCAAGCATGTTCCCAAAGTCTGGCGGTGTATATGAGTATACAAAGCAAGGTTTTGGGGAGTTTGCAGGTTTTATGGTGGGTTGGACTAGTTGGATTGTTGCGAACATAACTATTGCTATGCTTACAATCGGCGCTTTAGATTATTTTGGTGCGCTGATCCAACTAACCGGTTTACAGAAGTTGCTCATCGCTATTGGATTTATCCTTGGTATGAACTATATTTCGTATCGTGGCGTTGATGTGTCGGTAAAAGTGCTTCTAGTACTTTCAGTTTGTACAATTATGAGTCTTTGGACGTTGCTTACTTGGGGCGTCTATTATGTGAGTATAGAAAATCTCATGCCGTTATCTATCTTTCCAAAAGTATCTATTGTAATTGCTATGCTTTACATACTGGAAACCTTTTTTGGCTGGGAAACAATCACATATCTTGCAGAAGAAACCAAAGATCCTACAACTTCCATACCAAAAGTCATGTTATGGGGCACGGCTTCAGTTATTATTCTTGCTTTAGGTGTTGTTGCAGTATCTTTAGGCGCAGTCAACTGGCAGATTTTAGCTAATTCAGCAACACCTCTTTTGGAAGCTGCTAATGTATTTATGGGGCAGACTGGAGCTAGGTTTATAGCTGTGCTTGTCTTCCTAAATATTATTGGTGGTGCTGCAGCTTGGATTGTTGTAACTCCGAGATTGATCTTTGCGCTTGGTAGAGATAAGTTGTTACCAGATGCACTTAGTAAGATCCATCCAGTTCATCAGACTCCGTATTATGCGATTGGTCTTCAGTCCATTCTTACGATTCTTATTTTACTATCGGGATCATATAAGCTGCTATTAGAGATGGTGCTTCCTCTTGCGATATTTATGTACGCAATGGTGATTTTGACAGTTACAATACTGCGATTTACACACGCAGATCTGCCACGACCATTTAAGATGCCGTTTGGAAAAGTTGTACCAGTAATCACTGCTATGATACTTATCTTTTTAGCAGCAGGTATTGAGTTAAAGACTACGATATCCGGGTTTATGTTTGTTTTATTAGGTATACCGCTGTTTTTAATCGAGGCGATGTTGTATCGACCAAAGACTGTAAAGAAACTACTTTCTTTCTCAGTAGGCGTTACCTCGCGCACAACAGATATGTGGCTTAAACCGCGAACTCGGAAGTATATACTTGCTCACTTTGGTAACCTTCGCGGTAAGCGAGTTATGAACTTTGGAACAGATGTAAGTAAGTTTAATCACGAGCTATCAAGTAAGATAACAAATACGGGTAAGTTGTTTATCACACATGTATCTCGAGATCATCTTGATGCTTCTAAAAATATGGCTGAGAATCGAGGCTTGCAGAATATTGTATACTATCTTGAAAATGAACAACGGCATAAGATACATCCTAAACTAAAGAACTTTGACGCTATTGTTTCCATTGGTGTTTTGGGATACATGCAAGATCCACATAAGGTGCTCGGTGAGCTATCAAAGCGGACAAATAAGTCAGGTAAGATATACTTTGTTGACTACACAAATGTGCTTAAGATCATGCCAGATCAAGAGTGGATGAAGGATGGCGATCAGATCAAGAAGCTCTTTAAGAAAGCTGGCTTTAACGTCCATGTTGCTAAAGAACGCGGTTTCTTCTGGGATACGCTGCATATTTATGGAAAGAAAGTCTAACTTTTCTTGTACAAAATACTTATAAATCGCTATAATCATACATAACTATGACAATAGGTGAGTGCCCCTTTACAGCGTAAGAAGGTCTCTCTAGTCATTAATAGTTCTCAAGGTGATCGTCCCTTTAATCAGCCAGGTTGTTTTGATTAGATCAATTCAGAAGTTTTCTAAGGAGCGGTTGAATCAAAAACAGAAGATTATTATTCGTTATATTGTTCAACATCCTCAAAAGGTTAATGTCACTAAACTTGTTACTCAATTAGTTGGAGAGATAGATTGTTGTTCTTCAACAGTCTGGAATAATCTTAATTCGCTAAAACGGGCAGGTCTGATCAACTATGGTTCTGCAGAAAATCGTGGTCATAAAGTAATACTTACACGTGTAGGAAAACTATTGGAGGTAACGGGTTGGTAGCTTAGTCTGGGAGAGCGCGCGACTGAAGAAGCCTTTCTCTTTAGAAAGAGAAACGTTCGCGAAAGAGAAACTACTTTTTCGACCAGAGATCGCGAGATCGTGAGTTCAAATCTCACCCAACCCATAATTTATTTAAAATGCAAGATATAGAATATAGTATGAAGGACATAATCAAGCTAGCAGATTCTCTACAAGATAATGAAATCAAGGTACTGCGAGCTTTTAAGCCAAAGGTAGACCACCTTGCAGATCTAAAAGGTCTGCCAAAGAACGAGTTCCTACGTGCAGGTATGTGGCTTGATAATAAAGGTCTGATCAAGACGCATAAGACTAAGACCCGTTGGATTCAGCTTGATATGCTTGGTGAGAGATATGTTAAGGGAAAGCTACCTGAACTAGCACTTCTTGCTCTTCTTAAGAAAAAGCCACTTCCATTAGATACTCTTCGTAAACATTTCCCACAGGACGAATTGCGCTTCGCAATGGGTTATCTTAAGCAGAAAGGATATGTGGAATATAGACACGGTACTCTTGCGATTACAGATACAGGTCTTAAGGTGCGCGTAACTCTTGAGTTCAAGTTCTTGCTGAAGCTAGCTAAGCTGAAAGAGATTGGTGTAGGTACACTACTTCCAGAAGATCAATATGCTTATCAGAATCTTAAGAAGCGAAAACAGCTAGTTAGGGAGGTTGAACGAACTTCAATACATTTCACAATCACAGATATCGGTAAGAAAGTACTTCAGAACCTAAGTGATGAAAAACGAATCGGAATGATTACATCAAGTATTATTAAAAGTGGATCTTGGGAAAAGGCCAAGTTCCGTAGATATGATGTATCTGCACCCGTTCCTAAAGTCTATCCTGGAAAGAAACAGCCGTATAATCAGTATCTTGATGATGTCCGCGCTAAGTTGGTTAGGTTAGGCTATAAGGAAATGACGGGACCCTTGGTTGAGACTGAGTTTTGGCATTTTGATGCTATGTTCCAGCCGCAAAATCATCCTGCAAGAACCTGGACAGATACATACTCGCTGAAGAGTCCTAAATATGGTAAACTTCCAAGTAAGAAACTAGTTTCAACCGTAAAAGTCGCACATGAGACTGGAGGAAAAACCGGATCAATTGGTTGGAACTATAACTGGAGTGAGAAGGTTGCTAGTCAGCTACTTCCAAGAGGGCACGGTACAGGTATGTCTGCGCGTAAGATCTCTGAAAAGCCAGCTGTTCCATGTAAGTACTTTGGATTAGGTAGATCATATCGACCAGATATGCCTGACGCATCACATCTTATTGAGTTTAATCAAGTTGACGTCTTTGTTATAGACAAGAATGCTAACTTCAAACAGCTTTTAGGAATACTAAAACAGTTCGCAAAGGAGCTAGCCGGAGCTACGGAGGTTAAGTTCGTACCTGATTATTATCCATTTACAGAGCCAAGTGTCCAGATATCTGCAAAGCATCCAGTACTTGGGTGGATGGAGTTAGCTGGAGCAGGTATATTCCGTCCAGAGTTCACACAGTCGCTAGGGATCAAGGAGCCAGTCATGGCTTTCGCTTTCGGAGTGGACCGTCTAGCAATGTATAAGTTAGGAATCAATGATATTCGTTACTTGTTCAGTCAGGATCTAGACTGGCTTAGAAAGGAGAAGATCGTCAAATGAAAAGTAAGGTAAAGAAGTATTATACTGAGTATGGTGAAGGTGAGTGGAAGCGCTTGATTAAAGATCCCTATCATCAGATGGAGTTCAATACTTCAATGCATTTTCTTAAGAAATATTTGCCAAAGAAAGGCCTGATCTTAGACGCAGGTGCAGGTCCTGGTAGATATACTGTCGCACTAGCTAAGCAAGGTTATGATGTAGTCTTACGAGATCTAACACCAAAGTTTGTTGAGATGGCTAGGAAGAAGGTAAAGTATGCAGGAGTTTCAAAGCGAGTTAAATCGTTAGAGATTGGCGACATAACCAATCTTTCCGAGTTCAAAGACGGTACTTTCGACGCAGTGATCTGCCTAGGTGGGCCATTAACGCATGTAGTTGATAAAAAGCAGCGAGAGCGGGCAGCAGCAGAGTTAGTGAGAGTTGCGAAGAAAGGCTCTCTAGTCTTTGTGTCGCTGATGACCCGTTTTAGCATACATATAGATGCGCTTGAAGATTTCCAAGAAGAGATAGTACCTTTACAAAGAAAGATACGTGATACTGGGGACTATCCAGGTGGTAAATATGGATTTGCCCCATCGCACTTCTTTATGCCTGAAGAACTAGATGATCTATTCAAGCGAAAAGGTCTGGAAGTGATAACTCTCGTTGGTTTAGAAGGTCTATCAACTGATCGTAAAAAGAAGGTAAATAAGTTATACCGAACTAATAAGAAAGCATGGGACATTTGGTGGGAGACTCACCTGAAGACATGTACCCATCCCGGAGCTGTAGGTATTAGTAGCCATATGATGATCATTGGGAGGAAGAAATAATGCCAAAGGTTGAGATTAACTCAAATCAGAGATTTGCGAACTTCGAATTAAGGGAGGTACGTAATGCCTAAAGTCGAAGTAAGTAAGAAAGATATGGAGAAACTGGTTGGTAAGAAGATCAAGCAGTCAGAGCTAGACGATCTTCTTAGCTATGCTAAATGTGAGTACGAAAGCACAGATGGTGATATAATCAAGACTGAGTGCAAGGATACCAATCGACCAGATCTATGGTGTGCTGAAGGGATTGCTCGTCAGATCCGAGGCGGTATTGGCAAAGCAAAAGGTGTCCCTGAATATAAAATTCGCAGTTCAAACTTCCTTGTTCGTGTTGATCCAAATCTGAAGAAGATTCGGCCGAGAATTGCTTGCGCAGTTGTAAAGAACATTAAGATCACTGACGAAGTTATTAAGCAAGTTATTCAGATGCAGGAGAAGATCACCGGTACGTTTGGTAGGAATCGAAAGGAAGCTGCGATTGGTGTATATGATTTTGATAAGATCAAGTGGCCGGTCAGATATGGTGCGTACGCACCAAGTAAGCTTAGTTTCATACCGCTAGAGATGGATAGAGAGTTAAACCTGCTACAGGTCTTGCAGAAGCATCCAAAAGGTAGAGAGTTCGCTCATCTACTCGAAGGTCATAAGAAGTACCCAATACTCATTGATGCAGATAAGAATGTGCTATCCATGCCTCCAGTTATCAACTCGAATCATTCAGGTAAGGTGACTGCGGATACTAAGAATTTATTCATAGAGGTTACAGGTTTCGATGATCAGACTATACATACTGCTTTGAACGCAGTTGTTGCATCGCTAGCAGATCGCGGTGGAAACTTACATGCTGTAAAGGTAAAGTATGGCTTGAGAGACAATGTTGTCTGTCCAAACTTCAAATCAGGTAAGATTAAGGTAGCTATCGCTAATGTAAATCAGCTATCTGGGCTCAATCTGACTCGTCAACAGATACTTGAAAATCTAAAAAAGGCTAGACTTAATGCATCTATATCGGGAAACACCTTGCTTGTTGAGTACCCAGCATATCGACAGGATATACTACATGAAGTGGATATTATTGAAGATCTTTTAGTAGCATATGGCTACCATAATCTTGAATCTGAAGATCCTGAAATCGCCGTTATAGGTGGTGAGTTAGAGTTAGAGGTTCTTTCCCGCCGCATTAGAGAGTTCCTTGTAGGTTTCGGAGCGCAGGGCGTTATCACATATACACTTACAAATAAAGATAAGTTGTTCAATCGAATGAATATAAAGAACCAGAAATGTATTGAGATCGCTAATCCAGTCTCACAGAACTGGTCGGTACTTAGAAATTGGTTAACTCCATCAATTATGGAGTTCCTTGGTAATAATACAAACAGTGAATATCCACAAATGATCTTTGAGGCTGGAGATGTCGTTGTTCCTAACTCCAAAGCAGAGACAATGTCTGATACAGTTAGAAAGCTAGTATTTGCTAAAGCACATCAGCGAGCTAACTTCACTGAGATTAAACAGATTCTTAAGACTCTTTTGAATGGTTTAGAACTTGAGTTTGAGGTAGATGAACTTGATCATGATAGCTTTATCCCTGGCCGGGTTGGCTTAATCAAAGTATCAAACAAGATAGTTGGAATCATTGGAGAACTTCATCCTAGCGTACTTAAACGATGGAGATTAGAGAATCCTGTAGCTCTATTTGAGTTAAATCTCACAGAATTGCTAAAGCTAGTTGTTTAATAGCTCTTTAACTGCTTCAGGAACAGTATTAAGTAAGTCATTATATTCAATAACTTTATCTGAAATCTCTCGAATTTTAGTTACATTCGGGTCCTCAGGTATTGCAATCTCTGGGTCCTCAGATTGTATTGGTTGTTTTGGAATAATTGAAAGAATCCTACCACCCAAAGTATTTGCAAACTGTACTGATGCGATACTTTGTGGATACAGATGTGGGTTGTGTTCAATTACATACACGTCATTTCTCTCGCGAGGATACGCATGTCCTGGTTCAGCAGTTATATCATTATCTCGTTTTAGAGCTTGTTTTAGCAAAAAAACAGTATCTACTTGAAATCCTGTAATATAAACTTTCGCCATTTCTTACAAGTCTTCGTTTTTCGATACGTATTCAGATACTCGATTCATAGCGTCTCTACAAGCTTTATCTTCAGCAGATAGTTCTGCAAATCCACCAATTACACGTTCTCCTGTAAGAGATAGATATGCTTTGCCGCCATTACCTTCAATAGTAATGAAATTTGCAGCATCTTGAGAACCATCTGTTGGTGGGAAATCAGCTGTTTCTAGTAAATAATCTCCAGATCCCATATTCGTAGCAATCATTCCTGCTATTGTCTCGACGAATTCAGTATTTATGTCACCTACATCTGCGACATGTATACCTTCTTTATTTGCAACAACAACGCTCTTTAAGGGCGCTATTTTTTCTAATATTTCTTCTATTGGCATTTTAACTCCGTATTACTAAACAGTTAAAACTTTGGTTTAAAAGGCTTTCGGTACTTATAAAGGCAAAAGGGTTTTAAGGATATCGATTTTATTTATTTTATGATTACAATAGGTTTAGTTGCACAGGGTGATATTGTTAGGAGACTTACCCGTCTTCTTGAGGTAAGAGAGGATCAGGAGTATTTAGTACAACCATTTAGACTCCATGGCGATGCCCTATCCCATATTGATAAAGTCAAAAGAGGCAAGAACGGAGCTCGCTTGGATGTTATATTATCACACGAAGCTATGAACAAAGTACCTTTTGGGGACATACCTGCAGTATATGCGAATCAGAACTGTGCCATCCCTGTTATCCATGTTTTTGATCGAGAGACTGAAACCGACCTACCACATGTTACTAGTGATGTTATTGCAAGTGAACTGTATCGCGTAATTGACCAAGTTGTTGCCAACATCACACCTGAATGTCAATCACCCAGTGATGAGTCTGTGCTCCATACTTCTTGACCTTTCTTGCGTTGAGTACTTTTAGATCCGAAGCGATACTCGTTATTTTAGATATAATCTCTTCAGAGTCAGCTGCTAGCTCGTGAAAGTGTATAATTGCGCCTTTCTTAGCTGCTTTTAGAGCTACAGGCAGGAACTCATAGGTACCTGGAAAACTGCACAAATCACTTTGCAATTTGCTAGCATTACTTCTCTTATGCGAAGTAAAGTAACCCATGAGAATCCTATCAAACTTCTTTCCTAGTTTTAGAGTCTCGACCTTACTATCCCCTTCTATAACGTTTACCTGGCCTTCGACCTTGTTTAGTTTGATGTTATGCTTTAGCAAGTCAACTGAATCGTTATTCAGTTCGATTGCTGTAACGCTTGCGTCAGTTAGTTTGGATATTGGAATGGTAAAGTATCCAATGCCTGCAAACATATCTAATACCTCTTCAGATCCTTTTATTTGGCTAACAATCCTACGTTTTTCTGCCTGATTGCCTTTTGAGAACATGACTTTTGAGATATCAACTATAAAGTCGCAATGGTTTTCTCTTACTTTAGCAAGTGTATTTCGTTCGCCTGCTAGCCAGGTTACATTCGGCGTTCTAAGCTGACCCGATATCTTACCTTGGTAATAGACTGACTTAAAACGCTTATACTGATCTAAGATCGCTTGAGCAACCTTCTTATCTTTCTGCTTAATCAGACAGATCTCACCAATTGCTTGATATGATGTCGATATCATTACTAAAACTGCTGCCTCGCCTTTAAAATGATAAGGTTTTTAACTTTTTAGTATGACTCAACGATTATGACAAAAAACAGAAAGGAGTCAGTTTTTGTTCGTTATGGAAAAGATACGCGTGTTCAATCACGAGAGTTTACTATTCAGCTACAATATATGATTGAGGTTCGAGGCAAGGCTAATTTACAGGTTACTGGTGAAGATGGTTCCAGTAAGACGTTCGTAGCAACCGTGCCTTTTACAGACACCGGTAATATTGAATCAGATTTAGCCGAAGCTATACAAGATAGTGAGGGTGTTGAAAATGGAGTTCAAAAGCACGTTATGAAACCCCTTCTTGATGAATTAGGTGTTACAGATACATTACTATCAACCATAATTGACAGCGCTTTAGTTAAGGTTAATGTCGCAGAAAAAGATCTTAAGGTATATGGTCCGTTTAAAGGCGATGTTCGTATTCACGGTAAAACATATACTTTACCGGTTGAAGATGCTTAGAAAGTATAGGCTATCTTCTCGACCTTTCCGCCGCAGTACTTTAAGATCCATTTAACAGCTAGTTCAGTAGCGTCTTTTAGCTCTTTTTCAGAGGTGACTGATGTCCCGTCTACGTATAGAATGGTGTCTTTTGTCTTGTCTGTGATCTTTGTAAAATCTGAGTCTCGGTAGTTTAGGTCTCTACAGAATATCATATTTTTCTTATCTGCGTATACTAATTCACCATCAGATACGGTTTTTGGCTTGTCTGCCATCAAAGCAGTGAACTGCTCACCCTCTTTTGAGAAGCGTAGATATGTTGGGAAGTTTAGGTTCTTCATGTCAAAAGCACCCATAGAGACCTGTGTCTTCATAACAGCAAGGTTGTATACATCAACTAGAGTGTTAACTGTGTACAAGTCCTGCCCTTTCTTTACTCGAAGTAATAATGCGAGTGGACTAGGTTTTCTTTTGGTTGGATCGACTCCAGTTGCACGATAGATTCGTTTGTATTCTGCAAGAACAGGTATCTCACTAAGTTCTTTGTCTTTAAACTCTTTAATTAGATCGCCAACTACTTGTTTCTTAAGTTTTTCAAGTTCAGGTGTCTGTTTCTGAACGTTTACACCACGAATAACTGCGATTCCCGCTTTCAGGCCAGGAAACTTGGTTAGAACCTCTTTCTGAATCTCAAAAATGTCTTTAACGGGTTTATAGCCATTAACCTGCTTTTTTGGAGCAGCTTTTGAGGTAAGTGCCTTGTTGATAATCTTAGCTATCTTGTTCTTCCCGACTGCGAGTACAAATGGGGCTAATCTTGGTCCTCGCTCGCGGTTGATTAGAACTTGATAGACTGCGGGGAAGAATTCTTTTAGCGTTAAGTTATGTGCTTTAGCAATGTTTCCAAAAACCGGAATTAGTTGATCTACGGTTTTGTAGCTTTTACCTAATGCCTTTGCTAGATCCTTAAGTGCCTCTCGTTGATCTACTGAAAGACCTTCAGTAGTAGGGTTTTCCTGAAGCTCAAACCGATACCTGTCTGGCGCATACTTTGCTAACCAGTTGCCCATTAACGTCATGATTAGAAGAATTCTATCCACGTCTGCTTTCTTTTTGACTTTGAACTGCTTTGCATACTCTTCTGATGCTTTCTTTGGATCACGATAGATATTCATAAACTCAACACAGGTTCGAATTGCTGGCTGTATTGGCAGCGAACGAGGTGGTTTATTAACTGCAGACATCTCGTAAACTCTAGACCAGTGTGCCTTATCCCGTGGAATAACCTGTTCTTTTCCAAAGTAGATACGCTCACATCGATAAAAGTCCTCATATACCTTTAGAACATCCTCGTCAAAGCCTACTGAGAACTCAATGACTGGTTTTCTTCCAGCATACATGTATCTAACTACTTCTGGAAGATAGACCTCGAGAGCGTCAGATAGCTTGATAACATTACCTAATGAGCTAGACATCTTACCACCTACACTCTTAACAATAACATAATCGTACATAAATCGTACTGGCGGTCCATAATGGAAGACAGTCTTGCATAGATCATGACCTGTATCTAGAGATCCGCCGGGCGTATTGTGTTCTTTTCCACCACCTTCACTAGTTACTTTCTCATAGCGCCACCGCATTGCCCAATCAACTCTCCATGGAAGCTTTGTAAGACCCTCTTTTTTGAAGTTAGTCTCTCCCTTAGATTTACATGCATTACAGCTATACGTAAGAGTATATTCTCCATCCCAATCAGTAACCTGTGTCTGTTCACGATTGCATTTCTTACAGTAGATAGCTGCAGGATACCAGTTTGGTGGAAGTGGCTCTTTACGATACTTATTTAGGATCTTTCGGATCTCAAAGCGATTCTCTAGAACAAACTTGATCTCATCAGCATATTTGCTAGATCTATACATCTTGCTTTGATAGATAAACTGTGGGTGAATACCCACTAAAGGAACCGCTGCCTCTGCCTCTTTCTCAAAGTGTTCGGTATATGACTTATGACAGCCCCATGGATCTGGAGCATCTACACCTGGCATGTACATATACTTCTCAAATGCTTTTGGATTAGGAATGTTTTTTGGAACCTTTCTGATTCGATCGTAATCATCCCATGAGTAGATAAAACGAGCTTTCTTGCCTTTGTCTCTAAGTGCTCTACATATAATATCTGTAGTGATCATCTCTCTAAAGTGACCTATGTGAATGGTTCCAGAGGGAGTGATGCCTGCAGCTACTGTGTGAAGCTTTGCTGTTGGGAATCTTTCAATGATCTTGTCCGCTAGCTGATCTGCCCAGTATAAACTACCTTTAACAACCATTTCTTCTATTGTTTATGAGTATATTTAATCTTTGCTATAAGTTAATCTTCCTTGCTGCTGCTTCTTCGAACAATACTCAACAGAGTATCTTCTAACAAATCAGCGTTCTCATCCGCACGTCTTACGAATTCCTCTAGCTCTCTTACTACATACTGCGGATCACGATAAGTACCGTGCTTTCCACTACAATCTGCGGATTCGCGCATCGCTGCTCTACTCATAATCTCAGATACTACTGTTCCTAAACATCTACGTAGATTCTGATAAGTTGGTTGTTCATCTTCCTTTGACATTTATACACCTCCTGCCAATAGTTGTCTGACATTTTCTCGTACGTCGTCTCTTCTTACAGCCAACATAAGAGACAGCGGTGGACCTTCAGATCTTCCAAGCGTCGACTGATAGACGGTCTGAAAGAACCCTAAACGTTCAGCTGTGCTGTTATCTACTCTATCTGCTGCTCGCTGTACAACTCTTTCCAAATCATCTACTGCCAAGCCGTTGTTTGTATTGTCATATAGATACTGAACTGCAGGTCTGTACTGTTCTGAAAGTTCTGTAGCTGGTTGTTCAAGAATCGCTAACCTACGTGCATCAGGCATGTAATTTTCTATATAGTTACGCGCCATGTGCAGTATGTCGTCATTATAACTTCCAGCATAACGTTCCATTATTAGGCGCTCATCCTGACTATTCTGACCTAGCTGGCTAGCGAGCATAGCTGCCTGATACTGCGTACCTAATTCACGATCGTAGCCAGTAATTAATTCAGGAACTGACGGTAGATCAATCACATTTGGTGTGTTTCCTCTTGGTCTTGCTCGCAACATAGTATAACGTAAGATATCTGCAGGCATAATGTCAAATAGATCTTGGATAAGGAAGAAATCTAGTGGTTCTTCGTCTGGTTGTGTTCTTACTTGCATCCAACTTTCAGCTATTGCAGCAGGTGGCTCTCCACCAAAGAGCTGTCGATAATATGTCGCAGCCCTTGCATATACACTCGATACCTCTCCACTACTAGATAGATGTCGCTGATCTAGTGGTTCAACTGTTGCGCCAAGTTCTGACCATCTAGCAGCCATTACTATTGGCCATCTTGGTCTTACAACACCGTTCCAGGTAAGTAAATCTTGCAGAGAGTCTATAGTTTGTGTATAACCACAGCCTCTAACTGTTATGTCGCGTCTACCTTCAGAATAACTTCTGAATTCCTGCTCCCCAGAACATCTGTAGGTGTAATGATCATCTTCAGATGTTACTGATGTTGTAGCAAGCTGCTCGCAATGAGGACACTGCACAAACAAAGGCAGTTCACCGCTCTCGTTTTCCATTACTCGAAGTATCTGTGGCATGTACTGTTGAAGCATTTCAGATTCAGTGACCATTGTTGCGTCAACCCCAAACTCATCCAATACATCGGTTATCTGATTTACAAAATACGAGACAAAGTTCTGCGACCCCACCATGACTTGATTCTGCGGCCTACCTAGATATCTTTCAGTCTCTCGCGGTAACTCGCTAGCTATCGCTCGCAGTGGTTCATCATCTCCAATAGTTATCACCTGTCGTGCTTCTACATTCTGTGCACGTAAAGCTCTAACAATCTCGTCTGCGATCAGATGTTCATACATTCTTCGTGCTGAAGGCGGTACTGGACTACTACCCGTTACGATTGTTATTGGTCTCTCTGTCGTCGTATGTATCAGTCTTTGAGCATAGCTTCTAGCCCACGGTGCAATCTGTTGCCTAGTCATTACTCTCACCTCGTATGATAGCTAGAAGTTCTCGATTACAACGTATTAGATGTGCTTGCGTATCTCGCTCACGAATAGTACTTACATCCTCTGGAGAAAGAACTACCTCTCGCTGGTTAATTCTACCTCTCGCTTGCCAGGTTGTTGCTATTCCACCAAGCCCACCTAATGGTCTGTTGTCTTCGTGGTATATCATCAATCCATAATAGGTTCTAGCCAGGTCTAAGACATAGCCAACACTACTTGCAAAGTCAGATATTAACATCTGTCGCGGTAGACAGCGTTGTACAACTCGGATTGCTTGTGGTTGAATTTCAGTTAGACGAGGGTATCCTGCTAGATATCGTACGCCCTGTTCTAGTTCTGCGTCAATCCTACTACGTGAGATTGTCTGTGGTTCAACATCAAAATCTAAAGTTCCAAAATTAGTTCCCCAGCTGCTGCTTGGGATCACCACGCATTTGTTCGCCCGTTTCCACGGCTCCCCGTCTTTGGTTATATTCGTTATTCATTTTCATTTACCTCTAAAGATGGGCCCAAGGGGATTTGAACCCCTAACCTTCCGATAGCTCTAGCTATTGCCATAAGAGTCGGACGCTCTGAACCAGGTTGAGCTATGAGCCCGTATATAGAACTAACGCTTGGGATGGTTATCACTGATCTTGGGATAATCACCACAGACAGTTAATTCGAAAAATACAGCTAGACAAGAATTCCTATTCTGATATCTTAAGGTAATCACCTAGCATGTTTATACCTATAAATCAGGCTTTATAAGACTTACTATAAGAAAATAAGCGGGCCGTACAGGATTTGAACCCATGACTCCCAGGTTAAAAGCCTGGAGCTCTACCAGACTGAGCTAACGGCCCTATCTCTGACTAAGTTAGTTACTTAATCAAAACAGCATAGCTAGAAGTGTGTTCCCTAAAATTTGGGGTAATCACCGTTTGCCATGTTACCTGTAAACGTTGTAAGAGATTTATAAGAGTTGTGTTTACTCAAGCAAAGAGGTTTTTTTAAAAGATAGCCATACAGCTGTACTATGACGGTTGGAGTTTTATTAACTGGAGACACTGGAACTGGAAAGACTACTGCTGCATTAAATCTCGCAGTAAAGTATGTTCAGGCAAAGAAAGAACAACCAAAAATCGATGCACCAATTATTACTTTTGTAGATGCCAATATGGGCGGCGAATTAATACTTGGAAGAATCTGTAAAGACCACCCAAACCTTAAACCATGGGTTCGACGAGTCGTGCCAACTGATTGTGATCATCTAACAAGTATCTTAGGTAAACCTTCTGAGGAAAATACTGATTCAGTATACCTTTCGCCTGTCGTCGTCATCGATGGGATTAGTGACTATGTAGATTTTGCAGCAGAACATGCTGACGGAGCTGCTCGAGAAGGTACTGGGCTTGGTAGTAAAGATGATGTTAGATTAGATGCAATGTTCCGCCTTCAGAGATTAACTAATACGGCTATGCGTAGAGGTAACACTGAACTGTTTATCGGAACACAGCAAAACGTCTGGGGTGCAAAAGGTCAGTATCTTAGGGGAATGGCGCATATGAAATTTTACTTTGACATGATTGCACGTACTAATTTATATAAACCAAAAGGTGGTAGAAAGCACACTATAACACTCGATAAAATACGCGGCGCAGATAATCCAGTAAGTCTACCAAACGGTGTTGATGACTTAGTTAGAATAATACGTGATTTACCTACATTAGAAAAAGAATAAAATTATCTTTTACGCTTACCTGAAGCGAATAACTTTTCTATCCAATTGTACTTTCTAAGTCGGCTAGTGTTACCAAAGCCGCACTTTGCACAATTCTTATGCTGAGCATGATATGTATGGTTACCACATCTTCGACATCGGATGTGGGTTTTCTTACCGCTTCGGCGGCCCATTGCTGGTGTTCCTTTACTCATACTACTTACCTTATTATCTAATTTAAAAGTCTATCGCAATTATGCTGGACTTACAAATAGAACCATATCTCCTCGGATGAAAACACGTCCAAGCTTACGGATCATCTTTCCGTCTTCGCCACGCTCTTCTGCGTCGTCTAAGACAGTATTGACATGAATGTCAAATGCTTTTAAAGTTCCAGTAACTTGTCGCTTGTTCTTCAGTTCTACAATAACTCTTTTTCCTTTTGCTTGATTTAATGCATCTAGTGGTCTTTCCATTTAAGCACCTCAAAGTAATCATAGTGCTTAAAGTGGGTATTTAAAGCTTGCTATTCTGCTCTAGTAATAATGTTTAAAAGAGCCGCTACAAACACATATTATGACGTTTAATCAACCTTCTATTTCACAACAAGATACTTTATTTGATCGGATAGTTAATCTCGGTTTCATGCCAAAAGGTAGAGAAATCATGAGCTCGCCGCTACTGCTATCTGAAACGATACGTGGGTACTTTGGAGAACATAGCAAGCATGTTGAAGGAGTTGTTGTATTTCGAGAGAACAATATACGTAAACTTGCAGTGTTAGTTAAATCAGATACTTTACCTATGATGACGGATACGTCAGTAGCAAAACCAGTATACTTTGTTCCAATCAATAGAATGCTTGACGATTTAGAATCTAATGCGTACGGTAATTGGGATTGGAACGGTTTGATTAATTATCCTTTTTATCAAAAGATACTGCAAGGTGATGTTATGTATGATGAAGGTTCGGTTAAACAACTTAAGACTATAGCTAATCTTACGGAAGATTTGTTTCTTAATGCACCAATTTATTCACCATCCCTTAGACAATTCGGCTTGAACGCAGATCCCGAAGAGGATCCAACAATGAGATACTTATTTGGCTTCCTGCCAGAAGAAGTCCAAGAAGCTTATGCATTCTGGGAAAAAGAAATCCCCAAATTTAGTAGTATGATTAACGCTCTTCGGAAAAAAGACTTTGCTGAATAAGCTTTTCTACGGAAAGTTTATATTATAGCACCTGCTCTTATCTGTATGGGTGGGCGAACATATCTATTATTTGCATTTCTTGCAGTCCTATTGTTAGGTAGTTTATCATCAGCGCAGGCAGTACCTGACCTGTTAATAGATGCTCAGGCAATTGACTCTGAGATCAACTTTGACGAAGTTGCTCACTATCAGGTTGAGCTGACTAATAATCGCGATGATAAGATGTCACTAACCGTTCCAATCCCACGAAATCAATGGGATATCACAATCAAACCATACATTATAGAGTTAGGTGCGCACAAATCACAGCTCGTTGATATTTACATAGCACCACCACAGGTTGTAAAAGCGGGTGTATACAGTGTCTACTTTAAGTTTAATGATAATGGTACAAAACTGCTTGATTACAAGTATCTTCACGTTAAAGTATTAGAAGAAAGCCCAGTTGTTGAAGCAAAGATAAACATCATAGAAGAGATTGAGGCAAAGGAATACTGGTCTGAAGAGTTCTTAGTTAAAGAGTACTCCGTTACTATTATGAACAAAGGAAATGCTGTTGCAACTGGAAACTGGGAGACACCAATTACGCAGATGAGTAGCTTTTTCCTAACAAGTGAGGGTAACGAACTTATTGGTGATCGTGCAAATACTCGCGTATCTTGGAACTATGAGATCCCTGTTGGTGACGAAGCAACTTTCTCTTATCGTATCTCCTATCTACCGTTATTTGTAGCAGTGATTCTGATACTTGTAGCATTAAGTATGCTTGGCATATACTACATGTCTAGATATCGTTTAGTTAAGTCCATCGAAAAGAAGAAAGATGGGTACATTAGCATTGAACTAGCTATAAAAAACAAGACAGGTAAGGTTCAGAAGAATGTTGTATTAGAAGATCATATTCCAGTTCCATTCATGTTATCCCGAGAGTTTGGCACTATGAAGCCATCTGCAGTTAAGCAACACAAAGATAAGCTTAATGTCATCTGGAAGTTTGAGGAGCTTCAGCCAAAAGAAGAAAGAATGTTGTCTTACAAAATGAAGTCAAAGATAGAGGTTGAGGGCAAGATCCTTATTCCTGCAGCTAAGCTCACACAGAAAGAAAAAGGCAAGAAACCAATCGAAGTATTCTCAAAGATCAAACAACTCTAGAACAAATCAAAGGATTTGTAGTCTAACTTTTTCTGAGGAAAAACTTATAAGCAAGCTATTAACCTTATTATCATCCCGTCCAATAGCTCAGCCTTTTCTTTACGAAAGAAAACGCTGGCGAAAAGAAATATTAAATGGGTACAAATAATCCCGTCCTAGCTCAATTGGTAGAGCGCGTGGCTGTAGTATGGTTCCCTTTCTTTAGAAAGAAAGGTCTCCACCCAAAAGAAGCAATTCTTACGGGTGCGTTACCCCAGAACATGTTCTGGGCAGATCCCGCGAGGTTCCTGGTTCGAGTCCGGGGGACGGGATATATTGCTCTTAGGCTATTGATTTTAAGGTATTTTGTTGCGGGACGGAACTAAATTCTATACTTTTTTATATATCTAAAAGAACGTAAAGTATGAACAAAGACCAAAAATTCAAACAAGTTTTTGAAGATGCTAAGCAAGACAAAAACATCATTGGTTTCTTTCTTGGAGGTTCAAGAGGTAAGGGCCGAGAAACAAAACATTCGGACTATGATACGTATATGATAGTTAAAGACGCTGTATTCAAACAATATCAAAAGCAGTATTCTATCAATTCTGATGATATTGATATAATGGTATATTCTTATACTACGTTTAAAGAACATGCTGAACTGGGCACTGAATGTGAATGGAACAGATATAATTTTACACATCTTAAAGCATTAGTAGATAAGAATGGAAAGATTCAGCAACTAATTGATAAGAAGGGCATAATACCTAAAAAAATCCTTAAGAAATACCTTAGTGGGCATTTGGACGGATATATCAATAATGTATATCGTTCATTTAAGTGCTTTAGAGATAAAGATACTATCGGCGCTCGTTTGCAAGCTGCAGAGTCCATACCTCTTCTTTTGAACGTAATATTTGCATTAGATGGCGGTAGAATCAGACCCTACTATAAATATTTAGTCTGGGAATTAGAAAAACAACCAATTAAAAAATTATCAATTAAATCACAGGACTTAATCAAAATAATACTGCGTATATTAAGAGATGCTGACCAGAACACGCAACGTGAGCTATTCAAAGCTGTTGAGAAAGCTCTCAGAAAGGAAGGATATGGTTATGTATATGATTCATGGGGCGCGGGTCTAAACTTGATTAGAAAGAAATAGTTTTATACTCCCTTAACCATAACTAACTAATACAAACGTCACTATTCTCTCGGATTTGGGGGACGGGAGTTATTACTCTAAGTCTATTTAGCGAATAGAAACACTTTTAAACCACTATTTCCACCTATAAGTAACAATGGCACCCACTGAAGCTGAAGTTTATACTTCAATTGATGAGATGAAACAATCTTTAGCGATTGTAGACGAAAGAACACAGTCTATATTACAAGCGCGTAATAAAATTAGTTCAAGCGTTCGTGGAACTTCTGAACCAGATCCAATGTATGTAATTATAGATCAACACCTCCAAACATGTCAGAATTTACTTGGTTTAAGAGCAATACTTTACACTGGAGTAATATCTAAGGCGGAGCGCGCTATAGAAGCTGAAACATTTAATCCAGATACTTTCGACATAGAAGCGATTTTAGAGGCCACAAAGCAGCAATTCGGTTACACGGATCCAGAAATGCCTGCTAAGCAAAAATAGTCTTTAGAACTATAAATTCCTAACAGTATTTTTAGTAATTTTTCAAAGAGTTTATATTATTAGTTTGCTAGAGAAGCTATGACTTCGCGAGAGACAGCTGACGGGTTAAACTCAAACATATGGAAGATCTACTTGATCAATTTTCTCAAAGGTCTCATGTTCTTCTTACCAATCTATGCGTTATATCTTCAACAAGAACTATTTACAGTCTTCAACGTATCTTTAATCATTGCCCTGGAAGCTGTCTTCCTTGTGTTATTTGAGGTTCCTAGTGGTGCAATCGCAGACCTATTTGGCAGAAAGAATACGCTTATAGTATCTGGCATTGTAACACTTTTCGCGCTATTTTTCCTTAGTATTGGAACCGCACTCGTATTCTTTATTGTATATGCAATACTTATGTCGCTAGCTGAAAGTTTAAACAGTGGAACCGATGTTGCGTTATTGTTTGATTCAATCAAAGGGGTAAACAAACAAGCTCGGAGAGAAGCAATTGCATTATCTGAGAAGTCTGTAGAAAGTAGATCGATAACTCTCTTTCCAGGTAAAACTCACTTCAAGAAAGTTATAGGCATAAATGGCAGCATGTGGCAGATTGGAGCAAGCGTAAGCGCAATAATTGGAGGCGTTCTTGCTACTCAATCGCTAAGACTACCAATCCTTGCGACAATTGTTCCAGCTACAGTAGCGTTAATCCTTGTTTTCTTCCTAACTGAACCAAAGTACGCAAAAGAAAAACATAGTAATATTCTCAGACATGTATCTAAATCAGCAAAGTTGTTTGCTAAGAAGCGGCAATTGCTTATACTCTTTATTGTAGGCTTCCTATTCAATGCATTTGGAGAGGTGTCACACCAACTAAAACCGATTTTCCTTTCATTCAAAGTAATACCTATAGAATACTTTGGTTTAATTTTTGCCCTTACCTTTGGATTAAGTGCTTTAGGATCACTGATATCTCATGATGTAAGCAGTAAGTTCGGAAACAAAAAGGTACTTATTTGGAGTGTAATTTCTGCTCCACTGCTCCTACTTGGAGCAACACTTACGGTTGGAATTTGGGTTGGAATATTTTTAGTTACTGGCGCGCTGTTTTGGGGAATTAGGGGGCCAATTATGATGCACCTACAAAACCTCGAAATATCATCAAAAAATAGAGCTACAGTGATATCGGTGGGAAATATGGGAAACCGCTTAGGATTAGCAATCTTTATCCCAATCTTTGGTCTATTATCGGATCAATATACAATAAACTTTGTATTCCAGTTGATTGGCGGGTTATACTTTATTGCAGTATTTGTAATATTATTCCTTAAAGATAAAGACTGAGCTGAGAAACCGCATTATTCTTTCAGATCTTATTCAGTTTTAGTTCGTCTCAACCAGTTTTTGATCTTGTAGTTCATTGTTATGTATATATGTAGCGCTAGAAATATAACAAAAGGCCACTTAAGCCAAGAATGAAGCCAGAACGCCCTGCTCTTGCCAAGCAAACCTAGGGTCAGAGGTCCAACAAGTTGATAGTTAGTTATCCCAAACCCTGAAATAAGAAATAAGGCTGTAACGATCATGAGTAATGTATGAACTAAGGTCCTCACCCGTCTCGAAAGTAATATGTTTACCATTTTTATCCTCTAAACGATTCGTCTAAATCACCTGTATTTGAATATCCTCTGCTTTCCCAGTAGCCTTCATATGTTGGATCGTCAGATAGCTCAATCCTTGTGATCCATTTAATCCACTTGTATCCCCATTTGCTTTCTGCAACCAACTGGAAAGGATACCCTCTTTCAGGAGGCATTGTTACATCATTCATCCGATGTGCTAGAATTATGTCGTTGTTCATCACATATTCTAATGGGAATGAAGTTGAATAACCATCATGCGCGTAAAAGATAATCGTGTTCGCCTCTGAAGTTGGTTGAGTCTCTGCAATTAGATCTTTGAGTAATATACCTTCCCAGAGAATTGTCGCACTCCAGCCTTCAACACAATCTAATGTTACAACTTTTTTGTAGCTTTGGAAACCATCAACTACTTCTCTATATGTATACTCTTTTGGATTATCAACTAATCCAGTGACCCGTAGCTTGTAGGTATCGATGTTGACGTATTGCGGCCCCAATATAGAGTTCTCTCTAAAATCATCAACTGAAGACAGTTTTTTCCCTTCATATTCTCTAACCTCAACACCATCTAATTCAATTGGCCCACTACTCCCAATACAGCCACTAACTACAAATAGCATACAGATTAAAACTATCACTAATATGTTTTGTTTCACGCTTTTACTGTTAAGCACTGACAGCATAAAAAGTCTTTTATCTACTATTCTTAAAAGGATAGTTTTTTAAGTCAACTACTGAAGTGTAGTTATGCATAAATGTAAAGACCCTACTTTGAATAAAATAGATCGGATCTTAGCTGGAGAGACAGTACAACCTACTGTAAGGGACGATATTCAGATAGGTAGTTACTTTAGACAATCTCATGAAATTCTGGAAAGTTTTGCCGTAGGACGTATTGGTTTAGAAGAGTACCTCACCAAAAAGACTGTCTCTGAAAAGAGCGTGCTAAAACATATTGACTTATTCAATACCTCTGAAGATCTTGAGCGTCGAGCTAAACTAGAGCCAAAGTGGGATGATACTCTTACGAAAAAAGTGATTGCTCACGAGAAAGCACACGCTAAGGTAGCTGCAAAGTATGCGTTAAATACCCTTTGGGGATTTTATCATGGTGATGGTATTAATCCACCTTGTGCTTTTTCATATCATGCTAATTTTGTAGATGTTGCTCGTAAGGAAAAATGGGGGCGTAAGAAGATTTTAGAAGTACTCTCAGACATTTGCAATATAACTGACATGGGTGAAGATGACCGACAGATGAAAGAAATTGCAGATTATGGTCTATCTTTAATACATTTAGGTAAAATTCCAGAATAACGTTATTCTAAAACTACATCGATCTCAGCTAGCTTTTCTCGAACTAACGACAATACTCTCTCACGGTTTGCTTGAAACTTATCGTACTTTTTTTGTTCAAGTTCTGTCTTAGAAGTAATCTCTTCGATCTTACGTGTTATATCTCCAATAGCATGGTTTAGCTCATTAACACGATCGGGTTCAATCAAAGTGTTATCGATCTTTTGCTGAGTAGCTGTTATCTTGTTTATACTATCTAATACATTTCCATGATTGACTTTTGCTTCCTCAAGCAAGCTAATCAATTTCCTACCTGCATCTCTCTGAAATGCTGCTTCAAAATTAGCTTTGTATTCCCTTACAATCGCTATCTGTTTTGGATTACTATGAAATGTGTTGGCTAAAAGTTTGAAATCTATAAGCGTTCTTAATTTGTAGATGTTTTTAGTGAGCTCAGTCTTGTCTTTTTCTAGATCTTCTCGCTTTTGAGTTTCTTTAGCATATGTTTTACTATTTTTTACAGTATCTATTTCTTTAGTGACGCGTTTCTTTTCGTCTTCTAACTTTGACACTTCCTTTTCAAAAGACGCCTTTTGAGACGTAAATTCTTGCGCGGTTTTTTCAAGGTTATCTATCTCATCTAATCGAGAACCCACAAACTGAATCATTTTAGTGTTCTTAATTAAGGTTTCATTAGCACTTATTAGCTGTTTTATGTCTTTGAAAAAACGGGCAGTGCTTATGCCAATATCACCTAATTTGTGTCCAACAAAGAAAGATGCTTTCTGAAAATTCTTCATGGCTTTTTGATCAAATTCGTTGAAAACCTTAGTTATCGTTACCATAATATCTGCTGACGTAGTTAAATCTAAATTTCGTAGCGTTTCGATTAAGTTTTTGAGATGGTCGATGTACTTATCCAGATTAACTCCTGTTATGAACTTAGTACGTTTTTCAATTTTTAAGTTATCAAAATCGATTTCCTTAAGCTCAGCTACTTCTTTTTCAAGCTCATCAGCAAGTTGGTTTATTCGCGTATTTATTCGAGCTAAGAATTCAGCTTCTTCAGTAGCAATATCTTTTTTTCTACCTTGAATCCATTTTTTAAGATCAGTAGATTTTATCGTCTCAATAACCTTCTCTTCTAACTCTGTTTTAGACTTGAGTATCGATTTTAAACTATCTAAAAAACCCATCTATATATTATTACCTAAAGACATAAAAAACATTTGCATAGACGTGAGTACAGAACTGTTAACTATCGAGATGCGTTAGATCTACGCGGTCTAGCGGCATTAGACTGTCTTCGCAGTATTCGCGGTCTTTGACCACCACGTCCACCGCCACCCGAACCATTACGTCTACCCATAAATCTACCAGGTCGCCTATCTGTTGGTGTTCTACCTGTAGGTCTATATACAATCTGGGCGCTTGGGATTTCAGGCATTTCTATATGTTCAATGTCTCGATTAAGTCGACTAACTTTAGAGAAATTATCATGATCGCGGTCTGAAAGTAATGTAATTGCCTTACCTTCTTTTCCGGCTCGAGCAGTTCTACCAATTCGATGAATATATTGTTTAGCATCTTTACAGACATCATAGTTGTAAATATGTGATACATCTTGAATATCTAAACCACGAGCTGCAACATCAGTACAGATCAAAGCATAGGTCTTACCTCTATGAAAATCTTGTAAGATCTGTTGTCGTTTACTCTGTGTCAGTCCACCATGGATAGCACAGCATTGTACATTGTTTGCTTTAAGGTTCTTAGCAACAAAATCAGTGTTCCTACGAGTATTACAAAACACCATTACTAATCCAGATCTTTCTTCTTTCAACAGATGAACAAGTAAAGAAAACTTTTCTTGACTAAGAACATCTATGTATACCTGTCTTAGTTTTGATGCATCAACAAACTGTTCAACTGAAATTTTCTCAGGATTATGCATGTGTTTCTTTTCCAGATGATAGATATCATCGGAAACAGTAGCAGAAAACAATAGGGTCTGACGTCGCTTTGGAGTCTCTCGAATAATCTTTTCTACATCGCGTAAGAAACCCATATCTAACATTAGATCGGCTTCATCAAGAACTAGCGTCTTAACTGCATTTAACCGAACGGTACGTCGGTCGATATGATCGAGTAATCTGCCAGGAGTTGCTACAACAACATCTGCTCTTCGTAAGTGCTCTATCTGTGGGTTAATCGATACACCACCATAGACTTTAACGACACTCATTCGTTTAAACTTAGAAAACTTTATGATTGCATTTCCAACTTGCTCAGCAAGTTCTCGCGTAGGCACTAATACAACTGCCTGTACGCCTTTATGCGGTATTACTTTCTTGATTATACCACAACTAAATGCTAGAGTTTTTCCAGATCCAGTTTTAGATCCACCAATAACATCTCGGCCTGAGAGTATCAAGGGAATGGTTCTTGCCTGAATCTCAGTAGGCTTATCAAATTTTTGAGCACGTATGGCGTCTAAAACGGGTTTCGTTACACCTAGTGCCTTGAATGTTTTTGTACTTTTCATTATTATCCACGATCTCAACAAAGAGCTAATGGATGTAGAACAAGATCCTTAAATCACATTACTTCTTTTCAATCTCTAACTCAGGTATATAATTGGTGTTTTTAAACCTATGCTTTATAGTATACTTTACTGTAGAACATTTTTTAAGGGTTAATTACTTGGTAAAATATGGCAACTAAAGACGATCTTGAATTTATTTATGAGGTTCAAAAAGAAGCTAGTTTAATTGGCAATGCTGCAAGCTTATTACAATGGGATTTAGAAACCTACATGCCAAAAAAAGGGATTGAAGATCGATCTGAACAGTTAGCGATTCTAAGTAAACTAGTACATGAGATGATCATTGATGATAAACTTTGGGCTGCACTTAAACGCTTAATGAAGTCAGCAGTTCTTAAGAAACTTACACCAAAAGACCGACTTGTAGTCACGCGGCTTCACAAAGGAGTTGAAAAAAGCCGAAAGGTTCCAACTAAATTTGTTACAGACTATACGAAATTTCAAGCAATATGTGGTGAAAAGTGGAAGATTGCTAGAGAGAAAAACAAGTTTGCGATCTTTGCACCATATCTTGAGAAGATGATTAAATTCAAGAAGCAGAAGATAAAATACATTAATCTCCCCGGTCATCCCTACAACACATTATTGGATAGTTTTGAAGAAGGTATGACAGTAAAACAACTAAAACCGATCTTTGAGAAACTAAAACCTGAGTTAGTCAGGTTGTTAAAAGATATAAAAAGCACTAAGCAGTACAAAAGACAAAAGAAAACGTTGAAAGGACGATTTCCTGAAGAAGGTCAGCAAGCGATTAGCGACTGGATTTACCCACAGATAATCCGTGAAAAAGACATAAGTAGAATCGATAAATCTACGCATCCTTTTACAGTAAGTCTTGGTACACAGGATACTCGTTTTACAACGCGCTTTGACGATAAGGACCCTCTGAGTTCGTTCACTGGAACGGTTCATGAATCAGGACATGCTCTATACGATCTCAATCTTCCACAAAAGTACGCACACACGACGCTACATGATGCACCATCATTTGGATTACATGAATCGCAATCTCGATTCTGGGAGAATATTATGAGTAGAAGTGAGTCATTCGCCAACGTGCTATTTACACAATTTAAGAAAGGCTTTCCTACGCAAATGAAAGGTGTCAAACTCAAGGATTTTTATCATGAGCTGAACTTTGTCAAACCAAGTTTAATTCGCGTTGAGGCAGACGAAGTCACATATTGCTTACACATTATCTTACGATTTGAGCTAGAGCTAGCGCTTATTGAAGGTCGTCTAAAAGTAAAAGATCTTCCAGCAGAATGGAACCGACAGATGAAAGCAATGCTGGGCGTCACTCCAAAAACAGATGCATTAGGTGTATTGCAAGATGTTCACTGGTCTTGCGGATATTTTGGTTACTTTCCAACATATGCACTTGGAACTATCTATGCATCGCAGTTATTTGCACAGATGAAGAAAGACATCCCAGGATTAGAACGAAAGTTTGGTAAACTACAATTCGTGCCAATAATCAATTGGTTAAAAAAACATGTTCATAGCAAAGGAGATACTATACGTGCAGATGACATCATTAAGAAAACATGTGGAAAAGGACTGGATGTTGATGCATATGTTTCATATCTAAGAACTAAGTACAAGAAGATATATGGCTTCTAAGTTTTTCGGTGAGAAAACTTTATAAGTCAAATCAAAGATTCGCCAATAAACTTTGCTTTCTCAAGAAAACTTTATAAACCGATTAGAAGACAGACAAGCAAGCCCTGGTGGTGTAGTCTGGCCTATCATATGTGACTGTCAGAAATTCTTTGCAAAAAGGATTTACAGATCTCGCATGACCCGAGTTCAAAAAAACTGCTTTACGGCAGAGGAAAACTTTATAAGTTTATCCAATCAACCAAGATTGACTTTGAAAATCTCGGCCAGGGCGCTTATTTACGGTCGAGAGTATGGGTGGTATCGCTGGTTAAAAAAATAGATCTTTTAAAACATGTTTTGGTTCCGAAACATCGTATTTTGTCTGAGAAAGAAAAGCTAGACGTTCTAGCCAGGTATAACGTTGCTTTAGTTCAACTACCAAAAATTCTTCTAAAAGACGCAGTTATTAAACAGCTAGATGCTAAGATTAATGACGTAATTGAAATAGAACGAATGGGTCCATCTGGAAAATATCTTTATTATCGGAGGGTTGTAGAATGATTGATAGAAAGCTACTTATCCGAAAATTCTTCGAGGAAAACACATTAGTGGGCAGCAACATTGTATCGTTTAATGATTTTATTGAGAATCAACTTCAGAAGATTGTTAATGATCAAAAAGAAGCTATACCTGCAGTTGTTCCGCCAGAAGTAGAGGAAGTAAAGTTTGAGTTTGGCGCAATCAGTCTTAATAGACCAACTATTGTTGAAGCAGATGGTTCTGAAAGAGAGCTATACCCAATGGAAGCTCGATTAAGAAATTTAACATATTCTTCAAAAGTATTCCTAGAAGTTGGGTTAATCATAGATGGTAAAGAAAGAGAACGTGCAGAGGTTGAGATCGCAGAGATCCCTATAATGTTAAAATCAAAGTTATGTCACCTTTCAGATCTGAATTCTGAACAGCTAATTGATGCTGGAGAAGATCCGGAAGATTGTGGTGGTTACTTTATAATCGATGGTACTGAACGAGTACTCGTCTACTTAGAAGATCTTGCGCCAAATACTGTCTTTGCTAAGCTTGTTGACTCAGGTCCAATCACACACAAAGTTAGTCTGTTCTCAGCATATGATACATATAGAATTCCACATTCAATTGATAGGAACAAAGAAGGTTTATTCTTGATGAGTTTTACAACATTTAGTAAGATTCCTTTTGTTATAATTATGAAAGCGCTTGGCGTAACTGTAGATAAAGACATTGTGGATCTCGTAGACCACGAAATCAATGACGATCTGTATATTAACTTATACGAAGCGCTCGATATTAAGACTGCGGAAGATGCGCAAGAATTCATAGCAAAAACAATGCACTTAGCACTACCTCGCGATCGAAAGATACAACGAGTTGTATACATGTTAGATAATCTTTTACTTCCACATGTTGGACGAGATATTAAAAGTAGAAAAGCTAAAGCACGATTTATCGGACGAATGGTTAAGAAACTTATTATGTTAAAGGCAGGTACCATTAATCCAGACGACCGTGACCATTACATGAATAAAAGAGTTAGAATGTCTGGAGATCTTCTTGAAGATCTATTCCGAACCAACTTTAAAGTGTTGGTCAGCGACATCATATACATATTCACACGAGGAGTTAGACGAGGTAGAATCATACCTTTAGCATCTATTGTACGAACAAAGTTATTAACTCAAAGGATAAAGAGCGCAATGGCTACTGGAAAATGGACCTCTGGACGACAGGGAGTTAGCCAAAGACTTGAAAGAGATTGTTATACTAACATGTACGCGCATCTAAGAAATGTAGTATCACTATTAGAAGCGTCTCGAGAGAGCTTTGAGGCAAGAGAGCTACATCCTACACACTGGGGTAGACTGTGTCCGATTGAATCACCTCAAGGAAAGAACATAGGTCTAAGAAAGACTTTAGCAATATTATCACACATCACAAAGAACATGAGCAAATCAGAACAAAGCAAATCAATTAAAACTATGGAGGAAATAGGTCTAAAACCTTTTGATTAAAATGGGCGTTGATGTATTCATAGATGGTGTCCTTCATGGACAGGTACCTGACGGGGACAAGTTTGTAGAGCAAGTTATATCTAGTAGACGTGATGGAAAAATCTCTGGCTCACTAAATCTAAATTATGATTCTGTTAAAAATCGAGTTGACGTTGTAATGTGTAAAGACCGACATAGACGTCCATTAATTATTGTCAAGAACGGTAAGTCCCTTCTAACTGACGAACACAACAACCAGCTTAAAGCAGGTAAACTTAAATGGTCAGATCTAATCAAGAAAGGAGTTATTGAATCACTGGATGCGCTAGAAGAAGAGAGTGCATTTGTCGCACTTAATGAAGAAGACATAACAAAAGAACACACTCACTTAGAAGTTAATCCTTTAGCAATCTTCGGAGCAAACACATCTCTTGTTCCATACGGTAACTTTGAAGCTGCTGCCAGACTTAATGGTGGTCAGAAGAATCAACGACAAGGTTGTAGTCTATACGCATTAAACTTCCTAAACAGACTTGATACTAACATGAATCTTTTACACTACCCACAAAGACCACTTGTTAGAAGTTTTACGCAAGATATTTTTGGAGATCTTATGGTTGGTGGACAGAATATAACTATTGCTGTTCTGAACTATGAAGGGTATAATGTTGAGGACTCTATTGTTGTAAACAAAGGCTCATTAGATCGTGGTTACGCTAGAATCACTCACTATCGTCCGTACATCGCAGAAAAAGCAAGATATCCGGGTGGACAGGTAGACCGGATTGCAATACCAGATAAGGAAATTCAGGGATATACAACTGAAGAAGATTACAGACTCCTGGAAGAAGATGGAATCACCTATCCTGAAGTAGATGTTAAAGGTTCTGATGTAATTATTGGAAAGAACTCACCTCCACGATTCCTAAGTAAGTTAGAATCATTTAGTGCTATTGCAAATATTCGAAAAGATACATCGGTAAGAATCAAATTTGGTGAGATCGGTACGGTCTCAAAGGTTCTTATGACTGAAAGTTCTGATGGTAACCCACTTCTTAGAATCGAAGTAAGAGACACTCGTGTTCCTATTGTCGGAGATAAATTTTCCAGTAGATATGGACAGAAAGGAATCATTGGACTTGTTGCAAAATCAGAAGACGTTCCATTCACTGAGTCAGGTATACAACCAGATCTGATTTTTTCACCGTTTGGAGTCAGCAAACGTATGACAGTATGTCAGCTTATAGAGATCCTTGGTGGAAAGGTCGCAGCATTATCTGGTCGTTATGTTGACGGCACCTCATTTGATAGTGAGGACTCTGGCGACTTACGTAATGAATTAAAGGAACTCGGTTTCCGAGACGATGGAACTGAGACACTTTACGACGGTCGAACTGGAAAACAATACGAAGCAAGAATCTTCGTAGGTAGTATTTATTATCTAAGACTTAAGTACAATGCTAAGGACAAGTTACAGGCAAGAGCAAGAGGACGAGTCGCACTTCTAACACGACAGCCAACAGCTGGAAAGGCAGTTGAGGGTGGTCTAAGATTCGGAGAGATGGAGAAGGAGACTTTAATTGGTCATGGTGCATCACTTCTAATGAAAGAACGGTTTGACTCTGATAAGGCAATCATACATGTATGTGACCGTTGTGGTGACTTAGCGATTACTGATTATTACAAAGACAAAGTAACCTGTCTGACCTGTGGTGATAAGGTTAAGGCTTCACCAGTGGAGATGTCATATGCATTCAAGTTATTCTTAGACGAGCTAAAGAGTCTAGGAATCAGACCTAAACTGTCCTTACGCGACAAGTATAAAATTAATAATTAAAATGAAAAAAGAGATCGTAACTAAACAGATTGCGAAGATATCATTTGGAGTTGTATCTCCTTCGATGATAAAGAAGCTGAGTGTAGTAAATGTAATCACTCCAGATATCTACGATGCTGATGGTTATCCAGTTAAGAAAGGTTTAATGGATCCTAGCCTGGGTGTTATTGATCCAGGATTACGCTGTAAGACTTGTGGCGGTAGAATGAAAACTTGTGCAGGTCACTTTGGGAGTATCAACCTATCTAAACCAGTTATTCAGATTATCTACATTGACACTGTATACAAGATCTTGAGAGCAAGCTGCCATGAATGTGGTAGAGTTAAGTTACGTCAGGACAAGATCGAGGAGTGGACAGCTAAGTTTGAAGAAGCAAAGAATACCCACAACCTAGAACGAACACGTGCGCTTATGTCTGCATTATTTACATCTCTTAAGAACGTCAAGAAGTGTCCATACTGTAGTACAAAACTAACTCCTGTAAAGCTTAACAAGCCAACAACTTTCCAACTAGACAATGAAAGACTTTGGCCAGATCAGATTAAAGAATGGTTTGAGAAGATACCAGATGGCGATCTAGCAGCTATTGGATATGATCCCGCAGTATTCAGACCCGAATGGCTAGTACTTGATCTGTTATTAGTTCCACCAATCACAATCAGACCATCGATCACACTTGAAACCGGAGAACGAAGTGAAGATGATCTTACACACAAGCTTACTGATGTTGTTCGAGTTAATCAGCGACTTCTAGAAAACATAAATGCTGGAGCTCCCGAGATCATTGTAGAAGATCTATGGGACCTACTACAATATCATATTACAACATTCTTTAACAACAAAGTATCACAGATCCCACCAGCTAGACATAGAACGCGTAGAGCTCTAAAGACGTTAGCGCAACGAATCTCAGGTAAAGAGGGTCGATTTAGATATAACCTAGCAGGTAAGCGAGTTAATTTCTGTGCACGAGCAGTTATCTCGCCAGATCCAAACATCAAAATCAATGAGTTAGGCGTTCCGATGGGTGTTGCAAAAGAGATGACAATTGCAACAACCGCTACTGAATGGAACCTACCTTGGCTTAAAACTCTCATCAAAAACCATGAAGGTTATCCATCTGCAAAGTACGTAACAACTGCAGATAGCCGACGTAGAAAGATCACAGATGAGACAATACCTACAATTCTTGAAGAGATTGAGCCAGGTTGGATTGTCGAAAGACAGTTAATAGATGGCGATGTTGTAATCTTCAACAGACAACCTTCTTTGCACAGACTATCTATGATGGGTCATGTAGTTAAGATCCTTCCAGGTTATACATTTAGAATCAATCCATTAGTATGTGTTTCATACAACGCTGACTTCGACGGTGATGAGATGAACATGCATGTTCCTCAAACTGAAGAAGCTCAAGCAGAGGCAAGAAGTATTCTATTACTTGATAACCAGATTATTACACCTAGATATGGTCTAAGTATTATCGGTCTAATTCAAGACTCGTTACTTGGTACGTACTTCCTTACAAAGGAGATGTTACTAACTCGATCAGAAGTATCTAGTTTAGTTAATGCATTTGAATATGATGGTGATCTTCCTAAGCCTGCTGTCACTGAGAAAGGTAAGCAGCTGTGGCGTGGACGTCAGATATTCAGTCTCATACTACCTAAAGATCTAGACTTTGAAAGCACCGGTCAAGAATTTATTAAAGGTAAGAATGTTATTGGCAAGTTTGTAGTTAAAAAAGGTGAACTTCTACAAGGTATTGCTGATAAGAAACAAGTAGGTGAACACGGCGGTCTACTTCTGCATAAGATACATCAGATATATGGTACTGATGTCGTTTCTGAAGTAATAAATAAACTAAACGCATTAGGTCTTGCTGTAAGTAAGCTACGTGCATATACAATCTCCTTATCGGATTTAGATATACCTAAGACGCAACAGCATCAGATTGCAGACATATTACAAAATAAAACTAAAGAATCAGATGTTGTCATCAAAGACTTCCACAAAGGAAAGATCATACCTATGCCAGGTAAGACTGTGGAAGAGACTTTCGAAGCACATATGTTACGAACACTAAACAACTCACGAAATGTTATGTCTGATATGATAGCAAAGGTTGTAAAAGAGAATACTATGCTGGTCCAGTCTGCACACGCAGGATCTGGAGACAAGGTATTGAATATCGCACTTATGAGTGGATTTTTAGGTCAGCAAGCCCTACGTGGAGAAAGAATCAACTTTGGATATAAAAACCGAACATTACCTCACTTTAAGCGAAACGATCTTGGCCCAGAAGCACACGGTTTTGTATCGCATGGTTATGCACATGGAATGGATCCAATAGAACTATTCTTTAATGCAATAGTAGGACGAGATTCACTTATGGATACAGCAATGAGAACTCCTAAGAGTGGATACATGCAACGAAGATTAATCAACGCACTTCAAGATTTAAAAGTAGATTACGACGGAACAGTTCGGGATTCTGGAAGAAGCATCATACAGTTCAGATATGGTGGTGACGGAATTGATGTCGCTAGTTCTGATGGAGGTAAACTAGATGTCACAATATAAGGAATGGAATCAGATGGATTTACCTGACAAGATTGTTAGTGATATTAAATTAAATAAGCTTAACCCTGCTCAGAAAAAAAAGGTTGAGGAACGATTCCAGAAGATGCAAGTTAGTCCTGGCGAAGCAATTGGAGTTATCTCAGCTCAGAGTCTGGGAGAACCAGGCACACAGATGACAATGAGAACGTTCCACTTTGCAGGAGTTGCTGAGCTAAACGTTACATTAGGTCTACCTAGAATTATCGAGATCTTAGACGCGCGAAAAGAGCCAAAGACTCCTATGATGAACATAATGCTAAAAGCACCACATAACAAAACCTTTGCTGCAGCAGACAAGATTGCTAACAAGATAAAACAAGTAAGTTTAGAGACAATTGCTTCGGAGTTTGTCTCAGATCTAGTAAACTTCAAATTAATAGTTAAACTTAACCCTGAACTATGTAAAAAACATAGTATTAGTGTAAAAACGATCGTTGAGAACCTAAGTAAGCAGCTTAAAGGCACGGATGTTAAGGCAATTGGAAACAACATTCACCTAACCAGTGTTAAAGACATTAAGAAACTATACAAATTAAAAGAAAAAATACGTAGCTTATACGTATCTGGTATAAAAGGTGTAACTCACTCTCTAGCAGTTCGTAAACAAGATGAATACGTTGTACAGACATATGGTTCTAATCTTAAAGATACCCAAGAGATTCCTGAAGTTGACGAAAATAACGTAACTACAAACCATTTTTACGAAGTTGCTAAGACTTATGGAATCGAAGCTGTTGCTGAGTTAATTATACGTGAAATTATGATGATCTTAGATCGAGAAGGTCTTAATGTTGACATACGTCACGTTATGCTAGTTGCAGACACAATGTGTAAGTCTGGAGAACTATTAGGTATAACTCGACACGGTATTACTAGTGAGAAACAGAGTGTTTTAGCTAGAGCTTCTTTTGAAATACCCTTACGACACCTTGTTGAAGCAAGTGTTATTGGTGAGGAAGATCACCTAACTAGTGTTGTTGAAAACATTATGATCAATCAGCCAGTTCCAATCGGAACGGGACTACCTGATTTAGTGGTTCAGATGAAGAAGTCTGCGCTGAAAACTAAGAAAACTAAAACTGCGCCGAAGAAAAGCGCTGCGAAGACAAAGCCTACTGCGTCGAAAGGAAGTAAAAAATAATGGTGGCCATAACAACTGTAATAAAAGATAAGAAAAAACTTGTATTTGGCAAAGCTGAAACACTAAGAATACTAAAAGAAGGTAAACTTGCTGAAGTATTTCTTACAACAAATCTTAATGATAAAGAGAGTTACAAACGCTTGGCTGCATTAACCGACACAAAAGTTAATGTAATCAAACAGACTAATGATGAACTTGGAGCTCTCTGCAGAAAACCATACGCTATATCAATAATTGGTTTAAAAAAGTGATACTGTGGTAATAAAACTAAATGCAGATACAATATTTCAGATGAGGTTATTCCGCGACATAACCTATGTTTCTTGTACTGATTGTTTTCAGGTTAATAATACATTAATATTTGTTACAAAGAAAGGTGACGTCGGCAAGGCGATCGGTCCGCAAGGAAGAAACATTAAAACTCTTAGAGATAAGACTAACAAGAACATAAAAATCTTAGAACAGTCTGCTGACTGTTGCAGTCTGATTAAAAACTATCTTTTCCCTATCAAACCAAAGAACTGTGAGTTAGTTGACCAAGATGGCCGACAGACTGCTCAGATCGAGTTCAACTCCAGTAGAGAACGTAGATACTTATTAGATAATCAACAGAGAGGCCTTAAGGAACTTAAAGAGATTGTTGCAAGATATTACTCTGCTGTAAAAGATATTCGAATTCTCTAGTTAAACGGAAGCAATTTCTCCATATCTTTCATTCTTTCAGCTCGATGTTTCCAAGCTAAGTCCATAAACAAGAAGTGGATTGCAGATGGCTTGTACTTTCCGTAGCGTCTATCTAATTCTTTCATGCTTTCTTCTGCTGAGGCGCCGTCTCGATTAAACAACAGCTTTGAATAGATTTTAGCTTCCCATGGTGGAATCACATCTATAACTGCTCGCTTAAACGGCCCCCCCAATGCATACATAACAGATGCAGGTCCGATACCATATATCTTAAGCAAATCAGTTCTCAGATCATCTGTATTGAGCTTACGAAGTTCTACTTCATCTATGTGTCCGTCAACAAAATCTTTGCTTACGCGTAAGAAACTCTTAGCACGGTAGCCCACTTTCAGATCTCTAAGGTCTTGCTCAGGAACATCGACAAGTTCTTCTGGCGACCAGAAACAGTATAGCTTCTTACCATCAAACTCAAGCAAAGTACCGTATTTTTCCAGCATAACCCGCGTCATCTGAGCTGTTCTTTTTGCTGTTGTATTCTGCAAGAAGATGGTTATCATGATAAAATCATATAACTCTTCACCACAAAAGCCATGCATGCCGCGATACTTCTCTATCAATGGCTTAAGTATGGAATCATTTCCAAACTTGTTGTAGAACTCAGCGTCACTATTATTCCATTCATATCGATAAGCTATCTCGCTTAGTAGTTCTTTGAACTCAACAGGCTTCTTTCCATATATAGAAACTTCAACTGCGGGCTTATCTACCGTTCCCTTGTTTTCAAACCGTACCCCTATCTTCTGGCCTTGCCATCTCAGAGTAAACCACATCTTTCCCGGCTCCCAGTCACCGATTGGTGCTGGATAATGCGTCGGATTCTCAACACTATAGTCAAAAGCATATGGTGCCTTAGGATGCATTACGACAGAGTACAGCTGATTAAGTTTCATTTCAGTCCTTATAGGAGAAGGATTAAAATACTTATGATACTAGGCATAAACTTTATAAACCACCTGAGGAGTTTGATATCGTATGGGTTCAAAATCTAGAGGCCTGAATGCAGCAAAGAAGCTAAAAGGTAGACGTAAGAAATTTGCTGAGTGTGATCGATGGTATGTCAGACGTAAGTATAGACTAAACGTCAAGTCTGATCCATTAGAAGGCGCACCCCAAGCTAAAGGTATTGTTCTAGCAAAACGACAGGTAGAGGCAAAGCAACCAAATTCAGCTATGAGAAAGGTTGTTAGAGTTCAGCTGACCAAAAACGGTAAGCAGATCACGGCTTTTGTACCCGGAAACCTGGCTATCAAGAAGATTGATGAGCACGATCAGGTTATTGTCGCAGGAATCGGCGGGCACATGGGTAAGACAAAAGGAGACATTCCACAGGTCCGATGGCAAGTTATTAAGGTTAATAATCAGTCTCTAGACATGCTCTGGAGAGGAAAACTGGAGAAGGGACGATAAAAATGGTAGTAGATCGTAGAAAAGCTGAAAGAAAGGGTCAAAATCGTGAACCACTTCCAGAAAATCAGGTATGGGAGGATCATTGTGGTGATGTTGGAAACCCGGATGATTTTAATCATGAAACTCAAGCTCGAAATGTTTGTGAAGTAATCGTACAAGATCCAGTTGATTACGATAAAATGTACGATGCTGAGGATAAGAAAAAATTAGCAGATATACGTAGAGATATGTTTGATATAACTCCAGGTATAATTCGTACTGAAACACCGCTTAATGTTATGATCGATAATCGCGGTCCTATGCCTGAACTAAAATTTGATGATTTTGGTCAAGTTATTATGGATTCCATTGATCCAGGTTTTAACTCTCCATTTATATCTGCAGATGAAAAAGCGCGCATAGAAAAAAACACACGAGTAGGTATGGAATACCTACGACAGGACTTACCTGATCCAGTACCTGGTATGCCTGCTGAGGAAAAGAAAACAGATGGTAACTAAAAAAGTAGAAGCAAAGAAAGTTGAGAAAAAACCTGTAGCTAAAGCGCCGGCAGTAAAAGCTACTGCTAAAGTAGAGAAAAAGCTAGTCACACAGAAGATCGAGGCTCCTAAGAAAGTCGAAGCTAAATCAGAACCAGTTATTGCTAAGAAGGTCGATAAACCAGTAGTTAAGGCTGAAATAAAGAAAGTAGATACTACACCTATCGCTGTGGCTAAAGCACCAGTTGAAAAGCCTGTAGAGGCTAAGAAACCTGCTCCAGTTGCCAAGAAACTTGCTTATAATTTCAAATTATTCAATCGTTGGGACTCAAACATCACTGTAGTTGATGCAGGTCTAAGACGATATATTACACTTAATCCAAAACTGGTTCCATTCTCACATGGAAGAAACATGAGTAAACAGTTCTGGAAGTCAGAAAAACACATTGTTGAGCGGCTAATCCTTAAGTTAATGGTTGCGGGCCACAAAGGTAAGCGACAGTATAAGGAAAGCGGTCACAACACAGGTAAGTACACAAAGATCACAGGTAATGTTATCAAAGCGTTCGAGATAATCGAAAAGAAGACAGGCAAGAACCCCGTTGAGGTATTTGTTCGAGCTGTTGAAGGTGGTTCTCCGATCGAAGGAGTTACAACCATTGAATACGGTGGAGTTCGATATCCAAAAGCAGTTGACTTATCTCCACAACGAAGAATCGATCTTGTTCTTAGATGGTTAACACAGGGTGTATATCACAGCAAAGCAGGCAAAGGTAACCGAAAAGACCTTCCTGAACGCCTATCTGAACAGATAATGATGACGGCGGCAGGTGATCAAGCTGCTAATGCTGTAAAGAAACGCCATGAAACAGAGAGATCTGCTTCAGCAAGTCGTTAATACTCAGCCATATATGATTAAATCTGAATAAACTAAACCGTCTTATTTATCTTTTCCAGTAAGAATAGCTACAATCTCGTCTGCTTTTAGGCGTTTATGGTCTGAGTCCATGTTTTGTACTAAATTATTATTACTAATTTTCCAAGCATTATCCTTAAACATCCAGCGACTCATTGGCCAAAGAGCAGGTGGGATCACCCATCTCGCCTCGCCAAAAAAGGTTCCACCTTCAAAGTGACGTACTTTATTTGATTCTATCCATATCTGGTGATTTTCAACCCAAAAATCGATGTTCTGTACTTTATTACTTAAGTCCAATATAGTAGATCTTTCTGATGAGATAGTAGAAGGATCAATATGAAGAAAAAGTCTAGCATCAGACATATAATGTATACCTGCAGGTATACATGCTTCTCTTAATCTACTAATGTACTCACTACAAGCCTCAATACCTGGAATTGTGTATTCTGATCGCTCTCTTGCTTGTATTACAAGAGGCATTCCTCCACCTGCCATGTAATAAATGTATAATAACGCTTAAAACTATTTCTTTTCTTCAGACTGTGCTTCGGATTTCTCTTCAACTACAGGCTCTTCTTTCTTTTCTTCTTTAGGCTCTTCTTTAGGTTCCTCAGCTGGAGCTTCTTGCTTTGGCTCTTCTTTTGGAACCTCTTCTTTTACGGGTGCAGCTTCTTCTTTAGGTAATTCTGCCTCTTTTGGTGCTTCGCCTTCCGCAGGTTTAGCCTCCGCGCCTAAGATCTTTGCGATCTTATCTTTTCCAGCCTTAACAACTTTACAATTTATCTGTGCTGTATCTGCAGAAACTGTATTGCCTCGGATTGATCTACGCTTTCTTTGTCCTGCTCGCTTTGAACCAAATCCTAAGCTTCTAGTAATTATGATCTTCTTTCTTCCTGGCCCCGCTACATCTGCTCGCATTGGAAATCCAGTGCTATCTGAACCACCTGTTATCTCTAGCTCATAACCATTCAGTCCAATGACTTCACCACGGAACTTCTCTCCGATCTTCTTTCCAAAAAGCTTCTCAGAGTCAGCCCCACTAACAACGTGCTTGAACACTTTCTTTTCTTCTTTTGAGCCGATTGCGAATTTTATTTCAGCCATGATTAGAATTAGATAGAGGGTTTTTAAAGATTACGTTGTAACTCTTCCACTGCTTCTGCTACTGCGTGGCTCTCTAACTTTTCAATGCCATGTGGAATCTGGTATTGGTACTGGTTGCCTATTTTAGGTATAATCATACGTCCAAAAAAGTTTACAGGTTCTACTACGAGTCCACGATCAGTGTCCAGTCTGACCTTGAAAGACTCTATTGTGGCGAACTCTTTTGCGTCAGAAGTGTCCATTATTCCGAGTGTTTCGCGGTCTAAAAAGCGACGTTCTTCAGTAAAATACATGCCAAGTGTCAGATCTCCCGTCATTATCTCAATCGGAGTTCCTTCTAGATTTTGCGCGATCAGAGCAGCTTCAACAGTAGGTGCCCCAAGAATATGTCTATGTATGTGCGCAACAGATCTATTTGGAGATAAGTTTTCGAGTAATTGGAAAAACCGGTTCCCAAGTTCAAACTGTCCTATAATTGTAGCTAGCGTCATGGTATCCATGTCTGTACGATATCGATAGTTATCGCCCTCAAAGAACTCTCCAAAATCTACGATATGCTTTGTAGGCAGTGTAACTGCATGTGATGTAGGTTTATTCTTATTAAAAGACGGGTCTGAAACTGCGGCAAAAGCCCAGTCTGTATGCCCGAAAGTCCAATACGGAACAGCACATATAGCACATTCATTTCCCATATTAACTGCTCAGTTACGGGCTTTTTAAAGCTTACTCTATCGTTAGCTATTGGTCCTTATGAGCTACGTATCACGAATCGCAATACTTTTAAACCAAGTTTACGAGTTTTAAGTATGACTGCGGAATCAAAAGACAACAATAGAAAGGACCTTAAGAAGATACACAATCAATCAAAAATAGAACCTCAAATTAATGATTATGTACCAATTCGCGATGAATGTTCAACACCTGAGTTAATACAGAGAGATATCGAAGTACATGACTTTATGCGAGCAATCATATATATCAATATGCCACATAATGACGAAGCGCACCGAACATATCGATTAACTCAACATGCATACCAGCAAATGGTATATGATGAGGATCCTGATAATCGAAGGTCTAACAAAGAAATAGCTGATTCAATAGTAGATTTACTTGTTAATACATTAGATATCTTACCAAGGGACTCGATAATACCTGATATTGCTACCAACGAAAAGGAGATTTAGACTATTGAAAACTTCCGAAGTGCGATATAATCGCTTTTCTTCTTTCATACGGGTCTTTAATGTTCTTTAAGATCTTCTTCCAATTAAGCCCTTCTCGATGATACTTTACATCCCAAAATCGCTGAGGTGTAGTAAGCATGTCGAAGTAAGTTGTAATTCCCTCATCTATAAGCCAATGATCCTGACCCAATCCAAAGAATTCACGATATAGTTTATTTTGATGCAGCAGGATATGCTTCCATTCATGCGATAGAACGTCTAGAAAAGGTCTAACTTCTCTCTGATTTCGTGGTTCTGCAATTAATATCAAAATGCCTTGCTTATACTTAGTTTTTGCCTGAGACAATAACGCTAAATACTCTTTTCTAACGTCTTTGTCTTCAATGTAATCTGCAAGTTTGACCTCGTGTTCAAACTCGTTTTTTAATTTAACACAACCACTCATGACAGAATTAATACGTCCATTATATTCTTTTGACGCTAAGAACTTATCCAGATTAGCTATTTTTTCTCGATCAGACTTACCAAAATGATTGAATTCAGGACAACCTGTGAGATAATCATTAAGTACAAGCGCCCGTCTAGAAACCATCAAATAACTAAACCATTTAGAATCATACTTCAAGTCAAACTCTTTTGCTAACCACTTTAGACCTTTATGAATATACGCTATGTCTGTGCTTTTTATATACCCCATATCTCCTTTGTCCGTCTATGGATCTCTGCAATCTCCTTAAGAACAACCTTTTCAGGTCCAGTAAGTAATTTCTTTACTTCCTTAAGCTTCTTGTAGCTCGATTCAGGAACATCAATGTAAAGCTCTTCGCCAGGTTCGACATTTCTTCCAATAATCATTTTTTTGACTGAAAGTGCTGCCTCCTCGCCTTGCTTTAGCTCTTCAAGTTTTTTGCCGCTGTCTTCTATACTTTTAATATGGCCTACAATCTCACCATCTTGATTAATGATGTCAGTATTTGCTTTTAGCTTACCAGCTGAAACTTCTACTCCAAATATGGCGGGATTAGATTGTCTAAAGACGTACTGAGGTATTATCTTAAACTTACCTGGCCAGGTAATGCCTTGCAACTTCTCAAGCTCTTTTGCCTTCTTAAGAACCTCAAGCTGCTCTTCATATTCTTCTACAATCTTGTATATAACTGGATGACATATGACTGGAACTTTCTCCTTATCTGCCTCTTTTTGCATGCCATCTGAACATTTAACATTAAAACCAAGCACAAAACCCGCTCCAATCTCTGCTTTCTGACTCGATGCTTCCAGAATATCTTGCTTTGTTATGTTTCCGATATCTGCTCGTTTAATTGGAAGGCCTTTCTGATTTAGTAGGTTTGCTGCTGCCTCAATAGAACCAAGTGTATCTGCCTTAAGTATGATACCGATATCTGCAGTCTCGACCAATACTTCCTCAATCTCATCAAGTATCTGTCTCTTTGCAGCCTCGACTTCTTGTTCATTACGACCTGATGCAAACGGTGCTCCTGCAAGTGCTTTGTCTAAGTCCGGAGCAAGAATCTTTATACCTGCTGCAGCAACAACTCGATCTACATGCTTAAAGCTACTCTTCTTATCTCGAATCTCTGCTAACGGAACTGGCTTTAGGAGCGATCTGATCTTTGTGTCAAAAACATCTGTCCCGCCAACGATTATAGTATCATCTTTAGTCATAGAACCTTCGTAGATGATAACATCTGCTGTTGTGCCCATTCCTTTTTCTTCTTTGATCTCAAGTATCGTACCTTTAGCTGGCTTTTTGATGTCAACTTCCAGCTTGTCATGAAGAAACTTTTGTGCAAGTCCTGTAAGAATTGCTAAAAGTTCAGCTATGCCTTCTCCAGTATGACCTGAAACTGGAACAATTGCAATAGTCTTACTATAATCATCAACTTGATTGTATATGTTTGAATCGAAACCCATCTCTGCAAGTTCACCGAGAAGCTTGTAGAACTTTTTATCATAAGATTCTTTTGCCTGCGCAGACTGCTGCTTCAGGTTTACTAAGAATGTTTTGTCGCGAGCCTTCCAACCCATCAACATATCTATCTTTGTTGCTGCAACAATAAATGGGACCTTAAAAGTTTTGAGAATTTGAATAGCCTCTCTTGTCTGGGGTTGAATACCTTGGTTAATATCAATAATCAAAACAGCAAGGTCTGCAATTGACCCGCCTCGCTTTCTTAGATTAGTAAACGCTTCGTGGCCCGGCGTGTCAATGAATAACAAACCGGGGATCGTAAACTTAAGATTAAACACCTCCAGCAAACCACCACAAACTTTTTGCAGAGTACCAATAGGCACCTCTGTAGCACCGATATGCTGTGTGATCTTACCTGCCTCTCTCTGTGCAAGAGTGGTTCCCCTAATATAATCTAGCAAGGTGGTTTTACCATGGTCTACATGACCTAATAC
>JABICX010000022.1 GCA_018652045.1 Candidatus Woesearchaeota archaeon
CCAAATCGCTTGCATATCTTTAGGGAATTTAATCGTCTCGTTAATGAAATCCAGTCGGTCTTTATCTACCCAATTTTCTCCATTAGCCTGTATGTCCGTATTCCAATCATCTTCAGGATATGTTTCACGAGCCCATGCGAGAGCTTCATTGTATTTGTCTATTTTTTCTTCTGAGATAGGATACCAGCCCGCATTAGTTCTCTTATTCGGCATAGATATGTATTGTTTTGCTCGTTCTCGTCGAGATAGACGTGGTTTATCTTCGAGAGAGTCTGCAGTAAGAATCGTCTCTTTCGGCATATCCCAAGACACACTTGGTTCAGATACATCTGGCGTCCAATCACTATACTTGTCCAATCCAACTCTTTCTGCATCTTCATTATTATGCTTGACAGTATAAACTTGGCCAGTATCGACGTCAGTTATTCTTGTAGTTGTGTGCGCAGAGTATATTTCATCAAGTGGTATCTTAACAAGTCTGCTCGGAAGATCTGATGATGAGTCTAAGAAATTTCGGACCCTACGTACGTCATTTTTATCTGTAAGGTTAAATCCTCCGACATCTTTTTTCTTAACTATATTTGGTATTCGCATGAAATAATCTGTAGATTCGATCATAGTGTCTTCAGGTCTTACGATTACAGTATTTCCGTTTCGTAACGTACTGATCATAGGCACATTTCGATCTTTGACAATTCTACGTACAACTGCCAGTGGAAGCACTTTGCCAGTGAAATATATTTTTTCATCTCCACGAGCAGGAACCATACTTTCGTATACCATTTCGTGTATACCTGGCCATTTTTCCTTTATGTTACTCTCACGATCAACCTGGTTTTGTAGCTCTTGCCGTTCATCTTTAGGCATAGCTCTAAGTTTGTAATCCCAAAGACCTTTCTGTACTTGGTCTAGAAGAGCTTTAGCGTCTGCTTGGCCTTGACCTGTTTGTTGTATCTTTCTATATACTGCTCCTGATTGACTAATCTGATTATGTGCGTTCTGAGTACGTTGATACATTTTAGCCATGCGCTCGTCACTCTCACGTAGGCGTCTATCAATGTCGTTTGACCATTCTGTCCAACTAAGTTCTGGCTTAGGCTTATCTATTCGATCGCTGAGATTGCCGCGCATGTGTAGTTTTCTACGACGTGGCTTTGGTTCAGGTTTTTGTTCATATATGTCATTCTTTAATTTATAATCAATCTCATTAGTCTGTTTTTTTAACGCATCCAATCTTTTTTGTAGTGGACTAAGTGACTCAGATACCTTTTCTTTTATTGATAGTGTATTGAGATCTCGTGGTGGTGTAGAATATGGTTGATCAGCAACCGGTTCAACGCCTTTGACTCCAAGTATACCTGCAAGTCTATTTGGATCGAGATCAACACCATGTTTAGTCTTGTGTGTTTCTACCTTGTATAGTGGTTGATAGGGTTTAAGATTGATATGTGAATAACCATTTCTTTCTAACGTATGTACTAGTTTATCTGGATCAAATACCGCACCATGCGCAGTATTATATGTAAACGAGCTACCTACACCAAACTGTTTATCTTGACGACCTTTGCCAGTTAGTTCAAGATCATGTGGGTGGATAAATAGCGTTTTCAGTTTTCCTTGATGTTTGACATGTCCGATAACTGGATCGCGAGTATTTCTAGCGATTTCCTTAAGTTGTGTAGGTTTAGAGACTCCTGAAATGTACTGCACATCTGTATTTGAGTATGGTGAAACACCTTTGAGTTTGTCTAGAAGTCCGCTTTTATGTACTATTGTCCCCATACTTAACAAGGCCCACAGTATTGCGATTCCTGCAAGGAGAGCTAAAACTAGGATTAACGCGTAGTCCATCCTAAACATATCCTGTATTATATAAATACATTATCTTTTGCAAGCGACGGATCAGAAATATTTATAAGCCAAGTTTAAGCCCTATAAGTACAGAAGCACTAGTGTATTCAGCTTGCTGAATACGCTCAAAGTGTGAACTGATTTCGCAGTTCGTCGAGGTAGCTCAGCTGGTAGAGTGCCGGTCTCATGGGAATCCCTTTGGAAAAAGTCTTCCAACCCCAAAGGTAAGATTCTGAGATAGCCGGAGGTCGGGGGTTCGAACCCCCCTCTCGACAGTTTTATAAAACTCTCCGCTATTGATTTTAACATGGGCTGGTAGTTTAGTCTGGTAGAATGCCTGGTTGGCAATCAGGAGATCCTGGGTTCAAAATGCATGAGCGGCTGAGACTTTCGAGTAGATACTGACTCTTTAGGTCGCTTGGGTGTGATAGTCCCAGTCAGTCCATTTTTGAATTTTACATAAGATGTACCTATCAGATATGTTGGACATGTAGAGCAGCGTCCGTGTTCTTTACTACACTTTTGTTCCGAGCTTACCTGCCGTTCTAAATCATAAAAGACCGCGTCGCTGATGTTAATCAAACGAGGTAAAGTATTTGGATCTAAAACACAACTTAATTGTACTAGCGCGAATAAACTGCCTGCAAGATACATAAGATCATTTGTTTTGAGCGGCTCCTCGTTAAGGATGTAATTATCTGCAGTATGCATTGTAGTTCTGAGTAGTGTGGCGTAAAATCGACTAGCTTCCTTTATATGCTTCATTAATAAACTATCTTAGATAACTCTTTTAACTCTTTCTTACTGAGCCCAATAAGTGGTTCGAATACTGGAAGGTCGCAGTGCAGCATTTTTGGCGTCTCAGAAGCCATAATAATTGCTTTTGCTTTAAGTTCATGTGCTTTGGCTTCAATCTCTCTACGATCTTTATGAACCCCTTTGATTGAGAGTGGTTTGATTCTTGAGCCCCACGCAAATTTCAGGAGGATCTTAGCGTTATTCTGAAACTGAACCAGTTTTTTCTCATCGTCGCGTATATGTAATGGAACTACTTCAGCACCTCTACGCATCATCATCCAAGCAGCTAACACATCTTGCTTGTTCTCAGACATAAGAACTACTACTTTACCACCAGTTCCTAGCGGAAGCCCTCCAAGTCCACGTATAATCTCAGAGTAGATGAAAGCTTTATGATTAACAACTTCGACACGTAACCAGAAAGTAGGTTTGGTTAGATTAACTTTAGACTTCGTCATCTGTTGAATATAAGCACCTACTTCTACCTCAATATCGCGTGCTTTAAAGTCTGAGTTTACGGCTGTTGCGCGGACACCAAAGCTGTTTTTTGAGCTAACGCCAAGTTCTTGTGCCAGGTCAAGCATAGCGCTTTTGATAGCACTTATTTTGGCACCTACCTGTGCAGCAGCACAGATGTTTACAATACCGAAAATGTTCTTAACAGCTTCAGCAACATCATCTGCTTCAGGTGTATAGATAAAGTAGCGCGCTTGGCTTCGAATGATCTGATCAAAATCGATCTCACTACGTTTTAGGCAGTCTTTAACATTAAAGAGTAATCTCTGTTCAAATTGTTTACGAACGCCCTTGCTCTTTAGAATGAGTTCCGCAGGTTTCAAGATAACTACTTCTTTGTCCATATTAGATATAAATAAGTAAATTTAAAAAATTAATTGAAAAAAGAAAAACTAAAGTGCGTATGTTGAGATTAGGAATCCAATTAAGAACCCTATCAATAGACCTTGGATTAGTTCCTTAATACCGTATTCGATTTCGCTTTGAGACATCCTTGACATTTTTTTACCTCCTAATCCCGGTTCTTCCCCGGTTTAAGTTCTCTCAGTTCTATTATACCCATCATAAAGATAACTGCACTAATCCCATAGAACATAGGGAAGAGTAGTAGTTCCTTTCCTGCTATTAAAGGCATATTCTGTACAAGCATTCGATTAGCTGCTAATAGTGTTCCGTAAAGCGCAAAGCCAAACCACGTTGTTCCTAAGAATATCAGCAAAAGACCGATGTGCTCATGTTTTTTCATATTGTGTCGCATGGTGATCAACTACATATGTGTATACTTCTTTATATAGTTTTTTGACTATAGATGGGTTAGAAATCAATTGGAACAATCTTTTATCGAAGTCCCACTTTTTACATGCTGAAAAAGCTTATAAATCAAAAAGACGGCGTTTTGGTGAATGGGGCTGTAGTGTAGCTTGGTATCACTCGTGGTTTGGGACCGCGCGACCGGGGTTCAAAACGGACTTAGTACGTTTTAAGCGAACTGGTTCGATGTAAATCCTCGCAGCCCCACTAAGCCTTTTTCAGAAAAAGGCTTGCGAAAAACGAAATAATTCGCGGGAGTAGTGTAGTCTGGTCTATCACTCGACGTTGCCAACAGCCCTTTAGAAAAGCGCTGGCGGAAAACCTTCGGGAATTCCACGCAAAAACGTTGCGACTTGGGTTCGAATCCCAGCTCCCGCACTTTAAGTTTAGTTTCGGTAAGATTAAATAAGATTAAATATCTTAAATAATATGAAAAAGGAGATAATTATTGTTCTTTTTATTACTGCCATTGTTTTTGTTAGTGGTTGTCTTGGCAGCGGTAATGACGCAGATGACTCAGATAATTCTGAAAGAGACTCTGGAAATACCGATGGTTATGCTGATGAAAATGGAGGTAATAGTGATGTGGATACTGATGATCTAACTCCACCAGCTTTACCTGAATGATGAAAAATAAAATAATCCTGTTTATGATTTGTGGAATTTTATTAATTCCAATTGTATCGGCCACTATAACGATCGACTGTGGTAATGGTATTTGTGATAAAGAGAGTTTTGAATTAGCTAAAGGCCAAACTGAGACAATTAATGTTTTTGGTAATGATTATGATATTAAATTTGAAGAGGAGCAGGGATTGGATCGTACAAATCCTGCAGTGTATCTAGAAAAATTTGGTGGAGCAACTAATCTTGATGGTTATAATGTCGAGCTCTATCAAGTCGGTGGTAACCACCCCTATAAAGGCGAATTCAGCGTACGCATCGATGTACCTATGAATGGAGAGATAGATAAGATTGACGTAGAGTTAGATGAAAACGAATGGTGCTATTCTGACTGCCTAGAACGAGATGGCGTATATGTTATTGATATTTACAAAGGTTGGAATCTAATAAAGTTAGATAGTTTTCCTTCAGATAAGTCTGATGTTGATCAATTATATCGAAATGACGTTTTAGCAAGGTATGTTTATGTGAGTCCATTAAACACCTACTGGTCTTATGGTGGTGAACAACCACCTAAAAGTGAGATAGAATATATGCAAAATAATTATGGTGAAGATATTATTAATACTTTAGAAGTGCAATCAGCTGTGTGGGTTTATTCTGCAAGAGACACAAAGAGATATGCGGAATTTAGTCAATGGAGTTTAGATTCTAAGAACCATAATGAAATATTATCTGCGCACCAGTTATTTAGTGGTTGGAATTTCATTAATGTTTTACCTGCTTTTGAAGATAAAAGTTTAGAAGAGATAAAGGGAGATTGCGATTTTACTAAAGTATGTCTTTGGAATCCACAAGGTCAAGAGTGGGATTGTGGAGATTATGTAAATCGAGCTAGCTCCAATTTTGGAAAAATTAATGTCGGCAGGGGTGTAGTACTAAAAGCAGATAATGATTGTAGCTTTGGCGTTAAAATTAATCCCGTACCTGAATTACCTGCTTAATCAGATATAGAAAGTCATTGCATTACCTCAAGAGGTAGATGCGCAGTTTTTGCATTTGCATTTTTAAGCTTTGTGTAAGTTCTTTTCAATAAATTTTATAAGTGGAAAAGTTCAAAGATGATTATGGCAACAAACTTCGAATGTATGATCTGTGATTATAC
>JABICX010000006.1 GCA_018652045.1 Candidatus Woesearchaeota archaeon
AGTTGCTAATGCAAATGTTGCCCTGATTGACTCTCCAATCGAGGTTAGAAGCACTGAGATTGATGCAAAGATACAGATCACAGATCCTAATCAGTTACAGGCTTTCCTTGATCAAGAAGAACGTACTTTACGGGAGTTTGTGCAGGCAATTAAAGCTTCAGGTGCAACAGTTGTTTGTTGCTCAAAAGGTATTGATGATCTAGCTCAGCATTTCTTAGCACAAGAAGGTATCTATACTATTCGAAGAGTTACCCAAAGTGACATGCTTAAGTTATCAAAAGCAACAGGTGCTAAGTTAATATCTAAAATCACTGAGATAAAACCTACTGACTTAGGTAAGTCTGGACTTGTTCAGGCTAAGAAACTTGGTGATGAAGATATGACCTATGTTACTAAGTGCAAGAACCCGAAAGCAGTTACAATCATTGTACGTGGCGGAACAGAACATGTTGTTGCAGAGGTTGAACGCGCCATTAAGGACGCGTTAGGTGCATTAACTGCCGCCATATCTAACTCAAAATGTGTTGCAGGTGGGGGTGCTGTTGAAGTAGAGCTAGCTAAAGAGCTACGTAAGTATGCTGACTCACTCAGTGGACGAGAACAACTTGCAGTTCAGGCTTTTGCAGAGTCCCTGGAGATGATTCCACGCACACTTGCAGAGAACGCAGGTCTTGATCCGATAGACATGCTAACGGCGCTTAAGGCTAAACACGATGATGGACAAAAGTGGGTTGGACTTAATGTCTTTAATGGTCAGACAATAGATATGTGGCAATCAGGCGTTATTGAACCGCTTAAGATCAAAACACAAGCGATACAATCAGCAACAGAAGCAGCGATTCTTATTCTTCGTATTGATGATCTAATCAGCTCAGGTAAGCCAATGCAACCCTCGATGCCACCACAAGGTATGCAAGGCATGATGTAGATTTGCCAGTATAGAAATAGTTAAAACTCTCAAATTCTTGCTTTTTACATGACAGATACACCTGGTTCAACACCAATAACACAACCGCGAGGAATGCCTGAGATACAAAAAATAGATCGCCCACAACCACTACATGATGCAATAGATAAATTACGAGAGTTAGGTTGTTCAGCTGCTTCTGCCCGCATAATGGGTCCAAATACTTCAGATCTGTTAACTAGTTGTATATTTACATATCATGGAGAACTTGATCAACGCAAACATGATTCGCCGATTACAAGCTCAGAGCTCAAAGATATGCTAACAACTGCATTTACTCCATTACTAGACAAGAATAATGATCTGCATAAACAATCTATCATTGATGTAAGAGAGGTAAGAGTTTTGGAACATAATGCATTAGCAATTAACATGTTATTGTATCTGCGTGGAAGCTTACAAGGCGCTGGCGAAGATGCGCTACTTAAAGATCAATATTATTCGAATATGTCAGGGATTGAAGCTAGCTTAGGAATGTTTTAGTAAACTCTTTTATATGATTAATAAAACAAATCATATGGATAAGAAACTTGAACGCAACCTCATTATGGGATCGCTTATAGTTTTCTTGATTATAACTGAGTTTTTTTCCTTAAAGAGTGGTAATCTTGAGTTTGCATATTATATTCCACTTTTAGTTATATTTACAATTGGTTTGTTGGTATATAATAAAGAGCTTCATCTAACGAACCATATCTTACTTGCTTTTGCGATAATAATTGTACTTCATGTTTTTGGTGGATTAATACATCTATCTGGAACGCGGTTATACGACATGACTTTTGGTATTCTTAGATATGATAATATAATACACGCATTTGCGTCATTCATATCCGCATTAGTTGCGTATAATGTCTTACGTCCGCACTTAGATAAAAGTGTAAAGAAACGATATGTATACTTTGGACTTATACTTTTACTACTCACATTTGGACTTGGTGCGGTTAATGAAATCTTAGAGTTTATTGCAGTCGTGTATTTTAATGCCGGAGCTGGTGTTGGTGGTTATGTTAATACACTTAAGGACTTAATCTTTAATGCAATTGGGGCTTTAATTGGTGTAATTGTTGCAATTCGATACCATTTAAGCTAGCTTAGGAATGTTTTAGTTTCTTACAAAATATTTATATTCTCGGAGCTATATGTTTTAAAATATGGTAAGAAAGAAGTCTAGTTCTAGTAATATCGATGAGTATGAACTGATGCCTGTAAAGCCGTTGCAGGAGCTACAACGAGAGATGCGGCAGCTTCGTAAAGAGATGACTCGAGAAGATAGTAGTCAGAAACTCTTAGTTAAACTTCTTAACTCCAACCTTGCCACTCAGCAAAAAATCATTGAACAGAACTACAAACTTGAGGAACTTAAAACGCATCTAAAGAAGTTCGTTGATGTTATCCAAAATATAGAACTTGACGATGAGCATGAACATGATCTTAATAAACTACATCTTAAGATGAATGACTTACATGACAAGCACGACGATCTAACGCGCGCGTTTAAACAGTTTGGTTCAAAAGATGTCTTTACTGCTTTCAGAAGACTGCCAAGCGGAATCCCAATCAAATACAAGAGAAGAAATGATAAGTAAAAAAGGTATAACTCCAACAGCCTTTTTCTTAGAAAGAAAAACGCTGGCGAAAAAGAACATATGATAAGTAAAAAAGGTATAACTCCAATCGTTGCAATCATTCTACTACTTATGATGACTGTTGCTGCTGCAGGAACCAGCTTCTATTGGCTAATCAAGATTCAAAGTCAGATGCAGGGTGGAACTGAGCAGTACCAAGAGAATGTCTTTGATCGACTTGCATCAACAGTTAATTGGTTAGATGCCGACTACAACGCCACCTCGGAAGTACTAACTATCTACCTACAAAACGTTGGAACAACGGACATACCTTTGGATAACGCAACTGCGGATCCGACAACAACATGGCTCCTCAAAGATAGTGAACAAGTGACTGTATGTGAATCAAAGTTTGATGGCTCGGGAAGTAATATTGATTGTCAAAGTGGCTGCGGTACATCAACCGAACTTTCTTCTTCAGCAAGTACTTCAATAACATTGAATCTTTCTGGATCTAACTGCGATGTATCTGGATATGCGGATGATAGCTTAATGCGCGCTACAATATTCTTTAGTGGAGAGTCCACAACATCAGGAACATTTGAAACATGAAACTAAAACCACTAAACAGCAAAAAAGGTATAACTCCCGTTATTGCTATTGTTTTACTACTTATGATGACTGTTGCTGCTGCAGGTGCTGCATTCTTTTGGTTTATCCGACTCCAATCTGAAGCGCAAGGAGGAACTGAGGCATATCAACAACAGCTAACTGAACGAGTTAGCTCCAATGTCGAAGTAATGACTTCGAAGTTCAGTGGAAACACTCTCGACATCTATCTCGCTAACCACGGTAACTCTGCAATTTCGATTGATAGTTCAGACAATACGCCGACTACTACGTGGATTCTCTATGATTCAGAAAGTGATATTGTCTGTAATAGTGATTGGGAAGGTGCTCCCGCAGACTGTACTACGGGCTGTAACAATGCTTTAGAAATCAGTGAGATACAGAAAGTAACTCTAACCTTAAGTGGCGACTGTTCACTTAGTTCTTACGATAACAACACCTTAATGTCATTTACAATTGACTTTAGTGGAGTTACTGGAACTGGTGGAAAGTTCATGATGTAACTTCTGGGAAATTATATAAGTAACTATATAGATTAGATACTATGATCAGCAAAAAAGGTGTAACTACCGTCGTCTCTTTACTTCTCGTCGTTCTCATTACATTTGCTATAGCAAGTTCAATGTATTACTGGTTTACAAAGATACAGACTGAATCTCAAGAGGTTGGAACACAGTATCAGGAAAAAACACTAACTGACGTTATTACTGAGCTAGCAATTGTGGATGATGCTGTATATAACACTCTTGCAGAAAGCGAAGCATGTATTCCTGAATCTATCAAAATGTTAATACAGAACACTGGTGCAAAAAATCTTGATATAAGTAATGATAGTGAGATACTTGTGTCTAAAAGTGATGGGACCACACTTTGCCTCAGTAAATTCACCGGTACCTGTCGTGCTACTGCAACTGGCCTATATGCTGCTAAACAAAACAGTGGCTTTAATGCTAACATAACCTACTCTACTGATGGAATAACTTGGACTGGCAAAGATGACAACGTTGGTACATACGCACTATTATCTAGCGCAGAGTTTGATAACACTTTCTTCTTCGGTGGGCAGAGTAACTCAACAGACATCACGGTTGATGGTGCGAGAATATTCAAGAGTTGTGATTTTGAAAATTGGTATGCTGAAGTTGCGCTCCCTCAAGCTCGAAAGATTCATGATCTTAAGGTATTTAAAAATCAGCTATATGCAGCAACCGGTTCTGATGGCGGTCTTGGAAAAATATACCGTAGAGAGACTAACATGAGCTGGACTGAAGTTTATGATTGTGGCTGTGATGATGTTCGTGCACTGAGCGTGTATAACAATCAACTATATGCAGGTACATCTAGCGCAGGCGATATCTTTCGAAGTTCAAACGGGACTACTTGGACAGTCGTACCAAATTCAATTAACGACGTAGAGTCTATGCTTACATATGATAACTATCTATATGTTGGTGCAGATGGGGGCAAGTTATGGCGGTCCGGAGATGGTCTTAGTTTTGGCGGTAACTGGATATTAAACACGCGTGATGATGCAGTAACTGCTTTAGGAATTTTTAATGGTGATCTTTTCGTAGGAACAAATGAATCAAATGACGCCTCAATCTGGCGATATACTGGTTCAGATCCAGAACCTTTCTGGAGTAAGGCGTACACTGCCGGAGGACTATCGAATAATAACTCAGTAACAGATTTCGCCGTATACGACGATAAATTATATGCAACGCTTTTGTCTGGAAGTGGTGGAGGTGCGATTCTAAACTCATCTAATGACGGACTTGATTGGACAGAGGTTAACCCTGATGTTGATGGTGAGGGATTTACAACAATCATTAACTTTTCTCGCTGTACTCGAAACTATGTAAAATGTGTGCAAGGTTGCGACTCTGAGATGAAACCCGGTGAGACACGTGCGCTGGAGTTGCAATTGTCAGACACTGATTGCGATGTTTCTGGCTTCGGAACAAACACTGAATTCCCCTTTAGAATAAACATTGGATCTAGTGCAGCTGTTTCAGGTAGATTTTCAAAAGATATAACTGCGAGCACGAATGATAAGAGTCCTTGTGAATATACCTACTCCTTCTGTAATGGTGTATGTAGTGGTGGTGGATCTTGTGGAACAATATATGGTGTGGGTTGTGTCTGTATGGCACCAAGACCTTGTGACGGACTATCTCCTGAGTTTAGTTGTTCGATTGGAACCTGCGAAACAGGAACATGTACAAACAATGAGGCTGCAGGTATATGTGAGTGTCTTTAATGAAAAACCGAAAAGGTCAGACAAACATTATTGGATTTTTGTTGATTACGCTAATCGTTCTTGTTATTGTAAGTAGTACTTTCTTCTGGGCGAAAGGCTTTCTTGATGATTCTAACCACGTAAATGAGATATCTCGTGTTGAAAACCGATTAATTGAGCTCGATAAAGCCATTCGAGATGTCGCAAACGAACAGTCTCAAAGAACGGTTAAGTTTGAGGTGGATGAAGGATATCTATTCATAGATAACAATCATACAATTACATTTAGCTTTGCTAGAAATCCGCCAAAGGCGTTCGATAATACGGTCGCGATTCTAGGTAACACCAGTCGTACCGGTCCGTGCTTTAACTATAGTGTGATTGGTACGCTTGGAACAGATCGTAGCAGCTGTATTATCCGGAATGGACGTGAACTATCTGTCAACTACATTATGTTAAATGACACCAACACAAACAACTGTTATTCAGTTCAGTTTGATGCTGGAGATAATGCTGCTGCAGGAAAAGGTATGCATGATATCTTAATAACATATGCTCAGACCAATACAACGACCGAATGCAATAATTCATATATACAAGTTGTAAAGATCGATATATCGTAAAAACTAATCTCTTTCTTTAGCACGTTCCATACACAGCTTACGCAATTCTATTGCAAAACGAAAATAAGCTACTCTCTGCTCATCATACAAATTAGCTTTACCGCGATTAGCTAACCAATATTCTATAAACGGGTAACTAAATGGCTTAAACACCTTAATTACATGTCCTTCAAAGTTTAGTTTATACTTATCGTTTTCTTCGGGTGGCTTAAACTCAATAAAAATACCTGGCGATCCTCCTTTGTCAGGTATAATTTCAAAAGGAATATTAATTATATGTTTAGTAAGTTGTGCTAAATCAGTTTCGTCAAAGAGTTCTCCCTTACCCTGAAACTCTGCTTCATTCATATTAACCGCAATCCTTTCAATACCGTTATAATCAGTTACTCTTTCTCCTCCACGCGCAAAGGGTGGAAATTTAGCGTCTAACATTTTACGGAAGAGCGTTACCATATAATTGCTACATGATCTAGCTTTTTAACATTATATTGAATTCAAATAATAGTTTCAATTAAACAATTCATTTTAACTTATTCTTCAAACGTGTTGTATGCTAGTTTCTGCTATCAAAAAGAAAGGACATCCAAAGCTCCTCGCAAGTCTTGAATTTAAGG
>JABICX010000023.1 GCA_018652045.1 Candidatus Woesearchaeota archaeon
ACAATATCAAAATCAAAATAGCCTTGTGTAATTGTTTTGCTAACCAATTCGTCAAGCGTTAGCGCACACTGTTCTTCAGGCTCATCACTTTTTGAAAACGAATTCGATGCGTCTCGCCCTTCTGAATTATTTTGTTGATCATCAGGCCCGCTCATTAATAAATCATATAACCGTAAAAATTTATAAGTATTTGTATTCGTATAAAAAAACATCAATTCGTCAGCTTTAAAAACCTCTATTTCAGCTAGTTTTTATGGTCTTAGATAACCTATCGGACAGACTAAAAGACAGTCTAAAGAAGATAACTAACATCGGACTAGTTGACAAGAAAGCAGTTATTGAACTATCATCTGACATTAAGAAAGCTCTTGTTTCTGCAGATGTTAACATAATGTTAGCTAAAGACATCTCGCAGAAGATTCGCGATAGGGGAACAAACGAAGCTCCACCAAAAGGTTTGACAACAAGAGAGCACATTGTAAACATTGTTTTTGAAGAACTAACTGAATTCTTGGGAAAGGAATTCAAAGAGATCGATCTCAAAAAGAAGCCAACTAAGATCATGTTAGTAGGTCTATTTGGTTCGGGTAAGACAACCACTGCCGGAAAACTCGGCAGATATTACAAAAAATTAGGAAAGAAAGTTGCTGTTGTCCAGACAGATACTTGGAGACCTGCTGCATTTGCGCAGCTACAACAATTAGCTAAAGCAATGAAGGTAGATTTTTACGGAAATGCGTCTGCTAAGAAACCTCAAGACGTAATCAAAGAATTTGAGAAAGAGTTCGCGAAGTATGATGTTGTTATCGTCGATACTGCCGGTCGAGACTCACTTAACAAAGAACTAACTGAAGAAATCAAAGCGCTGAACAAAGAGGTAAAACCTAACGAAGCACTTCTTGTTCTTTCTGGAGATATCGGTCAGGGTGCACAGTCACAGGCTGAAGCTTTTCATAAAAACGTCGGAGTTACTGGAGTTATAATCACAAAGCTTGACGGAACGGCTAAAGGTGGAGGTGCGCTATCCGCGTGTGCAACCACTGGAGCAAAAGTCCTATTCATTGGAGTTGGCGAGAAGATGGATGCTATTGAGGAGTTCAAGCCAAAGAACTTTGTCTCTCGAATACTCGGTATGGGGGACCTTGAGACACTTCTAAAGAAAGCAGAATCTGTGATGGATAAAGAGAAGGCTGAAAAACTAGCAAAAAAGGTAACTAAAGGTCAGGGACTTTCACTTCAGGATCTTTATGATCAGATGGAAGCGATGCAAAAGATGGGTCCACTTTCGCAGGTTATGAATATGATCCCTGGGATGGGTGGAGCAATACCAAAAGACACGCTTAAAGGTCAAGAAAAGAAGATGAAGGGTTGGAAATATCTTATGGATTCTATGACTCCTGAAGAAAAAGAGAACCCTGAGGTCATGAACGCATCCCGAATCGAACGAGTTGCAAAAGGATCTGGAACCTCTGAAAAAGAGGTACGCGAGCTACTCAAGCAATATAAACAGATGAAGAAAATGATGAAGATGGTCGGTTCACCTCAGAAGATGAAGCAGCTGTCTAAGATGATGAAAGGTGGCAAGGGTATGGCTGGAATGAAACTTCCTGGAATGTAAGTTTAGCCCCAACCAACACTTTCCATTCCAAACTTTAGATTCTTAAACCGCGGGCTCTTAAAATACTTCCAACCAGTTTTAGCCCAGTTCTCAAGATTATACTTAAGCAAATAGTTAATTGCTAAGCTAAAATGTCTACTAATCTCTTGCTTACGCAATCCTTTTGGATCATAGTATATGTCACCCTTGACCTTTTCCAATACATACATTTTGTTTCGGTTCTCTAACCATGACTGTAAAGGATCACCTATTTGTGCACGTTTAACTCTAAAACCTCGATTATATAGCGCCCCAACAGCACCATTATTTACAAAACCTTTGCATACGTGCATCAAAGTATTCTCTGGCTCAGCACCTATCGCTTCCACCATCTCAACTGCTTTTTTTGCATACTCTTGCAAGTATGGCTTTGCAGGATCTCCCCACAACGGGTCTTGAAAAAACTTCACGCCAATCTCTCGCCAGAGCAAAGCATTTGTCCGATCATCATGTACTCCACAAAGAACTCCGCCAAGGGGGAACCCCCATCCACTATCATCAATCATAACAACTCGAGACACTCGCTTGTATGAGATCTGTTCTCTTTCAGTAAAAACTGGGCGAATAATCGGTTCAGACATACGATCTTCTAGAACTCTCTTTTGTTCATCGGGAAATAAGCTTAGTTGCACGGAACGACCCATGTTTTAGTATAAACACAAAACTTTAAAAAGACACAAACAAGTTGAAACTCATGACACAAACTCTCTAGAGTTTGCTGATTTCAATCAAAGATTAAAAT
>JABICX010000024.1 GCA_018652045.1 Candidatus Woesearchaeota archaeon
CTACCTTTGAAACTCATAGTCGTGATTCCTGCAATATATGTTATCTCAACAGAACTTAAAGACAAGCAACTTAGGAACTTCTTATTGATAGCTATAGCCGTTTTAGGACTTGGAGAAGGTATTAGAAATCTAATTAGTTTGATTCTGATTTAGCGCAGATCTCGCATAAGAACTTTTCACACTTGAAATCAACGTGGCCGGGCTCACCACACTTTTCACACTTGCCGAAAGAGTTTGGTTCAAATCTAAATTCAGGATTATTAACTTTAAGTTGTTCAAGTAGTACTCCAATGAGATTCGGAGCCTCTCTCGCAATATCTCTATTTGTGATAAAACCAACAAAATCTTCACCATCAACAATCGGAACTCGAGATACATCATGTCTTACCATTTTTGTTGCAACGTCAGTTAAGTCTTCGTTTTTATTTACCGCCACTTTAACTGGCGAAGTCATAATGTCTTTAACTAGCGTATCTTTTGGGTGCTTACTTTTAGCACAGAGTTTGTTGATTATGTCTCGTTCAGTTACAATACCAATTAACTTTCCATTCTGAACAACAGGCATACCACCAATACGTAGCTTAGCCATTTTCTTAGAAATTGAGGTAATGCTATCAGTAGGTTTAGCTGTCAATACTTTTCGGTTACCCATATCGATCGCCCGTATCCCAGATTTCATGTCTGCACCTTATATCTTAAAGTTATAAGCTTTTCTTTATTATATTTTGTGGAATATACTTCGGGAGTTCTATCACGCTTTATGATAAGTCTTTTAAGCTTTCCTATCATAAACCTAGTTACCACTGTGGTGATATATTGCAAAATGAGAAAGTAATAGAGCAGCTAAAAGTGTTAGATAATGAAGTAAAGTTACGGATACTTGCATTGCTAACGGAGAGTGGTGCAAAGTCAATCACCGATATTGCTAAACAACTTAATCTAAACTTCTCAACCGCACATAAATATCTTGAACAACTGGAACACGCTGGTTTTGTTAGATCAAAGCAAGAGACTGAGAATCGACTAAAGAGAATGTTCTACATACAGGATTTCTGTATTCACGTTGATCCAGACAACATCGCGAGTATATTAAGAGGGCAAGCAGTTGAACATGGTGAAGAAGCGTACGCAGACTTTAGTGTCATAACTGATTATGGTAAACTAGAGCGTTTTAATAAATTCAAGTTCGCAAAACCCTATCTCGATCGAGGGATCCCTAAAAATACTATCGAGCATAGTTTCGAAGCAATTCAAAGTCAGATATATACAGGTATAAGTTTAATCGAACTTCGGAATATGTTTGAGCTCGCAATCAAAAAACAGAATAGCTCGATTAGTACTGCTATGTCTAATATCGCAGGTTCACGTACACAGATAAAGACGTTCTTAAACTATATTAGTACGCAATATCCAAAAGCCATAGACTTGCACGTCAATGGAGACATATTTATAGAGAACTTGGGTACACCCTATCTTTTTAATTTTTCACATGATCTTAGCGCTATCACACTGTTTGACGATATTTCTGGTTTGAAAGATTATCTAACACAGTTGACAAGTATAATCAAAAAACTTGCAGATTTATATGTACCTGAACACGCACTTGATTCATTTAATTATTTCATATCACGATACACATCAAAATTAAGTGAAGATAAAGTTAACCTACTTTTACGAGAGTTTGTACACGCTATAGAACAGTTGGGAATCAAAATGTACATTGGCATTGATATGGGTATGCCGAAGTACCTTAAGTTAGAACGCACAATTAACTTTTTACCTGAAGATCTTATGGGTTATGAAGTAGAAGCAGCTAAGAATGCTGAGCGTATGATTTCAATAATTAAGGATGCCAAGTCTAAGAACATACATTTAGTATATAAGATGTGGGAGATACCTTCAGTAGCGCCAAGATTAGTTCAGGACTCATATGTTACAAACATGATCCCTGAATGGCAGACATCTAATTCAGTATACTTTAATGATAGTAGATTAGATGCAGAGTGGAAATATTGGATGCGAACTGTTCGAGTAGGTGATCTTCAAAATATATCGATTAATCTACCACGTATTGCGCGAAGATCTAAAACACCTACGATGTTTAAAGAAGAACTATTTAACATAATTAATGAAGCATTGGAAGCTACAAAGTTTTCATTCGAGTTAGTTAATTCACTTCAAAATAGATATCTCTTCAAGAAGATTAAGTATATTCATCTTGATGATAGTCAGTATTCAATATCTTTAGTGGGTTTAAGTGAAGCCTGCGCGATTATGACAAAAGACGATGCTTCTAAGCACGTACGTGCAATTACAACGTTGTTGCGCGAGGTAAATGATTTTGTAAAAAATAAAGAGATAGATTATATTAGAATAAGTATACGTGAATGTCGTTGCGAATTAATTAGTAATTATTTTTTCAATAAGGATGCTAAGTTGTTTAAGTTGAAGGAAAACAACTATGCAAAGTCTTTATTTGACGAGAAAATCGGATGTGGTCTTCAGAAATACTTTAACGGTGGTCATCGTATATCATTACCTTTAGCTGGCTTTGATTTGAAACGTTTCCTAAGCAATGATGGAGGTTTTGTAAAACTAGAATAATGGCGAATACAAATAAAACGAGATACTACGAAGTCGGTCCGCATAGAGAGTTATTCAAATACAGTGTTCGCGCAAATAAAGCAGATATAGAATTAATGCTGCCAGAAGAACCTAAAATTGGTAGAGGTATATATGTGCGTAAGGTCGGTGACTTGGAAGGTCCGCGAGAGATTGTTGGAACCCTTTCTATTGATACAACCACTCAGCGAGAAAAGCAAATTGATTTCTGCCCATTAAATCGTCCACAAATTAATATGTATGGATCAGAAATAGTTAATTGGATTCGTAATCCTCAGAAAAATAATGGATCTCGGCGAGATGTGAGATCCTTGTTGGTTCGTTCAGGTATGCTTTCTATGGCAAGAGTATACGTTTTTGTGCACGGCGCTGCTTTCCTTTACAACGATGAAGTATATATTTTACATGGCGACACAGGTACGGGTAAGAGCAAGATCTTACACCATCTAATGGACAATTTTGATGTAAAAGTTCTATCTGATTCATACCTTCCAATAGAAGCAAATAATTTACGTTCAATAAAAGTATATCCACAAGCATTCCCTGAAACAAAAATACAGTCTATATCAACTAGTGGTGGAGAAGATTTGGAAAGAATGATCGAGACGGTGGAAGCGCCACTGGTTGTAGATCGTAGAAACCTGCATCTTATTCAGCCACGATATTTTGGCGGAGCCTCTCCAGAGATACATGTGGATGATACATTCCAAGAAACGCTAGAAAGATCTGCAAGATATGGGTTACATTATGGGTTCATGCAGTTTACAAATCACGCTTTATTTTCAGACACCGTTCAGTCTTACTTGCGAGGTAGCCATTTTACAGGTAGAGTTAATAATATTGCTCAGCAGGTAAAAGACGCAAAGATATATGTTGGATCTGAGAAAGATATTGAGTTATTACTTGATAGTCAATCATTCAGAGAAAAAATTAAAGTAACGCCTCACTCTAAATTAGAGTAAGACGAGTCCACATGCTTTACAGAATTTTTCACCTGTTTCAGCTAGAGTAGTAATTCGGAGACTCCCGCAATCAGGGCAACATTTGAACATCAGGATACCTTTTGTGTCTTTACCACACGTATCACACTGTTCTTTGGCCTTTCTCGCCTCTCGTCTTCGTTGTAATGCTTCTTTTATTACCATTTTGCCTCCAATGTTAAGATTCGAATCCCCCCTTTATATATCTTTTTTTGAGATACGTGATATTTACAATATGTGATATATCTCGAATCGTGTTAGTAATACTTATAAAATCATGTCGCGAGAGATAAAAGGCACCCTATTGATTTTTGACTAATCTTCATAAAACTTGCTTTGCTTACGTTGAATTTTATCTTTCTGACTTCCCGGTTGGTTAACTCGAGGTCGGTGAGTTGTTGGATCTTTACGTAAAGTTATATCTAATTCTTTTAAGAAATGGTTCATACCTGCTTTGACTGTCTGAATATTATGTGCCCGTCCATGCTTTGCTGGAACTCCGTCGAAGACCATGAGGCGATCTGAAACTGAGTTGATAAATAGTAAATCATGGTCAATAACTAATGCTGCTGCATCTCTGTTCTTTATGACCTTCTCGATTGCGCGAGCTGCTTGAAGTCTTTGTTCCACATCGAGATATGTAGATGGTTCGTCCAGTAAATAGAAATCTGCAGTACGAGATAGACAGGCAGCGATAGCAACTCTCTGTAGTTCACCGCCAGATAGATTGTCAAGCTTGTGATTCATTAGATGCTCTAGCTCAAGTGGTCGAAGAATTTCTAATTTATACTTTTGAGTCATAACCTCTTTTGTAATAGAGCTTAATGTTGTCAGGACAGTTACACCTTTTTGTGGTTTAAGGTACTGTTCTTTGTAGCTGATCTTCAGCTTTGCCGGAATCTTTCCAGAGTCTGTCTTAAGTTGGCCTGCGATCATCTTCATGAAAGTCGTCTTACCAATGGCGTTTGCACCAACAATACCAATAATCTCCTTAGTATGTATCTCCGATGCATCAACGTCTAGTTTGAAAGTTCCGAGTTTCTTGCCTAGAGCAGGCCATTTCGTAAATATAACTTTGTCTTGGCTCTTGCCGGCTGCGTGATTTTCAAACTTGATTGGGCGGTCTCTGAATCGGATGTTCTCATCTCGCAGATAACCTTCAAGATAGGTATTGACACCGTTCTTTGCTGACAACGGATGTGATACAACACCATACGCAGCCATCTGCCCAAATAAGATATGAACAAGATCTGCTAAGTAATCAAGGATTATTAAGTCATGTTCAACAACAAGAACATTTTTGCCATTTTCAGCGAGCTTTCGTATAACTTTAGCAACGCGGATTCGCTCCTTAACATCAAGGTAGGAGGCAGGTTCGTCAAACAAATATAGATCCGCAGGCTTGAGAACTGCTGCAGCTATAGCAACCTTCTGTAGCTCTCCACCAGATAGCTGTTCAATCTTTCTGTTGATGATATCTCCAATGTTGATTTCTTTTGATAGGTCATCAATCTGCTTTTTAGTCCCAGCTTTCAGAAGTAGATCTATAACCTTCCCCTTAAACTTCTTTGGGATTAAGTCAATGTACTGTGGTTTGTAACTAATTTTTGTTGATTGTGCGAATAGTTTTGTAAAGTAAGCCTGAAGTTCAGTTCCTTTAAAGCTGTCAACAATCTCTTTCTCTAGCAGCTTGTGTTCAAACTCACCTAGATTTGGTTTAAGCAAACCTGCTAAGATCTCAATCGCAGTTGACTTTCCAATCCCATTAGATCCTAAGATACCAACTACTTTACCTTTCTGTGGAATTGGAAGTCTAAACAACTCAAAGGCATTCTTTCCATATCTGAAAACCGGTTTCTCCTTAAGCTGATGTGGGAGGTTAACAATTTGGATAGCCTCAAAAGGGCACTTCTTTGGACAGATCCCACAACCTGTGCAGAGCTCTTCAGCTAGCTTTGCAGTGTCTTCGATGATGATGCATTCCTTACCTGTCCGATTGACTGGGCAATACTTCACACATTCATGCGAGCACTTTTTAGGGTTGCAATCTGCTTTTTTGAGGATCGCGATTCTAGCCATATTAAATATAGAATATAGAAGTTTTTAAGATTACTTGATCTTCTTTAGACTGTAGTTTCCAGCCTCTTCCGGTTGGTTCTTTCTGCCAAAGTAATAAGGTATGAGTAAGACAGCAATAATTGCTATAAATGCAACTGCAGCAGCATACGCTATGTTGAATACAAAGAAGAACAAAATTGCTAGAAGTAATAGAAACGTAACGAGTAACAGTCCACTAGTACCTTTAATATAATCTATAACTGGTCTCATTATAATTCGAAGTACTTGATGAATAAATAGTTTTCCAGTGGAGTTACATAGTTACGAATCAGATCGGAGCTATACTAATGTTTATATAATTTTGACGTGTGCTATAATATGAGAATACTTGAGTATCATGAAGGATGTAACGTCCACCCTGTCGGTTGCATGGGTCCGCGAGGTAACTTCTACACACTCTTTGGATCAGAACTGCGTCATCTCTCTGCGCACATATACGGTTCTATATTCTTAGGGATTCTTTTATTCGGAGCGCTGTACTTTCTTATAAGAAAAGGCAAGATCAAGATTCCAGTCTATCTGGCAGTGATTATCTCAGCAGTTGTATCTGTTCTGACCTTCTTTGTGTTAGCCTACTTCTTTAGAGTTATGGTTTACTACTGAGCTACCTCTTTGCCATACCTCGTAGGATTCCACCAACAATATCTCCGCCAGCATTAGCTCCACTAGATCTCGCGTGAGTTGCTCCGCCAGCATGTTGCATGCCACTCATTGTTAACATGTTTTTTGTCATGCTTTGTAGTATAACTCGACCAGGTCCAGTCATCTGAGCAAGGAATAATCCCTCACCACCAAAAACAGTCGTTTTGATCCCACCAACTCTTCTAATGTCATAGTCAACAGTTGGATCAAATGCAACCAAGTGAGATGTGTCAACATCTAGTCTCTGTCCTTTCTTTAGATTATACTCGATCAGATCTCCGGCAGCGTGCAGTAAAACATTTCCAGGTCCCTTAACCTCTTGTAGGAATATTCCTTCACCACCGAACAGACCTGCTCCGATTTTCTTGATGATCTTTAAACCGATATCAATAGTTGAGTCTGAACATAGATAC
>JABICX010000025.1 GCA_018652045.1 Candidatus Woesearchaeota archaeon
CCTGAATTTAGATTTGAACCAAACTCTTTCGGCAAGTGTGAAAAGTGTGGTGAGCCCGGCCACGTTGATTTCAAGTGTGAAAAGTTCTTATGTGAGATCTGCGCTAAATCAGAATCAGACTAATTAGATTTCTAATACCTTCTCCAAGTCCTAAGACGGCTATAGCTATCAATAAGAAGTTCCTGAGTTGCTTGTCTTTAAGTTCTGTTGAGATAACATATATTGCAGGAATCACGACTATGAGTTTCAAAGGTAGAAAGGTGAATGCTCCGAATCGTTCTATAAAGAAACGTGGCAATGGGTGTTTCTCCCAACCACCGACGAAATATATTATCATTGATGTAACCGTTGCATCTAAAAGATGTGCAAAAAATGCAGAGAATCCATACTTGTCAGATATCCACTTCCAGTTCAATTTAATAAAGATGAAATAAAAAGCTAGTGCGAGTAAGATTAAAGTCAGAAGGATTCCCAAAAAGAGTGTCGTGTTTTCCAGCGCAATTGATCCCGCAAACATACCTACTAACCCTACGAACAAGATTAACCCGCAAACAATCGATAGGTAATGCCATCGCTTTCTATCAAAAAACATGCCAAAAGTGAGTGTAACTAAAAATGCGAACGTTGCTAAGAGGTATATCCCTGGTGCGACTGTCCAGAAGCTTGTTGCTATCAGACCTGAATCAACAAAGGCACGCAAGGTTGTTGCAAAAAATATGAAAGGTATGGTCGCTACAAACAGTCGGTAGTCAATCTTCATCTTAAAGTGTTTTAGTATGTGAAAGACGCCGTAAAGCATTCCTAAAGCGATAACTGCGTATGTAATTGTGTTGATAAAGTTATATCCTTGCTCAACATATACTGGTTCAATAAAGTACTTATCAAAAAATCCCATCAATGATCACCTTTTCGCTTTTTACTAACATGAAAGAAAAGTGTAACTTGCGATATAATCGTCACAACTAATAAAGCTATAAGATAATTTTGCATTGGCAACTCCCTAATTGAAAAACCCGTTATCTGATTCTCTGGCGAACTTTTCACGTTCAACGGATCTGATCCAAACTCCACCTCGACGCCGTCAGAAAAGCCGTCTTCATCCGTATCCATGCTATTCTCTCTCGTTCCGATTGTGGCTTCAGTCAGATCGTCCAGTCCATCACCATCAGTATCTATGGCGTAACTAACATTGAATATCAAAGTAATCACAAAGATCAACGTTAGTAATTTTAATATCATTTTAAGTTTCTCTTTTACCTGATTTTCTCTTTCTGAAAGAGAAAAACCTTACCAAGGAGACTGCCAGTTTTGTTCTTGCGGTGGTTGCTGTTGTGGTTGCTGAGTCTGTTGCGGTGGTTGTTGAGTTTGGAAGGAACCAAATGCATTCGTGTCCTGCTGACCATATCCAGATGATTGTTGCTGCTGTTGTGGTTGCTGAGGTGCTGCTGATTTATTCTTAAGTTCGGCGATCTCACGCTTAAGTACATCAATCTCACCAACAAGACTCGTTATCTGTCTTGCAAGTATCTCTAATCGATTTGACATCTGTATCTGTGATGCTGAACTTTGTGCTGCTGCAGGTGCGACTGGTGTTGGCAACTGTGGCGCGCTTGCAAGTCCTGCTGTTTCTCCCGCGGGGCCAAACGCTCCACTTGGTCCACCGATTGCGCCAGTAGGTAGACTCATGAACTCATCATCGTCATCTCGCCTTCCACGTAACTTATCAAAAATCGCCATGAAGATGTGAGGATCTGATCACTTATATATTTTTCTTGCCTATACCCAAAATTTATTAAGAACTATATACTAGATTAGATATGGCGAAGTACGACATAGTGATCGAGAACTATCAAGGAAGCGTCGAGAAGCACTATTTTACAATACTTGGTCTATTGAACGACTTTGGTTACACCGTTCTTAAAACTAAAGATACATTTAACTCCAGCATAACTTCGTCTTTTTGGGGATCTATTGAGCAACGAAGAACGCAACAGCAAGAGAAAGCTGCGCAGTTTATTGCTTACATTGGAAACATGACGCGAAGTATGTTTCAATTGATTAGAACGTTGAGGATCATGGACCAACGATTTAAGCTATATGTTCAATCAAAAAACGGTCCTGATAATGAAAGCGCCGATATCGCATTAAAGTCACTCTGGGTTGATCAGGTTGAGGGTGGTGCAAAAAATCCTGGCTCAGTTACTGGTATGTCTATGCAAGTTGGATTCACCTTGCTTCCAGATATATTTTTTAAGGCACTGGTTCAGACAAAAGAAGACGTTGCTAAGAAGATTGAGGAACTTAAAGCAAACAACATGGGTAATGAACGGTTCTACGGTATTCTCCGACGGAAGCTAACACAATACATTAACTGGAGAGATAGTACTGAAGAAGAGTACGTAACAAGTCGAAAATTCCATCTAGCATATCTACGTCAGCACTTTAATATCATTCGAACATATCTACACTGGTTAGAGCCTTACCTACGTAATGTAAAGAGACTTGACCAGAAAGGTTCTCGTGACACAGATATTCTAGAAATGGCGGACACTGCCATATCTGACATTGAACTATTTGCGTTCAAGGGTAAGGGCTTTAACAAATTTATACCAACGATCACAGTCAAGTTTGAGTATAGAACCGTTCCAGAGCTAGCATATCAACAAGAATACCAAAAAGGTCCAATACATGTTGGTAGAACACACATTATAGTTGAAGGTAACATCAAACTTGCAGATGAGATCCGTGAGAAGTTTAGAATCGATATGAAGAAAGACATTAAGTTGTTAGGAGATCTAACTGCGTCGTCTCAGGCTTTTGGTGATGAACTGGATAAGTACATAAAAGAATCTAAAGAAGAAGATCCTGAAGGTAAAGTTGGAGAAGATCTTAAAAAAGGTAAGACAAAACCACCTGCTACGTTAGAAGACATGTTTGGTAAGTTTAAGGACATCGGCAAACCATTACAGAACTTTATGGGTAGTGTCAAAACCTTCTTTGGTCGTAAAAAGAAACCAGTTGATAAAGTAAAGAAAAAAGGTGCACCGTTATTTGAATATGACTTACCTGGTCCTGTTGGAGATCTTTGGAAAGCGCACAAAAAACGCATTGAAAAAATGAAGGTAAAAGAGCAGAATCGTTACAAGGATCGAGAAGATTTTGAAAAAGAGGGTGATTTTCACAAGTATGTAAAAGCGATTAAAGGTAGAAACACACTAGAAGAAGAGAAAGAAAAAAAGAAGACGGACGGTATTAAGGATGACTGGAAAGTATATGATACTTTCAAGAAGATCTCTGGAGAGATTCGCTGGTAGAAAACCCAAAAGAGGTCTTTCAATTCCAGAAACTACTCTAAGATGAAAAAGAAGAGTCAAAAGCAGGCAAAGAAACTTCAAAAGAAGTTAAAGGAAAAATCTGAAGAAGATAAGACTAAGAAAAAACCATCGCCAAAACCTGTTGAAGAAGATCGTGAAGTTCTAGAGGCACATCTTAAACCTGAAGAGCGGGTGAATATTGAAGACTTAATGAAAACAGATGATGATGTTAAAACTCGAAGGAAAGCTCCAGCACCATTACAACAACAGACAAAAGGTTTAGACTTGCCCACAACGCCAAAACTTCCGCAAAATGAATATACTCGATCAGGTGCTAAAGACTATTCAACATATGAGACCTACAAAAACAAGAAGTACTCTGGTAAAAACGCGGGTGAGTATCCTACCACTGAAATGCCTGGATTTAATCCAGATTCTAAGTCAAAGAAAAAATCTAAGCTAGCGGGATACATCTAAAAGAAGCATTTATATTCTATAACCTCTAGTGTTTATTATGAAGTTAGGCACAGATTACGTAGGTTCTATGAATCAATCTCAAGGTAGAATGTTAACTTCTGGCGCAAATCTAGGTACAAACACACGAATAACTGCAGATCAGCTTCAAGAGGTTAACGCAAAGATCAATCATGGAGCGGGGACTATCGAGATTGGGTTTATGGGTCGTGGTAAAGGTATAAAATCTCAAGGTCAGGGTACACCTGAAAGTTATGGTAAATCTGAAAGGCAGGCTATGCGTGAGCTTGCTAAAGTCAACAATGTCAATCTCAGCGTACACGCAAGTACTATGGCTGGTTCGTGGGCAGGTTTTCATGAGAATCGCTTTGATGAAAACACTCGACAGCAAAATATCTTCGAAGGAAAGAAAGCTGTAGAGTTTGCTGCAGATGCAACACAGGGAGGTCCCGTTGTTGTTCATACTGCTGAATTCCCAAGAGGTATGATTGATGCGGGTGAGGAAGGCAAGGGTATGTTTGAGACACTTGGCGAAGGAAAGAAACTCGGTGTTCACTATCTTATGAATCAAAGTACTGGTCAGCTTATCACTGCGATTCGAGAGGATCAGACAAATACAGTTCCAGAAATAACTGCTACTCATGCAGGAGAGTTTGGAGACGAAGTCAGAGAAGGTGGTTGGGTAAAAGATGCGCACGGTAATCCGATTCCAGGTAAGAAATTTCAGATGATTACAAAAACATGGGAAAATTATGTGGCTGATGCTAAGGCTAATGAAACTGGGATAGAAAATGGTGAGATAGATCGAGAAAAAGCAAACATAAAAAATCAAGGTGTCTATGATCCGACACTATCTATAGATCCCGCTGTTTTATTCTGGAACGATCATATTAATGCGCAGAAATGGCAGGCTCAAGGACAGGCAGATGAGTATGAAAACATATACCAACGAGAACAAGAGGCATGGACTGACGCTAAAACAAAAAGAGAGATATGGAGTGGTTGGGGCGATCTAACTGCTGCTGAAAAAGCTACAAAATTAGTTACACTCTCTTCGCTTCGTGAGCCTGGAGACGCCGAAATTCCAAATGTTGCTGCTGCAAACTTGCTTGCGGATGAACAGCTAAACGTGGCTCAAAGACATGTAGAACGACATCAGAAGAACATGAGCTATGGACGAGAGACTGCTTTCTCTGCCAGAGCTACTGAAAATAAACTAGAGAATGAGCAGAAAAAAGTTATTGGCTTAAAGGAGTATGCTCTAGATAAGACATCAGACTCTCTTTCTGAACTAGCAATCCATGCTATGCGAAAGCAGGAAGGTAAAGAACATCTTAAAGATGATATATACATTGCGCCAGAGAACATTTTCCCTGAGATGGGATACGGTTCTCATCCAGAAGAACTTAGAGAGGTAGTAGTTAGTGCTCGAAATGAGTTCGCACGGAAATTAATCGATCCCCATCTTAAAGCTGACAATGGAGACGTACTACAAGACGCGCAAGGTAATCCTTTAGAAAACCCTGACTTCATACCGGGAATGTCTGAAGGCGATGCTTCTGCACTTGCGAACAAGCACATTCGAGCTGCATTTGATATAGGACATGCACATACGTGGAAGAAGTACTTCAAAGGTAAGCCTGAAGACTTTAATGACTGGCTACTAGGTCAAGTCAAGATGTTACGTGAAAACGACATC
>JABICX010000007.1 GCA_018652045.1 Candidatus Woesearchaeota archaeon
CATGGAGATGATAAAGGGCTAGTTCTACCACCAAAGATCGCGCCAGTTCAGATCATAATCATACCTATCTATGATGCTAAATCTAAGAAGGAAGTCATGACTGCTGCGAAAAATATTCAAGATAAGTTAGGAAAAGAGTTCTTGGTTGAACTAGATGATCGCGAAGGATATACGCCGGGTTGGAAGTTCCATGACGCAGAGCTTAAGGGAGTCCCACTGAGATTGGAGATTGGACCTCGAGATTTGAAGAATAAGACAGTAGTGTTAGCTCGGCGAGATACGGGTAAGAAGAGTGAGGTTAAGATAACTCAGCTTGGAAAAGAGGTTTCAAAGATCCTTGATGATATCCAAGATCACCTGTTCAAGAAAGCTAGTAAGTTCTTGAAAGATAATATCCATGAAGCAAACAACATAGATGCTTTTGAGAAGATTCTTAAGAGTGAGAAAGGTATTATTCGCGCTGGGTGGTGTGGGTCAAGAAAGTGCGAAGACGAAGTTAAGGATAGAACTGGAGCAAAAATCACAAATATGCCTTACGGTCTGAAAGCTAAAGGCAACTGTCTACTATGTGGAAAGAAAGCCAAACAGATGGCTCACTTTGCTAGGAGTTACTAACTCGCTTCTAATCGTAAGCTTTTTAAGCTTCAGTATCTCTGTATAAATATTCTACTTATTTAGGAAGTGAATGATTATGACAGACGAACATCAACATAAAAAAGGAACAACGACAGTAGGCATCATATGTAAAGGTGGTGTAGTTCTAGCTGCAGATCAGTTAGCTAATTATGGCGGATTCAAAGCCAATACGGATGCTAGAAAGTTGCATAAGATCGCAAATAATATGGCATTTACAATTGCTGGTGGTGTTGGTGATAATCAAGCTATTCTAAGAGTTTTGGAAGCACAACTGCGATTATACGAGCTAGAGGTTGGTCAGCCAACTGTCAAAGCAGCAGTTACTCTTCTATCAAACATGCTTTCAGATAAATATCAATATACATATCATCCTTTTTCAGTACATAATCTAATTGGTGGTTTTGATACCGAACCAAGATTATATAGTATTGATTTAGTTGGTGGAGCTAGTCCTGAGACGAAGTTCTCATCAACAGGCACAGGTATGGTTGTATCTTACGGAATCCTTGATGCAGAGTACAAAGTAGGAATATCTGTCGACGATGGAATAAAGTTAGCAGTTAAGTCTATTGTAGCAGCACGTAAGAGAATTAGTTCTGTTGGTGGAGATAACATTACTGTTTTCAAGATTACTGCAAAAGGCGTAGAGGAGATAGCTCCAAATAAGATTCTAGCAATTGCTAAGAATTACTAATAGTATACATACAGTGAGTTGAATTATACATGACTGTGATTGAGAAAATTCTAGAGAAAGTACCCAGAGACGCGATGATATCTAGCACCAGCTATGAAGGCGCAAACATAATTCTTTACACAAAGAATAAGCGTTTTTACTTGCATGGCAGTGATATTATCCGAAGATTAGTTGAAGATTTTAAGAAGCGGATAGAGTTGCGATCAGATTCTTCTATTCGTATGGATGCTGAAGCGACGCAAGCTTTTGTTAAGAAGACAATGCCTACTGACGCAGACATCACAAACATTTTCTTAGAACCTGCTAGAGGACTTGTTGTTATAGAGTCAAAGAATCCAGGTAGAGCAATTGGTAAAGATGGTGAGAATTTAAAGAAGATTAAAGAGAAAACTTACTGGACAGCATTTGTCCGAAGAGAATCTACTATTCAATCTAAGATCACACAGAACATACGTAAGGTTTTGTATGAAGATAATGTCGAGCGTAGAAAGTTCTTACATAAAGTTGGAGAACGAATCTACGAACATAAGAAATCTAATGGTAAGGAGATGTGGGCCAGATTATCAATGTTCGGTGGAGCAAGACAGGTTGGTCGAAGTTGCTTTTTACTTCAGACACCAGAGTCTAAGATCTTACTTGACTGTGGTGTTAACGTTGCAGCATCTAATTCAGATCAGTATCCAATCTTAACTGCACCAGAATTTGATATACAAGACATTGACGCAGTTATAATCTCGCACGCACACTTAGATCACGCAGGATTCTTACCTTACTTGTTCAAGTATGGGTACAATGGACCTATCTATTGTACTGCGCCAACAAGAGATGTTATGGCATTGTTACAACTAGACTACATTAAAGTATCTCATGCACAGGCTAAGAATGCAATATACGCTGCTGAAGATATCAAGCAGGTTGTCAAGAACACAATCACATTAGATTACAATGAAGTTACAGACATAACACCCGATGTTAGAATCACACTTCATAATGCAGGACATATCTTAGGATCTTCTATGGTACATCTTCATATTGGAGATGGTTGGCATAATGTTCTATACACTGGCGACTTTAAGACAAAGGCAACAAAGTTACTAAATCCCGGTCATTGGACGTTTCCACGAGTTGAAACGTTGATTACGGAGAGTACATATGGTGCACCTGATGACATAATGCAGCCAAGGGAAAAGAGTGAGAAAGAACTTGTTAAGTTGATCAAAGAGACGATCAAACGAAAAGGAAAGGTTTTGATTCCAGTTTTAGGAGTTGGTCGAGCTCAGGAAGTTATGGTTATTTTGGAAGAGGCATTTAGAAAAGAGAAGATTAAAGTTCCAATATATGTTGATGGAATGGTATGGGATGTTACAGCAATACATAATGCGTATCCTTCATTCTTAAGCAAAGAGATTGTTCAGCAGATATTCTATAACAATAAAGATCCATTTACATCTGGAGCATTCAACGAAGTTGCTGGTTACAAAGAACGACAAGCGATCATTAATGGTGGTCCGTGTGTAGTTTTAGCTACTTCAGGAATGCTTGTTGGCGGACCTTCTGTTGAGTATCTAAAGAACTTCTGTGATGATAAAAAGAACCGAATGGTTTTTGTCTGTTATCAAGGAGTTGGTTCATTAGGTAATACATTACAAAGAGGAGAACGAAAGTTCATCGAAGGCGGCATTACTTATGAAGTCAACCTGGACATACATACTCTTGCAGGTCTATCTGGACATTCAGATAGAAACGAGTTCATGGACTATGTAAGAAAGATTAGCCCAATGCCAAGAAAGATTATAGTTGTACATGGTGAGAACTCAAAGTGCCTGAGCATGGCTTCAGGTTATCATAAAGAATTCCACGTTGAAACAACTGCACCAAGAAACCTTGATGCGATAAGATTAAGATAATCAAAACACTTTAGGCTTTTGTGATCTTCCAGATAATAACTGAACAAGGATAGATCTTCTTTAAATCATCTTTAAGATGGTTAGCAATAGTTCTTTGAGTTGTTACTGAGAAAATGTCTTTTGTCTCTCTTGTGCTGATGAATGTCTTGATGTAGTTTGTGGTTGCTGTATGAATAGCTGTTCTAACCTTTCGAATAACTGAGTTATTCAATAGAATGTAAGCTTTGACTCTGATTGGCTGCTTGTCTTTTGTAACTTCGTCAACAATACAAATGATTCTTTCCTTAGCTCTTCGGTCGATTCTCTGGACTTGTGCATTCTGAACAAATAACTGCATAGGTTCTGTCTGACAGGTCTCGCCTTGAACCTTAACAATTCTTAGCTTGATCTTGCTAGTTCCATCTCGCATAGATCCACTAACCTCTTTTAGAGGTACACAGACAGTTCTACCGATAAGAGTATCTGGCTCAAAAGCAGTGATTTGACCTAATTCAACAGAATTAAGGTAGTCGGGTGTGACTACATTAAACCACTTCTTCTTACCTTTCTTCAATAACTTTTTTGTTGGTTTTGCCATATGATTATCCTACTAATAGCCGGGCCTTTTCAGGATTGTACTTCCACTGTTTAGGAAGCTTGCCAGACGTTTTGTAATACTTTTCTAAGCGTCTAATCTTAGACTCAATTAATTGAAGGCCTCGCTTTGAAGCCATATCTTTCTTGTTTGCATCCATGTGTTTTCTAACTGTAACTGCTCGTTTAATTAAGTTCTGAATGTCTTCAGGTACTTCTGGAGACAACTTGTTTTCAATTAGAATCTGAGAAATGCTCTTGCCAACAATGACCTTTACATCTGGAACACCATATGAATCTCTAAGTACTGATCCAATATAGCCTGTTTGGTAGCCTTTTTTAGCTAGTTTTACAACTAGTGTTTCAACTTCATCCTTCTTCAACTTAAGCCAACTTGGTGCAGTTGTAGATGACGGCTTCTTGCTACCTGATTTTCCTTTGCTTGATGTGTGCATTCTTGACATTTTAGTTTGTTTTATGACCAACGATCGAAAATCTCAACCAGTCTAACCAAGCCGAAACTGTGTTAGCCATGAATATAGCTGATTTGGTCGATTTAAAAGGTTTATGCTCTGATC
>JABICX010000008.1 GCA_018652045.1 Candidatus Woesearchaeota archaeon
ATAATTACACTTTTATCCTTATTTGACAATAAGGATTACCGTTATTATCACTTTATCGGAAGTTTGACGGTAATAACTCCTGATCCTTCACAAGTAACGCAATCACAACCACCAAACGGGTCAGGTGATCCTAAAATATCTTTACCGCTACCGCCACAATCGTCACACTCTTCATATACATCTTCGCACCAACGACAAGCGTATTTTTCAAACCTACGCATTTGGTCATCACAATTCAAGCATGTTGCATCATCTATACTTACACTATTCTCGCAAAAATAACATACAACATTCATCGCTATTCGATCTGGAGGCATCCTAGTATCTTCTATATCTCTATCATTCATAATCTTCTCCTTTCCTGCATTTTACACCATTTATTCTTTATTAAGGTTAAAATTAGATTGGGGATTTTTCACCTATTGCACCTTTTAGCCTTATAAGAGTTTCAGGATGAGCCATTACAATATCTCCCATCTTATAAAAAGAGCTATCTGGTTTGTATTTCTTAGTAATCACCAACTCTTTCTTACAAAAAGGAGACCACTTTCTACCATACAATTTAGTAAAAAGCCTTTCTTTTATGCTCCTATTTACATATTTTGCAGTATATCCATCTGGCACTACTAAATTGCCATCTGATACGAGTTTGAAACCTGCTACATGATTCATCATAATTTTCTCCTTTTCATATATCTTATCAGAAAATACCTAGGTGCAGATTAGAATTAGATTAGTATTTATCTTCACACAACCATGACTCATATCTAACAACTCTACCAACTGTAGGTTGACTAATACCTCCACATATCTCTCCTATCTCTCTTTGCGAGTAATTTCCTGTTTTCCATAATCTACGCATCTCTCTAGCAACATCACAATTTATTTTTGAAAGAGCGTGTTCTTCTTCTCGTGGAGCAGAGTTCTTTATATTTTGTTTATGTGCGCGGGATAAAGTTTTTTCTGGATACTTTGGAACACCTCTACCTAAATCTTTGCGGATAATCTTTCCTATCATAGCAGAAGACACTCCCCATATATCTCCAATTTCTTGTTGTGTGTAATCTCCAGACATATACAAGTTCTGTACTTCTTTATAGTCGGGTTTTGGTATAAGCAACTCACGTTGTTCTGGAACACCTTTTCCTAAATCTTTCTTTACAATTCTACTAACTGTACGCCTACTCACATTATATATTTTACTAATCTTTTTTGTAGAAAGGTTAGTATCTTTATACAAATTTTGTATCTCTAATTCTTCATCTAAGGTTAAAGCAGAAACCTTTCTTTTCATTTCTTCTGACATAATACGACCTTCTGCATGTACATCCGCATATTTAGATAAATTATAATCCTGTCCCCACTCAACTACATTATCCAAATACCATTGCTCTCTATCATATATAGATCCCCTATCTACCACTTCTTCTAAAATACTAAATTCAAAAGATGTTTCTCCATGAACATTCCATGAGTTCTGCAAAAGCGGATTGGGGTGAGCATTTCTTCTAAGAAAACTTTTATGATGATTCCACCTATGTACAATATCTATACTACTCCCAATGTAAATTCTTCCATTCTCTAAGTTTACTATCTTGTATATTCCAGACACATTATTCATATCCATTCCAAAACAAATAGCGGCTAATGAAATTCGAGTGTTTGCTTATGACACAAGTTCACTAACCGCTATTTGTTCTCGAAGTCTTATGTCATAAGCATAAAGAGTATACCATTAAAATAAAAAGAGTGCAAGAAATTCTTGCACTCTTAATCTAAATCGGACTAATCTTATCTTAATCGTTCGATAAGTGGACTACTGGACAGGTTGATACCGATCTCCCACTGAACAAGCTCGTATATTTACCATGAGCGCATCGAGCTTTGGCAACTAGGACAGTTTTCTTCCAAATCTGGAACGCAATTGCAGTACATCCAGGAGCTAAGTCCTTGAAAGCCAATGGGATTTGAGTCTTACGGAATATCAAAGGTTCTCCGTTGTGGCTCATACGCAGAGCGTAAAGGCTGGATTGGAATGTAGTTGCACTTGAAGCTGTGCGAGTAAAGTTACTATCCGCAACAACCATGAGCGTACCGATGCCAGTATTGACTTCACCTGCGAAGTTGTAACCAGGAACGATGCGACTTCCGTCATTGTGATTTACAAGTTGCGAACCTTGATAACCAAGTTGGAAATATGCGCTCATCATTTCTTGGATGGCAGTGGGATGACCGAAAACTGCGGTAGGTTTAGCACAACCTTCTGCTAAGAAACGGTCAAAGTTTGCACCAGAGAACGTGCCAGATGCCTCACTCGAAGCGTTTGTATGTGAGCCATTGCCAGAGGTGATGAGAGTTTCAATGCCATCATATTCGAGAGCGTTAGAGCTTGCGTTACCACGAACTAAGAGGCGATCTTCGCCATTCAGTACGAGGGTTGCCATCAAAGCCATTTCTTTTGCTTTCAAATTAGCAACTGCCTGATTAGCTAACGTATTTACACCAGCAACACCAGGAAGTCCTTGACCAGCAGGCATAGGCCCGTTCAAACTATCAATACCTACACCAAAACCGCCTTGCGACATGCCTGCTACAGCAGCAGAGTGCATGATGTCAGAAAGGGTTAGAGATTTGTAAGCGCCAATGTTTTTTAGTGTGGCAGTAACATTATCACCATCATGCTCATAATTTTCAGGGCATGCTCCATCCGCAAATGAAACATAAGATGAACCAGAGACAAAAGCAAGTTCATCCATCTCTCGATAAGTAAATGCTTTCAGTCCAGTGCTTTCATCTGGAATAGCCCGAAGCAAATTTACTTCTTCGCACATAGCGAG
>JABICX010000001.1 GCA_018652045.1 Candidatus Woesearchaeota archaeon
ATTCCTGAAATAAGTGCTACATTATTCCATAATGCGTTGGAGCATGAGCTTCCATATACATATGATTGTGATAGCTGCCCAGACGGGTATGAACCAGATCCTGCAAAGCCTGCAACAGATACAGAGTTCTACTGTAAATCAACCTATGTATCACCACAACCAAATCCAACGCTATCCATATACCGAACGCCTGGTGGAAGGTTAATAAAAGACGCAACTGGAGAAAACCCTTCAACAAGCAAGAAGACTACCTCACCCGGATTCCCTGGACAGTTCTACGCAACTTTTGAAGAAACAACCGGCGATGAAGTTAACTATTACATTAGAACTACGGGAGATTGTTATATTGACAAACGCACGACTGTTACGGGAAATATGATTACAAAGGCAAAAAGAGGGACAGGTCTTTCATATGAGACTGACTTTTTTATTGGAACACAGGGTCATGGAACTGCAGATTGTACAGTTTATTTAGAAGTGGATAATGAGGGTGGTGAAGCTGTCAGAGAGATCCAATTAGAGGTAGAATCATATGAACTGTGTGACGATGAAATCGATAATGATGGTGATGGAGACATCGATTGCGCCGATGATAATTGTGCATTTGATGATGTCTGCTTTGTCTGCCACGCCCAAGATTCTGATGAAGATGGTTTCAAAGAATGTCACGAAGCACTTGATGGAACATTAACACAGTTTGAAAACTGTGGCGATTATATCTGCGACTGTAATGACAACAGCGCAGACCTTAACCCAGACCAGGTCTGGTATCGGGATGAAGATGAAGACAGATACACCTCGGGAGATACAAGAGTCAGCTGCAATATTCCTTCAGACCCAATAAATCCCGCAGTATATAGATTAGAACAATATCTAAACTCAATGGAAACAGACTGTGACGATACTGTTGCAGCTATAAATCCAGGCGAATCTGAGGTCTGTGACGAAGTAGATAACAACTGCGACGGAACCGTAGATGAAGGACTACGCAACATCTATTATGTTGATTTAGACAATGATGGATATGGTATATTGCCATCTATAGAAGCATGTACTGAACCAATATTATCTGCAGATATGTTAGGTGATTGTGATGATGAGTTAGGTTATGTAAATCCGGGAAAGACTGAGGTCTGTGGAATAGATGGCGTTGATGAAGATTGTAGTGGTTTAGAAGACTGCTTGGATCCAGTCTGTTCACCAAATCAAGATTGTGCACATAGCGTACAATCATACTGTTCCGATTATGGCGTATTACTTGATACAGAGTATTATTCAAGCCCAGCAACCATCGTAAATCACGCCGGTGTGTTACACCGACAGATCGAGTTTGAGCAAGGAGACTACGCAGAAATTGATTACACTCTTGATGGATCTTACCTAGTTACAATAGAACTTGACTTTGTCGATCTGGGCGATTCTGTAGGATATCCAACAAAATATACTTTAGCAATCTCACAAGACGGTAAGCAGTGGAAACTAATCAACAACGCACAGATCACACCGGTCGGAGATATAATGCGGCTATCTACTGAGTTTAAACCTGTCGCTACAAAGTATGTTAAGTTAATTGTATATGAAACATCGGGAATACAGATTAATCCAGGTACGGGTTTACCTATTGCAGATGATACATATGTGTTAGGTTTTGCGGGCGCTAACTTTGAGGACAGCTCAGAGTTCCAAGAATGCTGGTCCGAATGTATCCCACAATGTGATATCAATACGTGTGGTAGTGATGGATGTAGTGGAACTTGTGGAACTTGCGAATCTGAACAGGTCTGTAGTGATCAAGAAGGTGGAAGTTGTGTAGATCCACCAATACTTGATATAACAAGTATATCTCTTAGCAATACACCAATTCGTAACTATGCTCAGACAGATATTACTGCAGCAGTAGTTAATAACGGTGGAACTGTGTCTGGAAGCTTTAACCTGGCATTCTTAAGCGCGTCCGAGATAACAGACACAATCATATCTAGCTTTGACCCAAGCGAGTCATATGTTATAGGGATAAAGAACGTTCCATATTCAGATGTTGAAGACATGCCTCTTGACGTAAACTTGTACGACTGGAAGCCTATGGATGACGGCGTTCAAGACGTATGTGTATTCCTATACGATCAAGATACACCACAAAACGTATTTGATCAGATCTGGGGTAATCAACAGAAACTCTTCTGTATAGATCCAAGTCCAGATGTTTTAGATTGTCAAGTAGCTACGGATTGTACTGATTACGATAATACTGACGAATGTATCGTTCCGGAATGTACTGCGGAGGGAGATTGTGATTACACTCCTGATGAAAAGGTTAATTACTATTTAGACTTTGATGGCGACACATATGGTGATTCCACGACTTTGTTGCAACGATGTGTACAGCCAGATAATTATGTTGCAGAAAATACTGACTGCGATGATGCGAACGCTGCGATACATATAAATGCGCCCGAAATCTGCGATGGAGAGGATAACAACTGCGACGGAACCGTAGATGAAGATTTGATCAATACATATTATCTAGATCGTGATGGTGATACATATGGTACTGACCAGAGTATTATCTTTGGAGCACCGACGAAACAATATCGACGGGATGATAACGAGATGAACGCATATACCGGTGTTAGAAGAGATCTGGATGTAATGATATCAACACTTATGCTTCAAAGAATTCGGATCGATGTTGATCTTGATGAATACTCCACAGCAGAGTTGTCGGTTTATGGTAGAGTAACTGGTTGCACAAAGAGTGAGGAAACCGCAAGTCTTAAACTTAATTACGTCGATACTGTCAAATTTGATCCTTGCGAAGTCTTTACTGAGGACTTTGCGTGGCAAACTATTGACGTACCTTTAGAATACTTGAAAGAAGATTATTCAAACACATTTAGAATTATGAACTGGGGAACTGCAACCCTTGATATTGGATACGACACAGACACAACTGAAGATCGAAGTGTACGTAGAGAGATCGTAGTTGATGAAACTGATACTAAGCGTCATATATTCGTATCAAATGCAGAAGTTACTGGACGAATCGTTTACCCTGTCGGTTCATCAGACCCAGAGTATATTGGAATAGACGCAGCAGACGCAATATGTCGATCAGAAGCAGAAGCAGAAGGATTAGATGGAACATATATCGCGCTTATATCAACTTCAACACAGGATGCAAGAGATCGGTTATCCGGAGATTCATATTATAATGCTAATGCAGGTGGTACTCCGCTAGCATATAGTAAATCTGACTTATTTGGTGCACAAGGTAGAATTTTGAATACGATATATACTCTTGACGGTGGATATGGGCATCATACTTTAACTGGATCCGATCAAAACGGACAGGTTATTGTAGATAAAACTTGTAGTGATTGGATTTCAGAAGAAAGTACTGATATTGTTGCATTTGGAGGTAGTTTGGATATTTTTGATACAAGTTGGATTTACAAAGGCGAAGGGTCTTGTGACGTATCAGATATTTTTGATACACATATATATTGTGTGCAGTCAGACGCTACCACATATACTGAGTTAATTATCGACGAAGACTTTGAAGCTATGATGTATCTAGATATATATAGTGAAGATATAGATCCTATTGTCCAGGCTTGTTCAGCTCCAGCAGGATATGTTGAGAGTAACACTGACTGCGATGATATTCATGATACGGTATATCCTGACGCACCAGAGATTTGCGATGAACTAGACAATGACTGTGAAGGTGACGTAGACGAAGGTTTTGACAAGATCTATTATGCAGACTCTGACGGAGATACTTATGGTGATCTTGCGCAGACAACATCAGCATGTGTTGATATGCTTGGATACGTACGAGATAGTACTGACTGCGATGATACATTAGACACTACCTACCCGGGCGCAGATGAACTTTGTGATGAACTAGACAATGACTGCGATACAAGTACCGACGAAGACTTTGTAGAGCTTGAAGCTGAGTGTTTCTTAGGTGTTGGAGCTTGTAGACAGAGTGGCGTATTCATTTGCTCAGAAGATGGTGCGGAAACTATTTGTAATGCTAAACCTAAACAACCACAGACAGAAGACTGTGCTACTACGTACGATGATGATTGTGACGGAACGGCTAATGAAGACTGTGAGTGTGTACCGCTAGTGCTACAACAATGCGGGACAACTGACGTAGGTCTTTGTGAATATGGTGAGCAGCTATGTAAGCCTGATGGAACTTGGGCAGCCTGTCAGAATGCAGTTGAATCTGTTGATGAAATCTGCGACGGAGATGATAATGATTGTGATGGATTCACTGACGAAGGATTACTTCATACCTATTATGTTGATTCAGATGGTGATAGCTACGGTACGACTAGTTCAATAGAAGCTTGTTCAATAACTGCTGGCTATGCTGAAGTTTCAGGCGATTGTGACGATGCAAAAGATATTGTGAATCCTGGAGAAGAAGAGGGCTGCGACGGCCTTGATAATAACTGCGACGGCAGGGTCGACGAAGGATTCATTGACACTGATGCAGATGGAGATGCAGATTGTATTGACACTGATGATGATAACGATGGGGATTTAGATACAAACGATTGTAAGCCATTAGATTCAACAGTCTATCATGGAGCAACCGAAATCTGCGATGGAAAAGATAATAACTGTAACAATGATGTTGATGAGGGCTTACTTATAGACTATCACCCAGATTCTGATGGAGACACATATGGAGATCCAAACTTCGCTGAATGGGCATGTAGTGCACCAGCAGGATACGTTGAGAGCAATACTGACTGTGACGATACAGATCCTGAAATTCACATAAGAGCAACCGAGAGCTGTGACGGAGTAGATAATAATTGTAATGATCAAATCGATGAAAGCTTTACAGATACAGATACAGATGGCGATGCTGACTGCATAGATACTGATGATGATAACGATGGATACCTTGATACGGAAGATTGTAAGCCACTAGACGCTACGATCCATCCAGGAGCTACTGAAATCTGCGACGGAGTGGACCAAGATTGTGACGGCGAGATCGATGAAGGCGTAAAGACTACTTATTATCATGATGGTGATCGAGATGGATATGGTGACTTAGATGATACAACTCAGGCGTGTACTAAACCCGATAACTACTTCTTAGATAATACTGACTGCGACGACACTGATGATAATATACATCCAGGCGCAACCGAGACCTGTGATGGAGCGGACCAAGACTGTAACGGTCTAGTAGACGACGACGCAACAGATATGAGTACCTATTACCTTGATGCAGATGGTGATGGATACGGTATTGCTCAGAGCACGCAAGCATGTACTTTACCTGCAGGATACGCCAATGTTGCTGATGACTGTGATGATACTGAAGAAACCGTCAATCCCGGAAGAACTGAAATCTGCGACGGCCTTGATAATAACTGCGACACCGTTGTTGACGAGGGATACGTTGATACGGACAATGATGGTGAGAAGGATTGTTTAGATGATGACGATGACGGCGACGGCGACCTAGACACAACAGATTGTAAGCCACTAGACGCTACGATCCATGCCGGAGCTGAAGAAATCTGTGGAAACAATATCGATGAGGACTGTGATGGACAAGATGAAGTGTGTTATGAGTTGCAAGATGCAGATGGAGATACCTTCAAAGAAGATGTAGATTGTGATGATAATAATGATAAGGTCTATCCTGGCGCAACAGAGTTATGCGATGGATTAGATAATGATTGTGATGATCCACCTCAGATTGATGAGAACTGGGATGTTGGAGAGATCTGTTATTCAACTGGAGATGGTGCCTGTAGAACGGAAGGCGTTAAGGTTTGTGATACAGAGTATAGGACTAAATGTAATGCAGTAGATGGTACTCCAACAACCGAGATATGTATTAATGGAATCGATGAAGACTGTGACGGAACCGCAGACGACGGTTGTCAATGTACGCCTAATGATAAACAGCAGTGTGGTTCTACAGATGTTGGTGAATGTGAATACGGTGAACAGACTTGCGCTGCAAACGGCATATGGGGTTCGTGTATTGGCGCAACCGAGCCAGTAGCAGAAGTATGTAATAATAATCGCGATGAAGATTGTGATGGAACACCTGACAACGGCTGTGATTCAGAATGTCCAATCGGTGATGTAAATGGAGACTGTAGCCTAACTGTTAGCGATTTAATTGTGATCGCAAATAATATTCTAAATCCAGATCAGTATGATGAATGCAATGATATAAATATATGTGATGCTAATGAGGATAATCAAGTAACGGTTAGCGATCTAATCATGTTCGCAAACATAATCCTTGGAGGGGGTGGCTGATGAAACAACTGAAAATTAGTCTGTTGATAATTCCTTTGCTACTGCTTGCTAGCGTCTCAGCACTTACAATATCTTGCCAAGATGTAGTCTATGATGGTTCTACGTCAAGTGTAACTGTCCCACTTTACATCGATGCTGACGCAGAAGTTGCGGGATTCCAGTTTGACCTATCTTTTTCTGAGACGATTATTGACTACCAAACGTTTACCAAAGTACCTGCAAAGTTAGATGTTGACCCTTCAATTACAGACAGAGGTTCATCTATTTTTGCATTAGCTTGGACGTTTCCACCAAGAGACGTTATTTTAGGTAACGGAAACATTGCAAATATACAGTTTACACCTGTAAGTGTTGGAACATCTTATATTGGTTTCTCAAATGAAGACGTTTCTGACTTAGATGGACAGATACCAGCTACATTTATAGATTGTAATGTAGAGATTCAAGCACTACCTTCGTCAGAGTGTACCGTAAACTCTGAGTGTGATGATAATCTTTTCTGTACAAATGATGCGTGCCTAATTGATTCTTGTGTATATACACCAAAAAACATTGATGATAGTAATTCATGTACTTTAGATGTATGTGACGAAATACTTGATGCTGAGACCCATGATTTAATACTAACCTGTACTGACGCAGACGGATGTTGTCCAGATGCATGTGATTCAACTACAGATTCTGACTGTGTAGGTTCATGTACGGTTGATTCAGAATGTCTTGATGGCCTATGGTGTAATGGTCAAGAGTACTGTAATGGTGATGTTTGCGCGTCACGAAGTGCTCCAAACTGTGGAAAAGATGCCACATGTGTTGATGGAACATGTAATGAGTTAGCAGATCTAACTGATAACGCCGGTACATGTGACTATGATACAGACTCTTGCGAGTGCGATGTTGTTGATGATCCTGCCTGTGACGATGGCGATGAATGTACTACTGATAGTTGTAGTCTTCCATTAACTAATGGCGATGGCACCTGTCAGCATGCTGTTATCGATAGCTGTGCGCCATGTGTAGATTTAGATGGAGATGGATATGGTGAAGGTGCGGGATGTACTGGTGCAGATTGCGATGACGATGACGTTGACGTACATCCAGGAGCTACTGAAATCTGCGACGATGAAATTGATAATGATTGTGTAGGTGGTGATGCTGTATGTCCTGAAGAGCTACCAAATATAGAAGCAACTGACTTTAGATTAAGTGGGCTGCGACGATTAAACCAAGAACTTAACCTAATAACCATTCTTTCAAATACAGGTACGGCTGACGCAGGTGGTTTTGATATAACATATACCGCGATCGACCCTGGTTATTCATTTATAGATATGATTTTAGTTGGTACATACACAAATATCGAAGAGATCGGTGGCATCTATGTAGAGAGTTTAGTGAAAGACACAGTAGACTACGAAGCTTCATTTACGTGGGATGTCGATATATATGGGGAATATGATATATGTTCATACGCAGATCAATTACAGGCAATTCAAGAAGAAGGCGAGATCTGGGATGATATGTTCCGTGGACAAGAAGATAATGTCGCCTGCTACGCAGATCTAAATGGCGAATATCTCGAGATATGGCAATGTATTGAAGATACTGAATGTAGTGTTGATGATGCACCTGCGTCCGAGTGGGGCGCATGCGTTGGTTTTACAGATAACTGCGACACTACAGGATTACAAGAACGAACGATATATACGCCTTTGTGCGAATTAAGCACACATACATGTGGTTATTCTGAAGAAGTCGAGTCGCAAGAGTGTACGCGAACCATCACACCAGTACCTGAGGTGTGTGATAATATCATTGATGATGATTGTAATGGTGCTGCTGACGAACTTGACCCTACTTGTGTCGATGCATGCACAACTCTAGCTGAATGTGATGATGACGATCCATGTAATGGTGCAGAAACCTGTACAGATGGAGCCTGCGTGCCCGGAACGCCAATGGTTTGCGATGATGATTTATTCTGTACAGGTATAGAAACTTGTGACGTTGCTCAAGGTGGATGTGTAGCTGGAACTCCACCAGATTGTAGTGATGACAATACATGCACAGTTGATAGCTGTAATGAGACTACTGATCAGTGTGATATTGATGCAACTGGATGCACATGTACGGTAGATGCTGATTGTGGAGTTTCTGATGGCTGTACTACTAATACATGTAATGCTGCAGGACTATGTGATACGCCTATCGTGGAAGTAGATGATACTGAATGTGATGATGATCTTTTCTGTACAATAAATGATCGATGCCTATCAGGTGTATGTGAATCTGATCCTGTAGATGTCGAAGACCCTATAGCATGTACTGATGATTATTGTGATGAAGCAAGTCGTACTATATGGCATAGAACAAATAGAACCGCCTGTGACGATGGAAGTGTTTGTACGGTGGACATATGTCATTCAACCAATGATTTTGAACGTTTCCCGGGTGGATGTGAGAACAGGCCTGCAGAATGTACTGACGATGACGGCTGTTGTCCTGCAGCATGTACTACTGCTACAGATTCTGACTGCCTAGAGAATTGTGATGATGGTATTTGTTCTGCTGAAGAGAATTGTCTAAACTGTGAAGCTGATTGTGGATGTGGTGATGGACAAGACTGTGGAAGTAATGGATTATGCATCGTTCTTGACTGTGAGCCTAGTTGTACTGGAAAAACCTGCGGACCTGATGGATGTGGAGGTAGTTGCGGAACCTGTACAGGTAACGATACATGTAGTTCAGGTGTATGTACCTCTTGTACTGATACTTGTGATAGTCTTAATCTCGAATGTGGAACTTGGGTAATCTGTGGAAATAGTACTTCGTGTGGTGGTTGTGATAATGATGATTATTCATGTAATAACCAAGGTACATGTGAACGTACAAACCGACGAAGGGGGTCTACGCAAGTATTCCAGCAATATACATATAGCTATCAATGTAATGATTCAACAGACAATGACAATGACGGATTTGTTGACCTGAAGGATACAGATTGCGACTCACCATCAGATGATAGTGAATATTATCAACCTAAACCAAACCCAGGACAGTGGAATTTACCGTTACCACGAGACTCAAGTCCACCACCTGTAATCGAGCGAGCAGTATGTGGTGATGACTTTTGCTCACCTACAGAGACTGCAGATAGTTGCGCATTAGATTGTAAGAAGTCGAATATTATATGGTTCGGTGTAGTTGGCATATTATTCGCCATATTTGTATTTATCTTGTTTAGACACTATCGATCACGTACTGTCAAGCCAACTAACTTTGATGTAGACACACAATTGGAGCAAAAACCAGTTCAAACTGCCCCTAAAACACATGTAAACCCCACTCTAGCAGCATATATTCAGCGAGAAAGAGGTGCGGGATTCCATAATACAAAGATACGTGAGATACTTATCAAGAAAGGGTGGAAAGCTTCGGACGTAGACGCAGCACTTCGAAACGTTTAATCACAGTACCTTTTAGTCTAAGCAAAGCTTAGCCAATAAGTCGTCCTTCGGAAGCCTTATAAACATAGATTTGCCTCTTATTAACATAAACACGAAGAGCAAGGTCAATGCTTACTCACGTTCACGAGCTCCTTTTGGAGCAACTCAATCAATTAAAAAACCTGAAAAACGACGAGATAATCGTTGTTGAAGGAAAAAACGATATGCGAGCGCTAAGAAAGCTCGGAATTGATTCTAGCATCTTCTTGTTAAATAACAGATACAAAAGTCTGGTTGAAAGATCAGAATCACTAGCAAAATCCAGCCGAGTAATACTCCTGCTGGATACAGATCAGAAAGGTCAAGAACTAACAAAACAAATGCAAAATCATCTTAAAGATCAAGGTGTTCACGTGAACACCAAACTTGGAAAAACCTTACTACGAACGGCAGGTTGCCGCACAGTAGAGAGTTTAGCTAGCGTTCTGAATAAGACTGGATAGTATCTAGGAAATTGAAAATGGGAAAAATAAGTCCAGTATCAATAAAATACAATATATCAGCGAATATTTCGCTTACAGGTGTTGCAGACAGACCCGATGTAATCGGAGCTGTTTTCGGTCAGACCGAAGGTCTACTTGGCTCAGAATTAGAGTTGAGAGAGCTGCAAAAAACAGGCAAGATAGGCCGTATAGAAGTTAATCTGAGAAATCAGGGTGGAAAATCAGACGGAACTATAGTTATTCCATCAAGTATGGGAAAATCTGAAACAGCAATTATTGCTGCAGCTATAGAGACAATAGATAGAGTTGGCCCATGTAACGCTCGGATTAAAGTTAATGAAATTCAAGATGTAAGAGTCTCAAAAAGAGATTTTATTCTGAAGAGAGCAGAAGAGCTATTAAGAGAGTTAGTTCAGACACTCCCAGATTCAACAGAGTTCACAAATAAGGTAACTCAGACAGTTAGAACCATGGAAGTTAATGACTATGGTAAGGATAAGTTACCTGCAGGACCTATGATTGACGGTTCTGACGATATAATCGTTGTTGAAGGAAGAGCTGACGTTATAACCTTACTAAAGTACGGTATGCGAAACGCTATATCCCTTAATGGAAAAGACTCTACTGGAACGCTTACTAACCTGATGCGCCAGAAGGTAGTCACACTTTTTGTTGATGGCGACCGTGGTGGAGATCTAGTTATTAAGAAACTAGCCGGTATGGCAGACATTGACTTTGTAGTCAAGGCTCCAGATGGAAAAGAGGTAGAAGAGCTAACTCTCAAAGAGATTCAGAAGGCACTTCGCGGTAAGCAAGGTTGGGATGATTACGCAAATGAGCACGACATTTCAGAAAGTAAACCTACTAGATCAACTAGCAGATCAACTAGCAGATCAACTAGCGGAACTTCAACTAGAACAACCGGTCGAGCAACAAGTAGAACCTCAACTCGAGCACCTACTAGATCAACTAGCTCAAGATATTCTAGAGATAGACCTCAAACAAGTAGATCTAGAACATCTGAAGATACCTTTGTTGAAAAGCATAAAGATGCAATAAAGGGACTAGCTGACGATCTGATAGGTACACGTGGAGCCTATGTGCTTGACGATGGCTTGAATATCTTGGGAAAGGTTCCGGTTAAGGAACTTGACGAGACACTAAACGACATCAGTGAGAATGTTTTCGCAATTATAATGGACGGAACCGTTAACTCAGCTTTAGCTGAAACTATTGACAAGAAGCGAGTTAAGTACGTCATTACAAAGAGCGATAAAAACGAGTCGGTTAGAGGCAAAGTTATACTTTTCAAAGAGCTTTAAGCTCTTTGAACTCTTTCTTTATTTCTTTTAGAATATCATCTACTAGTCGTACCTTTCGAGGTAGGTCAACATATAGCTTACCTTTACTTGTTTTTATAGCATAATTCTTCCATTCTTTTCTAAAAGCCGTACAATGTTCGGTTAGATTAGCTGGAGGACCCCAATGTCTAAAGCTAGTAGATAGTATCTTCGGGTCAAGATAGAACCACAGTAAGGCAGGACCTTTCTTATCCCAGTACCAGCTCTTTTTTACAATCTTAAAATCAAAGTTTTCTAAAAGCCGTTCAATATCTTCAAAAGTCTTAAGAATCTTACAACCCGCAACGTCGATCGTTGTATCTTGATCAGGTTGCACTTCGAACAGAAGTAAACGATTCTTACTTTTCCAACCTTTAATCTGGATAGCAGTAACCTTCTTTTCAACAAAGAAGCTAGGTCTTGGGTCTGCTAAAAAGCGTTGACATAACTTCTTAAGGTCTTTAAATTTCTCGTCAGATAGAGCAGCAGCAGCGTTTCGTTCTGGCTGAATTGGGTCAACAAGAATAATTGGGCTTACAAGCTTAGACTCATTCATAAGTAACATAAGCTGTTTTTCGTTCATATACGCATGCTCTGGATCTATAATCACGCGATCTCGCCACTTGCTGATTGCACGTACTAGCTTTAGAAATCCACCATGATGAATCGTCATAACCTCAATAACATGCCCAGAGATTCCTCGAATAAACGACTCAGCCCCGTATAGATTGTTAGCCTTGAAAAAGTGCTTTGCTAGGCGGATATCATTACTAAGATTTAGCTGACGAGTTCGCTTTGATAGCCAGATAAAATGAAGTGGAGAGACATCTGTGATATTTAGCATCATCTTAGGGTTGCTGATCTTAAGAACTGGGATGATTTCAATATCATAGCCTTGGTAGCGCGTCTGGAAGTAGTCTCGAGACCCATGCAGCAACCTATATTCTTTGAAACAGCTTTTAACTATTTTCTCAGCAAATGTAGCTAGTTGATCACTCTGAGTTTTATACTTCTGATAGTCAAAACGTAAGAAACAGTCAATATCATGTATGCCTGGAAGCCAGGTGTTTTTTGCAACAGAACCACCAACAACTAGTTCAGCACCATACTTGCTTGCTTTTTCATTAACTATCTGAATAATTTCTTGGGCTGCTGAGCTGACTTTTCTTAGCTCATCCGGAGTAGGTGTAACAAGTTTCCTAGCAGAATCCAACACATGATTATACTTCATATATAATCTATATGCTGTAGAATTATAAAAGTTCCCGAAGAACTACGCAGTAGACTTGCTTAAATGAGTAATGTGGTTAAAATGGTCTTTAACTTTAATAAATGCGACTAGATCATTTAATTCAGAATAAACTGACTCACCTTTTTCTGCCTTTTTTACGTGAGGTAATATTCTAGTGCCAAATCCTAACAATACATCACTGGCGTTCTTTTTGTGAGCTTCAGATATGTCAGGGTTTTCACTAACCATCATTCCAATCAATGCACTCGTAGTATATGGATTTGCGCCAATTTGGTTTAACATACTTTTAGCTTCTTCGATCCGGTTAGGATCGCTTAGTGCATGAACCAAGAATCGTATATTTGAGCGAATCATTTTTTTCTCACTAGGTTCGTGTAACTCAAAGAAGTGCGTAGCAGTCTCTAACGCACTTATAGCTACCTGACGCATTGTTTCAGGTGAGTATATGAGTGGATCACCAATATATGTACTATCATCTGTCATAGTACTACTTCAAAATAACCGTTTAAAAGCTTAACGGTCCCAGAATTTCAATAAATCCTTCTGCCCAGAGTCATTTCCATGCCGGAATAGTGACGGTGCATGTCGTTCTATTAGTTCATGGCTTCGGATCTTTTCTAACTCAACGATCTGTCTTAGTCTAAGTACATCGATTATATTCTTGTTGTGGAAATTTCGTAATACGTCGGATAACTTTTCACCAGCTAGCATAGCAGGTAAGATAACATAGTCTGCGCCATCTTCATACAGCTTAAGTGCCTCATCAGTACTTGCTGCAACACTAAAGAACAAAGCATTTTGACTGTGCTGCTTTAGGTTACGTATAATTGCACGATTGGTTATGTGACTTGGTATTGTAGATATGATCGCGTATGCTTGGCCAAGATCAAGTCTTTCAAGTATCTCTGGATCTTCAGCATCACCACAGATACAGTTTATGTCTCTAGCAATCAAACCCTGTATAATATCAGGGTTATAATCTACAACAACGATCCGTTTTCCTAATTCATGAACTGCCTCGACGATCTTTCGTCCAGTGTGATCTGCTCCAAAGACTACAATATGATCCTCTAACTTTCCAGGTATGTGACTCAGATCGTGTGCAGATTTTTGGTTAAAGAAAAACAATATGTGACCGATCTTATGATAGATTATATCATCATATTTTATTAGATAGGTGGTTAGAAGCATAGTAATTGCAGTTAGTATAATTGCAATAGATAGTATGTTATCAGATATCTGACCTATCAAGACCCCTTGCATAGCAAGAATGATAGAGAACTCACTAACCTGTGCTAGACCGAAGCCAGATAGGAAAGAGGTTCTTCGAGCGTATTGTTTTAGGCTAGCAAGTGCACCAATAATCAAAGGTTTTCCAAGCAGAACAATAAGTAAGAATACAATTATTGGAATAACTAGTGATCGGTCAAGCGTAGGTACAATCTGAATACCAATTGCTACAAAGAAGATCGTGACAAAGAAATCTCTAATCGGCTTAACTCGTCCGATGATCTCAATGTTATACGGGAAGTTTGCTAGAGCAACTCCTGCGATAAACGCTCCAATGGCAATGGAGAAACCAAGATACGCTGCAGCTCCAGAAAAGACAAAACACCATGCTAACGCAAACATAAACAATAGTTCCTGAGATTCAGCAACTTTCTTGAAAAAGAGTGGAAGAATATACTTTGCAGATAGAAGCGCAGTAAGTACTAGACTAATACCCATAAGGCCCAACTTGGCAAAGCTCATAGCTGAAACATCTGTGTTCAGTAAGAGCGTCAGAGCTATAATAACAATGACATCCTGAACTAGAAGTATGCCTAACATTATTCGACCATGCAAGGTGTCTAGCTCACGGCTGTCTGATAACATCTTGATTACGACGAGAGTACTACTAAACGCTAGAATTAGACCTAGGTATAGGCTCTCAATGGTTGAAAATCCAAAGAAGCGAGAGACTAAGAATCCAATTCCAGTAACTAACCCAACCTCACCCAATCCAATGAGCGAAGCACTTCCACCTACTTTTTTTAGTCGTTCAACGCTTAGCTCAAGCCCAACAACAAACAACAATAGTGCAATACCTAACTCTCCAATGTTCTTTACAAAATCAATGTCATGAATCAACTTTAATCCAAAAGGTCCTATGATGATACCGCCGATAATATATGCTAGAATCGCTGGCTGTCTAAGGAACTTTGCGATTATGCCGATTGTGGCAGCTATTATGATTATAATCGATATGTCAAACAAGACTGGATCCATATAGATCTATATGCTCGTCTGTATAAATAATTTCTTGTTTTCTCAAGTATACTATTAATTAAAAACCAACATCGAGAGGTAATGCCATGCGAGATAAAGTACTCTCTCTTCTCAAACAGCACGGACCAATGTTGCCGGTGGAGATCGGAAGCAAGTTAGGTATAGATAGTTTCATGGCCAAAGCCTTCCTGGCAGATCTTGTTGAGTCTGGAGAGGTAAAGATTAGTAAAGAGAAGCTAGCAGAGTCTAATATGTATTACCTTCCAGGTCAAGATAGTCAGGTACAGGTGAAAATGTCGCAGATAACTGTTGATCACAATAAGACTGCAAGAACCTACGGCGTTCCGACGGTTAGCGCAGACCCTAAACTACAGGCTAAACGAGATGCCTTTACTCAAAGGCTTCGTGAGATTGAAGAAGCAGAGCTTAAGAGACGGGCTAAATCTGTTAGTCAACCACCACCTTCAAGATCAATATCAAGACCTACACCTCGACAGGTAGTAATGCCTATCGCAGCACCTCAACCACGACCTACACCAATACAGAGACCTTCACTCGCACCCGTTAAAGCACCAATATCTAAATCAATGCCACCACCTCCAATGCTTGATAAGGCTGCTGAGACTGCATACGAACCTGAAGCAAAACGGACATTCTTAGATCAGGCAATGGACTGGCTTCGTATGGAAGGGACTGAGATCATCGAGGAGCTTAGCTCTAAGAAGAATGAGATGGAGTTGATTGTTAATGTGTATACTGATTTTGGTAAGGTCAACTTCTATATGAAGATTAAGAATAAGAAGTCCATAACTGAGGCAGATCTTATGGCGATCTATGCAGGAGCAATGGAGAATAAGTGCCCAGCTGTACTCGTAACGAACGGTAATCTAGCTAAGTCCGCAGAAGCCTTTCTTGATGAGAAGGGCTGGATCATTAAAGTTAAGAAACTCTAGCAAACCTTAAATTATAGCTTAGATTATACACATTATGAAGATCAAACCACACATTACACATTCTACGTTTGTATTTTTTGCGTTCGTCTTTATTATAAGTGTAATATCCATATACGCACCCGTAATCGGCATAAAAATTGATTATAAGATGATATTTTCAGCAACATCTTTGCTATTTGGTATTCTGGCAGGGTTCTCCATATCAATATTGTGGGGTAGACAGGAGACTGTTCGTGGCGTGTTAAATTCTGAAACCGCAATTCTTTATTCTATATATTTTAGGTCAGCAATTTTAGGTGAGAAAGTACAGAAAAAGCTTGCAGAGCTTATTGATAAGTATTTAATTACAACGTTAGAATGCCCTTTGCATATGTTCGAGACATCTCGCGATGACTTTGTTAGTATATATACATACATTCGTGAGTTAAAGGTAAATGAGGTGTTGTTTTGGCATCGAAATAAGATATTAGAGTGGTTAGAAAAAGACTTCAAGAATCGAGTTAATACAACGTTTCATGCTAAAACCATGCTTGTTCCTTATCTTAGTTACTCTGTCTTTCTGCTTGGATCAATGCTTTTAGGTTTAATCATATATATGCGTGAGCCAACAATGACTTCAAAAGTCATTACAATAATGTTGAGCTCAGTAGTTTTCTTAGTAATGCTTCTAATCCGCGATCTCAATCAGATGAAACTTTGGGAGAATATCTTCATTGAGGTAGGAGTTAATCAGATTTTTGATGTGCTTGGAAAGAAACGCTTCTACAACCAGACTTTACTGAAGTTACATTACCAGGAGCCAAAACCTGGAGAGACCTACCGTACCATCGTAAACGGCAAAATGATAGAGAAAACAGCTCCAGCAAAATAGTTCTGATAGGTAGTCTTATAAATTAAAGTTCTGAATTCTAGCTATAGCGGGATGGGGCAGTCTGGAGTGCCCGTCGGGCTCATAACCCGAAGGTCGTTGGTTCAAATCCATCTCCCGCTATTTTGTGTTTATTTAGTATAGAATAGCCTAAGCTATCTTATATTAACTATGTTTAGTTGTGAAGCCACCGTTCTCGAACGTAATTAACACACATTAAAATCGTTATAGACATAACGTAGGATTATAATACGTAGTTTGTACTTAAAACTACTGGTTAATGGTGTTAAGCTAGTACTATTATAGACATAACCTAGTATTATTATGGATATAACGTAGTACTAAAAACATAACCTTTATATATACTATATTGTACGTATAAACATCTCTTGGGTAGGGTGTAATTGAGCGAGGAAAGTGGGTAGTCTCTAGATGGTTCGGGTCAGTGTAGCTAAAGGTAAAAAAAGGGGAGCGGGAAAGCGCTCTTTCTCAAAAATACGTAAATTATTACTTGTTAGCCTCGCAGCAGGCCCAAAAAACTTAAATGAACTCTCAAAAATTTCTAAGGTAAACTGGCGCACCACGCGCAACCACATCGCTTTTTTAGTTGGCATGGGATATGTCAAGGAAATTTTCACTAGCCCACAAGTACGCATCTTTGAAATAACAAAGCATGGTATGGAGGGGCTAGCTAGAAATGCAGTCTAAGGTCTCTCAGTTTGCTTTCATTATAGCGTTTATCATAGTTCTTCTATCCTTAACTACCCAAGTTGATTTAAGCGGAACAGTTACTGGAAAAACCACCGCCGGCGTAGCAGATGACTACGAGCACAGCCTAGAGATTACCGCAGACACAAGTTCTGAGATTATAACCCAAGAGATAGTCTTTGACCAATACAAACCCGACACCTGTGCAGAAGGAATAGCTATCTACACCGGATCTGGCGATGAGGTCTCATTTGAGACCTCTGATGACCAGTATAACGAGACATCTTGCCTTAGCACCATAATTTCATTTTCTAACAGTATCTACCACGAACCTGTTGAAGAAGAACCTTCTACCGAACCAGAAGATCCTACCTATGCGATACCTGAACCTGAAGAACCTGTAGACGACCCTGCGCCAACCGAACCTGAAGAACCTGAATACTCAACACCTGAAACCCAACCTGAAGCATCTGAGGAAGCTGTAGCGGAAACAGGCGAGACTGAGTCAGAATCTGACCCACTGAGCGAACAAAGTTCGCGCGGCCTTTCTGAGCAAAGCTCAGATCGGGAATCCGAACCATCTGGAGACGATACCCAAACTCAGTCTGAGCCTGCCTCAGAACCAGTTCCTTCTGAAGAACCAACTCCCGAGTCAATACCTGAACCTGAATTTGGAATCACTGGAGCAGTTTCTGGAATGCCTGAAGGTGAGCAGACCATGACCTATTACATCTTCTATGGTAAGATCGTAGAAGCACCTGTTGAAGAACCAACTAACGAAACAGAAGAAGAGCCAAACGAGACTGTAGACGAACCCGTTAATGAGACTAACGAAACAATCAATGAAACAATCAATGAGACTGTTAATGAAACAATACAGCCAATAAATGCGACCATTAACGAGACAGTTGAACCAATATCAAATGTTACAGCCCGAGTTCGAACAATTCAGTCAAATGTAACGATTTTCCAGCCAGTTATTTGGCAACAATTTATTGAGCCTGACCAAGATACAGAAACTTTGGAATTTGAAGTTCCAGAGCCAGCAACCAATATTAAAGTAACAAAAATCAAAGAAACTGGCGAAGAGCACATTATTCCAGATGAGCATTTAGAAGGTGTTGATTTAGAAGATTTAGATGAATTTACTATTGCAGCTAACCCTGTGGAAGGGGAACCAACACCCGAAGAAACAACACCCGAACATGTAAATGAAACAGTTGAACCTGAAGAGATAATAAATCCCGAATTCTCAATTACAGGTGCAGTAACCTCTGAAGCACTTCGAGAACAGGCAATTGCATTCTGGAACTTGTTCCTGAACTTATTTAGAGGAGGAATCACTGGATTTGTAGTATCTGAACCACAAACAGAACTACTTGAAGTTCCAAATAAAACAATCACAATTAATGAAAATATAACTCCGCAAGATGAAATTGTAATTGAATACGAAACTCCTGCTCCAATCACAACTGAAGAACAAACCTCCTTTGGAAAAAGAGTAGTTGTTTCTTCAGATATCCACTATGAAAATGTTCTAACTTACACTAATATTGAACAGCAGGTATCTGAATCAGCAATCAAGCTTTACTGGCTTAAAGAGACGCAAAGCTTTGATAATGAAACCAACGAAACAACAACATTTGTAGATCGAACCGATGTTACTAATGATCTTGAGATCGAGCTATGGAAGTTAGATACTGATGGAGATGGTAGGATAGACTACCTTGAATGGATTACCCCTCACCTTTCAAACGAGACTTTTGAAATTGAATTAACCATACTAACTGTTCAGAGCTACCCTGCATTACACGGTAACTGGACAGTTGATTTCAACACAACTGGAACCGCAAATCTAACAATTCAGGCAACAAATGGAACAACTTGGAGTGATGAATATAATGAAAGTGTTGATTTAGAGTTCTTGAACCTAACCTGTGGAAATGAATCTGTGAACTACTCTTGGATTAATGATACTGTTTTTGTTGAAGATTATTCTTGTAATGAAACTGGTTTTGAGATTAGTAGCCCACACACGCACGGCGTACACACAATAAGATTCCAATTTGGAGATCAAGTAGCATATGCATACAATAGTGTTACTTTAAATGAATTTAATTATCACTTTGATGGATCTCCACCGAATTCTGTAGATAATGTACAGGATGTCTATCTATCAGGTGATTTGTTATATATAACTTCAACAGATGATGATGAAGTTTCCATACTTAATGTCTCAGACCCAACAAGCATAGCTGCTTTAGATGGTTATGTTGATACAGCTTATTCATTTTCAGTAGAGCAGGTTCATGAGGTAATGGTCATCGGAGACTTACTTTATACAATTAGTGTTGCTGATGACAATTTTAATATACTTAATGTCTCAGACCCAACAGCAATATCTACCACTGGCGGTGGTTCTTATTTAGATAATAGTGCAGACGGTTCTATAGATAATCCTTTGGGTATGGATATAGTAGGTGATTTAGCATATGTAACATCTGCTGCAGATGATTGTCTGACGATTATAAATGTTTCAAACCCTACTACAGTAGTTGGTGGAACGGGAGATATTGGTAGTCTTTGTGATAGTACTAACTTAAACACTGCCAATGAAGTAGTAGTCTCAGGAGATTACGCATATGTTGCTGCGGCTGGAGGAGGTTCCCAAGGTTTAGCTATTATAAATGTCTCAGACCCAACAAGTCCTACGCACGTCGCACAGTATACAAATGCAACAGAACCATTAAACACGCACTCTCCGTATGCTCTGGATGTATATGGAGACTATGTTTTCTTAGGTGCATATAGTGATGGATTTAGTGGAATAGTTGTAATTGATGTTTCAGATCCAGAAAATCCAAATGCAGTAGCATCATATAAAGATGAGGATGGACCAGATTCAATCGATGGACCAATGGATGTTCAAGTATCTGGTCAAGGTAATTATCTGTATGTAGCAAGTTATCTAGACGCTTGTTTTACTATCCTTGATATATCTGACCCAGCAACACCAACTGCGGTAGCTAGTTACTGTAATACTACGACAATCGCTGGCGCGTATGATATAGCGATTTCAACAGATACTGAAACCGCATTTATCGCTGGCTCGACTGCGAGTTCAGGTGTAGTATCTTTTGTAAATATTACAGGTTATTCTGAAACAACTGCTGGGCCACCATCAATGTCTTCAGCAAGTATATTACCGGCAGTACCAAAAACATCAGATGATTTGCAAGGTTCCTGCCTAGCAACAGATAATAATGATACAGTTACTTATTACTATGAATGGTTTAAAGATGATATATCAGATAGCAGTGGAAGTAGTGTAGGTCATGCTCCTGGAAGCGCAGTTAATTTAGATAACATAAGTGCTGCAAGTACTTCAGATAATGAAGAATGGATCTTTTCCTGTCTTGCTGATGATGGTGCAGATAATTCTAGCTGGATGAATAGTAGCACTGCAACAGTGGGTAATATACCTCCAGGAGATTTTACCGCAGTTACATTAGCATCCTCTTCAGGCGCTAATTTATTTTCTGACAATCTTTCAGTTACATGGACAGAAAGCACCGATAATAATGGAGATACAGTCTATAACATCACTGACTGGAGATTAAACGGATCCTCAATAGCTGTCCTCAACATGCCATTTGAATCCAACAGAAGCGGACAAGCTGGCGCAATAGTTAGAGATTATTCAACTCAAAACACAAATGGAACCTTTTCTGGATTTGATTGGGATGCAGATTCTGGTTGGCGAAATGACACGTGGTGCGCAGTTGGAGGCTGTTATGAATTTGACGGAACAGATAATTACATCTCTCTGCCAAACAACGCTTTTGATGAATATACACAGGGAACTATTCTTTTATGGGTATATCCAACAGACCTAAGTGCAACCGGATGCATGTATTCATATGGAGATGATTTTAATGATGCGAAATTTATTAACTTTGCGAGTCAATCATCTGGAAAAGTTAGGTTAGCTTTGAGAGAGGACACAAGTGCAAATGACGTACTAATGGATAGTGATAATAATGTACTAAGCCAAGACATGTGGAATCACGTTGCAGTAACTAACAATGGAAGTACGTGGATTATGTACATAAATGGAACTGAAGTACCCTTCACGGTGACTGAAGAAGGAACTGCTACAGAGGGAATGTGGTTTGATGATATTGCTCCTTCTGCAGAACGTTCTTGCATAGGCGCACTATGTAGAGATGATGATAGAACTTTCTTTCAAGGAGGTGTGGACGAATTCCAGATATATAACCGTAGTCTTACTCCTGAACAAATAAGTGAAATATATCAAGCAGGTGTAGCGAATCACTCTATACAGAACCTCAACGCTAATGAAACATCTGCAGATGATGCATGGACAGTTGCAGTTACTCCAAATGATTTGCTAGATGATGGATCAACAAATGTTTCAAATCAATTAGATATACTCGCAGTTAATCTCTGTGCGCCAGCATCTGATGTAGAGCTAACCGCAAACAAAACTTGTGCGAGCTTGCATATCGAATCAGGCATTACTGTAAACACATCAACTTTTGCATATTCAGTTACTGGCGATGTATTTATTAACGGAACATTAAACGCGAGTCAGGGTAAGAACCAGACTTTTAGATCGTTAGATATTAATTCAGGTGGAACCTATCACGAACCTGCAGATACCACAAAAATAACGTCTGAAAATAGTCTTGGATCTGCAGTAGATTGTGATGGTACGTATGTTGGTAACGGTGGATATTTGTTAATAAATACTAATCAGCTAGATACTAATATCGATCTAAAATGTGTGAGTGGAAGCGCGCACGACTTAGAAATTGATCTAACTAATACTGGTTATGATGCAACCGTTAGTGGTGCTGGTACTGGCGGACTGTATCTAACGGGAGATTTGATTATTGATGATGGTGAATTAGATACAGATAATCATATTGTAAATATAACGGGTGAACTATGGATACAGGCTGGCGGATATTTTGATACACGTGGAGATACAGTTGCACACGAATTTGGTGCAATAGATCTCGACAGTAGTGGTTATTTTTATGAAGGCGACGGAAAAATTATAATTGATTCAGAAGCCAGTTCTTACGCAATAGATTGCGATGGTTATTGGGTAGATGACGCCTCAACAACGTCAATCGAGACTAATACCAATACCGCAATGGATATTTACTGTCAGACTACGGGTTATCGTCTGACTAACCTTGATATTAAACTCGGAAGTTCAGCCTATGAGGTTACTACTACCACAACAATGTATATCGGTAAAACCTTGACCATAAAAGAAGGTGCTCTAGATACATCAGTTGGTTATTTTGGCACACATGAACCAATAATTGTTATTGAAGATGGCGGGTTTTTGGATCTGGCTAGCAATAATAATGGTATAAATGTAGAGTCTGTTGATATTCAATCAGGTGGATCTTTTACAGGACCTAATAATATAATCTCAATAAATGCAAGTTCTGGAACCTGCTGGAATAATGCAGGTACATTTACAGCAGCGAGCGCGTCAACAGTTGAGTTTGATGGAGGTTGTACAGTAGTAACTGGTGGAACAGGGACTGGAAATGATTTTGCCAATGTTCAGTTTGATGGAGGAACAACAACTCTAAGCACAAATGGAATTGATGTAGATGGATGGCTATTGTTAAATGGTGGATCATTTGATGCGAATGGCCAAGCAGTAACTGTTGTAGGAGATACCAATGTAACAAGTGGAACACTTACGGGTGGAGCTGGCGCAATGACCTTTGGGTCACTAACTATCGCTTCTGGCCAGACTTATTCAGCAACCAGCGGAACAACCACTATCACAAGCGAAGCAACTTCAGGATATGCGATTAGTCATTTGTCAGGTGGAACTTTGACAGCAAATTCAGGAATAATAAACGTAACAACTTCAGCAACAACTTCACTTGACTTTAGTGGAACAGGAAATCCATATACTATAGAAGTTACTGGCGGAACAAAAGTCTGGCAACAAAATACTGCTCTCGATGGTAATCTAACAGTATCTTCTGGAACATTTAGAGCAAATAGTGCAGCTAAGACTTTAACTGTAACGGGTGATGTTGATGTCACTGGAACGCTAGGAGGTGGATCTCAAACTGCAGCAAACTCTTTCGGCTCACTAACCATAAATTCTGGTGGAACCTATGAAGCTACAAGCGGAACAACCACAATCACTAGCAAGGCAAGTAATGATTATGCTTTAGATAACGATGGAACACTTACACATAATTCAGGAACAGTTAATATAACTACGGGAGCTACAACATATATAGATGTAGTTGAGTCTGGTGGAGTGTATAATCTTGAAGTAGATAGTGGAAATATTGTTTCTTGTGTAAATAGTGCACCAACAATAGCAGGTAACTTAACTGTGTCTTCTGGAACATTTAAGATGGATAGTAGCAGTGCAAGCTTAACTGCAACTGCGGATGTAGATGTTACTGGAACACTTGGCGATGGTTCTGACTCAGGTGCATTTACTTTCGGATCTCTAACTATCAACTCAGGCGGAACATATTCAGCAACCAGCGGAACAACAACAATTACAGGAGAGGCGCCAAGTGGATTTGCTTTAGATAATGATGGAACTTTAACAGCAAATTCAGGATTAATTAATATAACTACTACTGGAAGCACATTTATAGATATTCTTGGAACAGTAGCAGGAAATCCTTATGATTTAGAATATGATTCATCTGGAGGATATTTGACAATATCAGGTAATAATTCTGCTGTAGATAATAATTTAATAATAGATGCAGGACAATTCCGGCCAGGTAATAATGATGATTTTAATGCTACAGGTGATGTAACTGTTGCAGGTGGACAATTATATGATGGCGATGAGACAGGTACAGCTACATTTGGTTCCCTAACAATCAACTCAGGTGGGACATATGATGCTACAAGTGGAACAACAACAATGAAGGGAGACTTTTCAAATGCAGGAATTTTCACGCATAATGATGGAACCGTTACAACAGCAGGAACAGATGTAAATATATCTGGAACTGTTGACCCTGCGTTCTACGACTTAACAATTGGATCTGGAACTGCACACCTTAAGAGCAATATGACTGTAGAAAATGCACTAACTGTTTCAGGAAGCACAGAGGTTGACCTGTATGGCTATAATTATACCTTTGGAACTGCTTCGGCAGCTGGAACAATTGCAAACTCTGGAACTGTTGATGTTGGTACTACAAGTCAAGATATCCAGCTTTACGCAGCTAGTGAATCTTATTACTTTACTGTAACTGGCACAGATATTGACTGGAACGACAAATCTGGAACAAACTGGTATGTCAAATGGGTTGACTATGACCCAAACGTAGATACTGGAACTGGAACCAACCTTAATCTTACATGGGATGGAGATGTTATCTTTGATGGCTTCACTATGCGAAATGGATTTACATTAGATCCACAATCTTATGACTGGACAACTGCGTCGGACACATGGATAGATGGTAAGGTAGTTAGTGGATCTGGATACCATAACCTACACACATTAGTTACTAGCACAAATGCAGATTATACTGCTACAAGCGGGCGGACTCGAGTCTATAATCGAATGAGTGGAAATGGAATCAACTTAGGAGCTAGTGGAACTTTCAACCACAACAACGGTCACATGGAGGTAGCTGGCCAGTCAACGGCACAGGCAATCGTGGTTAGTAATGGCGCAACCTTCTATGACCTGAATATATCAAATACTGCTGGAAGCTATGTCTATCTAAAGTCGAATATTGTGGTTGATAAGGATATGTGGGTAGAATCAGATACTTTTGATTCTATTGGCTATAATGTAGGTGTCTCTGGAGGCGTCTATGTAACTGGTGGCGAATGGAATGCTTCAACTGGAACAAACACTGTTGGAAATTTAACTATTTCATCAGGTGCATCTGTAAACGCTACATCTGGTGTCTTGACGATCAATGGCTCGCTATTCAACAACGCAGGAAGTTTCTATCCAGATAGTGGAACTGTTGCGTTCAATGGCGCATCTACAACCATCATGGGAAACACGGGCTTTTCTGAGCTGCGTATCTCTGGAAATGTAACAGATGATGGCGATTCTAATTACACTGTAATGAATGTCACATCTGTTGGTAATTTTACGTATAATACCAGTAACTATGACTACAATGTAACCTACTATAAAGCAACGGGCGGATATGTAGGTATTGCATCTAGTTCAACTCTTACATCTAATACTACCTATTGGAATGGAACTGCAGATGGAAACAAGCTAACTGCTAATACAACGGGAGCAGCTTACTTTGTAGATGTTATTGAAGCAGGTTCTAACTGGTGGGTTGGTGGCTGGAACAGTGCACCAACAATGACTAGTGCAGATATCCAACCAGATCCAGCATATACAACCAGCGCGTTACTTGGATATTGTAGAGCAGATGATTCAGAGAGTGATAATGTAACTTTCCACTACCAGTGGTACAATAACAGTGTTTCAGTTGAGACGGGATATAATTCAACATCTCTACTGCAGGGAGTGGAGTATGTTATCCACGCTCTGACTAGTGGAAATATCTCAAAAGGTGAAAACTGGACTTTTGCATGTATTGCACAAGATGATTTAGCTAATGCTTCAGCGTGGATAAATGATTCAGTTTTAATCTCAAACACAGTTCCAACAGCTTTCACCTCAGTTGTATTGGCTGCAACAAATACCTCTCTAAACAACACCAATCAGAACCTGACCGTTACCTGGACCGATGGTTCAGACTCAGACTCAGACGCAATATACAACATCACCGACTGGAGACTTAACAGCACATCCATAGCAGTTCTAAACATGCCATTTGATTCCAATAGATCAGGCCAGTCTGGCTCGATTGTCCGAGACTATTCAACTAATACAAATAATGGAACTTTAGAAGGAAATCCGCAAGGGGTCACGGTAGGTAGAATTGGTGGAGCGTATGCTTTTGACGGATCTGGCGATTACATCAATCTAGGCGCAACAAACGCACTTATTGGTAATAATAACCAAAATATAACTGTCTCATTATGGGTGAATACAACAGACACTGTTGCAAAATATGCATTTTCTTTAAAGCGTCAAAGTGGTGCGAATAGTACTCTTTTGAGTGTATGTAGTAATTATGGTAGTGTTGGAACGCTAGGGTTCCTGACGCGAGAATATGATGATTCTGGACATGATTATATGACTTATGATGGGGATTATAATGACGGCAGCTGGCACCATGTTGTTGCAATAGTAGATGGACTAAATCGATACTTGTATATTGATAATGTATTGAGAGGTAGCGATGCCTTAGGTATGCAAGATGTAACGAGTAATACTGATGAAGCAACAATCGGTGGTTTTGGCGCATCTACCACCAGTCTTGATTTTACAGGACACCTTGATGATGTAAAAGTATTCAACCGATCACTGACTCCTGAGCAGATTGATCAGATCTACAACGCAGGACTGGCAGGACATTCAGTCCAGAATATGTCCTTTAACGAGACTGTAGTCAATGATACTTGGACAGTTGCAGTCACACCAAACGACTTGGAATCGGATGGAACTACCACAACATCAAACAGCGTAACAATCATAAACAATGCACCAAGCATATCAACTGTCGACCTTACGCCAGATAGCCCAACAACCGATGACCATCTGACATGTACAGTAACGGGTGGAGCTGATGTGGATGGAGATTCTTTGACATATACATATGACTGGTATGAAGACCAAGTCTTTAATCAATCTTATGTACAATCTGGAGCATCATATGTTCTAAATCGAAGCAACATATCTGCTGGAGAGGTCTGGAACTGTACTGTAACGCCTTGGGATGGCATTGAGAACGGAACGGCTATAACTGATTCAGTTACAGTAGCGCAAGGGTGTATAGTTGACTCAGTTACAGGTAATATTACACTGACTTCCAATCTAGCTTGTTCAACTTTAGATATATATGCAGGTTATGTCTTAGACACAAGCACATACACACTTACTGCAACTGGTGCAACAGAGATCAACGGAACAATAGACGCATCATCTAGCACTGCAGTATCTTTTGCAGCAGTAACTATACAATCTGGAGGAACTTATACTGCCACATCTGCAACAACAACAGTAACGGGTGATGCTGCTAACTCCGGAACATTTACGCACAACAACGGACTTCTGTATAGAACAGATCCATCGGGAGAGTGGAATGGATTTACGGGAACTAACGCTTTCTATAACTTTCAGAACGAAGGTGGATATACTATGGATGGAAATGTTATGCAAATTATTAACCAACTTAGTGGCTCAGAAACATTTAATGTGTATTACAACGGCAAGTTAATTTTAGGAAATGAGTCTCAATCTGGAACGGTAGATATGACTGCAGACACCGACCTCACAACTAACCTAAAGTATAGTAATACTATAATGGCTGCAAGTGAGCTATACCCCGCAATCATAAAAAACGCGTATGTTAATACTTTAAGTGGTTCTGGAACCCTAACTTTAAACAATACAGACTGGCAGTTAGCATTCACAACAGGTGGATATGGAACGGGAACAGTTAAACTTGATGGTGACGCGAAGTTTGACGCATTTACAATAACTGCGGGAGATACATTGGACTTGAATGGGCAGAGAGTCGAGTTTGATGGAGCAATCACAAATTCAGGAAGCATAGATTTAGACGGCGCTTTAGTTTATGTTAATTCAGGTAATCCAAACTGGGATGGCGCAAGCGGTGTTACGGGACAGAGCACATCAGATATTGTGTTCACAGGAACCTTTTCAGCAATGCCTGACGACAGCCACAGAACGATATTTGTAAATACTGCTGGAACAGTTACGCTAAATACAGACTACTTCTTTAATTATGGACAGGTGATTGTCGGAGCAGGAGAGCTAGATACTGGCTCAGACAGAAAGATTGGTTCAGTATCAAGCCCAGTTGATAATCTAACAATCGCGACCGGCGGAACCTTAGACGCACATGCTTCTAATATCGTTGTAGATCAAAACTGGAAAGCTACAGGTGGATTAATTGGAAAATCTGCTTTAGATCTGGATGGTAGTAGTGAAGGGGTTAATGTAACTGATGATGAGAGTCTAGATATTACTACAGCAATTACTGTTGAAGCATGGATAAAGACAGATGATGTAGAAAACAATAACGGAATGATTGTCTGTAATCAGAATCAACCAATTGCTAACGCAGGTTATTTTATATATGCAAGAGGCGTTGACGATACCTTTAATTTTGCTGCATATACTTCAAGCGAAGTAGGTGACGCTAAGTATACTGTAGATTCAAGTGTTAATAGTCGGTGGGTGCATTTAGTTGGAACATACGATGGTTCTAATATACGTTTATATATGGATGGGAAGCTAGTTAATGAAACTGCTCTGACAGGCACAATTAATATATCTTCAAGTAACCTCGGTATTGGATATCGGGATGAAGGTAGTAGTCTAAACTTTGATGGAGCTATTGGAAAAGTTTCTATCTGGAATGGTACATTAACGCAATCAGAGATCCGTTCTAACATGTTTGCAGATTGTGCTGGAAATTCTAATCAATCTACATTAGTTAGTTGTTACCAATTTGACGAAGGAACTGGAACATCTGTAGCTGATTCAATTGGAAGTAATACTGGAACCGCAAGTGGAAGTGGAGTTTGGGCAGGAACACCAACATTTAGCTATGATACATCAACTGTAAACCTGACTGGAACTGGATCACTAATGGTTGCAGACTCGCCAAGCGCCAGAGATTTCTATAATCTAGAAGTTGCACAGTCAGGTAAGACAACAACAATCTCTCCAATTGGATCTGGTGTTAATCATGATATATATGGAAAGTTCACAGCCGGAGCAGGAACGCTATCTGTTTCAAACAATGGTAGGTTAGTTATTGGTGGAAGTGATGCACCGGTAGATGAAGGAGCTACGTTCAGCGCATTCCAATATGTTACATATAACACTGGAACTGCTAACATTACTGGCTCAACTTACGCAGGTCTGTATTCATATACAGAAAATAGATACTTACTTGGTAATGTGTCTGTAGCAGGCGCAACCGGTGCAATGACTGCTGGCAAAGCAATACTCTCAAATGGATATAACATAACAACTGAAGATATTACTGCTACTGGAGAGCTTAACCTGTCTGCAGGATCAGTTTTGATATTTGAGGACACAGCCGGAGCAGCAGTATCTGGATCTGGTGGAGTTTACGCAGAAGGTGCAGCTGGAAACTTAGTTGGAGTACATTCAGCAGGAACAGAACACTGGGACTTCAACGAAACAGCATTTAATACTACTTGGAACTACGCCAACGTCAGCTATGGAAACAACACCGGAACCGCTACGATTATTGTATACAATGGAAATGACTATGGCAATAACATGCCTGCTGGCATGTGGGTTTTCTCAACAGCGACGCCTGATAACTGTCTATTTGGTGGGGATGCAACCCTAACTGCGAACCTAACCTGTGGTAATCTCGGAATCTCTGCAGGCGCAGTTGTTACAGATGCATATAGCATCAACGCAACTGGAGACGCAGAGATCAACGGAACCCTCAACGCATCAACAGGCGGTCCTCAATGGTTTGGAAGTATGATCATTAATAGCGGCGGTACATATGAGGCCACAGCAGGAACTACGGAAATAAATAGCGAAACTGGATCTGGAATCGCATTCAGGGTTAACTCAGGTGGAACCTTTACGCACAGTAATGGATTAGTCAACTTTACTGGACCCGAAACCTGGTTCTACCTCATATCAGGGTCATCAGGTAATTTCTATGACTTAGAGGTTGCTTCTGGAAATAAACTTTCTTGTGGAAGTAACATGATTATGAGTAACGACTTCATCATATCTTCTGGCGAGTATGAATGTGCAGCAATAACTACTGTAACTGGAGACACAAATATTACTGGAACCGTAGATATTAATAGTGGCTATGCTTTCACAACAGGTTCACTTACAATTAATTCAGGCGGAACCTACCAAGCAACCTCTGGAACAACAACAATCACTAGTGAGAGTTCTGCAGGTTACTCAATATACTCAAAAACAGGTAGCACCTTCACATCAAATAGTGGATTAGTAAACGTAACATATAATGGCGTCTCTAACATTGGAATCGGTGATAATGCTACAAAGTTACATGACTTGCATATTCAGAGTAGCACTAAGTACTTTAATGGACAGTCAAACTCACATGTAAAGTTGTCAGGGGATTTAATTGTATATGGTGGAACTGTCCGGAGTGGATCTTCATCTGGAGAGATTTTAGTTAGTGGTGATGTTAATGTTACTGGTGGAACACTTGGATGGAGTGGAGCATCTGGTGCCAACACATTTGGTTCACTAACAATCAACTCCGGAGCAACATATTATGCTACTAGCGGAACAACAGAGATAACCAGTGAGAATACGGGTGGGTATGCATATGACAACGATGGAACTTTCACAAACAACTCTGGAACTGTAAGATTCTCAACAGCTGCACCAACACTAATAGACACTTCAGGAACAGTAGGAAGCTTCTACGATCTGATTTTGAATCACGCCAGTCTCGATCTGATACAAGACACAGCACTGGTTGTTGGAAACGACCTAACAGTCACAGCAGGAAACATGAACACATCAGATAACAACTATGCCCTAACTGTAACAGGCGACGCAGATGTTACTGGAACTCTTACTGGCCAAGCTTCTGCAGTCTCACTTGGTTCACTAACAATCAACTCTGGCGGAACATATGATGCAACTTCCGGCGTAACAACAATTACTAGTGAAGCTGGAAGTGGATATGATTTAGATTTAAATAGTGGAAGTACTTTTACACATAATGATGGTACTATAAATATAACCTATACTACGGGATATGCTTCATTAGACCTTAGTTCTACAGGAGACTTTTATAATTTAGTGTTTGCTATTGGTGCCCAACGTAATTCTATTATAACGTATGCTGGAGGAACAATGACTGTAGCGAATGATTTAACAATAGAAAGTGGGATATTTGACATAAATAATAGAGCATTTGATGTTACGAGAGACGTTTCAGTTACCGGAACATTAGATAGCGATTACTTATCAACAGGAACTCAGGATATAAGTTATGGTTCGCTTACAATCAACTCAGGTGGAGTACATAGGGCTACAAGCGGAACAACAACAATCAACAGCAGCTTCTCACGAGTAGGAACACTCACTCACAATTCAGGAACAATCGCATTCAACAACGATACAGTTGCACAGATCACTGGAGATACAACATTCTACAACCTTAACACCAACGCAGCAGTCTTCAACAGCTCAGACGACAACATCACAATCGCTAGTGGTGGAACTCTGACACAGGGCGGAAACATTACTGCAAACATACTAGATATTCGAGGAACAATGGCTATTGGCGCTGGAGAAGAGATCACTTTTGAAGATACAGTGGGATCGGGATTCGCAGGAACTGGAACCTTAACAATCGCAGGTTCTTCTGGCGACCTAGTAAACATAACCTCTGCAGGAACAACAGCATGGCGGATGCCACACCCAACATTAAACTCAACTTGGAATTACGCAGCGGTTAGTTATGGAAACAACACCGGTGCAGATACTATTGTTGTCTATGATGGAACTGATGAAGGAAGCAATGGCCCATTGGGAATGTGGGTATTTGATAGTAATGCTTGTATCTTTGCTGGTAATGTCACGCTGACCGCCAATCTAACCTGTTCTAGCTTCCAGATAGAATCTGGTGCCGAAGTAAGTACTGATACGTATAGTGTTAATGCAACGGGTGCAGCATATCTAAATGGAACTCTGAATGCTTCACAAGCCGGAGACCAATGGTTTGGCTCAATGAGGGTGAACAGTGGTGGAGTATACTCAGCAACCAGCGGAACAACAACAATAACTTCAGAAGACGCATCATACGCATTATATTGCGCAGGAGTATTTACCCACAACAATGGAAACGTAACATATGCATCTACCATCCCAGATACCTGGATCTGGCCACAATGTTCATCTGGCACGTTCAACAATATTGTTTTCTCAACTGCTGATGATATAGTGTATTGGGCAAGTGGCGAAACTATATCAGGTAATGTAACTGTAAATGACGGTAATATTGCGATTGGCGCAGATCCAGTAGGATTAATTATTACTGGAGATGTTGTTATCAACGGCGGAGTACTAAACAACCTTGGTGGAACAAATACAGGCGATTGGTCATTTGGTTCACTAAAAATCAACACAGGTGGAGAGTATAACGCAACAAGTGGAACAACAACAATAACCAAGCGAACCGTCGGTGGGTATAACTTTCAGGTCAATGGTGGAACCTTTACCCACAACAGCGGAACAGTTAACATTTCTGCAGGAGATTATTTCACCGTCACACCGTCTACGTTCTATAATCTGGGGATATTAGCTAATACTGACTGGGCAGGTAATGTGGCCGTTGCGAATGACTTAACAGTATCTGCCACTTCTTTAGGAACATATGGTGGATCTGGCGATTTAACTGTAACAGGAGACGTAACTGTTGCCAATAGTGGAACGCTTGATGGTGGTGCTGAAGCATTATCTTTTGGATCCTTAACAATCAACTCAGGCGGAACATATGAAGCTACAAGCGGAACAACATTATTGCATGGTGAAGGAAAAGCTAGCGAAACAGTAATCTGGGCGCTTAACTCGGGTGGAACATTCAATCATAATCAAGGTACTGTGGAGTTCTCACATAAGACACAGTACTCTCGAGCACTGATGGGTACACTAGAACCAACCTTCTATAATCTTAGAATGTCTGGAAACGACTATGGTTGGTCTATATTAATGGTTCGAAAAGACATAACTGTAATCAATGAATTATCTGGTGACGTTCAAAATAATCTCTTTACAATGTATGGGAATGACTTAGTATTTACTCTAGGAAACGCGTCACAGGCAGCTAACGTATCTACCTTGACATTAAATGGACAGACCTACAATAATGGATACTGGTATGGTGCAAGTGCGGATTATCCTGCAGTATTTACGAATAATAACTTAAGGTTCATACAAGGTAATAGCGCAAATACGCAATATGCACAGACGTATATTAAATGGTTAGACTTCCAAGAGACAGTGACCTCGTCTAATACAGACAATGGTATAGTTACTCTGACTGGACCGGTTACTTTTGATGCATATACTCTAGCTTCAGGAGACACCTTCGAACTGAATGGCCAAGAAGCAACCATTAGCGGAAACCTAGCTAGCTCTGGAACTTTCACCGGAGCAGAAGGAAACCTATCATTATCTGGAACAGGCCAGACAATGAGTGGTGTAATTGATAATATAACTCAGATAAATGTTAGCTCAACAGTAGATTTAACTGTCCAATCAGGGACCAATGTCAGCTTTGCTGACATAGTAGGTGCAGGATTCGCAGGAACTGGAAACCTAACCATATCAGGATCAGATGGCAATTTAGCCCGAATAACATCTGGAGGAACTACCAACTGGGTGGTTCCTCACCCTACCCTTAACACCTCTTGGAACTACGTAAATGTATCTTACGGAAACAACACAGGAACAGACGTAATCATAGTCAACAATGGAACAGACTATGGTAACAACGTACCTGTAGGAATGTGGGTATTCAACTCACCAACTTCACCAGCTAACTGTACATTCGCAGCCACCACAACTCTTACAGCGAATCTAACCTGTAATAACCTCTATGTTGAATCAGGAGTCACCTTAAGCACAGACACATACAGCATCAACGCTACTGGCGATGCTAGTTTCAACGGAACTGTTAATGCATCAGCTGGCGGAGACCAATGGTTTGGAAAGACCAATATAAATGATGGTGGTGGAATGTATCACGCAACATCTGCATTCACATCAATCAACGGGTATTTTACAATTGATGGAGACTTCCTTCACAACGACGGAACAATGCTATTTACATCAAGTATGATGTATATATATCCAAATAGCTCAACATTCTATAACATTACGCAGACAAATACTGTCTATGTTGGAGAGCCACTAACGGTTATCCATATGTATAATCAGTCCTCTGGGCAGCTAAGACTTACAAATGGAATGGGTACACTTACGTTAGGTAATGACACACAGGCTGGAACACTGTTTGGTGCTTCTGGCGCTAGTACTATACAACCATATTCTACAACAATTCAGGCAGCAAACCAGCTTTATCCTGGCGTAATTACTGATAACGGAAACTTATGGTGGGGTCAGGCTGGAACAAAGACATTCAAATGGCTTAATTTTACAAGCGCATTACAAGTAGATGATGGTGGAGGTATTGGTATACAACTGACTGGCGACTGTTCCTTTGCAGCAGTTTCAATTAGTTCAGGAGAGACCTTTGACCTGAATGGACAGCGAGTTGAGTTTGGTGGAGAGCTTGATATTCTTAGTGGTGGAGACCTTGGTCAAGCTGGCGCCCAGATTGTTATGACTGGAGCTGCTCGACCAGACTATGATGGAACCATAACTGGAAAAGCAGATATTATCTATGACAGTACCGCCAGCCCAGACATTGATGGCGGCGGAACATATTCATTTGGAACAATCTTTACTCGTGAAACCTCTACCTTAGCAATATACCCTGGCACAACCATAGATCAGTTTATAGTTGGATCTGGAACATTTAGCACCAATGACCTACAACTTGACGCTTCTAATCTAACTATTGCAAATGGCGGAACGCTATCTGGAGGCGCTTCAGCAATCAATGTAGCTGAGAACTGGAAATCATCTAGTGGACCAATTGGAAGATATGCTCTAGATCTAGATGGAAGTACGGAGTATGTTAATACTGCACAGGATATAGATATGTTCTACTTCATGGACGAAGAAAATCGAACACAAGAAGCATGGTTCAAAGTTAATTCTACCGGACAACACGTTGTAATGGCGTATCAACCCGTTGACGCTAATTTTGGCGGAGTTCCTCGAGGTGGTTTATATGCCAACTCCAATTACTTATACTTAGAATGGTATGGAACTGAAGATGGCGATTCGCTAGCGTATCATTCTATTTCAACACCAATAGAAATAGATCAGTGGTATCATGCAGTATCTGTACATGAGGATAGCAAATATTATTTCTATCTTGACGGAAAGCTTGTAAACATTTCAGGAACAACAACACATGGAAATTATGCAGACGCGAATACTGATATTGTATATATTGGAGTAACTAGTGATGGTAATGCTAAGTTCTTTGACGGACATATTGGTAGAGTTTCTATCTGGAACGTATCTCTACAAGCAGACGATATTAGAGCAAGTATGTTTCAACCATGTACAACCTTAAGTAACCAATCTGAACTGGTCTCTTGCTGGCAATTTGATGAAGGAACAGGAACAACTGTAGCTGACTCAATCGGCTCTAACACAGGAACCGCAAGTGCATCAACAGTCTGGGCAGCAGGAGGAACCTTCACTGAAGGAACCTCTACAGTTAACATGACTGGAACAGGGTCAGTTATAGTTGATGATGATCAAGACTTCTACAACATTGAGGTTGCTAACTCTGGCCAGACAACAACAATCACCTGTCCAGAAAATGGTTATGGTGAAGCTGACGTATATGGAAAACTGTCCAGTGGAGCTGGAACTCTAAGTAAGGTTAGCATGGCTTCATGGGAGATTCTCGGATCAGACGCACCAACAGATGGAACCTCTGCAAACAACATATTTGAGACATCTAGAATCATATACAACGGAGCAGCTAATGTTACAGGTTCAGGATATTACTATCTGATTGTAAATTCTGCAGATGCATATCTACTTGGAAATGTTACTGTTACAGCTGGAGATGATTACACCGGCATCGGAGCTGGAGACTCTCTAAGTAGCAATGGATACAATATGTCCGTAGATAGATTGCGAATTAATGGAAATCTTAACTTAACAGCAGGTTCTGTTCTAACGTTCGATGATGCAACAGGTTTTGAAACCAGTGACGGTACATTTAATGTAGTTGGCGCAAGCGGAAACCTCGCTACAATCGAATCTGCTTCAGCAACCGCTTGGGAATTTAATGCAACCGCTGTGACTAGCACATGGAACTACGCCAACGTCAGCTATGGAAACAACACAGGAACAGACGTAATCTTCGTCAACAATGGAACAGACTATGGTAACAACGTACCTGTAGGAATGTGGGTATTCAACTCACCAACTTCACCAGCTAACTGTACATTCGCAGCCAACACGACACTTACTGCTAACCTAACCTGTAACAACCTAGGTGTTGAAACGGGGGTGGCATTAGTTACTTCTACATATAGTGTGAATACTACTGGATGGGCAGAGCTTAACGGAACGCTTAACGCAACTTCAGGAACTGGCCAACAATTTAATTCGATGACTATTCGAGCAGCAGGCGCATACGAAGCACCTAGTTCCGCAGTTACTAACATAACCACAACAACTAACATCTACGGAGACTTCCTACTTGAGAGCGGAAACTTGAGCACAGGATCCGCACTAACTACGGCATACGCAATAACACTTTACAGTGGCGGCCGCTTTGATGGTAGTACGGGTTATCATGAAACTGGATCTATCTCATGTCCAAGTGGATCAACGTGTGATCTGACATCTGGAACAACCAACTTTGTAACTCGACGAGGAAGCTACAACTCATACTTCATCTATTGCGCAGATGATGATTCATCAATAAACCACAACAATGGTACAGTTAACATAACTTTGGGCACAACAAGTTATATGTTATACAATACAGACGAACTAACTTTGTACAATGTTGAGACTGATGGTGGTCTTTATGATGGAACAGGTAGTGGGTATAAGTTAAATGTCGAAGGTAATCTTACTCTCGGAAGCTCATATACTTTCTACAACAATGGTATAATCAATGTAACTGGAGATGTTATACAGAACGCAGGAACATTCGGAAAGTCGGGTGTTAGAACGTTTAATCAAGATGTATATTTCGGATCGCTTACTATAAATAGTGGAACATACTCAGCAACCAGCGGAACAACAACAATCACAAGTAAAAATTCTGGAAGTGGCTGGACAATAGATAATGACGGAACTTTCACAGCTAATTCAGGAACAGTTAATATAACCTATGGATCGGCAGCTTGTGAGTTTGATATTCTTGGAACTGGAGCACTTTACAATCTAGAACTAAATTGTGGCGGAAATATTGCTAAATCATATGGTGCAACAACAACAATTGATAATGATTTAACTATAAATAACGCTTTATTTAGAACAGATAATAATCGAGCAGTAACTGTAACTGGTGATGTTGTAGTTAACAATGGCGGAACCTTAGGAAACGCAGAAACAGCAGCATGGTCTTTAGGATCCTTAACAATTAACTCTGGCGGAACATACTCAGCAACAAGCGGAGCAACAACAATCACCAACTACTTCTCAAATGCCGGAACATACACACATAACTCTGGAGACATAGTATTCAGTAACGATACTCTAGCACAGTTCACTGGAGACGCAACATTCTACAATCTTACAACCAACGCAGCCGTCTTCAACTCATCAGACGACAACATCACAATAGCAACCGGAGGAACTCTAACTCAGCAAGGAAACATCACAGCAAACATCTTAGACATTCGTGGAGAGATGAGTATTGGTGCTGGAGAGAAAGTCACCTTTGATGATACAACTGGATCGGGATTCTCCGGAACTGGAAACCTAACCATCGCAGGTTCAGACGGCAACCTGGCAAATATCACCAACGCAGGAACTACAGAATGGACAATGCCACACCCAACTCTAAATTCAACTTGGGATTATGTAGCAGTCTCATATGGAAACAACACCGGAACCGAAGCAATTATAGTTTACGAGGGAGCAGACGAGGGCAACAACGTAGATGATGGAGAGTGGATATTCTCCTTTGCAGCAGCACCAGCTAACTGTTCATTTGCAGCTAACACAACCCTAACAGCTAACCTAACCTGTTCAAAGCTAGATGTTCTAGCTGCAGCAACAGTCGTTACAGACACATACTCAATCAATGCTACTAGCGATGCAGAAGTAAATGGAACCCTGAATGCTAGCCAGGGTGGAGATCAGTGGTTTGGTAGTTTGGATATTAACTCTGGTGGAACTTATTACGCAACTAACGGAACAACAACCATCACAAGCGAAGAGGGTTCACATTACGCATTTTATAATAATGGTGGAACACTCACTCACAATTCAGGAATTTTCAACTTCACACAAACTGCTTCTGAAGGAGCTTATTCACAGATATATGATAATGGTGCAGGAGATCTAAATAATTTAGTAGTTGGAACAACTGGATCAAATCAATTAAGGCAGATTGGAGCATTAACTATAGAAGGTAATCTTACATCTGAAGCTAGCTCAGAGTATGCTTTCGGCGGATCATCTACACGTCATTTAACTGTAAATCAGAATGTAGTAATTGATGGAGATGTAAATGGTGGAAGTAATGGTGCATCAGGAACATTTGGTTCTCTAACAATCAACTCTGGCGGAACATATTCAGCAACGAGTGGAACAACATCTATTGATGGTGATTTAGATAATAATGCTGGATCTAGTGGTTATGTACATAATGATGGAACACTTTCATTTGTAAATGGTGGTGGATATTTATATGGTGGAGAAGGAGTCTTCAATGATATTACATATAGTGGTGGAGTAAATTACGTTGACTTTAGTGAGAATCTAACTATTATAAATTCAACAAATCTATATGCTCGTTTTGGAAGAGATACTGAACAAATCATAACTCTTGGAAATTCAACACAAAGTGCAACAATTGGTGGTGCAGGATACAGTGCAATGTTCGGAACATATGATGCTACATTCCAAGCAAATAGTTCTGCCTACCCAACAGATTGGTCACAAACATTCTACTTTGGAACTGGAGAAATAATTAGTTTGAAATGGATAAACTTCACACAAGATATAGCTACCGGCGGAGACGGCGAGAATATATCTATTACAGGAGACAGCTGGTTCCAGAATCTGAGCGTAACTGGAAATGATGTCTTGAATATTACAGATTCATCTACACTGTACACAGATGTTCTGGACTTAAATGGAACACTTACTTCTGGCTCAGGAAATATCACAAACAATAACAATGCTCAATGGCTAGCTCACTTCGATTTAGCAGATAATTACACTTGGGACTCAACTAATATTTCAGAAGGTAACAACACTGGAGCTGTAGTCATCAACGCACAGAGCGCTACAGACGGAGGCAACAATGTACCAGATGGAATGTGGCTATTTGGCGGAGCAGGAGTTTCATGTCTCTTCTCCGGAAACACTACTCTAACTGCTAACTTAAGCTGTTCAACTCTCGGTGTTGAATCTGCAGCTACTGTAGCAACCTCAACATATTCAATTAATGCTACTAGTGATGCAGAAGTAAATGGAACTCTAAATGCTTCTGCAGGTGGATCACAATGGTTTGGCTCAATGACTCTTCAGTCAGGTGGAACTTATGAAGCTAATATTGGAAATACAACAATAAATAATGCACCAAATGGGGATTATGCATTTTATGGTTATTCAGGATCAACTCTTACACACAACGATGGAACTTTTGTGTTTTCTTCAGGTGAAAATTCTTTCGTAAGAACTGAAGGTAATGGTGTATTTTATAATATTATCGTAGACAAATCGGGGTATAAACTAAATACTCCACATGTTGGCGATTTAACTGTTGAAAGTAATTTAACAGTAACTGCTGGAGAAATAGATAGAGTTACTGCAGATAAGATCATAAATGTAACGGGGGACGTTGATATTACTGGAACAATTGATTTAAGTGGAGAAAGTGGAGGCGCTTATTTTGGTTCTCTAACAATCCAATCTGGCGGAACATATGATGCTACAAGCGGAACAACAACTATCACAAGCGAAAATACTGGAAGTGGATTTGCGTTTAATGATCTTGGGACATTTACACATAATAATGGTATATTGAATATTACAACAAGTGCTTTTACTGAATTTAGGGGAACGGCTTATGATCTAATAGTTAGCACAGGCAGTTTTCTAGTATATAGAAGCATTACTATCGCAGATAATAATGTGACTATTGATTCAGGAACGTTAAGGAGTAATAATTATGGAAATGATTTAACAGTTACAGGAGATGTTTTAATACGTGGCGGAACTTTAGGACTTTCAATTCCAGAAAGTGGAGATTGGTCATTTGGCTCATTAACAATCAATTCAGGCGGAACCTTTGAAGCTACAAACGGAACAACAACCATCACAAATGAATCTGCTGGAGGATATGCAATAAACCATGACGGAACACTAAACAACAACACGGGAATCTTTAATATAACAACAGTTGATGCAACGCTATTAGATTTAACTGGAACTGGAAATCTTAATGATCTTGTAATGAACACAAGTAGTATAGCAAGTATTGTTGATACAACTACTATTGATGGCAATCTAAATATATCTTCTGGAACTTTCCAATCAAATAATGATAATCGAGCTCTAACTATAACTGGTGATGTTATAATTAATGGAGGTCAATTAGATTCAGGTTCAGAAGCAGGAGCAAGATCATTTGGCTCACTTACAATCAACTCTGGAGGAACCTATGATGCAACCTCGGGAACAACAACAATCTCAGGAGACTTTGATAATGATGGAACCTTTACCCACAATGATGGAATTTTGGAGTTCAGCAACTTTACTGGAAATGATCAGAGACTAGGTGGTGGAACATTCTACGATATTGTTGTAAGTGGAAGTGGAAGCTCATGGGTAGAATTATATGCAGAAACTTCAGCTACAATCCTAAACTCATTGAATCACACAAGTGGAGAAGACTTATACTTACGAAATACATTTACTTTTGGAAACACCACACAAGCAGCAACAATAAACATGGATGGAGAAGGTAGCGGCGATCGCGTATCCTCTTCAACTAGTTGTAAGATATATGGAGCAAGTGAATCTTATCCCGTAGTTATAACTGGCGCAAGAGATTTCATGTATTGGGATAATATTAATTTCAAGTGGGTAGATTTCCAAATCAATACATCAACAGATGATAGAAGTAAAACGATCACATTGGATGGAACATCTTGGTTTAGAGACATAACTGTAGACACAACAGATATATTTGATACTGGAACATCTACGCTTTACATGAATAATTTAACTTTAGTTGGAAACCTAACCAGTGGAGCTGGAAACATAACCAACAACACAAACGCACAGTGGTTAGCCCACTTCGACAATGCAGACACCTACACCTGGAGTTCAACAAACATAAGCCAGGGAAACAACACAGGAAGTTTAGTAATAAACGCACAGAGCGCTACAGACGGAGGAAACAACGTACCAGATGGAATGTGGCTATTTGGCGGAGAGGGAGTAGCATGTCTATTCTCTGCAAATGATACACTAACAGCTAACCTAACTTGTGCCTCACTTCAGGTAGAGGCAGCAGCTACTCTAGTAACTGGCGAATACAGCATCAACGCAACTGGAGATGCAGAAGTAAATGGAACTCTTGACGCATCATCTGGTGGAAATCAGTGGTTCGATTCTTTAACTATTCAAGCTACTGGAACATACACCGCTACAAGTGAAAATACTACCATATCTGGTGTTGGAGTCAGTAGTTATAATGCAGTATTATATGTAGGCGGAACATTTGACAATAACACAGGAACATTTGTATTTAATCACCAAGACAGTGGAAGCTACCGAAGTAATTTAGGTTATGAAGAGAGCAATGGCGGACAATTACATAATGTAATTGTAGATACGAACGGCATACAGAGTTTTGAAGCAAATACTGTAATAACTGGAAATCTTACTGTAGATGCTGGAACTGCCCAAACAAATAATGCTGCTTGGACGTGGGACATTACAGGCGATGTTGTAGTTAATTCTGGCGGAACACTTGGCGCTGCAAGTAGATCTGCAGATTACTCTTTCGGTTCACTAACAATCAACTCAGGCGGAACATATTCTGCTACAAACGGAACAACAACAATAACTGATGAAAATCCAAGTGGATATGCGTTTGTTAATGATGGAACATTTACACACAATTCTGGAACAGTTACAATAACAACTGATGCAAATACTTATTTAGATTTAACTGGAAGTGGAAATGTATATAATTTAATTACTAATCGAAGTGGTAGGGCTTATGATTGGACAATTGCAGCTACTATTGATAATGATTTAACTGTTACTGCTGGAACTCTTAGAGCAAGTGGAGTTGGTGATAATCTTATAGTTACAGGTGATGTTGATATTACTGGGATTTTAAGTGATAATGCTAGAGGTGTTGTAATGACTTTTGGTTCACTGACAATCAACTCAGGCGGAACATACTCCGCAACCTCAGGCACGACAACCATAACAAGCGAAGCAGATAGTGGATATGGCTGGGACAATGATGGAACATTTACTGCTAACAGTGGAACTGTTAACTTTACATATGGTACTGGAACGCTGCTAGATGCAGTTGGAACAAGTGGAACTTTCTATAACTTAATCTTCTCAGGAACCAGTACCACTCTGATGACAGACCTAGATGTAGAAGGTAACCTAACTGAGAACAGTGTTGGCGCACTGATAACTAACGCTAATAACAAATACATAAATGTAACTGAAAATGTTGTAATTGGCGGTCAGATTGGTGACGCAACAGAAACAGCAGATTGGACATTTGGTTCACTAACAATCAACTCAGGTGGAGTCTATTCTGCTACAAGCGGAATAACTGAAATAAACAATACGGCGCTAAATACATATGCATTAAATAATGATGGAACTCTTACTGCAAATGGCGGAACTATTAATATAACTTCACAAACAGCGTCACAATATTACCTTGATATTGCAACAGGTTCGGGAAATCCATATAATTTTGTAGTTGATATTGGTGGAGGAAATTCATTGAAGTGGATATTTGATGGAGGTGTTATTGATGGTAATCTTACTGTTCAATCGGGAACATTTAACTCAAACGCAGACCTGTACGATCTAACTGTAACAGGGGATACTGTAGTTTCAGGAACATTATCTAATGGTGGAAGCGATGCTATGACTTTCGGCTCCCTTGCAATCAAATCTGGCGGAACATACTCCGCAACTTCTGGAACAACTACAATAAATAGTGAAGATGGTTCTAACCACGCGCTTGATTGTGATGGAACTTTTACAGCTAACTCAGGAAATGTTAGTATTGAGACTGGAGCATCAACCATTGTTGACATCCTATGTACTGGAAGTCTGTATGATCTAGATATCGACAATACGGGTGTAGCAACATATTGGGAACATGATGCAGCAACAATTGCTAATGATTTAGTAATTACTGCAGGCAGTTTCCGAGCAGGCACTACAACCCACGACATTACTGTAACTGGTGACGTGCTTGTGCAAAATACTGGAACGCTTGGAATCGCTACAGAAAGCGGAGCAAGATCCTTTGGTTCACTGACAATCAACTCAGGCGGAACATACGTTGCTACAAGCGGAACAACAACATTAACATCTGAGTCAGGAAGTGGACGAGTAATTGATGTAGATACTGCTGCGACATATACACACAACAATGGAGAATTAGCCATCACCACCAACACAGCAACAGCGTTTGTCAGTTACGAAAACATATTCAATAACATAACAATCAATAACGCTGGAAGCTACACACAGATGGTTGGAAATGTAACTGTTGCAGATACACTAACAGTTAACTCTGGAAAAGACCTGTATGTTGGAAGCGGACAAGATAACATATTAATCATAGGAAATAGCACACAATCTGGAAGTATCGTATCGACAGGAGATTTTATTGTAAATGCTTATACAGGTTATACTCAAGTTATTAAGGGAGCAAGTTCAGCGTATCCTCTTGTCGCGACCGGAACAAACTGGAATTGGGATCAGCAAGCTCCAGGAAATACATTAAATCTTTCCAATATTGACTATCAAATTAATGGATCAACAGGTGGAGATGGAATATTAATTCAGTTAGTTGGAGATACATGGTTCAGAAACATGACGGTTAGTTCAGGAGATGCTCTTAGCATTACAGGTTCAGCAACGCTATACACCGATGTCCTAGACCTATCTGGAAACCTAACCAGCGGAACTGGAAACATAACCAACAACACCAACTCACAATGGTTAGCACAGTTCGATTCAGCAAATACTTACGCATGGGATAGTACAAACATATCCAAAGGTAACAATACGGGAGCATCTGTGATAAATGCTCTGACTGCAACTGATGGAGGCAACAACGTACCTGCAGCGATGTGGAAGTTCACTGGCGGAACAGTTACTCTCGACAATCCAAATACTAGTTGGACAGTTGGTGCTAATGCAACCTTTGACTGTTCAGCAACCAACACAGATGTAGCTCTGGCAAACATAAGCCTGTACCATAACAACACCGGAACCTTCCACAACAACGGAACAGTTTCGGTCTCAGGAACATCTGCTTCAGCACAGTTCAATGTAAGCACGCTACAAGAGAATGGATTTGAATGGTATTGCGAAGCTTGTGATGCAGTAAGCTGTGTTGTCTCAAGTGATAACCGAACCGTAACTGCAGATACAACAACTCCAACCATTAGCTACCTTGCAGATGTATGGGTAGACGCAACTCGGATCGGAACCTGGAGAGATGTAGTTGTCAACCTAACATCTTCTGACACAAACAACCAATCAACTTTCCTAGACTGGAATAAGACGCTAGTTGGATATTGGAGCATGGACGCAGTTTCAGGATCAACCGTACTTGACAACTCAACCTGGCAGAACAACGGAACTCTCGAAGGTGGTGCTACACCAACCCAAGGTAAGTTCGGCAAAGGAATGAAGTTTAATGGTGATGATGAAGTAATTAGAATGGGTGAGATCACTTCGGGACACCCACTCATGCTAGCTAACTCAAATATAACAATATCTGCATGGTTTAAACAATATAGTGGAGATACATACCAACGAATTGTTGATAAATCCACGGCAGGTAATAGTGCAAATGGTTACGGGCTTGCTGCGCATACTAATCGAGATATTTACTTATTAGTTGACGGCTCTTATTATCGGACAGATACTAGTGCATATAATTTTGGAGAATGGACGCACGTTGTGGGTGTTGTAACTGAAGATACTTTTGAAATATATATTGATGGTGTAAATCAAACGGGAGGTAGTTGGTCTGGAAGCGCTAAGTTACCTCCAGATGCTACAGCTAATCTAAGTATTGGATCATGGAATCATGCAGATGCTAGAGAAGTTAACGGATCAATCGATGAAGTTCAGATCTACTCTCGAGCATTATCAGCTAATGAAATACGCGCATTGTACGATGCTAACGCTAATCAGTATAACAAGACATGGACAGGTCTGACTGAGGGACAGAGCTATACATACACAGGATATTCTGTTGACTTGGGAGCTAACAAGAACGAGACAGCTGAGAGAACAGTCACAATCAACAACATACCAACTACCTTCACAAGCGTAGCTATGGCATCATCAACGGCAGCTAACATCACGTCTGACAACCTGTCAGTTAGCTGGACAGATGGAACTGATGGAGACTCGGACACAATATACAACATCACTGACTGGAGAGTAAATGGATCTAGTATAGCTGTCCTTAACCTGGCTTTTGATAGTAACCGTTCTGGAACAACTACAGCAGTTATCCGAGACTATTCAACTTTTGAGAACAACGCAACTCTGGGAAATACAACTACCGGTAGAGCACCAGCATGGACATCTTCTTGTCAGATTGGAGGATGTTACGAATTCACTGCCGCAGGAGAGGAGAAGATAAATATTTCCAATACGGTTTTGACTGGTTTAAGTACGGTCACAACTGAATTATGGATTAAAACTTCTGGATCTGCTCAGGGAGTAATAACTGGAGCAAATCCTACCTATAATAATGAGTATCTAATTTACGATCAATCATCCTTACGGCTCTATGTACATGATTCTAATTGGAATAGTGGCGTTTCAATTAATAATAATGCATGGCGTCATGTTGTATTCACCTGGGACGGATCAAACGGAACTGTAAAATTATTCGTAGATGGTGTGTTCCAAAATTCTGGTACAGTAAATACAGGGGCATTAACTATACCTGTAAATGGATTATGGCTTGGAGCAGAGCAAGATTCCGTTGGTGGTGGATTCCAAGCATCGCAAGAGTTAGTAGGGTTCTTAGATGAAGTACGCATTTACAACCGGAGCTTGAGTGCAGATCAAATCTGGGCCAACTATGTGGCAGGTAATGCCTCTCTCTCAGTTCAGACTATGGTCTCAGATGAGACTGGCAAGAATGATGTATGGTCGGTGTCTGTAACTCCTAATGACTTGTATGAAGATGGACCTAACACAACATCTGATTCGTTGACCCTTGTAAGCACAGCTCCAAATCCACCAACCTCTATCACACCAGCATCTGGAACATGGGGTGGAGACAACAGCTCAATGGAGCTGAACTGTTCAGGCGCGTCGGACAATGACTCTGACACAATAACATACTCAATAGAATCTAACCGAACAGGTAGCTGGACTGAGGTAACTACTGGCCTGGCAGACGGCAACTACTCGTGGGACATATCTAGCTACGACAATATAGTTGGAATCAACTTCAGATGTTGGGCAACAGATGGAGCACTTAACTCTAGCAAGTATACTGCAAGCGCAAGTGTAAACTTGGACAACTGGGGACCACGATGGAGCAGCCCAAGCAAGAACGCATCTACAGTCTATAATGGATTGAACATCAGCCTGAACACAACCTGGACAGAGACACAGGCAGCAGATGTCGGGCTCGCAGGATTCATCTTCTCATCAAACGACAGTGGTAGCTGGACAAATGGCAGCTATACAGTACTTAACGGAACAACCAATGTATCTACATATGAACTTGAGGTAACAACCTCTGCAGGTAATACGGTTGGTTGGTACTTCTGGACCAATGATACACAGGGTAACACAAACCAGACTGATCTACAGACATTCACTATCGGCAACAAGTCCATCGCAATAGCAGTTTCTGACCTTCTAGATGCAGGGGTACGGTGGGTAATTCAGAGTCTTCCATCAACTAGAGCGAACGCGTCATATAACAACGGAACATCTGACACGAGCTATTATGTAACCGTTACTTCAGTTGGCACAAATGTAGACCTATCTATTGCAGCAGATGGCAACCTGACAACATCTGGCGGATCAGTTCTGGACATCAGTAACGAAGAGTTCAGATACAATACTTCTGAAACAGATGTAACTAATAGCGACTATTACACCATGGCTACAACCAACAACACAATTGGTTCTAACATTGTCAACGGTACAACTTCCTACATGAAGTTCTACCTAACGGTTCCAGGTAACCAAACTGTCGGAATTTACAATAACACATTATCTGTCTATGCAGAGGAGAGTTCACTATAATGGCAACAAAGCAAGCAGCACATAAGAGAACATTCAGAGAGATCAGAAAGTCTCTCCTACTGAACCTTACACAGGGTCAGAAGAATGTCAATCAGTTAGCTGATGCTGCCCATGTTAACTGGCACACAACACGTAGACAGATGATCTACTTAATCGGGTTTGGATATGCTCGCTACGTTGTCAACTATCCACAAGTAAAGATCTTTGAAATCACTGAAAAGGGGATGGATGCTCTAGATCATAAAAAGGTATAATAAGTTTGAAAATGGAATATACTATGCATAAGATTAGTTTGATTCTAGCACTGTTGGTATTAATGACACCACAAGCATCCGCTATGAAAGGCGTCGGCATTGTATATGGTACTGTGATAAGTAATGTTGACGAAGGCGAAACAGCCTGCTTTGACTATGGTGTATACAACCCTTGGGATCAGGATGTAAAGATCATACTAACTGTATCAGGTGACCTTGCTGAGCTTAATGCATTTAGCGAGAATGTTGATGTGCCTGCAGGCACAACCCATGACAAAGCAAAGTCGGTTGAGATTTGCTTTGATGTACCTAAAGTCTATTCTTACACCTGTCCCGATACCCCGATAGTGCTATCAGGTAAAGTAATCGCTACAGAGTATTATCCAGCAGGTGTATCTGGAACTGGCTCAACAACCTCGGTTTCAGCAGCAGCGCCGCTTGAGATGAGAGTCAGATGCGATGCAGACAAGGGAGTCCAATTCACGACACAATACTTCTTTATTGGTGCAGGCATAGCGATTCTGCTAGCCGCACTATATGTAATGAGAAAATTCTTCAAAACCCATAAAATCATCAAAAAGCGCTAATTTTCCCTTTTACCCCCTCAAAATGGTGAAAATATGGGCTAAAAAGAGGCATTTTTAGGCATTTTTAAGGCTATAGTGGAAAGATTTTAATACTACTGTTAATGTAGTTAACACATACATGGTTAAAACTACGTTAAATATGTTAATGTAGTTAACATGTCTTTGGGGCAAAAAGTGGCTGACCAGCCGAAGAAGTTAGTAGGCATAGGTATAGGTAGATATACTCTAATTAGCTATAGCCCCAAACTATCTAGTTCTGAGCTAGTAAAGTTCCATTATGCGCTTTTAGGTAGAGGCAAACAACCTGGCCTTCTTCGAAAAACGCATAGCATAAAGCTAGCTAATTCTGTTATTCTTGCCCCCAAGGCATATAGTAAAGAAGTTCTTGACTTCTTGAGAACTTGGAAATGTAACATTTCCACGAAGGAAATCATAAACAAGGTTTCCGATGAGAAAAAGTTGCAACAGGCTGCTAAGAAGCTTGTAGCTAAGCGACGAGACATATCAGATGTCCTACTTGTGGACGCCAGCCTGATCTCAAAAAAGGCTAAATCTAGCCCAGTTGTCTGCCTTCTAACTCACTCAAAAACACCACAACGAATCGCACAAAACCTGCAAAGCGAGATTGGCCTACCCGTTATCTTTGTACAAGCAGATCAGTTATTCACCCCTAAATATTCTTCCATTGTTGATGCCTTAAAACAAGGTACGAGCCTCATTACATCAAAGACTTTTGCCCCAAAGACTTTGTTTGTCTATTCGACAAAGCACATAAAAGGCTCAGATAAAGTCCGCTTCTTTTACGATCTAAAAGGACGCGGCAAACAAAAGGGTATCATAGAGAGCACTCGTAGCGAGTTCTTTGCTAAGTCAGTGATTATCGCACCTAGCAAGAGCGTCGAAGCTATGCAGAAGTTCTTGACCAAGTGGAAGTGTCAGTACGAAAAAATGGAGGTAGCTGAAAGTGTCTAGAAAGTTTAGCTTCGTGACTGAGAGAAAGATACAGTACCTAGAGAACTCTCTCGCAAGGTTACAGGCTAGACGGACAGAGGTAGTAGATAGGCTAGATTGGCTGAACACTGCATATAGTGAGAACATCGTTGACTATGAGCATTACATCATGCAGAGAAGTGTCCTGCTTAACGGGAAGACTGTAGATAGCTGGGACGCAGATTGGATTGCTCGGAGAACACAGATTGAAGAGACGCTGCACGCATTGCATTACGGTAGAGCAACAGCTGATGTAACACGCGCAGCAAAGAAGGCGTTCGGTATAGCCGCTGTATTCATAATGATCCTTGCGGCATTAGCTGGAATGCAGGCACAAGTACCAATCACTGGATTTGCAGGAGATAGCTCAGGATTTGTAGCTGAAGCAAATATCACTGCATACTTTGCAGTAGCAGCATCCGAGAATCTCGCAGATGGAATAGAGTTCAGTACGATAGTTGCAGGTACAAATAACAATAACGCTTCAGACAATTACAACAACGATAGTAGCGGAAGCTCAATGTATCTATCAGTATCAAACGACTCTAACGTGCCAATAGACTTCTGTCTAGCAGCAGATCAGAAGATGAAGAGCGGCACAGATGCAATAGAGTTAGCTAACTTTGTATGGAATAGCTCAACCTCAACAGACGCGTCAACACCAACTCTAGCAAGCGCAACAGCAATGACAACAAGCTTCGTCAGCGCAGATACGGCAGTTACGGGTGGATTAAGTGAGTACTTGAGATTCTGGCTATCAGTACCTCTTGGACAGACAGCAGGAACATACAATAACACAGTTACCTTAAGAGCGGTTCAGAATGGACAATCATGTAGTTAGTTCTAACTTTAGTTTTCTTGGGATAGTAAAACCTTCTTTTCTAAAGAAGGGATTACGTTCAGAATGGATGGAGTTGTGCTTAGTTTTACGTAGTTACTTTTAGGTAGTTAGCAATGGTTTTATATCAGAGCCGACAGATTAAATCATGAATATTGGAGATAGGCGCACTCAGGGGGCTATTTTTGTAGTTGTAGTATTAGTTGCTATGGTTTTCTTTTATGGTGATATTGGAACAACCGAACCCGAACAAAAGAGCGCACCATCCTCGAGCGACGCAACAATTGGTATAACAATCTTGCCCAGCGAGGCGGTAATTGGTGATAATGGTGGAGAGGTATTAGATGGCGAAGCGAGCTAGACAGGTAAAGAGCAGTAATCGAAGCAACTTTAAAGTTTCAAACGAGTTGTTAGCAGGATTGCTAGTACTTGCAATCGCAATATCATTTTTCGACATATTCGCAGGAGTTGGTACCGAACTAACTGGATATAGTACTGTTGAGAACAATGCATCCGCAGCTGTGACCATAACGTCAGTTACATCTATTAATTGGACAACCGCATCTATTGACTGGGGTTCTGGAGCAGTAACCGCACCTGGACCAGCTGTATTAGATTCTGAAGCCGGAACTACAAGTTTGGGAACATGGACTGCAAATGGAACTATATTACAATTAGAGAACATTGGTGGAGATGACGTAGTCTTAAATATGACTAGTAACTCAACTGCCGGGCAGTTTATCGGTGGAAGTAGTCCTACATTTAAGTGGAAGTTTGCGCAAGGTGAAGGAACCTCCTGTACCAGTATACAAGATACATCGTATACAGCAGTATCTGATGGAACTGGAAAGCAGATATGTGCAGTATTTTACGCAAATGACACAAACGACTTACTTAACATGTCTATTGAATTAACAATACCTGCAGACGCAACATCTGGAGCAAAATCTGCAACAATAACTGCTACGGGCGTAGCATAATTTTCATTTGTTTTCTTAAGTAAACTATAAATATCTAACCTGATCCTAATAGATATGAAGTTTAGACTGTTAGTGATCTTATTGTTAGTTGCCTGTATAATATCCGTATCTCAAGCAGAGGCAATTGGATTGGCACACGGTCCACTTAAGCACACTTTTGAAGCTGAAAAGGAGATAAACGTTGATTTCAAAGTAATATATTTCCAAGACCTGGACGCATTAGATATTGTATTGGCAGGCGGTTTAACTGATTATGCAACGATGAGTGAGTTACAGGAAGATGGTAGTTTTTCAATTAAAATAGATTTACCAGCAGATATCCCCGACCCCGGAACACATGTTCTTACAGTAAGTGCGTATGAAGTACAACCTTCTGCAGGAATGGTGGGTGTTGATACGCGTATTATTAATCGTATACAGGTATTTGTCCCTTTTGACGGTAAGTATCTTGAGATAACTTCATTTGAAGCAGATAATGTAGTTATTGGTAACCCTGGTAAGTTTAGAATTGGTGTAGAAAATCTTGGTACTGATGCAATAACTGCAGCATACGCAAAGGTTGAGATATATGATAATCTTACTCAAAAGAAGATTGCTACAGTACAATCCGATCAGATTGGACTAGATTCGTTTGAATCAAATGGTTTTGAGGTGAGATGGCCACACCCAACACAAAAAAATAGTATATATGACGCAAAAGCAACAGTGTATTTTGATGGCCAGTCAACTCAGGCAGACACAACTTTTAGAGTAGGTGAACTACTTGTTGAGGTTACCGATTTCTCAAAACAGGTACAACAAGCAAAGACCGCACCCTTTGAGATACAGGTAGAAAGCAAGTGGAACGAAGAGATAACTGATGTGTATGCGAGAGTTATGATCAACGAGAGTGAGTTTAAGTCATATCCGATGGATATTGAGGCGTGGGGAAGTGAGAATATGACTGCATATGTCGATGCATCTCTATTTGAGGTTGGGGCGATAGTACCTGTAAGTATTGAGCTTCATTTTAATGGCGAGACTCACGCAACACAGGGTGAAGTAGAGATTGTTGAAGCAAAGTTTAGTTTAAGTTCACCAAACGTAATATATGTACTTATTGCTATAGCGTTAATCATTGGAATCTATGTTCTGAAAAAGATAAATATTAATATATCTGTCAGAAAAAAGGTATGAATGCGGAGTATACCTTTAAGCCTGTTTGTTTTAGGATTAGTCGTAGTCATCAGTGTAGGTCTCTATGTACCATATGTTATCGAACAGGTAGGTTGGACGCCAATTGATAAACCTACTGTAATTGATGTTGAATCAGAATCAGGTAATCTTTTTTTTACAATCGATCCAAAGGAGAATGTAACTAACAATGGCACGAGTTAACCTGACCAAGGCAGTATTTCTGTATATAGTTATATACATAATTGTGTTCGGCGCGTCGTATCTTTACTATCTACATAGAACTGAGGTTGTAATCTATGACACAAACTTTATTGTAGGAGATCACGTCGGTTTTGATCTTAACAGTAGTGTTATCACTTTTGGTATGGTTACACCTGCAGGTTCGGCTTCAAGGGGAATAAACATATTAGAATCTGATGTAGCACGTCATGCAAAGTTATACGCACGTGGAGATGTGTCTAAGTTCATAAGCACGTCGCAACATAGTGTATACGTTGCACCAGATTCTGCGCAAGAGATTATGCTAGACGTTAGCATACCTGTAGATCTATCTTTTGGAAACTATTCAGGTAAGGTTAAGGTCGTTCTACTGACTGATTAGTAGTGATTTTTAAGCCAGGCAACACGAAAAGTATAAATGTACCTGAATGTTAAGTATAATATGAAGCAGTTGTCGAAGAAGGCACTAGCGTTATTGCTAGTGATCTATATCATAGTGCTAGGTAGCAGAGTCTATACGAAAGTAACTGATGAAAGCCTAACTAGTTATATGGAATACAACCCGGTCGATAATGTAACGATTAATTTTTATCTTAACTCTGCTCCGACGCAGGTAGAAGACTTACCTGATCTCGAATGGAACGAAGGATACACTTACACCGGTTTAGATTTAGACGATTACTTTAATGATACTCCTGGAGAGATTCTTTCATACACATTCACTGGACCGAATAACATTGCGATAGCGATTGGTAACGATTCGGTTATAACGGCTATTCCCGTATCTAGTAGCTGGACAGGTACAGATTACGTTATTTTTACTGCTTGGGATAATTATGGTCTAAGTACTGCAGGCAATAACGCAACACTCACAGTTGTTCCTTACGACGCACCTACGACTTCTTCTAGTAGTGGTAGTGGCGGAGGAGGCGGAGGAGGAGGCGGCACTAAGTACGAAAAAGCAGTATGTGTAGAGAACTGGGCATGTACTGATTGGACGCGCTGCATTTCAGGCAAGCAAACTAGAACATGTCTTGATGTACATAACTGCGACGTTAATGATACAATGCCTTCAATATCACAAACATGTACAGTTAGTGCGGTAGAAGAGTCGTTTGAGATAGAAGATTTACCTTTTGAACCGATTATAAGAGAGGTATCTCATAGACCCGTATTATGGGTCGTACTCGTGTTGGTAGCAGTGTTCTCATTTGAGTTATACATCTACCTAAAGCAACGGAAAAAGCGGAGTGCACTCCAGGGGAACTATTATGGATAAAAAAGAGATTCAACGGCAGTATAATAAAGAACTTGTATCTGTTATGATCTTTACTACACTTATTCTACTAGCCTTTGTCTTTGGAAGCTTATATTATTACACCTGTAGTCTACCTGAGGGATGCTTGTATAATACACATTTTACTATTTTCTTCGCAATATTGTTTGTTTTACTTTTAGTTATGATACGTATAGAGAAACATAAACTTAAGCATCATATACTACGTATTCATGAAAAGATAAAGAGAAAGAACGTCTTGCCACCAAAGCCACTTGATTCAATTGATTCTAAGTTGAAAGGGATTGAGAAGAACCTACGCAAGACTGCACTACCGACGTTAATCAGTGATTTTTCTAACGTCTTTAAGGAACTAACTGTACGGTTGTTGGGTATAAAAGGTAACTTTACTTACGAAGAGTTACTTGTGCGCCTGGAAAAATCACACTTACAAGAGAAATTACGTTTAGATTTGATTAAGACTGCAGAGTTTTTGCAATTAGTGCAGTACAAAGACAAAAAGTTATCTCTTAGCGAGTTACGTGAGTTAGTTAGATACACACGTAATCTTGTACGAATACATAATTTTTATCCACCTAAACCTAAAACACCAAAATACGAGAATTTAAAACCAAAACTACCTTCACCTAAGCACGCGCATTACATCGCACTCTTCATAGTGTTGTTTATTGCAGTAGGTGCATATGTATCGGGATCTATGCAAGGTATAACTGGATTTTCTACTTACCAAGTAACTGAAGGTACGGGTGGATCAGTTACGGTATTTACCATTGCGGATCAGACTGTTGTAGAGGGACATAACCTATCTATAATTGTATATGCTAACGACTCAGATTCTGAAGCAATAACTTTTGACATTGGAGATAGCGATCCTTCCTGGGTAAATATTACAACAATTAGTAGTTCAACTGCAGGTGGCGCAAACGCAACAGGAAACCTAACCTTTACACCCGCTTCAACGGGAGATACAGGAGATAATTACAATGTAACTATAATTGCGCGTTCAGTTGATAATGACGCAGCTTCGGAGGGAATAAATGTTAATGTTACTGAGAACACCGCTCCAACAGCAAACGTAACGATTCCTAACATGACTTGGCCAGAAGATACAGTAAACAATAGTTATGATCTGGATGATTACTTTAATGATACTGAAAATGATACGTTGAGTTATACGTATTCAGGTAATACGAACATAGCAATATCAATTGCAAGTGGTGTTGCAACACTCACTCCTACGTCAAACTGGAATGGGACTGAAACGATAACCTTCACTGCTTCAGATGGTATTGATACAACCAATTCTAACGCAGTTTTGATGAATGTAACTGGTGTATATGATCAGGCAGAGATGTCTGGCTTTGCAGTCTTGCCGAGTTCACCACATAACTTGAGTAATCTGACTTGTAGTTGGACTGTGGCGAGTAATGATACCACTGCGAACATAACCGCAAATGTTTCGTGGTATATTCTTAATACTTCCTGGCAACTTGAGATGCAGCAGAATAATGTTACCTGTTCCGCAAATGGTGTGTGTAATGCTTCAGAATTAATATTCTATACCAATACAAGTATAGATGATGTTTGGAATTGTACTGCTAACATATCTGATCAATCAAATTATACTTTCTTTTCAGCTAATAACACGATCGTTAGCGCAGCACCGACCATACTTACAGTAACTACGAACTCTAATGATTATAATCGTACTCCGATAAATTCTAGCGCAATATTTAACGTGACGTGGTCGGATGTAGATACGTTGAACATAAGTACGCATATATGTAGCACCTCTTCAGGTAATACGAGCGGTTGTAATGGAACTGAATTATGTGGTGTAAACAGCACAAATGCTACGATTATTTCATGTAACTATACTGTTTTAGCTACTGATGTTGTGAACACATCGGTGTGGGTTTTTGCATGCGACGATACTACTTGTTCTAATACTACAACTACTTTTTATGTTAATCAGATACCTGCAATGAATGAAGTAACTAGCACGTTTAACTATCTTAGTGGCACCGGTATAACTTTTGGTAATGGTGAGTTTGACGCACCACCTGTTTTAAATCAACAAGCAATGTTTAAACTCAATAGCTCTGCTTTGTATACATTAGATAAGATAAATGTGTCTAACGCTACGTTCTACATAAGTATAACTGAACTGTTGGGTAACTGGACAGGAGGCATAACTGTATTGAGCATTACAAATCAATCTTGGTTAACAAACGATAGTATTGCTGCACTAACTTCCCTGACAGGTACTGAATCTAACTTTACAGAGATTAACACAACTGCGGTTCGAGGTATGAATGTATCTGATTTAGTTACTGCTGCATACGCGAGTAATCTGATAAATATTTCACTTAAGATATCTGCAACACAGGGAAGTGGTACGCTTAACGATTCAGAGATACCAACTACTTACTTTTCAGTTGGAGATAATGACACCGGCAGTACGCTTGGTGGTATGACCTTTAGCACAACTACGAACATAACCGCAAATCTGACAAAGTTGATTCCAGATTATAACTGGAACATGAATGTTGTACAAAGTGGACCTGATTTAGATAGTTACTTTTATGATCCAGATGGTTACGATCTGAATTTTAGTACAAGTGGATCATCGTATGTAACTGTAGCCATCGCCAATGACACACACATCGCTACATTCACACCTACCTCTGGTTGGTATGGTACTGAGACAATAAACTTCATAGCAACTGATGCTGCTAATGAGACAATGTATAGTAATCTTGTGAGTCTGACCGTAAACTATGTCGCAGGAGATACAGTTACAACTACAACTACATCTAGTTCCAGTTCGACAAAAGTTAAACGAATGTCTATAGAACTAACCGCAAATGATATTGAGTTGTATCCAACTGATGCTAAGATTCTCCAAATGCAGGTGTCTAATACGGGAGATGTTAATCTTGATAAGATATCTCTTGCAGCATTGTTCCCAAGCATCACCGGTCTATCTGGCAGTCTACAACAGACGTACATATCTCGTCTAGAGCCTGAAGAGAACGTAACTGTCGAAGTAGCGCTTAAGAGTGAGAATGTTACACCTGGTAAGTATAATGTCACGCTTAATGGAAATGTCGGTGATCCAGCAAGTGTTCGAGATATCGAAATCTTTACAGTGTGGGTTAAAGAAGATGATGAGAACTCCTTTGCAGGTCGAGTTCGTTTTGTTACTGACTTGTTTAGAACAAATCCTGAATGTACGGAGTTGTTACCAAATATAAAAGACGCACAGACTCTGTATAACAATGGGCAAAAAGCACTGGCAGATCAGAAGCTAAGCGCGTTCATCAAAGAATGTAAAGATCGCATAAGTTCTGATGCAGACAAAACTTTTGCTTCAGAAACACGTGGTGTTTTGGAAGAGAGAAAGGTGGAGATTATTATTGGACTATTTATTCTTAGCGCATTATACATTTTTTCACTAGTTCTTAACAAATTTTAGCTAGGCGAAGACTTATATATATTGGAATATATACATTAGACATGATAGATTGGCTATCGAACTTCTTGTTCACCCGGTTAGATATAATAATCATAATCGCCATTATCGGGCTTGTCTTTTGGGTGTATCTGTACGTTATTGAGTATAGTGATTGGTTTAGAAACCTTACAAAGAAACAGAAGCCACATCATGCTACAATGAATCTCGTTCATTTCTTCAAGATGCGTGTTCGTTATCTTATGGATAACTTTCATACACTTACATCCTCTAATGTATTAGCTGAGTTAGATATGATTATGCGTCAGTATCTAGCAACTATATCACATGTTAGAATACATGCTGGTGAGACTGCGCAGGATCTTAGTATTAAGATAAAAACCAAAAGCCCAGAGGTCGAGTTAATTATCGGTTTCTTAGATCGAATCCAACAACTTAAACATAAACCAACCGACTTCGTTAAGTCTAGATTATATAGTTATGTGCAGTTTGCAGACGCTTTGTTGAGTCGTAGAAACTTTTCAATGGAACTTCTTGATCATCCTAAAAATAAAAAACATTAAGGTACTGCTTTTTCTCGTGTGTTGATAAATACCCATTCACTCATAAAAAGCAGAAGTATTGCGAACAACAAGTAACGTGTAAGATCAATATCATAGATACCATGCGTTTGTATCTGTTTATTACTAAAGACGTTACGTAGTTCTTCAACATCTTTTACAAAATAGTAATTTCCATGCGTCTCTTCAGCAATTCTAACAAGCATATCTTTATCTAGAGATGTACTTAGTCGATCTTCATAAACCGTACTTGCTTTAGTACCGACTCCAATTGTGTTTATAGTAGTACCTCGTTCTTTAGCATAATTAAGCGCAAAATCCACGTCTACACCAACATTGCTAGCTCCATCTGTAACTAAATATACTATCTTTGCTTTGTCACTATCGTGGAGCAGATTGACGCTATTAACAATCGCCTCACCGATCGCAGTCCCGGGAACATGACTAATGTTTAGCGAACGAACCGTGTTTTTTGCAAAGAGTGTATCATATGTTGGAGATAGATGGATTAGCGTTGTACCTGAGAACGTGATTAAAGACACGCGCGATTTAACGCCTGAATCTGCTAGTGAATCTAGAAAGAGTATCTCCGCATCTTTTGCAGCTTCAAACCTACTTGGTGGAATGTCAGTACTAGTCATCGAACTTGAAGCATCAAGCGCCAGTACATAGTCTGCACGATTAACTGTAGTTTCATAGTTGAGATGTGTACCTGCCATCGCAAATGCAAACATGATAACTATTATTATTCTAAAACTAACCCAGAAAATGTATTTTGGATACTTATAATTCTCATCCGCGCGTTTTAGTGCCTCAAAGTTTGAGAATAACATAGCTCGTTTTCGATTTCGATGTAGACTTAATGAGTGGAAGAAAATCACGATAGGTACGGCTAGTAGCAGTATTAAGAATTGAGGGTATTCAAACGCTAGCATTTTGTAAAACCAATTTATGGAAGTTATCTTCAAACGACTCGTTAGTGTAAAGTCGTATGATCTTAGATCGAGTGTTTACGAATCTTTTGACCACAGAATTTTCTTGTTCACGAGATATTGCTTCGTACTCAGAAGCGATACGATTAGTGTTAACTAACAGACTTTCAGTTCCAGAAGGGTCTCTAAATAATACATGTCCTCCTGACGGTAGTGTCTTGTCTAGACGATCTCGTACCATTATACCAATTACTCTGCATTTGAGTGCGAGTAGATTTAAGATGTTCTTCTGATCTTCATCAAATCCAATAAAGTCAGATATAAATATGACAACACTCTCTCGTTTGACTAATGCGTTGATTAAACCAAACGCAGATCGTAAGTCTCCCTTCGAACCAAATACAGTTGGATTAAGTAATACCTGACTTATATGATGAAGTTGTATTCGTCCAGATGTTGGTCGAGCAAAACCTTGTACTTTATCATTATACAGTACTGCGCCAACCGTAAACCCTACTGTAAGACATATGTGTGCTATTGCGAGCGCAAGTTCTATTTCATGCTCAATTTTAAGTTTGTCAACAGAACCGTATAGTGTACTCGCACCACAATCTATCGCAAGAATTACTTCAGGTTCCTTTTCAATAAGTGTCTCTCTACAGAGGAGCTCACCTGAACGAATAGATGATCGCCAATCAATCGTTCGGGGATTATCTTCAGAAGTATAATTTCTGAAACCATAGAACTCAATAGACTCCAAGCCGACGTATTCACTTTCATACTTCTGTAAAAAGTTCTTTACGCCTTTCTTAGTTATGTTTAGCTGAGCGACTTTTGATATAACTTCATTAATATCGAGCTTTACTGATTTCATTATTATGGTAAAGGAACCTTCGCGAGTATTTCCTTAATAACATCGTCAGATGTAATCTTTTCAGCTACACCTTCGTAGTTTATCTTAATTCTATGTCGTAGTACGTCGTAGGCAACATCCTTAACATGTTGTGGTAGAACAAATCCCTGACCATTAAGAAGCGCATTCGCTTTAGCTGCGATATATAGTCCAATAGAACCTCGCGGACTAGATCCAAATGATATATATCGACTTAATTCTAAATCGTATTTCTTTGGATATCGTGTAGCATCGATTAACTTTACAATGTACTTCTTGATCGCTACGCTAACTTGAATCTCCTTCACAAACGATTGTATCTCGAGGATCTTAGCTGCGTCAATGACTGATTTAATAGAAAGTTCTGAGAACTCTTTTGTAGTTACATTTGCGTCAAGAATAAGTTCTTCTGAGGCGATATCTGGATAGTCCACCTTTGTTTTAAACAAAAATCTATCCATCTGAGCAGCAGGTAGTTCATATGTACCTGATTCTTCAATAGGGTTCTGTGTTGCAAAAACTAAGAATGGTTTTGATAGGGGATATGTCTTTTTTCCAATAGTTACCTGATGCTCCTGCATTGCCTCAAGCAATGCAGACTGTACCTTTGGAGACGCACGGTTTATCTCATCAGCAAGTACGAAGTTGCTAAATATTGGACCTTTGATAATTTCTTCACCCTTTGATTTGGTTTTAGAACCAGACATTGCTGCAAATGCATTGGCAAGCGTAGTCATTCCGAGGATGTCTGCAGGAAGCAGATCCGGAGTAAACTGAATTCGGCTGAACTGGCTCGAATTAAGACTGGCCATTGTCTTGACTAATAATGTTTTTGCGAGTCCCGGCTTACCCTCAAGAAGTGTGTGACCATCGCAAATAAGAGATAAAATGACTATCTTAACTGCATGTTCCTGACCAATAACTACTTTTGATAATTCTTGATACAACTCTTGAATATAAGTAAGATAATGTGCTACTTTCTGGTCAACATCAGCCATATAAACCTATATACTGTGTTAGTTATATATTTTTTGATACATACTCTTTTAAATCATATTTTTGACACTTTATAATGGAAATGACCGTAAGAGCAGCCACTAGTGATGACGTAGATCTTCTAGCAAAAGTAGCTGCAAATGACGGATATCCTTGGAAACGCGTACTAACTCCTGAATATTTCTTATCTAGAATGAGTAAGCGAGAACGTTTCTTTATCTTGGACTGGAATTTGTACACAGTAGGTGGGAGAGTCAATACAATTGGTTATATATCACTAACTAATGTAATCACAAAAGAACCTTCGAATATAATGTTTTTAGACTCTGAAGAAGTGGCTAACTTCCCAAAAGCAAGTAAGATACATTACTTGTCCGTTGATGAATCCTATCAGGAACAAGGTTTTGGCAAGCAACTTGTTGAACATATGCTTGAGCAAGCTAGATTAAAACGCAAGAAATACCTCTATGTTTTTACACCTCAAAAGAATAGAAATGCAATAGGTTTTTATTTACATCTAGATTTTTTAATACAGGGAACGTATCCTAATAAATATGGACCTCAGGATCATGGGATCTTGTTGAGTAAGGCGATATGATGGTAATTATATGTGGATGTGATGAAGCTGGAAGAGGACCTGTTCTAGGGCCAATGGTGCTAGCTGGTGTGTCTATATCGGAAGATCGACGGCATGAGTTGACGGAGATTGGTGTTAAGGACTCTAAGTTACTTACGGCTAAAAAGCGCGATCAGCTCTATGATCAGATCATAAAGATCGCAGATAATTATTCTATCGTAGAGGTCTCACCCGATGAGATTGACCAATGTAATGTAGATGGTATTAACTTAAACCAGTTAGAAGCAATCAAGATAGCACATATTCTAACTGAGCTAAAGCCAGATAGAGTCTATGTTGATTCGCCTGAGCCTGCAAAAGGTGGTCAGAAATTCGGAGATATGATTGTTACACATATGCATGGAAAGACACCAGAGATCATTGCAGAGCATGGCGCAGACGCAAAGTATGAAGTAGCTAGCGCAGCGTCAATACTCGCAAAAGTAACGCGAGACAACGCAGTTCGGTGTATCTCAAAGGAGATTGGCCACGATATTGGAAGTGGATACCCGGCAGACCCAAAGTGTAAGGAGTTTTTAGAAAAGCACTATAAAGATAAGCATGTTCATCATATCAGAACCTGTTGGTCAACCTACCAAAAACTCAAACGAACTAAAGCCCAGACAAACCTTGATTCTTTCTAAATCATTTAATATAAGAATAGATTATTCTTAATATGCCAAATTGGATCTTACTAAGTAAGACTGAAATTGAAGAGTTGCTGCAGGAGTACAACTTAGGTAAGCATTTATCACATAAGCATATTGACTATGCTCTGGACAATACTGTTTATATTGTTCGAACATCTCGCGGCAAATTTGTATTAAAGTTATACAATAGTGCTGATGTTAAATTCATAAATTATCAGCTTAGACTAAATGAATATCTCCGAAAAAAAGGCGTTCCGGTGGCAAAAGTATTACCTACAAAAGATAATAAGATGATATATACTTACAAGGGTAAGAATCTAATTATACAGAGATTTGTAGAGGGTCATTATTTTATCCGCGCTAATAGTGCGTTAGTTATAGATTTTGCTGAGAACGTTACTAAACTACATAAAGCGTTAGTTAAACTGAACATACGTGGTGGAGATCGATGGGAACGAGCGCATCAATTTGATAAAGATCCCGAATTCTGCGAAACTGCGAGAGGTTTTGAGTTAAGTAAAGCGTACAAACAATATTCACAGGAAGTCAAAGTAATCGATAAACATTCTCTGACTCGGTCGATTATACACGGCGATCTAACTCACGATAATATTATGGTTAAGTGTAACAAAATTGCAGCGTTCATAGATTTTGATGACGCACACAGAGACTATCTTGTATATGAGATAGCTATCGCTTTAGCTAAGTTTGTACGTAAAACAAAAGTCAACAAGGATTACATCAAACTTTTTATGGCGCACTATCGATCACCAGTACCCTTAGACCTAAATTCTAAGAAAGCAATATACTACTTTATAAAACATCGATTCTTGGTAGCGATTAATTGGGCTGAGAACCATCGTCAGAAAGACAAACGTATTCACGAAGGAGTTGGACGTTGGGTGGAAGAGACTATCGGTCAGTATAAATCAATAAGCAAGATACCCGTCAATGAGTTTGTTAAATTATTGTAATTGAGGCTAACCATAATCCTTATAAGCTCTTTTTATTAGATGTAAATATGTTAGGTGAGTATCCCGATATACAGTGAACAGAATTCTAACCTAGCAAGAGTTTTATACCACGAGATTGTAGGTGAATATAATGAGAATTAGTTTGAATAAACGAGAAAGTACAGCAACAGCCCAAAATGCAAAAGTGGGCAAACAATTGATCCTAGCTGGCTGGATACAGGAAATCCGCGTAATGGGAAAGTTAGCATTTGCAAAATTGCGGGATCGTGATGGTGATATACAGATTGTATTCTTCCCAGATAAGTTCAAAAATTTCAAAGACCTAAGCAAGATCACTCGCGAGTCAGTTGTCTCAATCAAAGGAACCGTCCAGAAGTCAAAGCTAAAATCTGGTGGAAATGAGATAGTAGCTGCTGAGTTAGAGATGTTATCTTTGGCACACACTCCATTGCCAATCGAGTTCTTAGGAAAGGGTATTGAGACAGACCTTAGCAAACGTCTAGATGCACGTTTCTTAGATCTTCGAAACCCAAGAATCGCAGCAATCTTTAAGATCAAAGAACGCGCAATTATAGCTATACGTGAGTTCTTAGGAAATGAAGGTTTCATTGAAGTAATCAGTTCTAAGTTCTCTGGAGCAGGTGCTGAAGGAGGCGCTACAATGTTTGAGTTTAACTACTTTGGCAAGAAAGCGTACCTTAACCAGAGTCAGCAGATCTACAAACAGACACTTATGGCTTGTGGTTTTGAGAAAGTATATGAGATTGGCCCAAGCTTCCGTGCAGAAAAGAGTCATACTCAGAGACACGTTACAGAGTTTACACAATTAGATTTGGAGATGTCCTTCATTGATTCTGAAGAAGACCTATTTAAGTTGGAAGAGAGAATGCTTAAGTATGTTTTAGATTACGTACGTAAGAATTGTAAATCTGAATTAGAAAGGTTAGAGAAAACATTACCTACGATCAAGCTTCCACTCCCACGAGTCTCATACGAAGAGGCAATTAAGTTGCTTCAGAAATCAGGAGTTAAAATAAAACTTGGTGAAGATATTGGAACCTCTGACGAAAAGAAAGTTGGAGCGCTCGTTGAGACGAAGTATGGTAGTAGGGCTTATTTCCTTACACAGTTTCCTTGGAGTCTAGAAGTTGCTAAGTTCTACTGGATGCGTAATGGTAAGTACGGTCGAGGTGGAGACTTTGAGTTTATGGGACAGGAACTAACAACTGCGGCTCAGAGAGAACACCGATACGATATGTTAGTTAAGCAGATTAGAGACAAAGGTTACAGCCCAAAGAACTTTAGATCCTATCTAGATACATTCAAGTTTGGCATGCCTCCGCATGGCGGCTTTGGATGGGGTATTGACCGATTGGTTCAACAGATGCTGCAGATTGATAACATCCGAGAAGTAGTTCTCTTCCCAAGAGATCCAGAAAGGCTAACTCCATAGAGAGATTTATATACAAGCCACGCTTTTTACTTGTATGGTGCAGACACACGTATCTAGCTTGCATATGCGTGGTTTTAAGTCCTTTAACAACAAAGCTAGCCTTGAGCTTGGACCTGGATTGAATTGCATTGTTGGACCAAATGGTTCTGGAAAGAGTAACATACTTGATTCTATCTGTTTTGTTCTTGGACGAAGTTCAACAAAGTCTATCCGCGCGGAAAGTGTGCAAGATTTGATTCACAAAAAGAAAGATTCACATGTTGGATCTGCAGACGTCGTCTTTCGATTGAACAATGAGAACAAAGTTTTCCCAATTGATGCACGACATATAGAGATCATTCGTCGAATAACAAAAGAAGGACAGACAAAGTATTACATTAATGGTAAGCGAGCCAGTCGAAGACAGATACTTGAGCTGTTGTCAATTGGAAGAATTCATCCAGAAGGTCATAATATCATATTACAGGGAGATATTGAGAAGTTCATATCAATGTCACCTATTGAAAAGCGACAGATCATAGAAGAGATCGCAGGCATTTCAGTATATGAGGCAAGAAAGAACGACGCAATGCGTGAGTTAGGTAAGGTTGAAGACAAACTCAAAGAAGCAAAGATCGTGTTAACTGAAAAAGAAATGTATCTTAAGGGGCTCGAATCTGAAAAGATGCAAGCAGAAAAGTATCGTAATTTTAACAATGAGTTGGAAGGTTCTAAAGCAACGGAGATTAAGCTTCGGCTTGATGGTATAAATCGAAAAAAGAATGAGATTGGTACTAAGTTCTATAAGATAGAAAAAGCACACAAGAAGTTCCAAGGCGACATTGATGAGCATGAGAAGAAGATAGATTTCATACAAAGTAAGATAGATGTTATTGAAGGAAAGATTGAGAAGAAGGGTGGTGAAGATCAGTTAGAACTAGAACACGCAATCTCAGATCTTAAGTTAGCAGTTGAGAACTCTAAAAGTCTTATACTAAGTTCTAAAAATGAGATTAGTAGAGTTAATCAGCGGAAGAAACAACTTGATAGTAGCTTAGTTGAGATAAACAGAAAGCTTGCAGAAAAGAACAAAGAACTTACAGCCCTTTCACGAGATAAGAACGCATATGATAAAAAGATGCAGGCACTAACCGGTGTTGCAAAAAGTTCCGCAAGAAGTTTAGATGATCTAGATCGATTGTTCGAACAGAAAGAAAAAGACATTGATAATCTTAAGTCTGACAAAGAAAAGATGTCAGAACAACTGCGCAACTTCGACGCCGACATAAAGATCTTTGACTATAAGTTAGCTGAGATACAAAATAAGTTAGTTACAATCAATCAAAACCAGTCTGAGCTAAAGAAAGTACATAAGAGCAAAGACTATTACAAATCACTTCTCGATAAGATTAGCAAGTTAAGTTCTGATGATTCAATGTTAGCAGTTAAGTTACAAGATCTGAGACAGAGAGTTGACACAAAAGACGAGATGCTTGCAAAGCTTCGAATTGATTCAAGTGCAACTCAAGAATTGCTTATGCGCGATAAAGCAATCTCAGCAGTTCTGGCGTCTAAGAAAGAACTGAAAGGTGTAGTGGGTACAGTTGCACAACTTGGAACATCAAAGAAAGAATACCAACAAGCTCTTGCTGTTGCAGCTGGCGGCAAGATGCGTAACATTGTGGTTGACAATGAGAACACGGCGATATCGGCACTTAATCTACTTAAGCGTGCAAGGTCGGGCGTAGCAACATTCCTACCAATAACTAAACTTAAGACGCGAGACCTTTCCTATCTGTCAAAGCAAGCATCTGGTCAGTCTGGAGTCTTTGGACTTGCATCAGAGTTAATCAACTGCGATTCAAAGTACAAGAAAGTCTTCCAACATGTTTTCAAAGATACACTCATACTTCAAGATTCTAAAACTGCAAAATCATTAGGTATTGGTCAGTTCAACATGGTTACATTAGACGGAGATGTTTTCTCAGCATCTGGTGCAATCACTGGAGGTTTTAGACGAAGAGATGTTGGAGTTAAGTTTGCTGAACGAGATATCTCAAATCGCGTTGATAAAGAGCAGTCTGAACTTGCTGCATTAAAGAAAGAGCTCTCTCGAACAGAGCGGAACAGAAATAACTTACAAGAGCAGCTGATTAAACTGCGCCACGAGAAGGCAGAGTTAGAAGGTAAGTTAGGAGCTACAAAGTTCGCAGATATGGATCCAACAAAGATCTTAGCTGAACAGAAAGATATCCAATCTCAGAAAAAAGCAATGATCGCTCAGCAGCAAAAGTTAGCAAGAGAAGAGGGTTCAATCTCAGACAAAGTAAACAAACTTACTGTTGAAAAGAACGCAATCTCAGTTAAGATAAAAGATCTACGATTTGGTCGACAGAGCACAGAGATCAAAAAGATAGAGTCTGCGATTAAGATGATTGATACAAGAACAGCAACTATACAATCTGTTGTTGAGAACTCTCTTGCACCAGAACACGGAAACATTGAGAAGCTACTAACACATCTAGTAAAAGAGCGGATCGAGTTTGAAGAACAGATAACAAAAGAGGATCATAACATCAACACAAACAAACAAACTCTTGACAAGAAGCAAAAAGAAGAGAAGGACTTCTACGGTTCACTGAAGGTACTATTTGCAGAGAAGAAAAAGTATGGCGCACTTATGGACAGAGAGCAAGAGAACATAAAGAAGATCGAAGAACACTTGACAGGGGACTCTGAAGAACGCAACGCACTCATCATCGCAAAAGCTAAGATTGAAGCAGAGTTTGCTGCACTATCTGAGGAGTTTGAACCATACAAGAAAGTTAGCGTTCTTTCACACATTAAGAATGTAACTCAGGCAAAGCAGATGCAGGATCAGCTTAAACGAAAGATAGAGGCACTGGGTAGCGTTAACATGCGCGCACTGGAGATATACGATGGCGTAAAGAAAGAGTATGATAATCTCAACTGGAGAATTGATAAACTTGGCAGTGAGCGAGATTCAGTTATTAGTGTAATCACGCAGATCGAACATCGTAAGAAAGACTCTTTCGAAACAACTTTCAATGGAGTTAACAAATACTTTCAAGACATTTTTTCAAAGATATCGCATAAGATGCGAGCCCAACTAATTTTGCAAAATCCGGAAAAGCCCTTTGATGGTGGACTTAACATTCGAGTACGCGACACAAATGGAAAGGCAATGTATCTTGGAGCACTTTCAGGTGGAGAGAAAACTTTGGTTGCATTAGCATTTATCTTCGCAGTTCAGGAACACAGCCCAGCACCGTTCTACTTGTTAGATGAAATCGACGCAGCTCTTGATAGGTTAAATTCAGACAAGGTTGCAAAGTTGCTGAAGGAGTATAGCAAGCGTTCGCAAGTTATCATCATCTCACACAATGACGCAATAATCTCTGCATCCGATAATCTGTATGGTATCTGGATGAACAAGAAAGGAGAGAGCTTTGTAAATAGTCTTAAGATTTAAAATGAACAAAAAACAAGTCCGCGAAATATTTAGTACGTATGATCTTGGCGAGTTTAGAAGTTGGAGTCCTACCAAGATGGGTTTTGGTAATGATAATTATGTTGTTAAAACAACTAAAGGTAAGTACGTATTAAGAATATACCGAGATGTGCGCAAAATTTCCGAGCTTAGATATGAAGTCGAGTTTACAGACCATTTGCTAGCAAAAGGATTTCCATATGAAATACCAAAATGGTTGCCTAATAAATCGGGAGAGTTAATCTCTACGTTTAATGGTCGAATGTATATAATCTATAAATACCTGCCCGGCATTGTTGTTGAGAAACCTACTAATGCACAAGTTAGACAGGTAGCTAAGATGATATCGATACTGCATAAAATGTCTGTGGGATTTAAACCAAAGAGCGACAAAGATTGGGGAAATGCGTTTACAACACACTGGCAAAAAGCAGAGTTGAATGATTATGCACCACGGGCTAAAAAACAAAACACTACGCGAAGTAAGCTTCTTTTGAAGAATGAGATGTATTATCGAAGATTGTTAGATGACGTTGATAAGAAGTATGCTAAAGTTTCATATAAACGGTATGTTTTACACAACGATCTCAATAAGCACAACATGTTGTTTCGGAACGGAAAGTTATCTGGACTAATTGATTTTGATAATGTTAATGCAGACTACCTCATTAAAGATATTAGTCAGTATGTACTATACGGTCTTAATCAGGGCAGTAAAATTGATCTACGAAAGGCAAGAATATTCATTAAAGAATATCAGAAGTATCATTCATTATCCGATAAAGAAATTAAATGCATTCCAGATATCGCAATTATTGGTAAGATTGGAGCTTTCGTATGGACATATGATCGTATGGAACGAGGTATATCTAAAGTAGATCTTAAGGGAATGCGACAGATGGCAGCATTTGTAAAGTGGGTTGATGTGAATCGAGATAAGATTATGGAGGCATTATTGTGACTGAACAGAACAAGATCCATAGTATGATTTTTGAAGAGGACGACCTTAAGTGGCAATCTCTTATCTATGAGATGATTCGAACTGGAAAGGTAGATCCATGGGACATCGACATCTCACAATTTTCACAAGAGTATCTGAAGATTATCAATAAGCTAAAAGAACTAAACTTCCGTATCTCAGGTAAGGTTGTTCTAACTGCAGCAATCTTGTTGCGGATGAAGATGAACCGACTTGGTTTGGAAGAGTTCTTGGGAATGATCGCAGAGCCTGAAGAAGACGTTGAGGTCGAGGCGGGTTTAGATGAGTGGAATCAAGAAGATCCGAACGAAGTTGAGCAACGGATCGATCAGCTAGCTAAACAGATCAAGCAAACTCAGACAAAGCGGATGGTACTTGACCCAAGACTTGATAGAATGCGAGAGCGAAAAGTAACCGTGTTTGAGCTGATGGGGGCGCTTAAGAAAGCAATGGAAGTAGATGAGCGTAGACAGATCAGATACAAAAAAGAGGTTAAAGATAGAGACGATTCTCGTCCAGATTTCAACTACGAGAAGTTTGACATTCTCGGAAAGATCAAAAATGTTTATGATGCACTGAAGATATTCTTCAAAAAGTCAAAGCGCAATACTGTTGAGTTTACACACATAGTTCCTAGTAAAAGAAAGGAAGATGTTATCTGGACATTTGTACCTTTGTTACATCTCGCAAACGAAGGCAAGATAGAACTTATACAGGATAAGCCCTTTGACAAGATCTTCGTAGAGCTAAAAGCTAAAGATTTATTAGATAAGACAGCTAAGGAATAAAATGGATATATTAGCGAGTTTAGTAGTGGGTATTAATGTAATCGTGTCATTATCATGGTTCTTACAGGCACACAAGATCATCAAACGTAAAAGCTCAAAAGATATATCAATACCTTTTGTTGCTGTCGTGCTTGTTGGACTAGCTTTTTTTGCCATATATGCCTGGCGAGAGCAAGACTTTGTAATACTGATACCCTTTTTAGTCGGTATGGCAGGAGTTGGCGCAGTATTGGTGTCTGCTTTAATCTATAAGAAGAAGGTGAGAAAGTGAAAGAACTAAAGTCTAAGATAGAAGCAATCTTGTTTTGTACACCTGATGGAGTTGAGACTAAGAAGCTAGCTAAGTTATGTGGGATGGGTTCTGTTGGTCATGTTAAGACTGCGCTTCAAGAGATGAAAGAAGAGTTTGAAAAAGACGGTCGTGGAATGTCGGTGGTTCTAAAAGAAGGAATGTGGCGCTTTGCAGTTCGTGATGAGCATGTTCCATTAGTTAGGGAAGCTGCTAAGCCCGAGATCGAGAAAGCAATACTTGAGACTCTAGCATTCATCGCCTACAAAAAGAATGCTAAGCAGAGTGAGGTAGTTAAGGTTAGATCTAACAAAGCATATGGACACATAAAGCACCTAGAAGCGCAAGGCTTTGTCACAGCTAAGACAAAAGGCAAGACTCGTACCCTAACTCCAACTAAAAAGTTCTATGATTATTTCAATCTACGAGAAGATGAAGAGATTCAGCCTGAAGAATAACCCTTTAAATCTTAGTTTCTTATAAATTATTGGGATTAAAATCCTTTTTCGTTGATGAAGCCGAACGCTTGTCGCTGAGGCTGAAACGGAATCAACACGAAAAAAATGGTAAAAGTACTTACTAGTTTGGAGCTATCAGTCGTGATTCGAGAACTTCAGCAGCTAGTGGGAACTAAGGTTAGTAAGATACATCAGCCAAACTCGCGGCTTTTGACTTTGAATATGTTTAAGACCGGCGGATCTAAGTTCGTACTTAAGATTGACTCGGGAGTTGGTATGTATGTAACTTCATACGCTTCTAAAAATCCATTGACTCCGAATGGATTCTGTCTGTTTCTAAGAAAACATCTACACAATTCGCGATTAGTTGGAGTTGTTCAGAAAGATCTTGAGCGAATAGTCGAACTTCATTTTGATACCTCAAAGGGTTTGAGGATCTTGATATGCGAGCTATTTAGCAAAGGCAATTTCGTGTTGTGTGATGGTGGTCTTAAGATCCTTAACTGTGCGTCAGTTCAACAGTGGAAAGACCGAACAGTAAGAAAGGGCGAGACATACAAGTATCCCCCTCCTGGATTTAACATTTTAGCAATAAACAAACTATCTTTCCAAAGTTATCTGAATAAGTATCCACATCACGAAGTAGTTCGACTTATCGCAACGTTAGGATTTGGAGGGATCTATGCAGAAGAGATCTGTCTGAGAGCAGACATACAAAAGAATACCGTCTCTCAACTTATACGACCTACAGAGGTTGATGCGATATACACGCAGATAGTCAAACTCCTTACACAGTTTAAGTCCAATCTAACGTCTGAAATCATCTATGAAGGTGGCGCTCCAATTGAAGCAACACCTTTTCCATTGAGCTCTTTTTCAGAGCACGAACATAAGCTTGCAGAGAGTTTTAATCAAGCATTAGATACTTTATACACTTCCGAGGTTGCTACCAAAGTAAGATCTGATTCAGATGAACGGTACCAACAAGAAAAGAATCGATTAGAGACAATATACAACGCGCAGAAACAAAGCTGCGACAATTATATTGAGGAGTATAACAACAGTCAGCGAATCGCAGACATGATCTACAGTCAGTATAATACGATCTATACTATCTTTTCTAAGATCAAGGCCGCAGTTGATGCTGGGCATGATTGGTATGAAGTCTATCAAGTACTTCAGCGAGAAAAAGACGCAGGTATACATGAAGCAAGTTTGGTTAAGGAGATAAAACCTGAAACTCGACAGATTACTATTGATCTTGGCGAACTCTTAGCTTTAGATTTAACAAAGTCATTGGAGGAGAACGCCGGAGACTATTATGATTTGGCAAAGAGAGCTAAAGCAAAGTTAGCAGGTGCACAACGAACGCTGGACGAAGTTAAGCAGAAACTTGATGCATTGGAACTGCGACGAGCAGACATGCAACAAGAATATGCAGTAACTGCGCCAAAGTTCATGGATAAAAAGAAACAAGATTGGTATGAGAAGTTCCACTGGTTTTTTACTAGTTCAGGATTGTTAGCAATTGGTGGAAGGGACGCAACCTCGAATGAAGTAATCATCAAGAAGCACATGGACATAAAAGATGTAGTATTCCATACAGAGATTGCAGGATCACCTTTCTTTGTCCTAAAAGAAGGTAGAGAAAAAGCTACTGAGCAAGATCTAGCTGAAGTCGCGCAAGCAACTGCATCATATTCATCTGCATGGAAGTTAGGCGTTGGGTCAACAGACGTGTATCAGGTTAAGCCTGAACAGGTTTCAAAACAGGCGCAGTCTGGAACATATCTTGGGAAAGGTTCTTTCGTGATTAGTGGAAAGCGTAATTATTTTAGGAACACTGTGCTTGAGATCGCCATTGGTATGTATAAGGATCGGATGATGGGTGGAGCTACCTCTGCAATTAAGAAATACTGTGAAACCTCGGTTGTTGTTAAGCAGGGCGACGCAAAAAAGTCCGATATTGCTAAGAAAGTTGCACACAAGTTTTCGGTCGATGTTGATACTGTATTAAAACTCGTACCAACCGGAAGCAGCAGAATCGTTGAGTGAACAAATTCTTATAATAGTTTATTACGATACGAGTTGTATGTTACATTATCTTCGTATCCCTAAAAAATTATTTCCATTTATTGAGAGACTTACGCTTGTATATTCAGCACTTACACACAATGCGGAGAAAGTAGAGGTTATTGAAAAAAGGTTGGAAGAACACGGAATCCCATGTAAGCAACTGGAGAGTTTACTGGGAGTACTAGTTGAGTCTGGAAGTGCAACATTTACGTATGTTGATATTAATCCTAAAGGCCAAGCTACGGTTTTAACTCCAAATCCAGATCCAACGAAGCCACCAGTTCTTGAGAAGAGATATCTTGTACCTGGCGTTACCATCGAACGTGATTAGACCAGATATAGAATAACAATATTACTGATATGATCATAATCATCGCAAGGTTAGCAAAGAAGAACTGCTCGTCAGATGTTTCTGCTTTACATCCATCTTCACAGTCACTTGTACACGTCAATACCTCCGCTTCTTCACATACACAGTTTCCGCATATAGTTGTGCAGTCCTGCGGACAGGTACCTAGCGTCTCTTCACTAACGTGGCAGACGCCATCACCACATTGTGATGAGGTAGATGCACTATGTATTGTCCATAAGTTATTAAGACTAATAACCAGGATAAAAACTAATGATAATATGATTACAGCTTTCTTAAGTTTCATGTTAACGCTTTTTTATTCGTCGACGCTTAGACTTTAACTTTATCACTTTACTTTTGTCCATTGTCTCGTATGCATTGTTGATTAATTCATCATTCCAGCCAACTACTCTTAGTGCATGTATGATTTGTGGTGGCGGAACGCCTTGCGCACTCTGTTCAGCAATATAGTCTCGGATTCTATCTAAGTCAGACGTAGGTTTGTATAATTGTCTTACTTTCCAGCGAGCATTTCCTAAGTCAGGGGATAGGTAAAATAACCAAAATAGACCTAGCACCACTACGATCGCGATTGTAAGGAGTGTTAGATTGGTTAGACTAAGTCCGAAGATGGAATAATGTAATAGTTCTTGAGAGATAATTGGAATGAGTATAATTAGCGTAAATAATAAGAGCACTGCATAATCGTATTTTTCTAACCTATCCATGTTACTCACTTACATAAGACTGAATAGTGCGAATACAATAATCACTAAGATAAGTAAGTCTCTTTCTGGTTTTCCTAGATTTCCCATAGCCATAATTAAGAAAGTATATGCTCTAATAAATAGTTTTTGTAGAAGTAAGTGCGAGGGAGAGGATTCGAACCCCCGTAGGCACTAAGCCACTGGATATCTTAAGCCATTGTCCGCTTTCTTTTCCGCGAACGCTTTTCTTTCCAAGAAAGAAAAGGGCTCCTTGAGTCCAGCCCGTTTGACCACTCCGGCACCCTCGCGTTAACTAGTTAGCTTAAAACTGTTTTAAAAAGATGTTGAAACACCGATTATTCATCTCTTAATCGCGCTAGATTCTTTCGTAGTTCCTCTAACGGATTCTGTCTCTCAGCTACCTCAACTACTTGTGCTGGCTTCTTACGCGGTCTTCCCATCTTTTTATGCGTTGTAGGACGTAGCTCCTTAGGGAGACTCATAGCTAAAGCTTTGGGCATTTTCGGAGGTCTTCCCATTCTTTTTTTAGGTGCAGCTGCTTTAATCGCTCTAGGTTTACGAGGTCTACCCATCTTACGTCGAGGTGCAGCTGTTGGATGCTCTTGAGCAGTTTTCTTACCTAATAAAAATGAATTTAACTCTCTGACTTCAGGAATTAACATGGATGAAACATCTTTGGCCCCATTCATTAAGTCATTTTTTTCAATCATTAGATGACGTAGGTCGTCAGTCTGATTCATCGCTTCCATAAGCTCAGTATTCAAGGCACGGATCTCCTGTTGAACCTCTTCCAGACCTTCTACTTGGATAAACTCAGGCATATTAGTTTCTTTCATTGCAATGGGAATCAGTAGATATTTAAATAATTTGCCAAACTTAAAAGTACGCGTCCGTGGTCTAACGGCATGATCCGGGCTTCCCAAGCCCGTGACGGGGGTTCGACTCCCTCCGGTCGCATTCAAAAAGACTTAAAAAAGCCACTATTCATGCATATATGCGGGCCCATGGTCTAGTGGTATGACGTCGCCTTGACGAGAATCCCTTCTTTAGAAAAGAAGGTCTTCTAACCCCAAGAAACTATTCTTGTGGAAAGATCTCAAAATGGCGGAGGTCCTCAGTTCGATCCTGAGTGGGCCCACTTCCTAATGAAAAAGACCCTACTTTTAATTGCAGTTTGGATCTTGTTGGTTTATTATCCTAATCCGTTGATGTTGACAGGTTCTATCGGACGTATGATTGATCCAGTTCAACCAGGTTCTGTTGATGACTTTGCAGCTATCTTGCCTGAGGATCCAGCTGAGATTGAGCGACTGACTGAGAACTATATTCTGGTTGAAGATGATTGGGATCAGCATGGAGTTTTCTGGTATGTGCCAACGGCACAAGAGGTTGTAATTAATGCACGCGGTAACTGCAAGCACAGAACCGTCTTGCTAGCAAATGTGTTTGAGGCTAAAGGTATTGAATATGAATACAGAGTTGATCCAGTTCACTTTTGGCTAGATTATGACAGAAAGCACATCGGTGAGTTTGAACAAAACTGGGAATCTGGAAAGGTCCCTCCTGCAGACTATTGGGCAACTAGCTACCGACAGATGCTTTGGGATGATATGCCTACGTATAGGAAGGTCTTGTTAATTGTAGGTACAATAGAGATAGCTCTGATAGGTATGTTACTTAGAAAAATAAAGAATAAGAAGAGCTAGTACTCTTCTACATCTGGAAGCTTGTTGTTGACATCTTCCATTTTCTTTTTAGCTTCAGAAAGCAAATTGTTCCAGCTATCGATTAGGTCACCTTCTTGATTTCGGATGTCTTTGATCTTATCAATAGAGTTTTGAAGATCATTGATCCTGCCTTCCATTTTGTTAACTGTGCTGACAATCTCTTTGTACTTCTTGAGCTGAACAAACACTTGTGGTTTCTTCTTTGGAGCCTCTTTAGCTTCAATCGGAATAAACTTATCGTGCATTGGTTCCTTGAAGTTAGGATGTATTGGCTCTCGAAGTTCTGGCAGCCTTGGTTCTAGGCGTGGCATATCATGTGGTTTCCTTGCTGGCGGAAGATTTGGTCTTAAAGCTACATCCATTCGATGTGGTGGCTTTGGCATTGGCAACGGAGGCAGCGGTCTAGGTGCTTGCTTCGCCATTGGTGGGAGTGGAGGTGCATGCGGCACTCGTTTTCCCATGAAGCCCCCTCTTGGCTCTGCTGGCAGAGGTGGCAACGCATCATCATTTGGAAGGTATGGAAGATTATCAAAATTTTCCTCTTTTTTCTTTCTACCGAACAATCCCATTATATCACGCTAATCAAAAAGAACCCATGCTTAAAATAATTTGTTTACTCCGGTAGAGTTAGAACAGCAAGAAATATATATTTTGAACCGTAATCATGCATATGAAACTGGGTTTGATCTTGACCGTGATCTTAATCATTCCACTGAGCTCAGCACTTCAAATCTCTGAAATTATGTATGATTTAGAGGGGGCAGATGCAGGTAATGAATGGATCGAGGTCTTTAACGATGGAGAATCTATGGATATATGTGTACATCGTCTGTTTGAGGCTGAGACAAACCACTATATTAAAGGCGATTTCTGTACTTTAGAATCCGGAAGTTACGTTATACTTGCAGACCGGGCAGAGAACTTAGCGTTTGAGTCCAATGTTCTTGATTCCGCATTCTCTTTATCAAATACTGGAGAACGTCTCTGTATCCGTAACAATGCTGGCGAAGACTTGGTCTGTGTTGAGTATTCCGCGACATTAGGCGCCAAAGGCGATGGGAACTCTCTCCAACTTTCAGGTGGAGAATGGTGTACAGGAGTACCCACTCCAGGTAAATTAGGTGATTGCCGAGCCTCTATTGAAGAACCTGCTGAATCAGTTAAGCTAGAAGACACCGAAGTACTAGATCTCGAGGAGCAGGCACCCGAAGAACAAAAGCAAGACGTGGTTGTTTCTGAGCCAGATCCCGTAAAAGAACCTGCTGTCGCAGTTCTTTCTGCACCACAGATTGAAGCGCCAGTTACAGGGCAGATTATATACAAGTCAAAGTCTGAACGAGCAAGTAACGTTCCAATACTGATGTTGCTTACAGTTTCGATAACTTTAAATGTATTCTTCATAATCTCGAGATTAAGATGAAAGAGAGTGCGATTCGAGAAAAGATAGGTGTCGGTTGGATTAGACTAAAGGCCATCTTTGAAGTAGCTGGTTTTCCTGCTGAGCATGTAGAGACTTCAATAAATACTGTTGCAGATCGGATCGCTAAGGAAAAAGGAATAATGATCCTCGAACAAGCAGTTCATAAGCCAAGGAAGATCTCAGATCAAATATATTCATCTTTCATAGAGATGGAGTTCTTAGCAGAATCTCTTGCACAACTAGTTGGTATGTTGTACGATTATATGCCAAGTTCTGTGGAGATCATTGAGCCAGAAGATCCAATATCAGATGATCCACAAGCAGTTACAATGATTCTAAACGACCTTTTGGCAAAATTGCATAATTATAATCAATTAATACATGCCCTAAAGGCAGAAAACACTATTCTAAACAGAAAGTTGCAGAATAAGTAACGATTGAGCTTAAGCTCAATCGCTCGTTATTACTACGACTCTGATCTTGTCTTTTAGCGACGTTGAGAACATATTGCAGAGCTCTAGCGCGCTATAATCTTCTAACTCTGTACATGATACAGTTATCTCATTGCCACGGAAACTTGCATGACAATACGGTGGTACCATAACTTGTGCGTCGTCTATCTTACTTGTCTCTCCAAGTGTATGTCCCATCCAAAAACCAATCGACATAAACACTATTGATCCTACCATAAAGATACCTAGCAACTTATACATAGTTATTTCATACTTCACTTTGATCTCCCTCCTCTTCAGTATTTTCTTCAAGAACGATTTCTTGTTCATTATGCTTAGCTAAAGCAGCTGCTTCTTTTTGTTTTTTAGTTGTGATTACAACCGTACTTTGTAAGAATTGCATAACATGGAATGGATTCAACCTGTAACGCGTCTCTTTTCCTTCACCGATCTTACTAATCAATCCTTTTTCTTCCAACTCTTTTATTTTTTTAGAAGTAAATGATTTGTCAGTATCCAGCACTTTTGCGAGTTCTTTGTTACGGTTTTTCCCAAGAGATATAGCTGTGATTATCTTTAAGTCTTTGACAAGTTTTTCAGGTTTAATTTCCTCAGGAGTACTGTCTGATTCCATATTTATTATGCCCGTTTTTACTTCTGAGTAAGAATATATAAGCTTGTTGATAACCACTTATCTAACGCGGTGTTCCAAATTTGTAACGGAGTCGTAACTGGTCAGTGAAGAAAAAAACACTATGCCGCGCCTAAACGACCATAATGTATTTAAATGGAACTAAGTTCTATATAGGTAAGCGAGTATCGATGACTGCAGATAGTATCTGCAAGATGATATTCAAAAGGTGAAAAAAACAATGCAAGAAAAATTTGTATTAAGAGCAAAAACCGCGATTAAGAGAGTTGCAGCGATTTCAGCTGGTACAATGATGTTGGGTGCGTCAGCATTCGGCATGGTAGCAGCAACAGACTTAGGTGATTACCCAGCACCGTTCGTCGCAGACGGACAGTGGAGTGGATTAGTTGTGGTTGGTAGTAACGCGAACGCCGCAGATATTGTAGGCGCAACCGATATTGTAGGACGACTTACACAAGAAGCTGTTAGCGCAGTTTCTGGAACAGGAATAACAACAGTTACTGGTGGAGTAGCTGGAAAGGCAGTCTTCAGCGAAGGAATTGCAAATTCCAGTATACCTGACACAGTTGACTACGAATTAGAAGATGACGATATTGCAAGTTTATATGATGGATCAATAACATTTAACAGTACAAGTTACGATGTTAGAGAATTAATCTTACTGAACCAAGACAGTCCATCTGTTGAGACAAGTCTAACAAGTACTGATGACGAATATTTAACTGACGCATATATGGAAACTAACAAAGCAGCTATGCAGTATTTCTATTTATTTGATAAGACAATAAATATTGCAGGAGCATCAACAACAGTCCCTGTAAAGATCGACTTTTTGGGAAAATCCCTTAAGATTGTATCTGTTACAGCAACAGGTTTTACAGCATATGTTGGTGATGAATACTTCCTAAATGTAGGAGATTCAGTAACTGTTAATGAAAAAGTAATTACCTTACAGAATGTAGCATCATGTACAACAAGTCCATGTAACATTATTGTAGATGTTAGTGGTACAAAAGAGACTGTATCTGGAACTGAAACTGTAAATGAGATTGAGATTACTGTTGACGAGACCTTTTACTCAGACGCAACAGCAGAGCGATCTGCAACCCTTATTGTTGGAGAACAAGCATCTGAAACATACACTAACAACGATGAATATGTAGATTACTGTGCAACAAAATGGGCAACACCAAACTGTAAGAAGACAGATCCAGATTGGAAATGGGTTATTGGTGGATTAACATCTAACGCAGTCGGAGACACAAATCAGTCAAGTTCAGCACCAACTATTGGAATAAAGAATGATTACGTCACAAACGATTATAAGGACAACCCAGTAGGTGTTGGAGAATGTTATGACTTCCCAAACGATTTTGCAGAAATTTGTTTTGATAGTTATACAACAACTGAGTACTTAGACCTAACCTTAGAGTGGGACGCAAACACAGATATTTCAAATGAGCATGCAGACCTAACTGATGAAGATTCAATTTCCATATATAGTACAGTTGAAGATACAATCGAATTGATTGCAGCTGGTTTAGGAAACATTTCTTCAAACACAAAGACTGACCACATATATATCTGGCACGCATCAACAGGTACTGGTGAAGTATTCTACGAAGATACTAACAACGACATACAATCAGCAGGAACATTTAATTGTACCGACTTTGCTGATTTGAACGTAGCTCAGATTACCTATGGTGCAACAAAGACATCTAATGTTGGAATCGATATGCGTGGAAACTGTTCAACAACAAGTTACGACATGTTTATGGACATTAATGACGATAATGCAGCTGGAGCTGGAATTGAGGACGCTGCAGATGACCTAAATATTTCCTGGTTATACAGCGCAGACACTGACTTTGCAGGATTAGGAACTGTAGCTGGAGCAAATGAAGTAAAGGAACTAGCTTGGGGATCATCTGATATCAGTACAAAAGACGAAGATCACATGACACGGTACGGTATAATCGTTGAAGATCCAAAGAGTTCTGGAACAAGCGACAGAGTTGAATTACAGATTCCAAATGATGTTGTAAGAGCAAACATTATTGTTAAGGGAACTGCAGCAACTGTAGGAACAACTGGCGGATCAGTACAAGTAAACTCAATTGCAGGTGTAGACTTAGTTAAGTTAGACACAGAAGTTACAGACAAGACAAGTAAGCCAATGATTGTTGTCGGTGGACCATGTGTAAACCCACTAGCAGCTGAAGCACTTGGAGTAACCTTCCCAGCATGTGGAGCTTCTTCAACAATACCAACTGACAAAGCATTGATTAAGTTAGTAGAAAACGCATTCGGTGGAACTAATGTAGCATTAGTCGTCGCAGGATGGGAAGCAGCTAACACAAGAGATGCAGCAAACATTCTGAAGACATACGACCAGTACATGACAGAACTAGATGGAAAGATGGAAGTACAAGTTGTAGGAACTTCAGTTACCGCAGTAACTGCTGACCCAGTGGTCGCAGACCCTGTAGTACCAGACCCAGTAGTAGCTTAAATCGTATAATGGGGCTTTAAGCCCTACTTTTTCCTTTTTTATTGATATCTTAGTGAGCACTACCATAATGTTTAAATATCGGCCAGGTTTTTCATGAGTATGAGATACGATCGTCTATTTGGTTTATTTATTGTAGTTGTTATGCTTGGTTCGCTGGCAGGTGTAGCAGTATATAATATGGATGATACTACACAAGATCCAAATGGTAATGATCCTATTGACGATGGTTCTTTCGAAGTAAATGGATTTTATTTTTATGAAGACCTTTCGTTAGGTGGCTATGTTACGCTAACGGTAGATGAACTAGGCAATGCCCTATCTGTCCCATTTAGAGCAGATCCGCGTAATGTCTCACATATTACTATCGAAGACACTGCAGTGTCGCAGATAGTCAACGCGCAGAAGGTATACCTAACTTTTGATCCTAATATCGAGAACTTTGAAGAGACAAAGAACGATGTGCAGATCGCAATGGGAGAAGTTAGCAGATTGATCAGCAGAGTAAACGTCAATCAAGTTGTACCAACGGCTGCAATAACTGCAGATATACCTAATGAAACATACGACGATACAATACCCTTGAAAGATTGTACACACGCTACAGATACGGTAGCAGTACTGTATTTTACAGTTGGCGAAGGTGATACTGCTAAGATGCAAGGAAACTGCACAATTATCTCGGGAAACACTGGCGAAGACTTGATATTGACAGCAGATAAGTATGGTATGTATCTGATTGGTGTGAAAGTTTAATTCGTAGAACAGAACACCACAATTACTTTAAAACAACTTAACCTGTTTCTAGTATGATCTTGATAGATGTAGTCTATATGTTGTTTATCTTTCTAACTTTGTATTTCACAATACTTTTCTTAGTTATATTCTTTGATAATAAACATGCCATAATGGAAGGATCTTTCCCTAAGAAATATCCACATCTAACTATCATTATGCCTGTTTGGAACAAAGCTAAAGAGGTGAGTGAAGCGATAAGTTTGATTAAGAAGTCAGTATATCCCAAGGATAAATTGCATATTCTGGTAATTGATGATGGATCAACAGACACATCTGTAAGTATTCTTAAGAAAATTAAGGGTATTAAACTCATTATTAGTAAACAGAATAATGGAAAGGCAAATGCAGTTAATACGGCTTTGAAACAGGTTAAAACCGAACTAGTAGCCGTAATTGACGGAGACTCATACATCGAGAAAAATGCTTTGGCATATATGGCTAATATGATTCAGCAAGATCAGACTGTAGGTGCAGTAACATCTGCGATCACTGCACGTAGAGCAGATAGTTTTCTACAAAAGCTACAAGATATTGAATATTCTATTATTGTATGGGTACGTAAGCTTTTGCAATCTGTCGAGTCCATATATGTTACTCCAGGTCCACTAGCAATGTATCGAACAGCAGTTGTAAAGGAAGTCGGTGGGTTTGATCCTAAAAATATCACTGAAGATATTGAGATTGCTTGGCGAATTATGTACCACGGGTATAAGATACGGCTATCATTACAATCTCGAGCAAAAGTTGACGCCCACAAAAAGTTTTACCCTTGGTGGAGACAGCGGTTAAGGTGGTCTATGGGTGGTATTCAGACATTACTAAAATACAAACATACACTATTTAGTTCAAAATATGGTATGTTGGGCAAGTTTGTCACGCCTTTCTTTCTGTTATCTGTTATAACGAGCCTTAGTGGATTTGCAATATTCGTATATTCGATATTCTTAATCATACTGCGAGTTTTATACTGGTTTATTGCTCCAACAATGATGGCGCAGAATCTTGGAGACGCCTTTCTATTACCCAATGTCTTTATGTTCTTTGGTGTAATAATATTTATATTGTCATTAGTTTACCTATATTTCGGGCTCAACACAATGGAGAATCGAAGACACTTTAACATTCGAAAGCTAGGATTTATAGAAATCATTTGTTATCTGACCTTTTACGTAACGATTTTCCCAGTTATACTGCTTGTAGCAATGTATCGAATCGCAAGAGGTGATATGTCGTGGTGTTGAGAAAGCACTATTTTCTGATAACGTTCATAATTACAATGATACTTTTTATATCTGGTATTTTTGTAGGAATTCGTCTAGATATCGCTAAATCTGATGATATACATGATAGATACCGACAAACAGAGTTAGACTGGTATGATATACAGCTACAGACTGAATACTATCAAGTATATCCTGTTGAAAATGAATGTGACGTGTCTATACAGAACAATCTCGCGTTTGCAGATAAGGTTTACCTTCGGGGACAGGAGATTGAACGTTATGAAGCACAGCAAAAGGTTTTTCTGGAGCTACAACAAGATAAAGTTGAGTATGGTTTGCTAAAGTTTCAATTTTGGCTAAATGCTGTACGAATCCGAGATGTATGTGACGCAAATTATGTCACAGTTATGTACTTTTACAAAGATGTACCTACTGGTGTCGAAGAGATACAGCAGAACGCGATGAGTAGCATACTTTTTGATCTTAAACAGGAGTTAGGATCGGATATGGTATTAGTTCCATTAGCGATAGATTTGAATGTGGATTCAATTGATTTGCTAACCAGTGAATTAGGTATAACAACTGTACCAAGTATATCTATAAACGAAGAGCTTGTTTTAAATGGAGTTATAAGCGAACGACAGGTAAAGACACATATTAAGGACTATCAAACAGCTGTCTAATAAGTTCGGTTGCATAGCAACCTCGTGGAAGCTCAAAATTAAGCTTAACTATGTCACCTTCAACAGTTTTCTTGAGATTCTTTGGTTTAATAATAACATCTCTTTCTGCTCCAAGCATGGTTAACTCAGGCATTCTTTCAACCTTAACTGGCGGTATCTTTAGCGTTTTCAGTTTAGTTTTCATTGCCTCTTTATTCCATAGATCACTTTGATACGCACTGATAAATATCCGTCGAGTTGGCTTGGGTATGTTTCTTAAGCTACCTCCAAAATCCTTTGGATATTGTATTAGCCATTGTAGAATCGCCATCTCAAGCCCAAGGAACCTTGGACATTCCTGAGCAACTTTTTTCCAGTCGCCCCAGTGCCTAAGAGTATATTTACCAAACTTAGTAGCCTCTTCATTAGGTCCATGCTCAGTCAAAAACAACTTGACAGCGTCTTTCAAGTTACCGCGAATGATTGCTCTGCCGATCAAATGACCATTACCTGCACTACCAAACCGTTGTTCTCCAAATAAGTTCATAAAGCCGTTCTTCTTGATCGTATCAAAGTTCTTTTCAAGGTTTGCTAATTCTTTTTTAGATACTTCCCTGACAATAATCTTAAACTTATTACCTTTAAGGTCACCAAGATTGATTCGTTCATCGCCTCTGCCGAGGACTTTAAGCTTGATATCTTTGAGAATGACCCATTCAATTCGTTCAGCTGAGGTCTCCCATGCAGAACAGACTTGGGTTGTAATCGCATGTCGATCTTTATTACCTGCAAAACCAATACGTTTCGCAGAAACACGTAGCTTTCTAGCGACCTGTTGAATCGCACGTTGAGTTGTCCAGTTTTCTTTTTTCAGCAGGAAGTATGCATACTCACCTGTTTTTTTTGGCTTTACAATAGATACTTCATCGACAATAAAGTCCTGCGGTGATTGTTTTATTTTCATTGGTTTAAAATAGTTAGACCTGTAATCGTGCTTTGAACAGCTGCAATAGTTATGAGACCTGCAATGAGTATACCAAGCGCTATTACTAAAAACGACTTCTTTTTGTCCATTTTTAATAAAGTAGCTACAAACGCGCCAGTCCAGCCACCTGTAAATGGCAAAGGTATTGCTACAAAGATTAGAAGCGCGAGCACACCCCAACGATCGATGTGGTGTTGGTGTTTTTCGATCTTTAGGTAGGTTCTCTTTCCGAAGAGGCGCTTAGCTAGACTTAGAAGATTAAGCCGTCCAAGTACTAAAAATATAATTGGTATAGCAATGATATTACCGATTGCACCTATTGCAAAAGCATGCCACAGATTGATATTTAGAGCTGCAGCATAGATGATTGAGCCACGGACTTCTGCGATAGGAAAACCTCCCAGAATAAGAATCATAAGGTAATGTTCAAGCATAGCTATTTGATGCGCAACGCTTTTAAATGCCTTTTTGTTTCTTCTGACATGGAAAAGAGATGCAACTCGTGTAATTTAAATCTAACAAATGATAAAAGTGCAACTAGCTTCAAGTGTCCTGAATGTAATAAGGAAGAAGTTTGTCGATGTGGCAAATGTAGAAAGTTAGGTACCGTATACGTGTGTAAGTGTGGTTTTGAGGGACCTTAGATATGGCAAAAGTTTATGTTAAAGTTAAGATCATGCCAGAGTCACCTGACATTGACTTAGGCAAGATCGAGACACAGGTTAAGAAGATTGTAGAAAACGATGGCAGTAAGTACCACGTTTCTGAGATTAAGCCCATAGCTTTCGGGCTCAATTCGTTAGAGTTCATTTTTATGCGTGATGAGAGCAAGGGCGACACAGAACCTATGGAGAAAGAATTCGTAAAGATATCTGGTGTTCAATCAGTTGACGTAATTGATGTACGTAGAGCATTTGGCTAATCGATAGTTTTTTACATCAAATCAAAGATTTGCTGCCTAGTTTTTCCAATAGGAAAAACTTATAAATCATTTTTACAGGGTAGTAACACTATGACAAATGCAACCGTACTAACTAAAATTAGTAACGAAGTATTTAGACCCGAGAAACTTGCTCCCGAAGAGGCGCTAGACGAGAGCACAAACTTTGGCAAGATTATTTTATGTTCAAAAGCATGCGACGGAACTTATCATAAGGTTAATTCTGAAGTTGGTAAGGTACTAAAAGAGAGTAGAGCTGCATTGTCAAATGGCGGATTTCAGATTGTAATCAACAAGTTTCATGATGAAGATGTCCATGGACAGCGATATTTAGTCTATCCAAACGGAAAGAAGGCACTCTTAATCGGAAACCTTTTCTTTGGGCTAAAGAAGCTTGCTAAAATACACAAATAATTTTAAACTCTGTTTTCTAAGTTAAAATATGGGTGTTCCATTCAAGGATTTAGTTGTACGCGAACCAATTTCTCTAGAGGATCTATCTGGTAAGAAGCTAGCGATCGACGCATTTAATATTCTATTTCAGTTTCTATCTGCAATCCGACAGCGTGACGGAACACCACTTAAAGACGATAAAGGAGCGATTACCTCACACCTTAACGGTATCTTTTATCGAACTGTTAAGCTAATGCAAGCAGGAGCAAAACCCTGTTTTGTCTTTGACGGTACTGCTCCAGAACTAAAAGCAGATACACAAGCAGCAAGGCGCGAGGTTAGAGCTGCAGCAAAAGTAAAACATGAAGCCGCATTAGCTTCTGGAGACATGGAGTCTGCTAGAAAGTACGGTCAACAAGCAATAACTCTGACTTCAGATATGATTAAAGAAGCCAAAGAACTGATAGTTGCAATGGGTTTACCGGTTATACAGGCGTTAGGTGATGCTGAAGCGCAGGCAGCGTATATGGCACGGAAAGGACAGGTTTGGGCTATTGTTTCGCAAGATTATGACTCGCTTCTGTTCGGATCCCCAAGAGTTATACGGAACCTTACGGTCTCGCAGAAAAAGCGAGGTACTAAGATAATATCTCCTGAGATGATAGACTTAGCAGACACTTTAAATGAACTTAAGCTAGATCGCCAGGGTTTGGTTGACGCAGCAATACTTATTGGAACGGATTTCAATTCCGGAATTCGAGGTGTTGGACCTAAGAGCGCGATAAAGATCGCACGAGAGGGGCGTTTTCAAGAGTATGAAGACAGATTACCTCGATTCGCAGCAGTTAGAAAAATATTCTTACAACCTGCAACAACAAACAGCTATACTTTGGAGTGGAAGCCACTAGATGTAACGGCAGTTAAAGAGATCCTTTGCAAGCGTCATAACTTTAGTGAAAAGCGAATAGATTCAGCAATGGGTCTAACTCAATCTCAAAGAAATAAAGATCAATCCAGCCTAGCTGACTTCTAATTACTTTTGAATTTCAAGTTTAAAATTGTGAATTACAACACCAGTGTATAGTGCGATGACGATACTTGCGAGCCCGTAAAAGTAGATTGGATCAATAAGGTAGATGAAGTATCCAATAACACCAAATCCTATGATTGATAGCAACTTGTACAGGAAGACACCCTTTTCACCTTCTTTTTCCTCTAATATTCGGATGATTTTGTTGCTCTCCGCGTCGATGCCAAATCGCTTAAGATCAACCTGTGTTGTGATTTCGTCTAAGAACTCCAATATAGCGATTATAAACATCAGCAGAAAGAATAACCATAGCATACTGTATATACCTCTAGAACAATATAAATCTTGCCGTATAAAATGTTATAAGTTTTGAATGTAGCAAGTAATATGATTAATTTGCGTTCGATCCGAGTTGGGTTAGACAAAAACGCAGAATTCTTTAGCGAGGAGCAAGCAAGTGATTATTTTTCTAGTGAAATTGCACCTCGTGCAGAATCATTTCAACAGCTTGCTGAAGGCCTATTAGCTCTAATTGACGTGGAAGAGCAATTAGGTATTCCGTTAGATACGTTGTGGTATGCTAATAAACTAAAGTTGATCCAGGATGAGCGAGGAAAATGGTATGATTGGGTGTCTGACCGAGAGATCGAAGCAATTGCTGAGCGCAAGCAAGATATACTTGAAAGAGTAGAAAGAGAAAAACAGCAAGTTTCACCTCGAATAAGGATAAAACCAATTGATTATAGAACTGCTATAAAACCAATTGATTACCGAAATTTGATACGTCCTAAAGGTGCCGTACCGCGAGATCCTGAAGATGCAGCACGGTTTAACGAACTTAAAAAAATAAAAGCTAGGCTTTAGTTTTGAGAATTCTATTGACACTTAGTGCGGCTTGCTTACGTTTCTTATGATGTTGGTTTAGGAACGCAGTCATCTTTTTACAAGCAAGATTCTTACAATCACCACACATCAGCTTACCACCTGCACAGCGTTTGTAGAGTTCAGTTAGCTCTTTGTCATCTTCAATCAAACCAAACTTGTACAACTCATAAACTTTACATATATCTGGCTGGCCACCTAGCTGCCTTTGTTCTTCAGGCGTGTTTCTACCACCTGTGAACGCTTTTTTCTTGATCTTACGACAGGCAAGTTCAGCGCTTTCGTTTAAGAATATCAGACCTTCGGGTTCACGTTTACTCATCTTAGCCGAACCGGTAAGCGAGCCCATAAATTTATTATATGTTCCTGCAGGAGGTACGAGTTTATGTTTTTTAGCTATGTCTCGAACCAATCGTATGTGTGGATCTTGGTCAAAGCCAACGGGAACAACTGTTCGAACCTTACCGTTTTCTAGCTGAGGTTTTAGTATGTCCCCCATCTGCACTAGCGCAGCGTTGTATATCTTGAGTTCATGCAGACCATATATTGCCTTAAGCATGTTGTTAGTAACATTACTTGCAAACACTTGCGCAGCACGTAATACTGTCAAGTCTTCGCTCTGTCTGTAGAATTCAGTCTTCTTAGGATCGAGACCTAACGCAATACAGTCCATAATGTTATCCCGTGCAATAGCATCTGCTTCTTTTAAGGGCATTTCATTATCTGCTAAGCTTTCAACATCTGCAACAGCAAATACGACTTTTCCACCATGTTTCTGAAGATATGCTAGTTGATCAACAACTATCTTCGATCCAAAGTGAAAGAAGTTTGACGGCTTGATCCCAGTCATAACTACAAAAGGAATCTGCTTTTCCATAGCATCGATAATCATATCAAAGTCACGATGCGCAAAGACGATACCTCTACGATACACCGCTATAGGATCTGGCATGTATCTAACTAACGATGTCATCGGAGATACTCCGAATTCCTTGATTAACTTATCATAATCTTTTATATCCGACATACCAAATGCCGTTATTACATTTTTCTTTTCAGTCATTTTAATTTACCTCTTTAATTCTTATTAACATTTTGGATTAAGGTACGAATAAGTCCCATCCGAAAACAGCTAGCGGGTCTTTGTCTGGTTTTGCGAGTAAAGTTGTATCTTCTTCAAGTAGACAGATCAGTTCTTCACGTACCTTTTCGTCTATACTTTCAGGCATTCGTGTAGTACCTATGTAGATTGGTTCCTGCGCTTTTAGTGCGTTTATAACTTGGTTAAAGTAGGGTGGTCTTTTAGCACCAGGGCCGATCACTTATTTCCATGCTCCGATCTTGAGCTTCACTATTGTTTTTGTTTTCACTAGCTGTCATTTTATTACCTCTAAAAATGGGGTCAGAGGGATTCGAACCCCCATCAATCGGTCTCTCTCGTAAACTTTTTCCTTTTGGGAGAAAGTCTTCTGGAGCCGACCACACTGCCGGATTATGCTATGACCCCTATTTTGATAACTATCTCTACCACGGATAATCACCTAAGTAAAAGATAGAATCTGCTAGCACGACATTCTTACATTGTCCAGGGATAATCGCCTGCTAACATGATAATGAGTCAAGTCTTCGGTTTATAAAAGTTATGGTAGTTGAATGTCAAAACAGAATCTGTCAATCTTCGGAGAGAAACCACCTGCACGGACAGGTTTAACTGCCTTTGCACCTGTCATTTTCTTAAGTTCTTGAGCACGTCTATCTGCATCGTCTCTTGCCTCAAACTGATATATATGAATCATGGCACCTTTGTTCGCAACCTTTAATGCGTGCGGTAAGAACTCGTGCGCCTTCTCTGGAAGGACCATGATGATCCGATCGAACTTTTGCTTTAGCTTTGGAACCTCAACCTTAGCGTCACCTTTGATTAGCGTGATTCGTTTCTCTAACTTGTTTAGTTTTAAGTTTTGCTTAAAGTATCTGACTGCAGCAGGATTCAACTCAATAGCGGTCTGAGTTATGTCTTTTTTGTTCTTTGCAAAAACAATCGGATAAGGACCGACTCCTGCAAACATATTCAGAATGTTTTCTTTAGGTTTAACCTGCCTTAAGATTCGCAAACGTTCAGAACCGAGTTTAGGTGAGAAGTATACTTTATTCAGGTCAAGCTTTAATCTAGCACCAGACTCTTTATGTACAGTCTCAGTTCGCATGTCACCTACGAGTACCTTAACTTTTCGAATCCGATACTTTCCCGAAGTCTTTTTATCTTTCTTAGCAACAACTTTGATATGTTTATGAATACGTTTAAGTGCCCAAGCAATGTTGACCTCGAGTTTAGATAACCCCTCGGGAATCTCAATAACTGCAATGTCTCCAATAGCCTCAAACCCTCGATTAATCTTATCTAGTTCTTCTGCAGGAATCACGTTGCTTAGTGCATCTTTGATGGTGCGCGTCTCTAGTTTTACTTTTAGTATGTTTCTTTGTTCAATGCTCCCCATAAACTTGGCGAGAATCGCTTTCGTATCCGCCTTGTCTGTGATTGCGAGTAGAACATACTTACCAGATTTACCCATGCAGTAAGATGTATCTAACCAACCTTTCGTCACCAAGAAGCTCTTGGCTGCCTGAGTGTTCTGCTTCTTAGTTTTTAGACAAGAAACCATTTATATAATCGGAGCTATACATTTAAAAATGTTATACTTAATCGGATTAGGACTTGATTTTAAAGATATATCTGTAAAGTCCTTAGACACACTGAAAAAATGTTCTGAAGTCTATTTAGAGAACTATACCTCTGCAGCAAATTTTTCAATTAAGCAACTTGAAGGTTTGCTGAAAAAGAAAGTTCAGATTTTAGATCGGGATCGTGTAGAGATTGTTAAACCTTTCTTAGCTAGAGCAAAGACGCGTAATGTAGCACTTCTAGTTTACGGAGATCCGTTATCTGCTACCACGCATGTGGAGATCTTGCAACAGACAAAAAAGCTTAAGATAAAAATCGAGATTATGCATGCACCTTCAGTGCTTACCGCTGTAGCAAGAACTGGCCTGTCACTGTACAAGTTTGGAAAAACTGCATCGATTCCATTTTGGCAAAAGCACTTCCGGCCAGAAAGCTTCTTCGATATCTTAGAACAAAACCAAAAGATTGGTGCACATACATTGTTCCTTTTAGATCTTAGTCCTGAACTGAATAAGTTTATGAGCATAAAACAGGCAATAGATGTTTTACGCACTATAGCAAAAAAGCGCAAGTCAAAGTTATTTACTGAGAAGACGTTCTGTATTGCATGCTCTCAACTTGGGACTCCCCAAGAACTTATTAAAACCGGAACATCAAAACAGTTAATGACTAAACGATTTGGAGCACCTGCCTGCCTGATCGTTCCAGGAAAGCTGGCAGATTATGAAAATGAAGCGATTCACTAAACTTAGATGGAGAATGTATCATAAGAAGCTTATGCTAGCAGACCAAAAGTTGCCAGAACTTATTCACCATCAGATTCAAGGTAATTTTATACATCAACTGAGACACACTGAACGTATTGTTGAGCATCTTTTTACGAATTGGGATAAGATCGATAGTATTGATAAGGAGTTTGCACAAACTCAGGAAGACGTGAAAAATTATGTTATGCGTGTTCAGCTTTTACGTGAACATAAGTCTTTACATCAAAAAGCCATTCGTGAACTAAAAGACAAACGTAAGAATTCGCAGATACTTCAGAAACAATTACGTGCATCGTCAAACCTTATGAGTACAGATGTTAGAGATGTGGTTGAGTTAGCACAGATACAGGCAGAGCGACTGAAAAAAGAGATAGAATTGCTAAAGCATCGTATAAATCTTCTGCGTGAGTATGTAATAAAAAACGGTTACATTAAAGATAAGAAGCAAGCAAAGCGTTTCGAACGACGCTATAAGCAAGTCTTAAAGATCACTAAACCACTGTTGAAGTTTTAATTTGGCATAACATATATAAATATCCTATTGTATATATTCATATGGAACCTCGTGTCGAGCGAACAGTCTTTATTCTAACGATGCTTCTAATGCTTGGAGCATTTTTCGCAGGTCAATACGCAAATGGCGCAGTAATAACTGGCGCTGCGTCTTCTTGGGACTATAGTAATGTTGGACTCGACCCATGGAAGATTACGACGGTGACTATGGACAGTATTGGTATTGAGATGATGCAGTTAATAGCTGCGTTTGGTATACTTTACTCCATTCTGTTTGTAATTATCAACTCGGCTAATCGTGGAGAACGATTTGGAAGCAAAGATTGGGAACGTACCGCCAATATTATCGCAGTACTTGGATCAATAGTTACTGTTTGGCAGATTAAAGATACGATCATATTGTTTATTTATTTCTTAATAGCGCTATTCTTAGCACTCATTATAGGTAATATATTTTTGTCACGGAAAGAGGCAGGTTACCCGTCTAAGTTACTTGCGGGCGGTATTTTTAGTTTAGTCATGGGTTTAATGATGCTTTGGATGGAGCAAGGAGCAATGCTTGGATCTTCAGTCGCATCTGATTTTGCGATAGTCGGCATCCTTAAAGGTGCTCTTATTGGCCTAGGTATTTTTGGAATCATACTCGGAGGAGGGTTATCTCTGGGTGGCGGCGGCGGAAAGGGTTTCAGTAACTATCTCGGGAGAGCTGCAGGATTAGAACAGCAAGAGTTATGGGATTCTCGAAAGGAGCGAGGACTTGCACGAAATCTTTACCGTCGACTTCGAGGTGAGTCTGTTATGACAACTGAAGAAGAGAAGATGCTGGAGGTAATCCGAAACAAAATTAATGCGCTTGAAGAACGTGTAAAAAGTGGACAGATATCTGAACCAGTTCAAAAAGAGCAAGATTTAGAGTTAAAGACAGATATAGAGAAACTTCGAGAGGTTATGTTACGTAATCGTAAGCTCAAAGAACAAGACATAATTAATTTAGAAAAGCAGATCACTGTGACTAAGCAAGAGATTTCGAAGATGCGAGTTGAACTTGAAGATGCGCGAGGAGAAAAACGTGCGGTTTTGGTTAGAGATATTCAGGAGCTGCAAAAGGCACAAAACGAGCAGAAGCAGATATTATTAGCACATCGATCTGAAATTCAACGGTTAGAAAGAGGAACACAAGAGGTTGCTCATACAGAGCAGGTAATCACAACAAATGCACCTAATAAGTATGAAGTTAGTAAGAGTTCACTTAACGAGACACTAGCATTACTTGCTGCAATCAAAGGAATGACGGGCAGAGAGGCAGCCATGAATATTAATGTTAATCAACTTCAAACAGCAGTAAGTACTGATGTACAACAAGACTTGACAAATACAGAGATTAACGAAAAGAAAGCAGAAGTACTTCAGAAAGAGCGTAAGACTCAAGGGAAAACCGAGAAAGTAATTGATAAGATAGAAAAAAAGATAATAAATGAAGACGAAAGAGTGGTTTTAGAGATGAAGCAAATCGGAGCATTATTTCAAAAAGCTAAGCTAGACCTCGAGAAGAAAGAGTCTCGTTATCCAAATTCTCGTGCAGGTATATTCATTGGACGGTTAGAAAAGGTATTTATTGATTTTAGGCGAATCTATAAGATTGTGTATGGTGTTGAAGTTACTGATATTGCAATGTTAAAGGCAGATTTTAACAATAATCAACATCATCCAGAGGAAACGATTCGTATAGCACAACATGCGCAAGAGGTTAGAGGATTTTGCGTTCGTGCGCTTAACGAACTTGGCGCATTAAGAAAAGGGTTTAAGTTTGACGTACGTAAGACTAAAGGGTATATGCAAGACGTAGCAGCCATTGTTGTTAGATTAAGAACTGTAATGACGCAAGAGACACAGGTTATTGCTCTTGCAAAAGAACTAAGCCTGGAGTTTAGGGGCGATATTAAGCTGAAGAAAGAGGAAGTTGTTGAGGCGAAGCAGATCAATCATGCTGGAATTAAGGAAGTAAATGATCTAGCTGCTAGATATACTGGTGGGTATCCTGGCGGCGATGTTACTGACGCATATGGTGATCTTAAGTAGTAATTCTAAAATCGAGTGCAAAAACTTTATATTGAACTACAGAATATAGATTAGCATGGTGAACGCTACAACTAGTCCTCTGCTTGATACGATATCTTTTTTCAAAGATTTTGGCATATTTGATGTAGTTGTACCCGCGATCTTTATGTTCACGCTTTTTTATGGAATCTTACTTAAGACTAAGATCTTTGGAGATCCCAGTCAGGCTACAGCAGGTGGAACGCAGATATCTACAATTTACGGAATCCTTGCCCTTTCTGGATCTTTATTCGTGCTCGCATCAACAGATGTTATCAAGATGATGAATGAGCTGATACCTAGCTCAATGATGCTGTTAACTGTAATGTTTTTCATGCTTGTAATACTTGGTATGGCGGGTTTTGAGGCCAGAGGATTTGACTATGCAAATATAAGCTGGGGAATGCGAATCACAGTGGTTATACTGATCCTAATCTTTTTAGGAGTTATCGATATGGCAATGGAAGATGTTGAGATTCCAATTGTGCATGATTATGCTACAGGTTTTTATGATCAACCGGGCCCAGGTCAGGGTGGTAGTTCAGCAAGAGATGTAACAGATAGTTTCTTGACTGATGAACAGTATAGTGGTATAATTGGAGGAGCATTGACGATAGCATTATTTTACCTCATCTATCGATTCATAACTAACACCAATGCTGGCAATCAACCAAGACAGCCCGCAGCACCTGTCGTGCCAGGCAGACCTAATTAATAATATACAATGGTATCATTACTAGATAGCGTTTCATTCATGAAGGATCTGGGTATCTTTGCAGTGCTTATACCTTTCATATTTATTTTTGCAGTAACCTATGGAATGTTGCTCAAAACCCAACCGTTTGGCGATGACAAGACAATTAATGGAGTAGTTGCGTTCACAATAGCATTTATTTCATTACAGATGATGCCCGTACTTAATTTTATACAGTTAGTTATTCCATATCTATTTGCGTTATTTATGATAATTGTGCTAGTTTTGATCTTATTTAATTTCATGGGCGTAAAAGAGGACTCTATGAAAGAATCTTTTGAACACCCAGCAGTATATGGTACTATTATTGGTCTGATACTACTCGGAATCTTTGTATTCACTAGCTCAAGTTTTGATGCAACATCGCCAGGACAGACTACAGATACAGATCAACTTTCATTCAAAAGTAACCTTCAAACAGGTGAGACAAAGCAGGCTACTTCAATCATAACTGAGACTGACGAAGGTCCGGTTACAATTGTTCCTCAAAGCGATAGTGGTGGATCTAGTGGAGCTACTGATCAGGAATTCTTGAGAAACACGATTTTCCACCCAACAATTATGGGAATGTTTGTATTGCTGATAGTTTTTGCTACTGCTACCTGGATGATTATGATAGTAAAAGAAGAAGGTTAAGATTAATCTTTTTTAGTTCGTCCACGCGCTTTCTTTTCTTTGTCAACCATCTTTGATAGTTTCTTAACATTATCTGTGAACGTAGGCATAATCTTGCTGAAAACTTTAGACATTGCTTTGATTTCAGAATCAACACTATTAATGCTCTTTTGATAATCAGAAACCTTCGTCATGATAGCTTTTTGAGTCTGGTCAACTCTTTTCTCGATCTCATCAAGATTCTTTGTTAGATCTGCGACCTCTGTGTTGAGCGAAGCCTTCCACTTATCAAGTTTAGCAATCTGATCGTTGAGTTTACTAAGTTTTTCATCAATTATTGATTCAGTAATCTGTTCGATATCGTCAGTCATAAGTGTAACAGAGTTAGAGTTCTCTTTTGGTGGTGCAGGTGGCTCATCCATCTTCATTATTGATGCCGGTGGTGCAGGTGGTACGGGCATATCAGTGGGTAGTGGAAGTGCCATCTTGTGAACGATTGGTAGCGGCAGATTTTGTACAGGAACTGCTGCTGGCGCTGCTTGCGGAGCAGGCATCTGCGGAGGAGGACCAAAATTGGCAGTGTTTGGATTAAACTTATCTACCTGTGGCTGTGCTGCACCTGGAAACGTTGGAGCAGCAGGGTTTGCCATTGGTGGCGCCTGTGGAGTTAAGACAGGCGGAGCAGGCATCTGCGGAGGAGGACCGCCCATACCAGGATCGGTAGGCATCTGGCCGAATTGTAAACCCATTGGTACGTTTGGTTTCATCTGCGTAATACCACCATCCATACCGGGAGGTGGTGGGAAAAAATCATCTTGTGTGTTGAATTCAGGTGCTGATGGGATCTCAGGCTCAGTGCCTTTGTTCTTTTTAAGAAAATCAAGTAGTGCCATTGTGTATTCTTTAATATATATTATTAACTATATATATAACTTTTCCCTTAATCTGACTTGGCTTTAAGTTTCTCCGCAACTATCTCTTCAACGTCTTCTTTATCTAACATTTTAAGCGGATCAAGTATATCAATATATTTCTCAATAACCTTTACGCTATCTTTACTTGCTAAGCTATTCATCTGGTCCGCAAACTTCTCGAACTGTTCTAGGTCTGTCTGCATCTGTTTTCTCAACTCGCGCGCAGTTCGAGTTAACTCATCTTTTTGTTTAGCAATTACGTTGTTGGTTTCTAGAAGGTTATTCTCAACTAGATCAAGGTGATTATGAAGGTTGTCCATCTTTTCTTCAATTAACCGAAGCTTTCGGTCCATCTGTGATAGTGCACCAGCGATAACTCCAGGGTCTGGGCTTGGATTTGTTTTCATATTACTCCAAAAACTATATATCTTTACATCTATATATCTATAAAACTTGCGTAGTCCCTGACAATGGTAACTTCAACGAAACCAGTTAAGAATTATAAGGTAATTACTGACGCTAGTCAGCGAACACTGTTCATAAACTATGAAGGTTATGCGATTGTGCCAAGTATTGAAGATAAACCTTTCTGTATGTCTCAAACAATTAACATGCTTTTAGATGTTGGATCAGTTACACGTATTGTATTCAAACAGCGAGAAGACTTTGTGTACGACGGTGCTCAAGCTGATGCTTTATCTGAGTTAGCTTCTTTGATAAAAGATCTTATTGAGCGTGATCGGATTCTAGATTTGAGCTCAATGAATCGTTGTTCTGTCTGCTTGCCAGCATGGCAGAATTTTACAAACATACTGGTCATGTCTGAATTGCGTGAGGACCCACTTGGTGCGTATCTGCATCTTATTGAGCGTATTCAAAAAGAAAAAGCTGTAAAAACTAAGTGTCATGGTTGCGGAACCACTAACGAAGCCTTTGTTAAGTTACTTGAGAAGATCTTTGCACGAATGACTAAGCTCCAAATCATAAAGCAAGCGATGCCATTTCTTAAGGAATACGATCCTGAAACACGAGATTTGTATCGTAAAATATTTCATCCAGCAATTAAACCAGATTTCCTATATACAAAAGTAGCTAAATCATTTCCCGTTGCTGCGAAAGAGCTAACTGCGTATACTCTTGAGGGAGCTAAAGTTACAATGTTTAGGAAAGACGATGAAATCAGACCAATATATCATATATTACCTGCAGAATACGATTTATTAGAAGATGAGTACATCGTACTCGGACAGGCAAGAGAGACACTCGCAGCACATAAACCTACTCAAGCAGAGTTTGTCGATCCAAAACATACACGCGAGATTTTTAAGAAAGTCAGTCGAGACCTGCTTGCAGATCTGTTTAAGTCGAGAGGCGTTGATGTAGCTGCAGAGAAAATAGACTTACTTTCAGATATCTTAGTGCGTTATACAGTTGGTTTCGGTGTGATTGAACTAATACTGAAGGATCATAAGATTCAGGATCTGTCCATTAACTCACCAGTTTCCATGAACCAACTGACTGTGATACATGCAGATTACGGTGAATGTTTGACTAACATAACAATTACTCCCCGGGATGTTGATAGTTGGGCAACTAAGTTTCGATTGATGTCAGGTAGACCGTTAGATGAATCTAACCCTGTTTTAGATACAGAGTTGTTGGTTCCAGGATCACGTTCAAGAGTTGTTGTAATACAAGGCCCGCTGAGTCCAAGCGGCTTAGCATTCACATTTAGACGTCATAGAGATAAACCGTGGACTTTGCCACTTTTTGTTCAGAATAAGATGCTTACTCCGTTAGCCGCAGGCCTTTTGAGTTTCTTTATAGATGGCGGTAGAACTCTACTTATCGCAGGTACTCGATCAGCAGGAAAGACAAGTTTGCTATCCTCACTTATGATACAGATTCTTCGTTCAATTCGGATAATTACTGTAGAAGATACACTCGAACTCCCTGTCGATGAACTAAAGCGGCTTAGCTATGATATACAGTCACTTAAGGTTAAATCGGTGATAACTGGTGGAGACCAAGAGATTGATGCTGCAGAAGGTATTCGTACGAGTTTGAGAATGGGCGATTCTAGTTTGATTGTTGGTGAGGTTCGAAGTACTGAGGCGTTGGCGTTGTACGAAGCAATGCGAGTAGGTGCGCTAGCAAACGTAGTTGCAGGAACAATACACGGAGACTCGCCATATGGTGTCTTTGATCGAGTTGTTAATGATCTTAAAGTTCCACCAACCAGTTTCAAAGCAACAGACATCATTGTTGTATGCAACCCAGTTAAGTCTGCAGCAGGACTAAAGAGCCAGCGTCGCGTTGTACAGATAACCGAAGTTAGAAAGAACTGGCAAGAAGACCCTATGAAGGAGAACGGCTTTGTAGATCTTATGGTATATAATCCAAAGACAGATCAGTTGGAGCCAACAGACGCGTTGATTCAGGGCGAGAGTGAGATTCTTAAATCGATTGCATCGCGAGTTCGTACATGGTCGGGAGACTTCAATGCAATATGGCAAAGCATCGAGCTTCGGGCAAAGGTTACACAGACAATCATAGATACTTCAGTAAAAGAGAAAAAGCCTGCGTTGTTGGAATCTGACTTTGTGGTAGCAGCAAATGATGAATTACACAAGATTATGGAAGATCTGGGTGACGATACAAAGATGATCTATTCAGAATGGCTAGCCTGGTTTAAACAGAAGGTTGTGAGTGTAGAATAATTAATAGATCTCATGGATTGATACGCTGAACTTTCTATCAACTTCATTAAATTCATTTTTTCTACCTAGTTCTCGATCATAGTGATACTCCATCTCTGGATGATCCGCCATAGATCGTACTTGCTCCATACCGGGAATCGCCGCTATTCTTCTCTGAAGTTCTAAGAAATCTTCATGTTCACTAACTATCAACTGCAAATGTGGACAGGTCCAGGAGTTTCTCCAATTCTCTGGATCGGGATCTTGTGCATGATCACGAGTCATCATTCTAAAGTCATCGTCTGAACTCCATTCCTTACCACCACTTTTCTCGTGGAAACCGTTCCACTCGCCTTGAGCGTCATCGCGTAATATCTGATGGAAAAACGGAAGTCGATAATCTAATTGGCCGCGACATAGATGTTTAGATAGCCACGCAAGGGTATCATTGATCTCGCTAAGTGCGCGGATGTCTCTAGCCTGTCTGTTAGCAGTAGCTAGCATCTGAGTTATGTTAGCATAAGGGTTTTCAGCTTCAGTAGGTGTATCGTCATTCATGTTTATGGTATGAAGGTTAATTATTTAAGATATTCTAAAGCCCAGTATCTATATAGACAGCAAGATATATTAATTCTGTATGATTAAGAATATAATATGGTTGATCTCGATAAGTATAGGCGCGAGTTAGACAAAGAGCTAGATGGTAAGCAAGAGATCATTCCAGATCAGAGTTATTCTACTGAATATCGCCAGTTTATCAAAGACCAAGATGGTTCAGGTAAACAAAGATATGCTCGAGCCTGTAGAAAAGCAGGCAATTTGCTTCATGTGCACATAAGTCAGAAGGATTTTGATCGTCTAAATCCTTACCTGAAGTTGCTTCATCTTAATATAAGCCCGCAGAATGTAATGTCTTTGTCATATCTATCTGCAATCGTAATGGTCTTACTTTCTATAATCGCGTTCGCGTTAACGTTGAACTTTATGGTTCTCATTGGGGGCATGATATCGTCAGTAGTTGTGATGTACATGTTATCCAAAGCACCTTCATTAATGTTCAAGAGCTGGCGAGCAAAAGCATCAGACCAATTAGTTTCCGCAGTTTTGTACATGGTTATCTACATGGAACACACCTCAAATCTTGAACAGGCTGTTTACTTTGCGGCAAGAAATCTTCCACCACCACTCTCCTTGGATTTTATTCGAGTACTCTGGTTGGTTGAATCAGGTAAGTATGCAACCATTGGCGAATCTCTTGAAAGCTATGTTAAAACATGGGAGAGCTGGAATCCCGGTTTCGCAGAGGCAGTGCATATGTTAGAATCGTCACTTTATGTTAATACAGCAACACGTCGTCACGAAATACTTGAGCGAACCGTGAATACGATATTAGATAGCACAGAGCGAAGTATGATGAAGTATGCGCACGATACGCAGAATCCTGTACAAGCAGTACATATGCTGGGAATCATTCTGCCAGTTATGGGTTTAGTCATGCTACCTTTGATCGTATCTTTTATGGGCGATCAGGTTAGTATCTGGAAAATAGTTTTCTTGTATAATGTATTACTTCCAATTTCAGTCTTTTTATTAGCTAAGCATACGTTGGATACACGACCTGCCGGAGTTAACACAAACGATATCTATGATTTCTATAACTATAAGAATTACCGCACGAAGATACGTATCGGAAAGCGGTACATATCGATTAGTCCTAAACTAGCAGCCGTAGTTGTAGCGTTGTTGTTCTTTATTGGACCGATTATGCATTTCTCAAACATGTATTCAGATCCAGACACACTTAATCTCGTAGCAAATAGTTTATTGACTCTGGGTATGAGTCTATTGATTATTGGCGGACTTGGTTTTGGACTCGCTACGTATTATTACCTACGTGTTAAAGATCTCATTCCACGACAGAAGCAACTAAATAAGTTAGATACGGAGTTTTCAAATAGCGTATTTCAGTTAGGTAATCGGTTAGAAGAAGGCATACCGATTGAAAGTGCATTTAGACGTGTGGCGGAATCTATGCCAAAGTCACCAATTGCAGCTCTGTTTAATAAAATACAACTTAATCTTGTTCAAGGTAACATGGGTCTTAAGCAAGCTATTTTTGATCCACATACCGGTGCATTAGTAGAGATTAACTCAGCGATGATCCGAAGCGTCATGAATATTATTGTAGAAGGATCTAAAAAAGGATCTAAGATCGTCGCTTTCTCGTTGATTACGATATCTCGATACATGACCTCTATTCGAAACGTTAATGAGCGACTTAAAGACCTGCTAGCTGAAACAATCGCATCTTTGCGTTCAGAGGTTAAGATATTCATACCAATGATCTCGGGAATCGTCGTTGCAATGGCCGTCCTGACAACAAACATATTGATAAGTCTTTCAGATAGATTGGCAGATATAAGTTCAGTGGGGGGTTCTAATCAACAGCTTGGATTTGGATCGACTCTGATGGATATCTTTCAGTTAGAGCATCTTATACCTTCTTGGGTCTTCCAGCTTGTTGTTGGTATATACCTTATACAAGTCACACTTGTTATGTCCTACATGCTTTCAGGAATACTACATGGATCTCAGCGAGTTGAACGTAGCAATGTCATGCAGAGAAACCTATTTATGAGTACAACTGTTTATATTGTTATAACACTTGTAATGAGTATGATCTTCGTAATGCTCACGCAGGGTGTCGGTGGTCGATTATAATGCCAGAACTATCTGTAAGAACGTTCGTATACTTAGCATATGGTGCACTAGCTATCTTCTTTACGCTAATGCTCCTTTATAGTTTCGGAGGAATATAGTGAAACGAGGAATAACCATGAAGTTTGCAGTGACACTAATCGCTTTCTTAGTTTTGTTCATCCTACTATATGCGATGTCGAAAAAGATAGGTATGAATCTAGTACAGGATGTAGAAGTATTGCCTGGAATCTTGGGTTAAGACCAAAACATTATATTTTAGTAGTGTTCTAGACAGATATGGATAAAAAAGCATATACTTTCCTCCCATCTTTTTTCGTTAAGTTCATATTAGTATTGGTGGTGTTGATTATCGTAATATTCTTAGTTAGAGGTTACTTTGTGGGTGCAGAATCAATTGCAGACTCAATAAGTTTTGGAAGATGGTAAAAAAAGGATCGTTTCAAGTTATAGTATTTTTAGTAGCTTTATTTATTGGATTGATTCTCGTATGGTCCTTAGTAGTGCCGCGACTTGGTGCGTTAGGCGCAGTTCCTAACCCAACAGACTTAGTAATAGAAGAAGATAGTATATTCTGTACTCGATCAGATACTGGCTTCTATTGTGAGATGAGTGTTCTGAATGATGGCTGGCAAGATACTAAAGAAAGCGATGGCGTAAATGTCAACTGCTCAATTCTATCTGGAGACATATATTGGAATGGTGCGGTATATAGTCACGATCATAGAGGCAAGGATCTTGCAATCAAAAGTAGGGACTCGCAGGAGATTTTACTTCGAGTAATCACCACACAAAGTGCTTCAGACATTGCTCAAGCAACGTGTTGTATTGATTATAAGTATGATATTGCAAAGGATAATGACTGTCAGACGTGGGAGTTAATACCTAACGATGATGAGTTACTTCCAGAGGACCGCGTCTTAGCTAACGAGCAAGTTGGCAAGCCATGTAGATCCACAACTGCTTGTATATCTAATACTGAAAATGCTAAGCTTGCATATTGTAAATGTAATGATATTGATGAAATACCTGGTGTAGGTGTGTTTCAGTGTCTATCAAATAGGCCCGGTATATGTAAATATAGATATTCAGCAGGTTCGGAATGTGTTACGTCATATAATGACGTTCTAAGTGATAGCTGCATGTCTAGTAAATGCATAAATAAAGCCTGTGTGTAATGTAACATAACGTTTATTGAAAATATAAAAATGTGCAAGAATTTTCAACCCCGATATCGATTTTAACCGATATCATTATATATTTGCTCGACTAAACACTTCTATGGAATCAAAGAAGGCACAAGGTATAAGTCTTAATTTCATCGTGATTGCAATTATCGCAGCACTCGTTCTTATTATCATTATTGCGTTCACAGTGGGTGGACTTGGAACATCTCTGTCAAAGATCTTTGAAGCAGGTGATTCTGGTACTGAAGCAGATATTGATCTGGCTGAAGCAAAGTGTGAGAAGTTATGTAACGACGCTGTTCAGATAAAGGATGCAGCTGCATGGGAGAATGAAGATTACTGTCAGCAGACATTCGTGATTGAAGGTGAACAGATACATTGTTGGGAAGACCCTGTCGGTCAAGCATGTTATGTTTCTGAGCAAGATGTATATGGTGAGTTATGGGAGTGTGCGCCATCAGATTGTGGCAACGGATGCGCACCAATTACATGTACCGGCCCTACTGAATGTGCAGGATTAGATCATAACGATTGTCTAGATTTACTTGACTCTGGAGACAACCAACTGTGCGATTGGACACAATAACTTTATTGTAAAACAATTCGCACAAGGTTTTTATATTTCTATTTAATTACATATATATGAAAAAAGGAGAACTAGCTTTTTCGACGATCGTTGTCGCGATTATTGCTTTAGCAATTTTGATAATGATTCTAGTCTGGGTGTTCCCAAGTTTGGGTGAGACATTTAGACAGACTGAAGAGATCAAGGATAGCGCAGGATTAAATGATAACGAAATCGCACAGTTGGAATGTGATAGACTCTGTGCAATTCGAAGTAATACTGCTTTTTGCACTAATGGTTGTGATGAGAGTAAGTGTGATGCAATTGATGAAGACTGTGAGTTGATATGAGATCAAAAAAAGGAGCTGCAGAGTGGTTTTGGATTGTCATCGGAGTAATTATGGCACTCGTTGTAATGGTCTTTTTGCTTGGAATGTTCTTTGACTTTGGAGATGATATCCGCGGATCATTTGACGACGCAATCGGATTAACCGATCTAGACGCCGAAGAGTTAATGAATGAAGGCGACGAAACAGAAGATGAAGGGGAGACTTTCGCATCGCCAACTGGCGCAGCAGGTGCTTCGAAACTTTTATTACCAGAGCCTGCCTTGTAAACTATGCGAGGTCAATTCAATCTATCGCCAATGAGCATTCTTTTGATGTTAGTTGTTATGATAGTCAGTCTTCTTATTATCTATGGTATCTACATATATATGACTGAGGGAAGCATTGTTGCTGCAGATAATATTCTATTTGGCTCATTGAATGAGCTCGGGTTGGTTTCAGAATGACTAGAAAAGGAGTATCTGCTGTTTTGGGTGCATTATTGATATCAGCATTAGTCTTCGCACTTTTTCTTTACATCTATTTCGGAAACTTTGGGAATCTAGTTGATGTATGGAAGGATGAGTCTGCTAAAGCTAACCTCGGCGCAATACAACATATTGAGTTAGCAGAGGGGTTTCTTAATAAGCGGGGGCAGTCTTTAGAGATATTTGCTAATCATTATAAAGAGACACAGACAGTCTCTGCAGAAGATATATCCTGTGGTGGCTTTATTGATTATGATGTGTCTTCCTGTCCATTCTTAGGAACAAACTGTATTGGAGAACCTTCGAGAGAGGCGTGCGTTACTCTTCTTGCAACAGACGAAGGAATATCTGATGAAGCGTATGTTAAGAAGCATTGCCAGTATGAAAGTTTCTGCGATGAGCATGATAATGACAAAATAGAGAGTGTGGAACACACACTTGTTGCAAAGAGATATCTTAGTCTACAGATAACTCAGATGATTGAGAGATGTATATATATTAACAAGGACGCAGATCTTGGGGATGTAGTTGATCTGTATCAACCATGTTTTTCATTTGAGTATGACTCAGATATACCAATAACATATGCGGATCTGATGCAGACTGTAGAGTACACCGAATCTTTTTACTCTGACGATCATCTAGTACATGATATGTTGATTATCGGGAGTCGCGAGTTAGATGATATACATATGTATACTACGTCGTTAGAACGAAGTGTTTCAGGTACTGATGAACAGAATGATGATTGGTATATGATTAACTATTGGCATGATGACTGTGATCCATATGATAGTCAAGCTGTTTTAATTGACAAGGCCATGTACAAAGGATATACTTTTGTTTATTGTTAATGATCCGAAGATCTTATATCTAAGTCATGTATAATACATGATATGAATAAACGAGGAATCTCGATGGGATCTGAGGATGCTGTTATGACGATAAAAAGTCTTGTAATTACGGCAGTATTATTGTTAGGTGTAATGGCAGCAGTTGTTTGGTTCTCATTAGGTACACAGTAAAATGAAATCACTCTTAGAGGTAATTATACTACTAGCCGTTTTACTTGCATCTGCTTTTGTAATTATTATGATACCTGAACTTGCGTCAAGTTTAGGTAATCGTGCACCTGGTTATGTTGCTAAGAATATTGCACTTACTATGGACGGTGTAGCTGCAGCTCCTGAAGAGACTCAGATTGAGTATGACATTCCGATAGATGACTGGAAAGCAAGTATTAATCCCGCAGCATCACCTGAGAAAACAATTGCGTTAGTACACTTTACGGGTAAAGATTTGGTGTGGGTAGGTAGGGACGATACTTGTGACTATCTTGAGAACGTGTTCTCAGCAGGCGCCAAATCTGTTTTGAAGAAAACTGGCGGATGGTTTGGACGTAATGTCCCGATAGTTGGTGGCGCAGCAAATGCTGCATGGGGCGCAGCAAAACCGCTTGGAGTAGATCATCTATTGGACGGCGATGATGTTGGTGCACGAGTAGCACAACGGAAGGTCTCCAAATACATTACCTCCCCTGATTTAGATTATAAGTATAGTAGTACAAAACAGTCTGACTGTAAAGGTGGTTTTGAGGAGTTATACGATGAAACGGGATTTGCTATTGCATATCAGTTTGTTGGTCCGTTCGGAAGTATATGCGAAGCTGTGGTGGAGATGGAACAACACTTGAAAGATGACTATATATACAATGATCCAGATACACTTTATTTTAGTAAGACAGAACGATTAGGTAATAATCTATTGGAGGTAGATGCAAAGTGCTAATGGGTCGGAAGGGTGATGGAGTACCTTCTTTGTTGGTACAGACTGTTGCGGCACTTATCATAGCTGTTTTCGGAATCCAGTTAGCAGTATTTCCCCTCGTGTCTGATTATTATCTAACGACATCTTTTGCAACACACCAATTAGATTATGATGTATATACGTCCGTAGTTATCAATTCACCAGAGTGTCTGGCGTATAAAGATGCAGAAGGTAATGTTCGCGCAGGAATTATTGATAGTCGTAGAATCAATGCAGATAGAGTTAAAGATTGTTTTGGATTTGATGTGCAAAGGTATTTTCTATTGTTCGATGATATTTCACCAGATGGAAAAACAATAAGCAAAGTTATCTATCTCAATGAGAATAATTACGACGATTTTTTAGCACTTATAGACGCAAGTGATGATGGCACACAACAGAAGTATGTTGCGAAAGTATTTTTAGTTCAGTATTATGATGGTTCAAGTATAAAGACAGGGAGGTTGCACATAGGCATAGAGAAATGAGATCAAAACGAGGACAGTCAGATATAGCAGGATTCATTTTAGGATTCACTATCTTAGTGTTCTTAATCTTATTCGCTTTTATCATTAGCGTAACGGGCGCTCTAAGCCCGGTATTTGATTACCAAGTTAATGGAGTTACTCGTTTTCATGCTTGTGATACAACGCTTCTAAGCATACTTCAAACAGATGTTCCTGAACAAGCGTACACTTTTGAAAGTGCAATCGTTACAAGCAAACCATTTACTATCGAAGCAAAAATACTGTTAGATCAAATATACGATCCGGAAGTAGTTCAAGTTGAGTTGGTGGCAGTTGACGGCTGTTGTCTGTCTTCAGAGTTATGTTGCTCACAGTTTATCCCACAGTTAGATGGAAGTTCACAGGAGGTGTGTTTAGTTGCGTAGTAAACGTGGAGCAGTCATACCTGTATTTTCATCATTAGGCGTTCTTCTGGCGATGGTTGTGATAATCATTAGCCAATCTTCAGACGAATCTTTTCTTTTTGAGATTGGGGCAGATCAAAATCCTTTGTTAGATAGTTATACAGTTGCAGAGGGTGCAAGGCGCTATATTGAACGATCTGTGGAATATTCTGAAAATAGTGTCGAATGTGACCCTAAAGATGTTGCGAGTTTCGATATGGCAGCATTTAACGATAGTTTTCAGAACTTTATGCAGAATGTACCAACATATAGCATGCGACTCTTTATTGAGAATCCATACGAAGCTCCAGTCACCTATCGAATGTATCTTGAATCTGGCGTTATATATGGCGAAGCAGAACGATTGATTGTGACTAACTGCCCAAAACTATTGGCAGAGCAAGATCAATGCCCAACTTTTCGGATAAATACGAGCGTAAATGCAGACATAGTTTATCCATTATCGTGTAGTTAAGATCTTTTTACCTTTCTTACACGTACTTCTTTTTTACCAAGCGGAGTGTGAGTAGGTTGTCTAACGCGGATTGGTGTAGGTTCGTCCAAGTCATCTATCGGTATTAATTCTTCATCAGTGGGTATCAATTCTTCATCCATCGGTATAAGTTCGTCTTCAGTCGGGATTAACTCTTCATCTGAAAATAGTTGATAACTCATGGTGTCTACTTGGTCAGAATATCGATTAAATTCTAATCCATCATCAATTCTTTGAGCTGCAGAGGGTGTTGATTCAATTACACGTCGCTTTCTGCGCGCCGCTCGGACACCTGTGATAGTAAAGAAAGTAGCGAGACCCCCTGCAGTTGCCCACGCATAAGTCATATCTCCATCCGCATTCGATCCATTACCATTAAGTATAACTGGCTCGAGCGGTCCAGTTAAGGGATATCCAATAGTCTGACCTTTCGTTACTTTATGCGAGAAAATTCTGTGCGTAACATCTCCCTGTTCCTCAAAGATATGTGACGCATCTACATGTCCATCATCCTTTGCAAAATCGCGGATCTCTTTAACTGCGACCGTTGGGACGTAGATGAATTGTGAGTCTTCACCGTTGTAGTAAAAACTTCCTTCGACTTCAGTAAGTTCTTGGTTGTTGTCAAAACCAACTATATGGCCATCCTTAGTTCTTACCTGCGTCTTGACGGGGCATTGATGATATACAGTAGTAGATCTTGCATGCACATTTGAGTTTTCCAAGGAATCTGTCGCAGTCATCATCGTCTCAAGATCCTGCCATTTGTGACCATCATGCATCTGAATACCATAATGAATGGTACCTTGATTGTTAATCATCGCATCAAGTGCATGTCCAATACCCGAACCTTTAGCACCAACTACGGATTCGATTACTTTTGGATTGTATCTACCAATCTGGACATCTGCACGATATAGATTATTACCTTGCGGGACGAGATCAAATAACAATACTTGACCGCTGTTCTCAGCAGTAGCAGATATACGCAAGTCTTCTACATTTTCCATAACTCTTGCAGGTATCTGAACATAGAGCTGCTCGTCTACAATATGAACGATTGGGTCAAAGTTATCATCAAACGCACCCTTAAGAATTTCAACAACGTCGGATTGATCAACTTGGTTTGTGACTATGTCAACAATCTGCGCATCATTTTCACCAAACCGTTCTGTGGATGGCGATTGAAACACACCAACGTTGGAGTCAGTTCGACCCCAGAGTCTATCGGAGCTAGCTTCTTTGACATTTAGAACATCGGAATTAGATTTAAACTCTTGCGCAACAAAAATATTAGTTGGATCAGTTACGTCTAACATCTCTTTATCAATAGTTGTTGAAGATGCATCTGAGTACTTTTGGGAGAGAACATATCCATTTCCTAAAGGTACAAAATCGCCACTTGAATGTCTACCAACCTCGATTAATGCACCGCCCTGTATCTTAAAGATAATCAACTCACTTTTTTGTGGTCTAAAGTTATCGTCGATGTTTGTAACGCCAAAGAAAACGTGCTTGTTGGTTTCAGATATACCATAGTACGGTGTATCGCTTGTATCTATATCGAACTTTTCTTTTGTTTCAGCAATAACGTTTAGTTTGTTATCTACTATCTTAAGGCCCATCTTTCCATCTTCACCACGATTTATACTATATATAGTAAAACTCGAATCAGTCCCAAGGTGCGAATCCGAACGACCTTCAGATATCTGCTCTAAGTTTTTATCAAAGATAACCTCCTGCGGATTTTCGAAATCTGTCGCAGTATATATCTTATCATCTAATACAATAACCTCGAGAGTCTCATCTGAAATCAGTGTCTCGTCAATGAAATTTAGATTGTTGTCAAACTTCATCAGGAAGTTATCTCCGTTTGATTTGATTCCAATTGTGTATACATATCCTGTCTTGTTA
>JABICX010000009.1 GCA_018652045.1 Candidatus Woesearchaeota archaeon
GAGTACAAAACATGCGCGTCAGTATATTGATGCTGAACAGATCCAACAGCTAAAGGAGTTTGCAGCTAAGTTTGGAGCAACACCTTTGGTTGCAGTTAAGTTTTCAACAAAGTGGCACTTTTGCGATCCCGATGAGATGCAGAAGACTACGTCGGGAAAGCATGTACTACATAAAGAAAAACATCTACATATAACTAAACAATTCGAAGAACTTTTAGATTCTTTAGATTAGACTGTTTCTAAACGTGGAACATCGTCTCTTTGCAACTTCGGTCTTTTATACATAGGCCGCAAGGTACCTCGGCATTCTCTTCATAAACCGTTACCTCTAGATCGCTAGTTACTTCAAGCTCTTCGTCAAACTCCTCAAAAGTATCTTCGCTGTGAGATTGACTCTGACTCACATAATCTTGCTCTTCAATGCTATCCATAAATACTATTTTAGAAATAAGGTTTAAAACACTTACTGATTAACCTGCGGTTCCAGCATCCATTATGCTTCATCTCCAGCAGGTATCATCCTTCCATAACTCTCATAAGAATACTAAACATTCGAATTATAAAAACTATTCGTTAACTAGCTGGCGAAGTGTCTCATCTCTACCTAGAAGTACAATAAGTATGAATAAAATTAGTGATACAAACAGTGGGATTGCTAGAATGTATGTTATGTAAACCAGAGAGGTCCCTGCCGATCTACCATAGACATAGTAGGTCATATAGGCAAAGATTGAGATGACGCTGATGCACATAATAACTATAAGCGAATACAATTTTCCACCTTGTTGTTGTACATATTGTGCATCCATCTTTATTCTATATTCAACTCCTTAAACAACGCAAGTGCGATTGATAAAATTATTGGTCCAATTATGATCCCAATGAATCCAAACATTTCAATACCACCAAAGATTCCGAGGAAGGTGATTAGGGGATGTAGTTTTACGCGTTTTCCATAGAATACTGGTCGGAAGACGTAATCCATTACGAACCCTACGATCAGACCGTAGGCGATCAATATGGCAGTCGTCTGTAAACCATATGTGCTGTACATAAATATACCAACTGGTATATACATTAAGGCAGGACCTAGTCCAGGTATGATTGATAAGATTCCTGCTGCAACTCCTGCAAGAAGTACGTAGGGTAGTCCTAGTATGTAGAACACGACCGCAGCTAATATTCCTTCAATGATTCCGATAACAATTTGGACATGCACAAACTCATCTAAGTATTGTGTTATGTTCTTTACGATTTTTTCACGATGTTCTTTCTCGAAAGGTAATGCTTTAGATACTTTTTCAAATATGTTGTCTCCTTCCTTAAGGAAGTAGAATAACGATACAAGGAATATCATAAGTGATATGAAGAAGTGAGCAACTGTCTTGATCTGTTCTGATATTGAATTGATAAGTTTTGTTGTGAACATTCGTCCGAGATCTTGTGCAGTAGGACCTAGGTATTGCAGGTTTAGTTTTGAAAGAACAAGATAGAAGTTAGCAGACTCTTCTAGTAGGAGATTGATACCATAGTATACAGCAATACCTAAAATTGATACTGAGATGATTGTAAGTAATAGTGCTGACGTATATTCATTTACTACTTTTTTGAGTCTTCGATGCAGTGGCCATAGAAGATAGGCAATGATTGCACTAAGCATTATTGATATAAGAAATGGTTTGACAATAAGAAACGCAATAGCTAGCATTGCAACAATGAATCCAAGTCTTACTTGAGATTTCTTTAGGTCCATATGGTAGAGTATATGTCGGAACTTATAAATTATTTGTTTCAACCTTTTCTTTGGAAAGAAAACGTTGGCGAAAAGAAACTACTTCTTAAGTAATAGGTCTGGAACTATTCTGAGCGAACTTACTAGCATATCTGCTTTTGCTTTCATTAGCTGATCCATGTTGTGCATGCCAGTTAGCACACCGATGGTTTTGCAGTTAGCACGCTTTCCTGCTTTTATGTCGTAGATAGTATCTCCGACCATGTATTTTGCATTCGCATTAGTTAATTTTTCTGCAAGTAATATTTCTGAAGCAGATGGCTTTGGTCTTGCTTCATCTGATCCGATTATCACATCAAAGAGTTTAGCTGGAACTTTTGCATATTCAAGTAGCTCTAACGCACCATCATGGTGGTTGTTGGTTACAATACCTAGTCTAAAATGTGGTTTAAGTTTTAGCAGCGCCTCGACAGCATGCGGTATCTGTTTCACTAATTTCTTGGACGCTTTATGCGCATCCATATGTGATTGCACGACAACTTTGAGTTTTCTAGGCGTAAGTTCTGGAAAGAGTTCGCTAATGATTTCTTCAACACCCACTCCAAACATACTTAGAAGCTTTTTCTTACTAGGCGTAAGTAACTTGTTTTGTTTGAAAGCCCGAAGATAGGATTGAACATGCGCTTCAGTAGAATCGATAAGGGTCCCATCAAGATCAAAACAAATTAAATCTTTCTTCTTAGCCATAAAAACCAAATGCTAGGCAAAGTATTAAAGGTTTTTACTCTTTTCCTCAGAACGTTTCATAATCTCCAACCGCTCTTCGGTCTTTTTCCAAGCAGTATATACTTTGATACAATCTTCAATAAATCTACTTGGCGCTTCATCTAGAGAAATTTCTGGAGAAGAAAAGAATCCACCTTTGTTTGAAGCAATAATTACGCTATCTTCGTCTAAACGAATCTCTGCCCAATAACTATCATCTGGCTGAAATACAAGTTCATGGTAACATCCTTCACCCGTATCTATTACCGCTTCACCCAGAGCCTGTCGAGTGTATTCAATTCGATTGACTATGGTCTCGTCGGCAGTGTCAAGTCTTACAGTTCCAGGTCGAGTGATGCTGTCTTCGTTTTTATTATCAAATTCTGCAGAATCATTAAGAAATATATTTGGGTGACTGATTACTATTCGTTCCAAATCGCTTTCTGTATATGTTTTCTTAATAGGTTTCTGATCTGAACTATGGAGTGTTACAGGTGCCATATTAACGTTCAGTAGTAACGGTTTAAAAGCGTTTAGATTTTGAATTTTAGTAGCGCAGCGATGCCAGATAGGCCAAGTAGTTTCTTACCAGCATCAGACTTTGTATCGAATATGTGGACATGACCTTTACCCGACTCAACTGTTTGGATTAGGTCTTGTATTTCAGGAGACATAAGCTTTTCAGAGATGAGGAGTTCGGTCACTGCACCTGAAATGGCGGCTTTTTCAACTTCTTTGACACCATATGTAGATAGTTTATTCTTTGCGATGCCTTCAAGTAACTTATTGATTAGTTGTTCATGTTTTGTTATCGCCGCACCTTTCATGAGTTTATCTACCACTCCAGTAGATAGCAGCTCATTCAAACCTTTTTTAGAACCTGTACTTACATTTGCTAGAAGTAGCTTCTTCGCAACTCTTGGATCTAAGTCCTTTACGGCTTTAGACACGATGTCTTTCCAAAAAAGTGGACTTGCGATGATAACCTGCATGTTCTTTGCTCGAGAGACGATCTCTTTCGCAACCTTCTTGATGTCGTCCTGCTTTTTTTCTTCTAACCGCTTCTTAGTGAGTCTGAGATTTAGTTTACCATTATACTTTATTCCTGATGGACTAAGATACCCGAAACTAGCTTGCTCATCGTCCAATACACATAATAGAAACGTTGGTAGTTGAGAGGTTTTTTCAGCATCTTTGAGCTGATCAATCTGATATCTAAACCAATTCGCTTTCTTAAGTTTAAAATCAGTTCCAGACGATACTTCAATAGTATGTGACGAATTCATTGGCACGTCTTCAGTTGGTTTTGTAACTCTTCCTTGAACTCGAAGCGCATTATCTTCAGAAACAAGTTTTGTAATTTGCAGTTCTAACGTAATAGTCTTGCGGGAGACTCTTTGTCGTCCGCCTTCATCTCCGATCTTGATTTTTCTTTCAGTTTTTCCTACTATAACGTCGCCTTTCTCAATAATTCTTGACAAAGGTATAAGATCCTCGTTACTTTGAACTAGTATTCTTGCTTCTTGAGATGTAGGATTGAGTCGTAATATTTTCATATGTAGCGTAAACTAAATAAATGATCATAATATAAAAGTACTATGGCTAAGGCAGGTAAGTATACTGTTGTGCGCAGTAGCGCTATCTTTGGTATCCTAATCGCACTTTTCGTTGGAATCTTAGTTTTCATATTCACTGTAGCACCTGAGGTTCGAGAGGATATATTGCCACCCGTAGTTATTAATTATGAGAATATAATCTTAGATATCTCTCCAGGTTCACTTAGGGCGGGAGTCACAACTGAAGGGATAAGAACCATTCCTTTGAACGACATAACTGTTGATAATACAGTACAGCGTCAAGAGTTGAAAGTCATACGAGACACGACATTCTCATCAGGAGTTCTTAGTGAAGACGCGTATGAGTTCAGATTTAGTGCTGAGTTGGATAAGATTAGCGCAACAGGTTTAATGTTTACAGTATATGATATGACTGGCGTAGGTGATATTGTTGTATATCTTAATGGGCATAAGGTAAGTAGTAGATCTGCAGTTTTAGGTAGTCAAGTTATTGTTGATCTTCCAGTTACATACCTTAAGGAAGGAGCGAATCATGTTGAGATAACGTCTAAAAGTCCCGGTATAAAGTTCTGGCAGACTAATTCTGTTACGATTTTAGACTTAGTACTTTTCACAGACGAGTATGATTCAGATAAATCCATATCCACACAAGTATTTTCATTATCTACTTCTGAAGCAGCAAATGCTGACGAGGCAACGTTGAAAGCATTTGTAGCACCATCTGGTGAATCATCTAATGTGGAGATCAAGTTGAATGGCTTACGATTGATTAAGGCAACACCGCCACAAAACCTTGAGCTTACTATTCCTACGACTGCACTTAAGAGTGGCGCAAATGTTTTTGAATGGTCCACTAGTCGAGACAGTAAATATCATGTTAAGTTTGCCAATCTTTTAGTAGATACTGTAAAAACTACTGGTAGATCGCATACGTATTTCTTTGATTTGAGTAGCAGGGCGAGCGATAAAGTTCGTACTGGTAAGTATGCGTGTACCTTAACGATCGAGCGAGACTCGGGTGATGAGTTAGTTATAGTTGAGCTAAATGGCGTACAAGATCGATATGATTTTGTAGGTAACCCAATTTCTATAGATGTTTGTAATCAGCTTAATGAGGACAGGAATGAGATAAAGTTCATGGCTGAAGATGAGCTAGATCTTCAGCGAGTCCAGTTGGTTATACACAATAAAGACGATTAAATAATCGGTAAAATTATATAGACTGTATGATATAGATTCCCATGCCACTGTTAGAGGATTTGAAAATCAAATGGTCTGAACATGAAGTCAACAGACTACAGCGACGCGATGAGCGTAGACTGGACCGTGGCGATAGAATCGATCAACGGAGAGCAGATAGAGCACAAAGTCGAGACGAAAGCCGTCAGCGTAGAGAAGAAAGATTGGCTGAGAGAGGTCTACGTAAAGCAGCCAGACAACAGGAAGTCGCTGATGCTGGTGGACGTATGAAGTATCATGGTGTTACTGGTTTTGATGGTCCGCGCAAAGGTCATGCTGTTTTAATAAGTTTGTTTCTTATGTTTATTGGATATATTCTATCTAATTACTTGCCAGAGCAACTTGGATGGTTATTAGTATTTGGGCTGTCAATCGCCATATTTGTTATCATGTATCGAGCAAGACGAACTGGCGAAGGTTTAATATTAGTATTCCTTTTCATGTTTTTGTTTTGGTTCTTTATAGCTACGCCTTATGGTCAGCAACTGTCCTTCCAGTTCGCAAAAGCAGATCCATTTAATGAGCTTCAAGAAGAGGCAGAGGATACTGGAATAACACATCAGTTTAATGTTTTGGGAGAGATACTGAGTGGTGATTTTAATCCGGATGAACTGTGGCAATCTTCTTTAGTTGAATCCGAGTACGCAGTTCCTGAGGAATTTAATCTAGTGATAGCTGACGTGGAGCCACGTAAAGAATCATTTAAATCTAATGAGACTATCTCGATTGGAGGTAGAATTAATCTAGTCAGCGGGTTTGATCAGACCACTAAAATTGAGCTCGGTGCTGAGCCAAATACCGTCTGTTCTAAGAACTATGAGGATCAGAAAAAGGACTTCCAGCGGGACATCGATGATTGGTTAGGCAACGCACCTTCAGGTATTGTGGGATGGGATGTTAGTCAAGATTATCAGGGTTGTTCATATGGAAATTGGACCTGTTACATATCAGGATCAGATGTTGAGAATGTATTTAATATGGATCGTATCTATAACCGACAGTTCTATTGTGATCACCTTGGAGTACAGGTAGACGAGAAAGAGGTTGTTCCGGATTTGAAGGTTACTTGGGAGTATACTACTGCTGCTGTTGCAGGAATGCAGATATACGCGTTTAACCCAGATATTGTTGATCGAACAAAAGAGCCGCTTAAAAGATATAATATTAGTGAAGACTCTCGAAAATCCTGGTACATTGGCGATAAGAATCTTAATCTAGGTTTAGATTTGGGTGGTGGTGGTCGAGACTTTGTTAGAGCAGACATTGGCGCAAGTGACTCGTTTTCCGAGACAAATTATCTTGGAATTAGTATATATAATAAGGGAACTGGAGAGGTTACTGAGGTAGAGTCGCTGTCAGTTAGTTTCCCAAGTACTGAAATGGTAGAGGTTGCTAATCAGATACGTCAGACTGAGGTGCCTGACTACGACTTGATATTTGAGGGCCCAACAACTGAAGTTATTACTGTTTTAAGTCGTGATGTCGTAACTAAGAAATTCACACTTTCTGGAACAGAGTTAGCTGTATTTCAAACACTGAAGCCTACTGAACACACCGCGTATTACATACCTTTTGTCGTCTTGGAGGAATATGTTGGAGAATCTGCATTCCAGAGCTTTTTGGTCAAGGTAGAGCTTAAGTACAAATATAAGGATAGTGAATCAACAACAGCAATAGTTAAGCCAATATATTCAGTTGTTACTGAGTAAAAATAAAAAAACTATAAAAGTAACAAGTTGTTAGTAAACTCATGGACGCGAAAAATGCCCTTATTTTAGCAGCAATATTTATGCTCGTTTTTTCTGTAAGTGGATGTAATAATGAAAAAGTCACAGAAGATACGCTTGTTGGGAAGGGTATAACTTTAGAATTCCAGCCAGGCGCACCCCCAAGTCAGATAAGTGAAGATGACGTATCTTTTGACGTGAGCGTTAAGCTAGATAATGAGGGTGAACATGATCTTGAGCCAGTAACATATGGTGCAGATGGTTCTGTGAAAAGTGGTGATCCTGTATCTGTATTTTTGTTAGGAGTCAATCCAAATACCGTGGGGTTATGTAATGCTGATGGTTGTCATACTGAGATGGAGTATCTTGACGGTCTTACTGGAGCACATTATGTTAATAATGAGGTTGTTCCTGGGCAGGTTAACTATATCAACTGGATCGCGTTTGATGAGGATGGTAATGAGGTTTCACCTTATTACAAGTTAGATTTAACTTCTGATCAAAAGCTGAAGTTTGTAGCACAACTTTGTTATCCATATAAGACACTCACAACCGCCGAGGCTTGCTTTAGTGATAATGCATATGCTCAAGCAACTGGTGCTGAAACGTGTAGTGTTTCAGGAGATAAGACGGTATCTAATTCTGAAGCACCGGTAAAAATATCTAAGATAACTGAAAACCCGGCTGGAAAAGATAGTGAAGGTCGCGGCAAGTATTCATTTACATTTAAGATACAGAATGCTATGGACGGAACTGTTTTCCCATATACTAAATCAGTGAGTGAGTGTACCAATCTTAAGGTTGCAGATCTAAATGCGAATCAGATCGCAGTAACTGGCGTCTACGTAGGTGGAATTGCGAAGCCAGAATGTCTAAAACGTGTGGGTGTTGATGACTTAGGTAATATGGAGTATAAACCTGCAACTGTAACTTTGATTAAGCGAGATTTAGAGGGCGATACTGAGTCTACTAAAGATGATCTTTGGGAAGGAACCTTTTCATGTACTCTAACTCAAGAGACAGGTAGTGGTGACTATTCAGATATAATTCAGATTGAGTTAGCATATAATTACTATGTTCAGGCAACAAAAGAGATCACAGTTAAGAATACTTTAGATTTTGAATAGTTTTAACATAAAGTTTATTATATAGCGTAGAGTCTACTAACTATGCGTATCGTTACCTTAATCGCTCTGTTCATTTTGATTGTATCTGTTAGTGGATGTTTAGATCAGATTGCTGGACTTAATCCGTTTGCATCAGATAGTGATAGCAAAGGCTTCGTTGGCGGAGAAAAGGGCATTGTTGCATCGTTTGTAGGGAATAATCCACCTTCACGAGTTTTTCAGAATCGTAATTTTAACGTTATACTTCAGCTAGAAAACAAGGGCGAGTATAATGTTTTTCCAAATGATGTTCGAGTGTTTTTGAGTAATGGTCAGAACTTTGGTCTTGAGACAGATGCAGAGCTCGTGCGTTATAATGCAGATCCACTGACAAAGCGGCTAAAGACCGATGAAGGATTTATACCCGGTGGTATTGAGCATGTTCCTTTCTATGATCTAGCGTATTCTGGACCTGCAGTGCTTACAGAAGACGCTCCAGTTTCTATTGCATTGGATATCTGTTATCCATATAACACGACTGCAGTCGCAGACATATGTGTTACTCGAGATGGAACTGAAAGTTCAATATGTGACCCAATTGGAAATCCTATTTCAGAAACAACCAGCGGTCCTATACAAATTACTAAGATAAACCAGTTATATAATGGACTGGTAAGCAGTGATCCAACAGCAGCAGCTGACGAGTCTTTACTTCGGTTAAAGATTGATATGAAGCGAGTTGGAACTGGAGATCTTTATTCTGTAACAACCCCTTGCGACGATCTGGGACTTGATATTGATGTAGTTAATCTTGAAAGAATAACCGTTGGCGAGCATGTTTTTACTGGTAAGGAATTAGGTACTGCGTGTAATGCTGGGAAAGATCGTAAGATTGGTTTTGATAATGATGGTAAGGCTTCGATAACGTGCGACATAACTGTGCCAGGCGTTATGCAAGACTTCTACGAGCGATTTACCATGACGGTTAGTTACCAACATGTTCAATTATTAACCAACCAGATATCGGTTATGCCTGTACTGGAATCTATGACAAAATGTACTTCTGACGTTGATTGTGAAGACGAAGAGATGTACTGTGAGAAACCAGGATTTTGCAGAAAGAAGATCCCTGACGGAGCTCCTTGTGGACTTCCGAATAATTATTCTATTAACGATGGGATAGCTGAAAAGCAAGCTAATAAAGATGAGACTTGTCAGAACAAATGCCTAATTTTACAAGATCCTACTATTTCAGAAGCTGCTTTTGAGTTATATGGTATATGTTCACCCGATAGTTTAGATTTGGAAGAATGCGAAGAAAATACAGGTTGTTCGGAGGATTTGTATTGTGCTAAACCTGCAGGCGCACCACTGGGCGAAGGAACTGGATTCTGTTCTCCAAAAGTACCGGTAAACTATCCATGTCAATATCCTTTTGGATATATAGAACATGGTGATTCTAGAGGTACATCATGTATTAGTGGCGTTTGCGCAGCATCTTCGGGTTTGTGTATACTGTAGTTTTGATAGAAGAATTGTTTTTAACTTTGAATCTTGATGTTTGATAATGCAATATATTTCTGATCTGCATCTTCATAGTAGATTTTCTAGAGCAACATCTAAAAGCCTGAATCTTGCTAATCTGGAGAAATATGGTAGGCTGAAGGGGCTTAACTTGCTTGGAACTGGGGACTTCATGCATCCTGAATGGCAGAAGGAGTTGAAGTCTGAGCTAACTGACGAGGGCTCAGGTATATCTAAGACGAAGTCAGGTTACCTGTTTGTTTTGTCAAATGAAATCTCCTTGATGTATCGCCAGGATGGTAAAGGCCGTAGAGCACATGTTGTCTTGCTTGCACCTAACATGGACGTTGTGGATCAGATTACAGATTACTTCAAAGGCTTTGGGAGAGTTGATTATGATGGTAGACCTATATTTGGCAAAAGTATCATCGAGGTTACAGAGGGGTTAAAGAAGATATCTGATGCTATTGAGGTAATCCCTGCTCATATCTGGACACCTTGGTTTGGTTTACTTGGGTCTAAGTCAGGTTTTGACTCATTTAAACAAGCATTGGGTGACCAGGCTAAACATATATATTCGTTTGAAACCGGCCTTTCTTCAGATCCTGAGATGAATTGGAGAGTATCTGAGTTAGATAAGTATACCATTCTTTCTTTTTCCGACGCACATAGTCACTGGCCGTGGCGTATTGGTCGAGAGGCAACAATTTTAGACCTTAAAGATTTGACGTATAAGGATCTTATTCGTGCCATACGTACTCGCGAAGGTTATAAAGGTACGATTGAGGTTGACCCAGGATATGGTCGATATCATCACGATGGTCATAGGGCTTGTGGCGTAAATCTGTCTCCCACAGTGTCTAAACAGTATGGTGGTATCTGTCCAGTTTGTAAACGTCCTTTAACTTTAGGAGTTATGTATCGAATTGAAGAGCTAGCGGACCGTCCAGAAGGATATACGCCAAAAAACGCTGCACAGATATACAAGTTAGTACCGCTTTCTGATTTAATCTCGATCAGACATCAGAAAGGAGTAGCAACCAAGACGGTTTGGGAAGTATATAATCAATTAATTGCGCAGTTTAAGTCAGAGTATGAGATTTTGTTGAATGCATCGGCTTCAGAGCTCGGTAAGGTTGTAGACCCAAAGCTTGTGGAGTTAATACTTCTTAATCGACAGGGTAAGATTGAGGTTAAACCCGGTTATGACGGCGTCTACGGAGAGGTTGTATCTGCGTCAGACTCTAAGTCAGAGGTATCATCCACGTTGGAGACACCTAAGACTATGGAGCAACTTAAAACAATTGAAAAACCCCAAAAGAATCTTCTGGAGTATTAACCAATATAACTTGTATCGCTAGAGGAATCTCCACTCATTCTTTTGAGCTTCTTCATCAATACACCTTCAGAGGTCTCTTTTACCTGTTCAGATTGTTCAATCTCAGACTTCTTGATCTCTTTCTCGATCTTGTTCAAGTCGGCCTTTAGCTTCAATGGTTGTTTGATGATCTTAAGTACTTCTGTAGCCTCTTTTAGACCTAGATGGTATGGATGTCCTACAGTCTCACAAAGTAATGATATACCGCTGATATTACGTAGTTTTCCTAGACCGAGTAATAGACCTGCCGTAGCTACGATCGTTGCAGCTTTGTTGTCTTTGATTTTAAGTCCTTTAGAGCTCTTTTTCCATCGTTGTAGTGTTTTTTTATCTGTTGCAACACCATATACCTGTGGTTTCTTTGGCTCGCCAGGTAGACCAATACCACCAACAGTTACTATCTCACTACAACTCATTGGAATAACTAACTCTAATACCTTATCACAGAATGCATAGCTAGCCTGCTCTTCCATTGGTTGGATATCACCAGTTAGTAGAATAATATCGCGGTTTGTTTTTGGACCTGCTTTGACAATATGTATAAAAATTGTTGGCAGCTCTAGCAGACTCTCTTCGTTAATGAAGACAGAGTGTGGGAAGTAAAATGAGTTAATTCGATAGATTTCTTTTGCTTTTAGTTCTTCTACTAAAAAGTCAGCAGTTATTTTTCCTACGTTTCCAATCCCAGGTAGACCTGCGATTAGTATAGCATTCTTAAGTTTTGGGCACTTGCCCTTTTCTTCGATTATCCACATTTTATCACTTTTCATTAGTTAACTCCTTGATCTTACGAATTCAACATTTGATTTACCGCCAAGCAATCCTTGCAACTTTGCAGTTATCTCTTCTAGAGCATGTTCAGTTTTCTTTTTGTTTTCAGCAGAGATCTTAAGTTGGTATTTGGGCGCACCCATATAGATTAATGAGACCTCATACTCATTTTTTTCAGCTAGTTTGTCTACGACTTGCGCAGCTGATTTGATCGCATTTAAGCCAGCTCCTTTATTGGAGTGCATTCTAAGTTCACCAGATATGACTGCTTTTGGTAGCTTTATTCGGTGTTGTATAAGTTCAAATAAACTGTGTGCTAGCTTGCTTTGTATCTTTAATTCTTTTAATGTATCTTCCCCAAAACGTGCAACTTCCATAAAGAATGGGAAAAGTCCACCATAACTTGCGATTATGTTATCATCGAACTTTTTGTATAGTTCCTGAATGTCTGTGCCGTTCTTCTTCGCAAAGAACTGAAGTAGATCATCTGCTCGCTTTTCGTTTTTCCAGCCAATCATCTTGTATCTTCTCTGGCCTTCACCGACTCGTCGAATTGATAGGTTAATCTGCTTGTTTTTTACATCTACGTCCATAACTTTACATACAAGTTGTCGTCCGATCTTTAGGAAAACCTTCATGTTTCGGACCCATCTTCGATTCATCTCAGAAGTATGAACCATTCCATCAAGGTCTTTAAACTCGTCTAACTTAACGTAGGCTTCATGTTGTGTAACGCGTTCAATTGTACAAACTAATAGATCATCGACCTCTGGCAAACCTGATTTTTGATACATGATCTTAGCTAGTTGATTGCATTTATAAAAGTTTAGAAACCTTAGTTTAACGTGCTGATAACTTTTGCAACGATTTTAGCCTTACCGCCACGGCATTGTGCTAGTTCTGCACCACAGACCAGACATGTTACCTTTGTTGATGGCTTATCAAATATGATTTCTTCGTTCTTACATTTAGTACATTTAACTTTTAAGAAACTTGAACTTGGACCTTTATCTTTCATTTTAAACCTGACTGAATTTCTTCTGTCTAGCGAAACTTCTAACATGTGCTTTCTTGCATTTCTCGCAAGTGTACTTCAATACAATATGCTTGCTCTGTTTAGATTTGTTGAGCTTTGATCGAGGCATTCCACCGTAACCTGTAGTAACCTTAAAGAACTGTCGTACTCCCCATTTTAATCCATGCTTTTTTGTTTTGGGTTTAGGTTTTGTTCTTGCTTCAGATACTTTATGCTTATGTCTGGCTTTACACATTGGGCAGTATCGATTTACGCCCTTTGGAAATTTCATAATAGAACTCGCGTTATAACCCATTATAAAGTTTGCTGTTTTCTTTCAATCTTGTTTTGGTTCTCTAGAATGGAGCATAGCTGTTCTGGGAGTTTGGCTTCATCTCCTGGCTGGAAAGGCCCATACTTTTCCAAGTCTTCACCAAAGACTTCTGGACAGTTTTCAATAAACTTGACGTTTACAAAGCCAATGTGCTTTTCTTCTTTGGAGTCTTCAACTACCGCATTAATATCCGTCGTTTCAGGATCCTTGTACTCTAAGTCTTCTTCGTTTTCTTGAGTTGTCGATATTTCAATACTCTTCTCTTCGATTTCAGATGCTTTTTCTAAGAGCTTGAAGAAAACTTCTTTTCTATCTTTTAGTACTACAATTAGTTGTGTGTATAGTTCCATCTCGATCTCTAACATATTTGTTGTATCTTTGAAGTTAGATTCTGTGCGTACACTATAGATCGCGCGATTGATTATCTTGCGTTCTCTAATTTCGTAGAAATCTTTAAGCGCACGCATAGCATTATCAAGTTCTTGTCTTATCTTGATTTTCTTTTGAGAACCGAGTATGGCCGTGATGTCACCTTGTTTTAGGATTAGCTCTTGTTTTGACACGAGATATGCTTGTATTCTGGCTAAGTCTGCAGGTTTTATCTTTTCTAAATCTGTTGAGAACTTCTCTGCACGGAGTAGTTCATATATGTCCTCATACGCAAAAGCTTCCACTGGCATAGCACAACATTAGATTTGTGATTTAAGTTGATTTCTCAGTTAGAAGCTATAGTTTCTTTCGCTTGACGTAGCTTAATGGGTTCTTAATAACCTGACAGGTTTGATCTGGCTGGCACACACCGATCTCTTGATAATATTCCTTACAGTTTGATGGTGGAACTTTCTTCGGGTTTCTTTGGTGCCAGTTTAGCTGCGCGATTATGTAACCTTCTTTTAATGGTTCTGCATTTTTTTTATTCCATTCTTTGACTCTTTGTTCGATCTCGCTCCAACTCCAATTGCAACACTTCAGGAAGTTGAGCAAGGCAAATAGCGCACGTTTTTTACCATCAGTCATGCCGTTTAAGATAAGTTTCATACAAGGTGGGAATCTCGTTTCATGCACTTTCCCTTCAATAGATACAATTGGTTTAACTTCTTCAACTTCTTTTAGTTTACCTTTCCAATCTAATGCTTGTATTAGTAGCTGACTTGCAGAACCGTGTTTGACGTTTTTTGGGTTGAGAAAACCATCATGTATTTTGGTGACCAATTCAGGTCGAGCCAATTCTTTATTGAACTTTGAGATATCTTCTGGATTGATCGTTAGACTAACGAGGCCGGTTTTTTCATGTAGGGAGTATGGTGCACGAATGAGGTGCCGTTGTTTACCTAGTGCGAGATCTAACCCCATAAGTTCTACAATATCAACACCATCTGGTGTAAGGAACTCTTCGCGTTTCTTGCCCGTTTTTTCAACGATCTTTCGGATGTCGCCTTCTTTCTCTTTGATCTTTATCCAGAGTGCTTCGTTAATGAATTCGCGTAAGTAACGTAGAATCGCTTCACTTGCTTGTTCATACATATGACTTGTTTCTTTGCTGCCGACAGTATCGGGGAATGCTTCGAAAGGAATGGCTATATGCCAACCACGATTACCTGAGAACTTAACATGTGGGACTACTCCGTGAAACTCTAAGGCCTCAACAACGGTTTCTGCAGCAATGGTTGCATAGTCGAACCATGGACAGTCAATATCAATGATTAGATCCCACCCAATTCTTAGCGCCTCTAGCTGACGTTTTGTTAGGTCAGGTCCTAGCTGCATTGGATTAGACCAGCGTTCTTGCGATATGTGAAAGCTCGTCGCACCTCTACGACCCATTGCTTCAACCTCTTTTGGATATTGTAATATATCTGGACGCTTGCCATAGTGTCCGCCCTGTAAGACAATACCAACCTCACGGTCTTGGCTAATTCTAACCAACTCCATCATAACTTCAGGTTTTGAGTAGTGAGCTATTGCTATGGATTGCTTCATGAGCACTTTTAAGAAATTGAGAATATAAGGATTTGTTCACTCCTTAGAGAACTTTCTTCGTTCTCCCTCAGGTTTAAGATACGGTAGGCCTAGCTTCTTGAAAATTCCTTTCTCAGTCTTGCCCGCAAGTAGTTTTCCAGTCTTACGATCAAACAGACCATATTCAGATAGTTTGTATCCCTTTTTCATTGCGATCTTACGTGTCTTAATGTTAAAGTTCTTTGGACCTGCTGAGTATTGCATAGCAGCACCATAGATCGCGTCATCAACAACTCTAAGATCTGCTTGGAAGTTGTTCTGTAGCCAGACAGATGCTTTTGTCTTTCCATGGACAATAATCTTTTTTACGTTAGGCAGATTAACAAATCGCGCTGTAACTTTTTCAGGTGTTTCTGAGCTAGCAACCATATCTAAGTCACCAATTGTAGGTTCTTTCCTTCGAACAGATCCACCGACATCTGCTTTGATAACTTCAGGCCATGTCTTCATCTCTGCAAGGATCTTTTTCGCGAGAGGATAGATCTCATCATATGGCTGTCGATCTTTCTGTCGAAATCCTGCAGTGATTGCATTTAGAATTTCTTTCTCAGACTTTTCACCAAAGCCAGATAGTGTTTTGATCTTGCCCTGTTCTGCAGCTTTTTTTAGTTGCTCAACATTCTTAACCCCAAGTTCTTTGTATAGTCGTTCACCTTTCTTAGGCCCCATACCTGGTAGTTCCATGATGTTAACAAGTTCTTTAGGTACGTCTTTCATCAGACGGTCTTTCTTTTCTATACTACCTGTTTTGATGTACTCTTCGATCTTTGCTGCGAGAGTTTCACCGACACTTGGAATCTTTTGTAGACCCGTTAGACCTTCTCGTTTGTAGATCTCGCGAACATCTTCAATACTATCAATCGCAAACGCTACTCTTCGATATGCACGAGGTGGCCACACCTCCCCTTTCATCTCAAGTAAGTCTGCTATCTGAAAGAATACTTTTGCTAGATCTGTATTGAAACTCATTTTAAGTCCTTCTTGAATGAAATGTGATGTTCTTTAAATCCTAACTTTGGCCATAGAGCAAGTGCAGTTTTGTTCTTTACGTGGCTGCTTAGACCAACGCGTACACACTTGTTTTTCTTTGCCCAGTTCAGAATCTTTTTCATAAAGTTGGAAGCAACACCTTTCTTACGGTACTCTTTGATAACAAAAACATTATCAACAAAGACTCTTTCGCGCTTATCATCTGCGGCTTCAAACCTGCCAGCAATAGCGAAACCAATAAGCTTTCCTTTATCTTCAGCTACCAAAAAGAGCGTCTTTCTCTTACGTATAACTTTCTTAATGTATGTGATTGGCGTTTCAGCATGTACAATAATACCAAAATCTTGTTTAAAACCCTTGACTGCGAGGTTATAAAGTCGGTATAGTTCCTTGCTATCTGACAGTTTAGCTTTACGAATGATCATATAATCTGGATAGTTAAAACTATATTTAGTTTACGATTAGTAATCGAATTAATCACTCCACTTCTTTTTAAGCCCGTAATATCTCCAAGCAGTGTCTCGTATTGATTTGTATGGAAGATCAGATGAGGTGCATGTAGTTTCTTCAAGCAGTTCTTCATCCGGCGTAGGTGCATGTTCAGCAACACACTTGTTTATTGAGTCTTTATCTAGTGTTACACTTAGGTCTTTTTTTAGTTCTACAAGCGGCTTTTTGCGTTCAAATGCGTGGAGTGGTTGTCTTGGTTTTTCTTTTGTCGGCAGTAATGGTTCTTCTAATGATTTTGATCTTAATCTAGACCAGACCATAATACTCTCTCTTGAACAATCTTAATAAAAATATGTTAGAAAATATGATAATATATGAATAATATAATACAAATTTACTTATATATCGATTAATGTACATATAAATTAGAAAATATTAAAAAGATTGCAATATATTTATAAATGAAATGCCACGTACACCCCACCTTATTGAAAAAGCAGCTAAAGAACTTGAACATTTTAAGTTTAACCGATCAATATGGCAAAATATCGCACTTAAGAATCTTGCTAAAGAATCGAATTACTCTTATAAACAATTCATTAAACTAGTGAATATTGTCAAAAAGAATCAGATGTCTAAGTTTACCGTATCAATCAACTACCCTTTGCTTGAGGTTTATACGGCAATCATGCGAGTATCGCTAAAACACCAAAAATACGCAGAAGAATTCAAACAACGAATTAAAGACCTAGATTTTATCCAAAATATTTATTTCTCAGGCCAAAGGAAAGTTACTTTCATTTTACGTTTTAGAGCGCTTTCGTATAAACAACTTAAACAATTCACCGATAAAATCCGTAAGGCTGGAGAGGATATAATTGTTTACACCAATACGTCCTTAGTTAATAAAACCTTCATTGAAGAAGGTAAGATTTACCGCGCAGGTGAAACTATATCCAAACCAAAAGTAGACGCTGTTGATTTTGAGATTATAAGACAGTTGCAAATTGATGCACATCAACCTTTGTCTGTAATTGCTAAGAAAGTAAATCTGAGAGAACCGACAGTGCATAGACGTATACGAAAGCTCAAAGAATCTGGAGTGATAGTCGGATATCATATAGTCCGTCAGTGGAAGAACATCCCCGATAAATTTCATCCAATTGCGGCATTCTGTGAGATTAACTCTAACGTCGCTTTCGATGATAGTAAAATTTTTGATCTCCCTTCAGTTAAAAATAAGAAGATACATGTGCGGTTTTTATACGAAGCATTTGGTATTAATAATAGATTATTTAGTATTGCTGCAAGTAATATGATTTCTTTTAGAAAATTTGTACATGAAGAACTCACGAATATGCCGGGTGTTATTTATGTTAAGGCGTATTTTATTTTAGAAAGTGAAAATCGAACAATTCGTTTTTGTCCATAAAATTTCCTGTTTCGCAAGTCTTTTAAACATCTAGAATCAGTTTAGATTATGACAAACGGTGATTGTCCCCACTATTAAGGAAGGCGTTACTAGTTGTCAGGATTTCGAAGGTTCTTTAGGTGTTTTACCCCACAAAGCAAGAGCTTTCTAAAATAGCATTTTCGCGGATAAGGACAGGAACGACCTCAGTCGCTTCCTCTGACCGTTACAAATGCGAAAATAATGGCGAGGGTAGTTTAGTCCGGTCTAGAATGGCTGGTTGTGGTCCGGCCGACCCCAGTTCAAATCTGGGCCCTTGCTCCTTTATTTTTAACTTGTTACGAGATGGTGCGCTAACTCAGAAGCAGATTGCAGAATCCATTGGACTGACGACAAGAGCAGTTCGTTATATTCTTTCTCGATTATTACGAGATGGAGTTATCTTGCAGAGAGCTAACCTGCTTGATGCCCGAACTAAACTTTATTATATAAAACCAAGTTTAGTTGGGCCTCGCGGAACTAGTTCCGCTTGGGCAAGACAGAGTTATTATGAGGTTGTAAAATGAAAACTAATAAAAGTGAAGAGATTCTAACTCAATGTATGAGTAATGTAGAAACGCCAAAAGGAATGCAGGATTACCTGCCCGAAGATCAAATAGTTAGACAAGAGCTTATTGACACAATTAAAAAGATCTTTGAGAAGTATGGTTTTGCTCCAATAGAGACACCGACTCTTGAGATGTTATCGACTTTAACTGCAAAAGGTGCTGGTGGAGATTCGGTTGGTAAAGAGATCTTTAAGCTTACAGATAGAGCAGGTCGAAAACTAGGTATGCGATTTGACTTTACAGTACCGATGTGTAGGTTTTTTGCAAGTAATCAGATACCTATGCCGTTTAAACGATATCAGATTGGCAATGTCTTTAGAGAGGAGTTTGGTAACCGTAACCGTGAGTTCATACAATGTGATGTCGATGTTATTGGTTCTAGTTCACTACTAGCTGACGCAGAGTACTTTGCAATTGCTCAGGAATTCTTTGATAAGATTGGTTTAAAGATTGTGATTAAGGTAAATTCTCGTAAGTTCATAGATAAGATAATGACTGCAGCTAAGATTCCACAAGATAAACGTATGCCTCTGATCCTTATTATTGATAAGTTAGACAAGCTTGGTGAGACCGCAGTTGTTGCAGAGGCTAGGAAGCTTGGTGTTGATGCAAGGGCGGTGCTAAAGGCATTGAAAGGAGATGTTCCGAAAGATGTTGCAGAAGCTTTGAAGTATGCAAAGGCAATGGGTGTGCGAGACGCAAAGTTCGTACCAACTCTTGCTCGTGGCTTGGATTATTACACTGGACTGATATGGGAGATCTATTTACAGTCTAGACCTAACAAACTTTCAGTTGCATCTGGAGGTCGGTTTGATAATCTAGTGAACATGTTCTGTGCAAGAGATGTTCCTGCAACAGGTATGAGTTTTGGTATTACGCGCGTGTATGATGCACTTAAGGAAAAACAAACAGATGTGAGAAAGACTGTAACGAAAGTGTATGTTATTCCAATTGAGACGGAGCTAGAATCTGCTGAGATTGCTAAGCATTTGAGAGAGGAAGGAGTTAATACTGATATCGCATTGATGGATAGATCTATCTCGAAGAATCTGCAGTATGTTGATAAGATGAAAATTCCTTACGCATTGATTGTTGGCAAGGAAGAGCTGAAGCAAGGTAAGGTTAAGTTGAAAGATATGAAATCAGGTAAAGAATGGTTGACTGATATTGATAGTGTTCCTAAAGAACTATCTTGATTTTTTCTTAATTAGTAAGCTAGATACCGTCAATCCTACAATGGACGCTCCAAGCATGATTGTGAAAAGATATCTGAAGCCGTATACTTGTGCTACGTAACTACCGACTACTGCACCAATTGCAGAGGATATCCAGACCATTCCTTCCCACGTACCCCATTGTGACGCTGCTTTGGTTCGTGCAAGATATTTAGAATAAAGCGCATCGTACGCAGGTTTGTTAACTGCTCCAGCAATACCAAATATGATCTGTACTGCGAATAGATGTACTGGTTGTTGTATCAATAGATACCCAATAAAGCCGAGACAACTCAACGCATAGCTTGCAACTAGTAGTTTTTCTAGATGCTTAACATGATCTTCCCATTTGCCGATGAGATATATTAAGATTCCAGAAGTAAACGCAAACGCAGCATATGAGCTTCCAGCAGTCAGAATATCTCCACCAATGTTCTGCACAAAGATAGCATAGATTGGTCCGAGTAATCCACCAGCTAGAACAAAAAGAGAGTCTGCTGCTAAAAGGATCTTAAGTTGTTTTCTCATCTATAACCACTTTTTACGTTTAAACCAAGTAAAGAGTAAGACACAGGATATTAGCATAGTCCCTAAAGCAAAAGGATAGCCATATGCCCAACTAAGCTCTGGCATGTTCCATACAGATGTGCCAGTTACTGGTTGACCGAAGTTCATACCATATATCGAGGCGATCATAGTAGGTATGAGTACAAACGACGCAAGTACTGTAAGTTTCTTAATTATATCATTCATCTGATTTGAGATTGTGCTAGCATGTATCTCTAGTGCGCCAGTTAGAATTTCCTTGTGTGTGTTTGTCATATCTATGAGTTGACTAATGTCGTGCAGAATGTCTTCAAAGTTTATTAGATCCTTATTCGTGAGATGAAGCACATTCATTTTGATTAGCTGAGACATAGTCTCACGATTGGCTAATAGAGATCGCTGGAAGAAAGTTAGTGTCTTCTTAAGTCTGAAGATGTGCATAGCAGTTGATTTACCACCGTGTTCAAAGACTTTAGCTTCTACATCGTCGATCTCGCCATCGATCTTTTCAACCATCTTAAAGTAGTTGGACATCATCTTGTCAATCAGATGAAAGACAAAGTATTGTACTCCATGGTGTAGTATTTCATGATTATTATGTAATTCATGTATTGCAGCGATTCTTTTTTTATGAATCGTAAGTATGTTGTTTCTTGTTACGATTATGCCGACAGGAGTTGTACCAATTTCGTGCCCGCGTTTGAATGCAGAACGTAAGATTATGAGTTTGTATGTTTTGTCATCTTCAACTCGAGATCTCTCTTGAGGGTCCATAATATCATCAAGATCACCTGTGCTGATTCCAAAAAGTTTAGATAGTTGAGCAAGTTCCGCCGCAGTTGGTGCATCTGCATCAATCCATGCCAGCGTCTTAGAATGAACTGCTTCCGATATTGCTAGCCGTTTTGTACGACCTTTGTGACTAGTTAATACTTTCAGCATACTGTATACTATGAACTAGATAATAAAAAGGTGATTTACTGCAGTTGGGTGGTTACGCTATTCTAAGTAGATAGCAGGTCTGCCTTTCTTCGCCTTAGTTGCTTTGTTGTATGGGTCGTACTTCTTGCGGTCATTAACTGCAAAGACAGAGACATCTGCTCCGAACTTCTTATGTAAGACAGCCTTACAGCTGTTGTACTGTGCACATTCAGGTGGGATTGTGTAGATGCAAACTTTCTTTGGGTTCTTCGTGCCCACGATTTTACAGATGTGTTGAATGTCATCGGATGTTTTTTGCATCAGCTCTTCAAACTCTTCAGCTTTATTGTTGATTCGAGTCTTGCTAACTTTTGGCCAACTAGTTGTTGCGAGAATACCTTTGCACTTTAGCTTTGACCAAGTCTCTTCGCAGACATGTGGCGCAAAAGGAAACATCAGCTGTAGGAAGATCTTTGTAGCATATGTTGAAGGTGTTCTTTCAATCTTGTTGTAGAAGTCCATCAACTCAATCAGAGCTTTGTTCATCATTAGATTATCTAGATGTTCGGTGACTTTCTCAATCTTTGTCTGAGTTATACTGTCGATGTAGTCTTTCTTATGCACTTGCTTTAACTTGTGCATCTGTGATATCCTGATGATAAGTTTGTGAATGCTAAGTAGGTCTTTGTCTGACCACTCGATCTCTGAGTCTGGCTGCGCCATAAACAATTCATATGTTCTTAATGTGTCAGCACCATATTTAATTATGGTGTCCATCGGATCAACTACGTTGCCTTTGGATTTTGACATCTTAACTCCACCTTTGTTAACCATACCTTGGTTTAGTAGCTTTAGGAAAGGCTCATCGAAGTTTAGATATCCTAACTTCTTTAGGAATTTTGTAATGAATCGTGAATACATTAGATGTCCAACTGCATGTTCTATACCGCCAATGTACTGGTCAACAGGCATCCAGTAGTTGACTTTCTTTGGATCGAAGATCTTCTTACTGTTGTGTGGATCGCAATATCTTAGGAAGTACCATGCAGAATCAACAAACGTAGTCATAGTATCAGTCTCCCGTTCTCCCGGACCGTTACACGCCGGACATTTTACATTTGCAAACTTCTTATCTGTTGCAAGCGGTGCTGCACCTTTCTTATCGAATTTGATATTTAATGGAAGTTCTACCGGCAAGTCTTTTTCTGGAACGGGGACTGCTCCACATTTCTTACAGTATATGATTGGTATTGGAGATCCCCAGTATCTTTGACGGGATATGTTCCAGTCTCGGATCTTATAGTTTGTAACGTATCTGCCTTGCTTTCTTTTGATCAACCAGTCTGTTATCTTTTTGAGTGCTGCTCTATTGTTTATACCATCAAAAGACTTCGAGTTGATCAGCGTTCCTTCTCCGATGAAAGCGCCAGTTACTTCAATAATATGTTGTACATGTGGGAACGGTATAATGAAGTTACTACTTTGATCTAAGATGTTTTTGTTTAGATATCTATTAAGTGATCTTTTCCGATCTTTCTTAATTGAGTAAGATTTTTGTTCAGGAGAGACGTCTTCATTGTAGTGTGCTATCTTTCTTGTTTCTTTAGCAACATCTGAAAAATCATTATCGTCTATAATTATATTAATATCGCCCTTTGTTAAGGGTTCAATAACTGACTTGATTGGAATGTCGTACTTCTTTGCAAACTCAAAGTCTCTCTGGTCGTGAGCAGGAACTGCAATGATCATACCTGTGCCATACCCCATGACAACAAAGTTTCCAATATAGATTGGGATCTTGTCGCCATTTGCAGGATTGATTGCATATCGACCTATGAAAAGACCATCTTTTTCTTTAGAGATTCGATCAAGTTCACTTAGCTTCTTCGTACGTTTAAGGAACTCTTTAACTGGTGCTTCATACTTTGTGCCTTTAACATACTCTATAACTTTTGGATGCTCTGGAGCAAAGACTAGGAATGTGACGCCAAACAATGTATCTGGTCTGGTTGTAAAAACCTTAAGTGTGTCGTTAGTCTCAGATTCTTTAAAGTAGATTTCAGTACCTTTGCTTTTTCCAATCCAGTTTGTCTGAAGTGATTTAAGTTTGTTAGACCAATCGATTTTATCTAAACCTTCCAACAACTGATCCGCATACTTTGTGATCTTTACAAACCACTGATCGATTTCTTTCTGATAGACTTCTGCGTGACATCTCCAACACTTACCCGCTTTAACATCTTCATTTGCTAGCGTTGTCTTACATTTCGGACACCAGTTGCCCAGCGCTTTCTTCTTATACACTAAGCCATTTTCCATAAGTTTTAGGAAAAGCCATTGATCCCATTTGTAGTATGATGGATCATGTGTTGATACCTCTCGATCCCAATCATAACTTATACCTAATGCACGCAATCTGATCTGCATGTTCTCAATGTTTTCTTTGATACTTTTATTGGGGTGTATACCTTTTGCTATCGCAGTGTTTTCACTTGGTAGACCAAATGCATCCCATCCAATCGGATGTAAGATATTGAAACCGCGCATCCTTTTGTATCTAGCAAAAGCATCCCCTATAACGTAATTTCGAACATGACCTACATGTAACCCCTTACCTGACGGATATGGAAGCATCTCAAGAACATAGTACTTCTTTTGTTTGGAGTTGTCGATGGCTTTGAACGCCTTAGCCTTGTCCCATCTAGCTTGCCACTTTTTCTCGACGGTTTTGAAGTTATAACTGGAAACCATTTTGATATCACTAGCATCGGCTAGCTACCTATAATAAGAGCAGAGAATTACTTAATGTTTGCGTTAAGTTTTGTTTGCTCATATC
>JABICX010000002.1 GCA_018652045.1 Candidatus Woesearchaeota archaeon
ACAGACATGATTGGAACCTACAACATCGACGTAAAAGCAATTAATGAATGGGATGATGAAGTCACCCACAACTTCGAAATCGAAATCGATCCGATTCCAATTTACAGAAACTTATTCAAGTTAAGTGACAGTGCCAAACATACTAAGTTTATCGAAGATGTTGTGCTAGATACGCTAGATGGTGAATCTCAAGAAACTTTCAAAGCAATTAAAACGCTGATTAATGACTTTAGGGTTAATCCAAGAGACTTAGCAGTCAAACTAATCACCGGCCTATCTAACAACGGTTCTGCAGAGATCCAAACAGTAAATAAACTCTACGAAGCTTTCCCAGAACTCGCTAACCTAGATTACAACTATACTTTAATGCTAACAGAGTCAAACTACATTCAGAATAAAGAAAGCATTTCCGGCGATTCAGTTGTTAGAGATATGATTAATGGTTTTTCTAACTTGAACAATCTAGAACTACGCGTACGTTCACCAACAATACGTAACATAAAAGCAACAGATTCGGGAGACACTTACACTTTCTGTTACACTACTTTTGCTGATGAAGTTGGATTAGACACCTCTAACGCTACAGATGCAAGAATATGCGAAGCTTTCTCTGCGTGGTATGATGGCGTATTCAACGACGACGATGAAGTTAATGATACTTGGATTAAAGAATATATGATTGATCAAGCTAAAGCAATCGGTGTATCACATCTTAGAGAACTATCTAGACAAAAAGATGGGCTTATTTATTTAGGATATGGCATAGCGCCAATAATCCAAGGTGCTTCCAATAGCAAGTATTCCTTTAGTGAAATTGCAATTCCTGCAGAGCAATATCAAAGAGGACGAGATTTATGGGACCACTTAGAATTAGATGATGTAGTTTTAGGTAAAAGTATTGCAGATGCGTCCAGTGATGCGCAAGCAAGAATTGCGGAGCACGCTACAGGAGACCTTAATGCTAAAGCAAGTAAGAACTGGACTAATCTGGAAGAGTGGTTAGATAATTTAGAAGCAGGTAATAAACCCGCTGGAGATTGTAACAAATATAGTGAAACATTTTCATATTTACTTCAATGCCAGAATGATAAATATATTAGTGCCAAAGGCAAGATTAACAACGAAGGAGATGGCGTACCGTATAAAGCTCCAGCTATATTTGTATATGAGCATGCAGGTGTTGTAACACCCTGGCACAACGAGACAGGTGTATTCGGTCTACAATCTGATGTAACGGTTAATATTCAGTTATCTCAAGACACAAGTGATTATATTATGTTAACAAACTTCGAATATACTCGTGAACTAAAGGGTCCAGACCACCAAAACGAACACGTGTACGGTACAAAAGACATAGACATGGGTGAAGATATGATTATTGCCCCACACTATAAGGTAAAGCAGATACCTGAAGAGAAAATTGGTAATTTCACTGAGATGGATGAGATTGTAAAACACACAGAACAATTAGATCAAATTGATGCTTATGGTCCTGTTGGATGGGTACATGATTCTGGAATAGTCAGTAAGTATAGTTTAGTATCTTAAGAACTAGTTATGTTTAACCAACCTCTACAGGTTGTATTATCGAGAGACAAACAACAAGAGTTTAGCTGTCCTGTTGAATTCTCATATGTATAGTAAACTAAGTTTGTTGCATTGAATGACGTTATGTTAAATATCTCGTACTTAGACGTTGCTGTATCTACGCATTGTGGTGAATCTGCACGCGCAACACAACGACATTCTCCTGAAGTTGGACAGGTATTACCTGCACAACAATCTACTCCAATAGATCCACATCCCATTGCGTCACATTCATCAGAATCTGCTGCACAAACTCCAAATGAACAGCAAGAAGTTCCAGTACCTGCAGCGACACACTCTGAATTCTCAGAACACGTCATTGCACAATCATACTCTGCATCAGATCCAAGATCATAGCACTTGCCTTCTGCGCCAGTAACTACATTATATGTACAAGCCTGGCCTTTCATCTGACAGAGACCTAGATGAAGATTAGTTATAATCGCCTTACCGGTTGTAGACGCTGTTGAGACATTGATACCAATCAGACAGTTACCATCAGCATCAAGAGTACAGTTAGCGCAGTCACAACTTACAAGATATGTCTGAAGCCACTCTGTGAATGTTACGTTACCTGGCGAATCAGTCTGTGTAAGACCTGAAGCAGCGGTGTACTCGGGAGTATCATCATTCCCAACATCCACAGTAAATGAACTTGTCATGTATCCACCACCATAACTTAGGCCAATGATATCTAACTCTGCAAAAAGAACGGATGCGTTTGGCAAGAATAGCTGTGGAACTAAAATGTATAACATCTGACTAAAGCCAACGCCACTTGTAAGCGCCTCTAGGAAAGAGGTCTGATCGCTCATTGCTGAAGAGTTAAAGATTGGGTCTTCTGTCCAGTAGCCTTCAAAGCAAGACCAGTTTGCTTGGTTTGAATCAGAGACAGTTAGGTTAAGATCAAAGTACGGTGCAGCAGTTGTTCCATTATCATATGTCTTGGTGTCATGTACGCAAGAGTTAACCGTACAGTTGAACTGTGCAGAAGTAATTCCGACATAAAGATCATTTATCGCAGCAGAACACCCACAGTACTTAGTTGGATCCGTGACGCCGGTTATGTTATCATAATCTGGAAGACATATCTGATGGTCAGATACACAATCACTATCCTGATTACACCAGTCTCCAGGACATGGAACTCTATCTAAATTAGAGTCTGCTAGTGGACAGATATCCATATAACGATCATCTGAACAGGTACCATTGTGTTCCGTAATATTTGATCGTATATCTGTTAGATTAATTGATCCCCAGTAGTTTTCAGATATATCTACTTGATTACACTGACTACTATTTAACTGTCCTACATCATTACCAAAAATACGATTATCATACATCTGATTTCCATCACCTGCATCTCCACCAATTAAAACCATTCCAAAACGCTCGTTGCCAGTTATATTATTATTTGTGAACCAGTTTGGAGTAGCATTTATGATGATTCCATTATAATTATCTTCAAACAGATTATAAAGAATCCGCGTACCTGGAGCATAATCTAAATAAAAACCAGTAAACATATAACTACCATTATCATATCCACATTCACTTAAGAAAGAGTTATACATGTTAAACTGTGCTGCATTATTCAATATTCTAAAATAATAATTAAAGTTAGCATCAAAAGCAGATACATTAGAAGAGTCTCTAATTTCCATTCCAGCAGCATTATTTACATCAATTCCATACTCTCCGGTTGATGTGGAATTAACTCGGATGGTATAGTTATACAATTCAAGCGTTCCTGCAGTCACATTCAGATCACCTGTCAGATTACACTCACCATTCTTACATGTCTGATTAGAACTAACTGTCCAAGTGGCTTCAGTGGTGGACGAGCAACCACAGTTAGTTGGTATAAAATCTACAAACGCGGACATAAGATCATTTGTTCCGTACATATACCATAGCTGACCAATTACACCATTAGTTGAAGATAGACTTGGGTAGTACAGTCTATCCACTGTATCTGTCTTAAGCGTAAAATTAGTCCAACTACTTCCACTATCTGCAGACTTAACATATATCATATCTGCATTATGACCCGGTCCAACATATGCTGGATTATATGTACCCCACATAACAAACAAGTTACCGTCAGTATCTACTGAAAGTGACGGCTTAATCTTCGCCCATCCATCAACTTCGCTAAGGATAGTTGGTGTTGGGCCCCACGGTGTTCCAGGATCTTCAGTAGCTCTATTTATGTACATTACCTCACCATTAGCTGAGCCCGTTGTATTAAGATAAGAGATATGAATTGCATTTCCAGTTATAGCGATATCGGGTTCTACAAGATTCGTTGTAAGACTATTAACAACAACTGCTTCAGTTTGATCATCATAGTTACCTGGCTCATCTGGAGCAAGGTAATCTGTACCCCATGTAAATCCAGAAGCATCTTGATATTTACCAACAACAAACTTAGTTGCTGTAGAGTTATCATACGTTAAAAAAATCTTATGCCTTGTTGATTCAGACTTTATCACTGCAGAGGTATGTTTTTGATCAATAACTAATGGCACTGACAAAACCTCCTGAGCTAGTTGATCGTCATATGCTGGATAGTTAGCACCCCAATTAGTACCATTGTCAATACTTGTATACACACCTGGCGCATAACCCGCTTGACTGAAATTTGCCATAAACACCACATGCAAAAACTCTTCGTTGTTGCTGTATGCTGCACTATCAAACCGAAGAATTGTAGGATACTCAATCTCATTTACGCCTGTTGGAACTAACTGTGAATCTGCCCAACTCCATGAATTTGTTGCGGCAGTGTATGTTCCCTTTGCAAACCACATCTGATATAGATCATTTGTATAGGCAACATAGATATTACCTGATGCGTCGGAGGTGATTGAACCTGAACTTAAGCAATCTGTACTGCCACAGTTATCAACAAGCGTAGTCTTACTGTCATTAAAAGTAGAGTCTGTTCCCCAACTAGCACCTGTATCATTAGAAGCAATCCAGACTAAACTATCGGATTCATTAAGAAAGATAGCATGTACAAAGTTCTGACCATTTACAGACATTGATAATATGTGCTGTTGATTAACATGATTTGTAACGAAAGATATTGCTGTTGAAATGTTCGTGCTCTCTGCCAAAGCGTCTGGAACTACAAACATCAGTCCAAAGATAACCAAAAATAGAGCTAATTTCCGCATATAGTTCTAAGAAATGTTGATTCAATATATAATTTTCGTAGGTAAGCTAGAATAAGCTCTGGATGTATAGTGCGTCTGCTTCAGGATTTGGGCTCTCGCAGATAAGATAACCTCCGACCTTATGTGCTTTTAAACTCGATACAAACGCTTTGATGTTAAAGTCAGAGTTTTGCAGCATAAGATGGTTACGTTCGCCCTTCTCACTATAGTTAATACCTGAAACATGCATGTGCAGCTCTTTCAAAGCATCTTTCCCTAAAACTTTTACAACTCGCTCAAAGATCTTATCAAAGTCTCGTTGAGAATTAAACTTACCATTCGATCGCGCATGAAGATGTGCGAAGTCAATACAGAAACCAGTACCGATCTCTTTTGCAAGTCTAAGAAGTTCGTCGAGATCGCCAAAAGCAGTGTGCTTGCCAGTTAGTTCTGGAGATATTTGAATCTTGATGTTATCTCGCTTTAACTCTGCCTGAATCTTTTGCAGTGCAGCTTTAACTGTCTGGTAGACTTCTTCTTTGTCTTGCTTCATATAGTACGCTGCATGAAACGTAACTGATTTAACTCCCGCCATTGCACCAATTTTAGCGCTCTTCAGAATACGCTCCATAGAAGCATGACGCTTAGCTGGCTCAAGTGAATTAAGATTAATATAAAAAGGTGCGTGCAAAGTCAGTGCCAAGTTATTCTTCTTAGCAACCTCACCAACCTGACGAGCTAGATCTGGTGTCATATATATACTATGAACAAACTCTAGCTCCATAACACCAAAACCAAC
>JABICX010000010.1 GCA_018652045.1 Candidatus Woesearchaeota archaeon
AAACGGGTAACTAAATGGCTTAAACACCTTAATTACATGTCCTTCAAAGTTTAGTTTATACTTATCGTTTTCTTCAGGTGGCTTAAACTCAATAAAAATACCCGGTGATCCTCCTTTGTCAGGTATAATTTCAAAAGGAATATTAATTATACGTTTAGTAAGTTGTGCTAAATCAACTTCGTCAAAGAGTTCGCGATTACCCTGAAACTCTACTTCATTCATATTAACCGCAATCCTTTCAATACCATTATAATCAGTTACTCTTTCTCCTCCACGCGCAAAGGGTGGAAATTTAGCGTCTAACATTTTACGGAAGAGCGTTACCATATACTTACTACATGATCTAGCTTTTAACATTATATTGAATTCAAATAATAGTTTCAATTAAACAATTCATTTTAACTTATTCTTCAAACGTGTTGTATGCTAGTTTCTGCTATCAAAAAGAAAGGACATCCAAAGCTCCTCGCAAGTCTTGAATTTAAGGAGTTCCGACCGTGTCAAGAAAAGTCCATTAAAGCAGGGTTATTTGAGAGAAAGAACATACTAGTCTGTACCCCAACAGCAAGTGGAAAGACGTTGGTTGCAGAGATGGGTGCAGTTAACTCTATTCTTAACAAGAATGGAAAAGCAATTTACATTGTTCCACTTAAAAGTCTGGCAAGTGAGAAGTATCGCGAGTTTAAAGAAAAATATGAAAAACTTGGCATTCGTGTCGCTATATCTATTGGAGATCTCGATTCATCAGATGCTTGGCTGGAGAACTATGATTTGATTATCGCGACTGCTGAGAAGCTTGATAGCTTACTGCGCCATCAGGCAAGATGGGTTAAAGACATATCTACCGTTGTTGTTGATGAAGTTCACTTACTAAATGATAAAGGACGGGGTCCGACCTTGGAGATAATTATTACATTACTTAGACAGCTACTTCCTAAGATGCAGCTAATTGCGCTGTCTGCCACAGTAGGTAATCCAAAAGAACTCGCTACTTGGATGCAAGCGGAACTTGTTCAAGATTCTTGGCGGCCTGTCAAACTTTCACAAGGCACGTTTTTTAATGAGTTTGTTGACTTTCACGGTAAACGAAATAATCATAACATAACTTCAGAGATCTCAGATCCAACATTACAACTTGCAATCGATACTATCCGATCAAATCAGCAGGCATTGATATTCTGCCCAACAAAGAATGCTGCAGAATCCACTGCGTTAAAGATCGCCAACCTACTCAAGATTGATGAAGACCTTCGAGCTGATGCTGAAAAGGTGATTAAATCTCTGGGCAGACCAACAAAGCAATGCCAGAAACTGTATGACGTCTTTATGAAAACGATTGCATTCCATCATGCAGGACTCGTTGCAAAGCAAAAGAGATTGGTTGAGGATAACTTCCGAGAAGGTAACATAAAGATCATCTGTTGTACACCTACGCTCGCTATGGGTATAAACATGCCCGCAGACCGTGCGATCATGAAGTCACTAAAACGATTTGATGGTAGTGGTTCTAACTGGATTCCAGTTTTAGAGTATCATCAGATGACGGGTAGAGCAGGTAGACCTGGTAGAGGTATTGACGAAGGGCTTGCGATATCGGTTGCAGGTTCAGATCAAGACCAAGCGATGATCTACGAAAAGTACATCTTGGGTGAACCTGAATCCATCCTATCCAAACTTGCTGCAGAACCAGTTCTTCGGACATACATGCTAAGCTTAATTGCGGCAGGTTTTGTTAAGACAAAAGACGACCTTATGGCATTCTTTAGACAGACGTTCTATGGCTTTGTATATGGAGATGACTGGAGTTTTGAACTAAAGATCGAGGATTTGTTGATGCTTTTAGAAAAGTATGGTTTCATAACAAACAAAGACGATCAACTTCGGCCAACGCAGATAGGCAAGCGTATATCTGAACTATACCTCGATCCATTAGATGCGTGGATCATCATGAAAGGTTTCAAAAAAGTCGCAACTAAAAACGAGTTCTCGCTCGCACAACTTATCTCAAGCACAAGTGAGATGCGACCGTTACTTAGTGTCAGAAAGACGGATGCTGAAATGGTTGATGATGCACTTGTTGTTAACAAAGACCTGATCATAACACCAATCCCAAAAGAATGGGATTGGGAATACGCCTACTTCTTAGGATCGATTAAAACCGCTCTCCTTTTCATGGAATGGATGGCAGAACATAGTGAGGAATACTTGCTTGAGACCTTCAACGTAAGACCTGGTGAGATAAGATCTAAACTGATGACTGCAGACTGGTTACTATACGCCTGTTCAGAAATCGCGCGGTTGCTAGATCTAGAAGACATGCGTAGTCTATCTAACAAGACGCGTATTAGAGTAAAACATGGTATCAAGGAAGAACTTCTTGCACTAATCAAGTTGCGAGGGATTGGTCGTTACCGTGCGCGTCTACTCTGGAATGCTGGATGGAAAAAACCTACTGATATCAAGAAATCCTCCCCACAGAAACTAGCTATGATCATACACTCTGCAAAGATTGCGGACAACGTCTGGACACAACTATCAAATGAAAAGAAACCTACACATCCAGACAGAGATCTAGATCAAGACTTAGACGAATTTTAGACTTTCCTGCAAAAAACTAGGTAGGCGGTGTGTCCGATTGCGCCCATCCGCTCTTTAAGACTATCCCATTTTAAGTCCCACTCTCGCTCAATCACCTCGATTGCTCGCTCAAAGTAAAGTCCTTGCTTCTTTGCAAATGCTACAAATGTTTCTGCCTGCTCCAGGTGCGGCACATATACAACAACATATCCCCCTGCTTTCAGAGATTTTGATATGTTTGGAACCTTTGTTGGTGTCAGTAAATCTAACGTTATCAGATCGAGCTTTTTCTCCTTAATACCTTTTGTAACATCGACGTTCTTGAGTTTAACATTTTCTAGCTCCAAAAACTTGAAGTTTTCTTTTGCGATCTTTGCGAAATCCTTACGCTTTTCATAGGTTGTAACTTTACCTGTCGGTCCAACATAGTGTGCTAGAAAGGCTGCTAACCAGCCAGATCCAGATCCTGCATCAACAACGCTTGCGCCCACAGGTAGACTTGTATGTACTACAATTGCTGCGGCATCTTTAGGAAGCACAACCTGTGGGCCGCGCTTACAGTTAAGAAGCATGTCTATAAAGTTAGCCTCAGTCTGAAGATACTCTGTGCCCATATGCGACTTGTTTACACCATCTTTCTTTGCGATCTTTACAACACCGTGTTGTGTATGCATCTCAGTCTCGCCTTTCGTCATAAGATACTTCTTACCTTTCGGGTCAATAAGTAGTTTCATTTTCCTTTCGCCCCCTTAACGATCGGAGTCGGCGACTGCGTCGCTCCTGTCCTTTTGCGCGAAAGGGAACGATTCCTTAACAACATATTTCCTGCTACAATGAATGCAGCTAAGATTGCTATCGCGATTAGTAAATATTCTTTAATCATCTTTCAACTCCCGGAAAACCCACGTGCAGACGCCCGAAGACCACGCAAAAGGATGTTCTGACTTGTAAAAGAACCGATTAACTGGTGAACCATCAGACTCATAAACTTCATAGACCTCACCATACTTCTCGATATTTGACTTTATATCTTTCAGCTCAGACTGAGCTCGCAGTTCAAAGCCATTTTCATTCAGGGCTTTTGTATATAGACAGGATATCCACAGCCAACGAATGTCGGTATGATAGTCAGATATTCCTGCAAGCATATTTATTGGTGAGATTAAACTCGTTTTATATTGTGGATGTGCGGTTTTCACGCCAAAGCTTCTGTGAAGTTTCTCGGCTTCCATGTGCATAAGTATGCTCTTTGCTTTTTCTTCATCTGCAACACCCCATAAAATGGCTAAAAGGTTACCGTCTGTTGAAAAGTAAGTGTATTTTGTGTTGTCAGATACCCAGTCAGCATAGTACCCTTGCTCTAACCAAAACTTCTCATTAATTTGTTTATGTACAAGCTGCGACCAAAGATCATAAACCTGTGCCTCGGGCTCATTTCCGACGGCGCGAGAAAGCGTCACCATAGATTTAAGTGCACGATAGTAACAAACATTGGTGTATAGCACCTCGCCGTTCTTCTTTACAGAATCTGTCCAACCAGCATAATCACCCTCATTTATCAAGAAATTATTCATATCATCTTTATTTGCTAGCCAAAAGATTGCTTTTTCAAAACTTGCGAAGTTGTCTCTTGCAAACTGTACGTCTTTTGATTTTACAACATAGTCTTCTGCAGCTATGATCAATAGACAGTTCTGATCGCGAGGGTTAGAAAAAAGCTTATCTTGCTCATATCTTGGTCGCTGAGACTGACTTATATCCAAACCTAACAGTTTCAGCGTAATATCATAATCTCCAAATCGCATAGGATACTGACCTACTTCGTTCTGATGCTCAATAAACAGGTTAAGCTGGCTTCGCGAGATATGATAGTCTCCAATAGCATTAGATCCAAAAGTTGCGAAAAGTGAGTCTCTTGCCCAATAATCTGAAAACTGATTCGCACCCGCATAGATACCATCATCTCGGTATAACGATCTTAGATCCCTTTGTGCGATAGCCTCTGCATCTAGTTCAGCTACAGATATCGGCACCAGAAGCAACACGAATAAAGCTAAAATGAGCTTTTGCATGATATCTTGTATTATCGTAAGATTTAAAACATTACTGCGAGTGCAAATCTTATGGTTGATTGGATTGCGAGAATATATGAGAAAAACTACAAGAAGATGCTCATTATTCCATTAGTTATATTTATCTGCTGCCTATTGATTTTAGGCTTCTGGAAGGTAAACACTGGTGAATTTGTAAGTAAAGACGTAACCCTGACGGGTGGTCTTATGATCACTGTGGAAACTGACCAAAACATTGACATATCTGATGCTCAGACGCAACTTTCAGACCAACTTGGTCTAAGTTCCCGAGTAAAAGAGCTAAAAAGTTATGGTGGTTCTGGAAAGTTAGGTTATACTTTTGAGGTTGAGAAAACCTCTGACATCGACGAGGTAAAAGAAGCTATCTCTGAGATCACCGGTCTAACTTTAACTGAAGGCAGCTATACATTGGAAGAGACTAGCTCATCATTAAGTCAATCTTTCTGGAATAATACTGTTCGAGCAATATTCCTGGCGTTCTTATTTATGGCAATTGTTATCTTTTTCTACTTTAGAAAACTGGTTCCAAGTGGCGCAATAGTACTTGCTGCATTTTCTGACTTTGTATGTACGCTAGCGATGATTAATATTCTCGATATCAAACTATCAACTGCAAGTGTAGCTGCTCTGCTTATGCTGATTGGATACTCTGTTGACTCCAACATACTTCTGTCTGTAAGAACTATAAAACGACATGAAGGAACGGTCTCAGAGCGAATATCTCGTGCATTAAAGACTGGAATGACTATGACTGGGACAACTTTTGTTGTTTTAGCCGTTATCTATCTAATAACTCCGTCTAAGATCTTACAGCAGATCGCACTTGTCCTGGCATTTGGCCTAGCATTCGACTTTATCAACACATGGATACAGAACGCAAGCATACTACGATGGTGGTTACATAAGAATGGGTAAACTTAAACAAATCCTAACAGATTGGAGAGTAATTTTACTTATTCTATTTTTACTTATGTCTGTTTGGACGATTCAACCAAGATTATCTTCTTCAGGCGTATTAATTCAGAATGTAGCTAAAAACAGCACTGCTGAAATCAACGGTGTTGAAGTTGGTTCCATAATCACTGAAGTAAATGGTCAATCTGTTGCAGGTCTAGGTGCTTTCGAAGACATTCTTGCAGGATTAACTGATGGCAATGTAGCAACAATAACCACAAATGAAGGTAGTTTTAAGGTTGTATCTGAAAATGGCTCGATTGGCATAACACCTAGAGTGGTTCCAACATCTAATCTACGTAAAGGTCTTGACTTAATTGGTGGAGCAAGAGTCGTGCTAAAACCCGAAGGTGAGATCACACAGGAACAACTTGATGATGCTACAGATATTATCGCTAAACGGCTTAATGTATATGGTTTAAGTGACGTAGCGATCACGCAGGCAAGTGGCATTAGTGGTGAAAAATACATAATCATTGAACTTGCGGGAGCTACTCGTGAAGATGTTCAGAACCTTGTAGGAACGCAAGGTAAGTTTGAAGCTAAGATCGGTGGTGAGACGGTTTTTGTTGGTGGAAAGGATATAAAGTCTGTGTGTAGATCTACAGATTGTGCAGGTGTTGATCTACGAACATGTGGCCCTAATCAAGAAGATGTATATGGTTGTAGATTTAGTTTCCGGGTTGATGTATCGCAAGAAAGTGCTCAGAAACACGCAGACATCACATCTAAATTAGATACCATCCGCGAGGGTGATAACGTATATCTAAGTGAAAAACTTGACCTCTTCTTAGATGATGCTGAATTTGACAGCCTATTTATCTCTAGCGACCTTCAAGGGAAGGTTGCCACAAGCTTTGTTATCCAAGGGCCTGGCAGTGGTCCTACAAAAGATGCTGCAATAAACTCTGCGCTAGATAATATGAAGCGGTTCCAAACCTTACTAATCACCGGTTCATTGCCAGTTAAGCTGAACATCGAAAAGATTGACATTGTATCTCCAACCCTTGGGGAACAGTTCTTTTCGTCAGCACTTCTTGCATTACTTGCGGCAATTACTGCAGTTGGGTGTGTTATATTCTTACGCTATCGTAAACTTAAGATCGCACTTCCAATATTCATAACAGGTGCAAGCGAGATAATCATCATCTTAGGTTTTGCAGCACTCATCCGATGGAACCTAGACCTGGCAGCACTTGCAGGTATACTTGCGGCAGTCGGTACGGGTGTTGATCATCAGATTATTATCACTGATGAAGTGCTTCGGGGTGAATCTGCAACCGGTAACTGGAATGAGAAGCTTAAGCAAGCGTTCTTTATCATCATGGCTGCCTACTTCACAACAGTTGTTGCTATGGGTCCATTACTCGTAATGGGTGCAGGAATGCTCAAGGGCTTTGCGATCACAACCATAACAGGTGTTTCAGTTGGTGTCTTCATAACCAGACCTGCCTTTGCTAAGATCATTGAAGTTCTATTGAAAGATTAGGAAACTATTTTATAATTCGTCAGACTTAGTAAGTTATGGTTCTTGAATCATTGATTCCAGTAAGACTTGCTGAAAAGCGGCCGGTTGAGATGTTACCTCTTGCTTTTCTGTACGCCAGTCTTGCTATTTTTGTTGCGCTTTGGATCTTCCCAAACCACGCAAGCCTAACAATGGTATTCTTTACAGTGATGGCGCTGCTACCATTAATGGTATCTTTAATGCGATTTGAGGAACAAAGTATCTTTGTTAGAAGTAAAGATGCAGATACTGATCACAAACGAGCGATGCCTTTCTTTGTCTGGATGTTTATTGGAATGGTTCTCGCGTTCTCCGCGTGGTTTATCATATTTCCGCAAGACATGGTTAGTAATCTCTTTAGCGTACAGATAAACACTATCCAAGCCATCAACAATAACATTAACCAAGTGACTGCGAATACCGTTAATGCAAGTACCTACTTCCTAGCTGTTTTGTTGAATAATCTCAAAGTTCTCTTATTTGTGCTGCTATTCTCATTCATATATGGCGCAGGTGCGATCTTTATTCTTACCTGGAACGCGAGTGTTGTGGCAGTTGCTATTGGAAACACTGCGCGTAACTTAATTAGTAAGTATGCAGCTACTGCGCAGCTAACGGGTGCGCCCGCATACTTTGCAGGGTTCTCGCTCGGTCTCATGCGGTATATGATCCACGGAATACCTGAGATTGGTGCTTACTTTGTCGGAGGTCTCGCAGGTGGAATGATATCTGTAGCAGTTCTACGACATGAATTCTTAGATCTAAGATTTAAACAGGTACTTTATGATTCATCGCATCTAATTCTTCTAGCAACTGGATTACTCCTCGTTGCGGGCGTCTTAGAAACCTTTGTCAGTCCATTGGTTCCGGTATAACGCCTAATTAAGTTGCATAATTCTTTTATACTCTGTGATTAAAATCTGTGCATGGGTGACGACGATAGACGAGATCAGCTTGTTGGTAAGCTTAAAGGTTTATTTAGTGACTCTGATGATTCTGAGGGATTAAATCTTGATCAGGAAAAAGTTCTGAAATTTATTAAGGGTGAGAACTTCTACTGGTTACTATTAATACCGGTTTTAATCATGTCTCTATACGTACGTACGCGTAATTTAGGACATCTCGGTGGCAAGTATCTACTTGGTTTAGATCCATACTCATTCTATCGCTATGCACAAGAGGTTCTTCAGACGGGTTCGATTCAATCTCCGGACATGATGCGATATGTACCGGTAGGATATGTGCTCAGAATGGACTATAAGTTCATGGGTTACTTTATGGCTTACACTTACAAAATCATTAGTGTATTTTCTTCCGCAACGCAACTCGAATGGCACATTATGTATCCACCCGTCATAACGGCTATCAGTTTAGTGTTCTTATTCTTATTCGTCAGAAAGATCTTCGATGCAAAGGTTGCGATAGTCGCTACAGCATTCCTCGCAGTTATCCCTGCGTATATATATCGAACAGGTGCAGGTTTTGCAGACCACGAAGCACTTGCTATGCTTTTCATGTTCATATCACTGTGGTTATTCAGTCTTATGTGGACTACGAGCAATCGCATGCGTTCTATGATCTATGGTATTAGTGCTGGAGTCTTCTCTACTGCATTGTACTTCAGCTGGCCTGGTGGTTATCGTTTCTTAACTGTCTCACTTGCCAGTCTAGCAATACTCGCCACAGTATTTAGTAAGCCAAGTAAGACGCAAGTTATTGGGTACATAAGTTGGTTTGTCTCATTCATAGTCTTAAGTGCGATAGGGCTAAGACAGATTGCGTTTATAACTGAACTTGAGAACATAGTATTATTATTCGCAGTTATAGTCCTCATTACTAATCAGATGAAAGGTGTTCGAAGCCTGGTTGAACAAATCGGAAAGGCACTTCCATATAAGATTCCACCTGAAATCATACTTCTTGTTAGCATTGCATTGATTGGACTTATCATTGGATGGATAACCGGCATACTGGATCCTTCTTTTATCATTGACCGCCTTCTTCACCCAGGTGGAACAAGTCGATTTGCATTTACAGTTTCTGAGAACCAACAACCATACTTTATTGGTGGAAACAGTTGGTGGTCTAGCTTTACATGGACATTCCTACTCGCGTTCCTAGGTTCAATCTACATGGTCGTAAAGATGTTTAAATCAATTAAAACAGGTCTAGCTGTTGCAACAAGTTACACGATATTCTTTGTAATATTCATATTTGGCAGATTCTCAAGTAACGCAAAATACGCACGAATTGCTAACTTCTCTACGCAAACATACTTAATCTGGTTCGCGATCTTCATGCTCACATTGTTTGGACTATACATCTTTCATTATAATAAGAATAAAAGCAAGGCTTTGGAAGTGTTCGATATTCCATGGGAACTTCTACTCATCTTTATCTGGTTCCTATTCACTGCAATCATTGCGCGAGGCGCGGTACGAACCATCTTCTCCTTTGCTCCAGCTGTCGCGATTGTTGCAGCATACTTCACAGTAAACCTTGCACGAGATCTATACAAACGAGGTCAGCTAGAGAAATTCCTAACGTTTATTCTCATAATCTTTATGCTATTCTGCCTATGGGGTAATGCCACACAGGCGACATATGTAAATCGTGGATCTGGTTCTGGCTTACCGGGACAATGGGAAGCTTCATTTGACTGGATACGCGAAAATACAGCGGAAAACGCAGTTATTGCACACTGGTGGGACTATGGATACTGGACACAGACTGTTGGTGAGCGAGCAACAGTTGTTGATGGTGGTAATGCTATGCAATGGGATCATGGCATGGGTCGATATGGGCTAACACACAACAATCTTCAAGAGACTTTTGAGTATTTCAAGACGCATGAAGTTACACACCTATTAATTTCTGAGGAAGAGATATCAAAGTATCACGCATTCGCAACTATTGGGTCTGATGAAAACTTTGATCGTAAGAGTACGATAGGTATATTCACATTAAACTCACAAAATGAAGTACGCGACGGTGCGGAGTTCGTATACCGTGGTGGTTGGGGTCTAGACCAAGACCTTGTTGTAGATATGAAGGTCATACCTGAAGGTACTCCGCTAGCTGGCTTCTCAATAATTGGTAAGAATGATGGGAGTTTCCAAGCACCTGTTGCAGGATTTGTGGTCGATGGACGACAGTTCAATATGAACGTTGATTGCCTTGTTGTAAACAACGTTCGTTACGACTTCAATGTTGCTGAACCAAAGATAGAGGCATGTATTGTCTTGCTACCTTTCTTCGTTGACGAACAGAACACAAATCCAATTGGTACTGCTTTCTTTGCTTCATCAAAAGTTCGTGATGGAAACTTAGCACGACTATTCCTATATAGCGAACAGATACCGGGTTTTACTAAAGTTTATGATGATGGAACGCCTCTTGGAATCTACCAGGGAAGGTTGGTTGGTCCAGTCCGAATCTGGGAGATCCAATACCCTGCTGGTACGAAGACCGACGATAGATACTTAGAAAAGAGTATTTACGGTTAATCACATTCAAATGATAAGAACGATACTGTTTGTAACTATTGTAAGCTTTCTAGCTAGCGCGATCTCTGCTCCATTCGTCCTAAGATACATTAATCTTATTGGATTAAGTGCTCCAGATGTTCATAAAAAAGGAAAGCCGCTCGTAGCCAGGTCTGGTGGATTAATACCCTTAATCGGCACTTTTGCGGCACTGAGCGCATTGATCTTTGTGCAGACTTTCATATACCAAAATAACAGTTTGCAGATATACATACTTGGTGCAATTACAACACTTATTGTAATTACGTTGGTAGGTTTTATCGATGATCTAATAACAATAAAATCTAAAGCATCGTATAAATCTACTGAGACAGGTTTGCGATTAAAGCAATGGCAAAGACCTCTTCTCGTTCTTCCAGCAGTTCTACCTTTGATGGTTATCTCTGCAGGTAACTCGACAATGAACCTTCCACTGTTAGGTTCGATAAACTTTGGTATACTTTACCCACTTATACTTGTTCCAATCGGCATCTTTGGTGCTGCAAATATGGTCAATCAACTAGAGGGCCTTAATGGACTTGGATCGGGTATGGGTTTAGTCTATACAAGTATGTTAGGTCTTTACGCATTTGTGCATCAAAGTTACCTAGGTGCAATACTCTCTTTTGCCGTGTTTGGCGCACTTCTCGCGTTCTGGAAATACCATAAAACACCTGCAAAGGTGATGGCGGGAGATTCGTTAACCTACTTCTTAGGTGCAAGCTTAGCGTGTATTGCAATACTTGGGAATATTGAGAAGGCTGTGCTCGTTTGCGCCATCCCATTCTTTATTGAATTCGTACTAAAAGCAAGAGGTAGGATGAAAAAAGACACGATTGGATATGTCGACGATCGTGGTAAGATACATTCTAAGTGGGATAAAATCTACTCACTCCCACATATATGGATGCGAACAGGAAGGTTTACTGAGAGACAGATTGTATATAACTTAATGTTAGTCGAGCTTTTCTTCGCGCTATTGATTTGGTTTGTTTAAGATGAAAGATAAAGTGTTTGTGATACTGCCAGCGTATAACGAAGATAAACGCATCCTCACGGCTATTAAGCAATGCAAAAAATATGTAGATAATGTCATTGTTGTAGATGATGGTTCTACAGATAATACATTTAATCAAGCCCAAAAGAGTGGAGCGATTACGCTCAAGCACATTGTAAATATGGGTAAAGGTGTTGCTATGAAAACTGGAACAGAGTATGCAATTCAGAAAGGTGCTGATATTATTGTGGTGATTGATGCAGATGGACAACACAACCCGTCAGAGATACCGCGTCTGATAAAGCTATTAAAGCAAAAGAAAGTAGGTATTGTTCTAGGAATGCGACAGATGCCACCAGATTCACCTGTAATATTCAGACTCGGTAACTGGGGACTTAACCAAATCTTTCGGATTATGTTTGGCTCAAAGATAGAAGACACGCAAAACGGCTTTAGGGTCTTTAACGCAAAAGTGTACCCAAAACTCAAATGGAAGTCTCAGAGATACTTTGTTGAGACTGAGATGATAATCAACATGTTAAAGAACAAAGTTAGTCACGTAGAAACGCCTGTACAGACATTCTATCACGACCATTACAAGGGCACAACTGTATTGATTGGGCTAGAATACTTTATAAAAATGCTAGAGGTAAAGATAGGATGGGTTTAGATTTTATCGCAATACAGCTGATTGGTATTGGATATGGAATTGGTATGTTCTATCTGGCTTTTGATAGTTGGAAGCGACACCAGCTAACAAAAGGGGATTTCACCGTATGGTCCTTAGCATGGCTAGGTTTTACTCTGGCACTGATATTTCCCAACATAATAACGAGAGTTAGAGAGGTCTTACACATCGGTGGTGGACAGGTGCCGTTCTTTACTATTGCAGGATTTATGTTCCTGACAGGTATTGTATTCTACCTATATCAGAAAGTGAGAATCAACTCAAGAAAACTTGAACAGATTGTTCAAAAGATAGCTTGGGATAAAATCAAAACTAGATAAATTTCTTAATATCGCCAATCTACGATTTGCGATCCACGTAAGTTTAGACAAACTTACGTATATTATGGTGCCACTCTTCATGGAATAACCACACCAATAAGATTACTGCGTCGATGGATATCATCATCTGTTGGTTAATTCGCTGTGCTCCAAATGCTACTGCGTTAGATATTGGATAATAAGGTGTTGTTAGGCCAGCAAAACCATCTAAAAGTACATGCGAAAGCATACCAATCCCAACCAGTGTAAGTATTAGGAACCACTGATGATGTTGCTTTTTAGACTTACCTTTACTAAACTTTGTTCCGCCCCACAGCCCTGCTGCAAGTGTGAAGAACAATATTGGAAGAAGGATTGAGTGCGTTATTCTTCCATGCCGCAACATATCTGGCAGATTGATTGATAGAAAGTTAAAGATGTATGCTAATGCTACGTCAAGATCAGGTAAGATTCCACCAACACCTACAAAGAAAACATACTTACGAGGTATTAATCGTCTATGCTTATGTCGTAGAAAGTAGTCTCTGATCAGATCAACAACAACAATTGGTAAAATAACATGTGTGGTTGCTAGCATTATACTTTTATACGCCGGTAATTAATATACATTATGTTAAAGATTGATGGATCTTATGGTGAAGGTGGTGGGCAGATTATTCGAACAGCGATTGCAATGTCTGCTATAACTAATCAACCAGTTCGAATTGTCAATATACGAAAGGGCCGAAGTCAACCAGGTCTCCGACCGCAGCACGTCACAGGAGTTAATGCTGCCGCAAAGATATGTGGTGCCAAAGTTCGCTATAATCAACTAGGTTCAACTGAACTTGAGTTTGAGCCAGGTAAGCGTATGCACGGTAAGTTCCAATTCAACGTCGGTACCGCAGGTGCAGTGACATTAGTTCTACAGACTCTGGTGCCAGTCGCAGCTTTTGGCAAAGACTGCTCAACCTTTGAAATCATTGGTGGCACAGATGTCAAGTTTGCGCCGACAATCGACTACTTTATGCATGTTTTCAGCCGCAATATGAAGATCATTGGTTTAAACATCAGCACTGATGAAGTAAGACGTGGCTTCTTTCCAAAAGGTGGTGGAAAGGTTCGGATCGTTGTACACCCTTGGAAGACTAAGAAGAAGTTTGATGCAGTCTCGCAGAAGAAGCTTGAACACATTGACGTTCATTCGATATGTTCAGAAAGTTTACGCAAAAATGATGTTGGTGAACGACAGCTAGGTGGCTTTAAGTCTACATTCTTACCAAATCATCAGAAGCTCATACTTGAAGAAAAAGTCATATACGCACCGTCTCTTAGCTCAGGTACATCTATACATGCGCATGCGCATTTTAAGAACTGTAAGTTGGGTGTGGTAGAACTTGGTGAAAAACGAGTGCCTGCTGAAGATGTTGGAACTGAATGCGCACATAAGTTACTTACTGAGATTGGAAGTGGCGCAACAGTTGATCACCGAATGGCTGATCAGATACTTATCTTCCTCGCATTTGGCAAAGGCGGTCGCTTCAAGACTTCACGCATATCCGAACACCTAAGAACCAATGCGTGGGTTATACAACAATTTTTACCGAAAGTGAGTATAAAAATCAACGACCAAACTAAGATTGTTGAGGTCAAAAACTAATTGCCGAGTGCTTGTGTAAATAGCTCTTTGTTATCTTCTGCATATAGTAAAAGACTGGTTGCTTGTTCGATGAATTCTTCTACAGATTTAAATCGTCCTTGCTCGACGTACTTTTCGATCTTAACGATCAGCTCTTTTGGCAGAGAAATGTCCATATTACGTCTTTCCATAGTTGTTTAAATATAATTCGCTGTTTTAAAATTTATGTTGCAATACTTAGTTTCCAATGAGTATATTAAAACAAACATTTAACCTCCAACACTTGTATATCGCGTCATTGCGTATTTCCACATTACTAGACTTACTGAAAGGAATGCAAGAGTGATAAGATTTAACTGAACAAACAGAGTCGATTCCATTCTTCCAAAGAAAGCTTCTGCGGGGTAGAAAGCTAGTAGACCAAATGGAATTGCGAACGTAAATATTGCGTGACCTATCACACCATATATCGTAAGTGGATACTTACCAAACATACTACTTTCCCAGAACAGATCTTTAATTGAATCAGTTTTAACGAAGATGAAGTTCAATGCTCCGGACAGTATATCAAAAGACGATATAAATACGATACCTAAAATCATAAACCAGACATATAGTGCAAAATTATATGCGTCAATAGGTACATCCATCTTATACAGTGAGAATATAACCAAAATTATTCCAAGTATCAAACCAGAAGATTCGTCGAGCTCAGTTTCTCTAATGATTAATTGCTTCATCGGCGACATCGGACGGATAAGTAATTTATCAAAAGTCCCGTTGTGGATCATCTCGTTTGACCACCAGGCAACTGATGAAGTGATAAATGACGAGAACCCTCTAACAAACGTAAACGTTCCTACTAAAAAGAAGACTTGGTAAAAGTCCCACCCTGGAAAGGTTAATCCATTATAGTATATTAAGTACACAACGATTGGCGTAAGTAGTCGCATTACTGCTCCCGCGATTAAATATAAGAGAAAGTTTACGCGATACTCCATCCATGCAGCAATATCCATCTTTCCACTGATTAAGTATACGCGTAGTGTCTTTGGAAGTTTCACACACCCACCCCCATAAATCTCGTATGCGCTTTTTTCCAGACAAGTAAGCTCATTCCGAAGAATGCTGCGGTCCATATAACTTGTACAAGTATAAGATTCATAACCTCAACTGTAGAATATGTTCCTAAGAAAGTCTGGATTGGCACATATAGCATATACTGAAATGGCATGTACTTCGAGATAGTCTGTAAAGATGATGGGAAAAAAGTAAGAGGTATTACTGATCCTGCGAAAAACATGTGTATTCCTTGGCGAATTGATTTAATACCCCAATATTCTTTTGTCCAGAAAGAAATTAGTCCAAACAAGAATGTGAAGCTGAAACGTATTGTTATCGCAAATATTACAGTTATTATAAAGAAAAGCAAATTTAATGAGGTATACTCAAAAGAAGGTATTGTAAAGTACCCAATGATTAGTAATATCGGTAAAAACTTTACTCTAAAAACTGCTCGCCAACAATTTCGGATAAACGAGTATGTTAAAAAATTAATTGGTCTAACAAGGTGCTTTATGAACTTTCCATTTTTGACGGATCGAGATATTTCTGAGTCAACTCGACAGCTTGTTACTGCTTGAACAATATGTGAGAGGAAAAAGTAGATAACTATTCCACTAAAGGTAAAACCCCTGATAATTTCTTGAGTACTTACTGAAAAGATTGCTCTCCAAAGAAAATACTCTACTAAAAAGAACGCTGGAACTAAAAGCATCCAGATAAACGAATCTAAACGATACACATTTTCTTCACTAAATTGAATCTTGGCGAAACCAAGCAACGTTCTAACGAGTCCCATGTTGATATATATCCCGAATTATCTCTTCAATATCAGGGTCAGAGATCGTAATGTCTGCCACTGGGTACTCGCCAACCAACTTAGCTACAAAGGGGTCCAACTTATTGTTTTTTAATGGAACCTCAAACTTAATTGTATAGGGTGTTTTATCAATTAAGGTACATCTTTTTGGCAAACTAACATGTGTTTTCTCTTCAAACCTTACCTCAATTAATTTATTGGTTACATATTTCTTACAGAGATCTGCTAAAGGTCCATCGTAGACAATATCACCTGTATTGATTATGATTACTCGCTTACACAGCTTTTCAATGTCCTGCATGTCGTGGGTTGTTATGATAAACGTAGTATTGTAGTCCTTATTGATTTGTTTAATAAAATTGTGGAGTTGCTTCTTCGCAACAACATCCATCCCAATTGTTGGTTCATCAAGTAAGACAAGTTTTGGTTTATGTAATAGTGCTGCAACAACCTCGCACTTCATTCGCTCACCAAGACTTAAACCTCGAGTTGGTCGTTTGTATATGTCTTCTAAACTCAACAACTTTACCATATGTGCCAATCTACGCTTAAAGGTCTCTTCAGGAATATCATACAAAACTTTTAGCAAATGATATGTATCATTTGGTGGAATGTCCCAAGCCAGTTGAGACTTCTGTCCAAATACTACTCCAAAATTATAAGCATATTCTTGACGTTGTTTCCAAGGAACATACCCAAGTGATTTTACTTCGCCAGAGGTGGGGTACAGAACGCCACATAAAACTTTAATTGCTGTTGATTTACCAGCACCATTTGGTCCAATTAAACCAATAACCTCGCCAGTCTTAATCTCAAAATCAATTCCTTTAAGCGCGTGCTTTATCTTGAAGTCCCTTTTGAAAAGTGATCTGATGGATGCTCTAAAACTTTCCTCGCGAGAGTAAGTTTTATACTCCTTCGCTAAACCGCTAACCTTAATAGCAGTTTCCATACCTAGTGTCTTTCCGAATCGCTTAAAACACTTGTGGTCAAAAAACGTGGGAACGCTTAAAAATCTTCCGCACGTATATTAGTTATACCTACTAAACAAACCTTTTTATGTTTTTACTGACCTATAATACTATGAAGTGTCCTAAATGTGGAGATAGAAAAGTAGAGCGCATCATACTCCCGCGCTTCGATAGGATACAGATTTCTAAGTTTGTTGAACCGGGAAGTAAGCCATATACTAAGTCAGAAATTGTTGAGACGATTAAATGTGTAAAATGTGGCCATGTTATTAAAAGTTAGAATGCGTTTTTTAGTAAGTCGTTGATATTTTTTATTGGAATCACTTTTATCTTAGCGCGATGTGCTTTACTTAACACAATATCTTGCTCGTTTGCTGCTGGAATAAGTACGCGCTTCAGACCTGCTTCAATTGCTGCTTCGATCTTTGATGTAACACCTCCGACAGGCAAAACCTCTCCTCTGACGGAAAGTGAGCCTGTCATGGCAGTATCTTGGCGAATCGCCTTTCTCTTAAGAGCAGATATAATCGCGGTTGCTACTGCAACAGATGCAGAATCACCTTCAAGACCTTCGTAAGTCTGTAAGAACTGAACATAGACATCATACTTCTTTAAATCTGCTTTAAACTTATTTTTTATGATTGCAGATACGTTTGTTATAGCTTCTTTTGCAATCTCTCCCAGTTTACCTGTTGCAATGAAACGTTGCTTTTCGCCGCTCGTTGTGGGTGTAACCTCTACCTCAATCGGCTGTACAATTCCTGAAAGATGGCTACCCTCTCCAAGAACTGCTAGACCATTAACTCTACCAATCTCTTTCCCTTTTGTTCGAATAACTTCGTACTCTTTCTTACGCTCAATGTACTTATCTGCGATCTGTTGCTCAAGCGCGCGTGCTGATTTCTTTGCGTCAACAACATGTTTTAGTAAAACTAAATCTGCATTATCCTCTCGTGCAAGATCACCTGCTGCGCGAATCAGACCGCCGAGATCTCTCAACATCAGGGTTAACTTACTCTTCTGTCCTGCACGTTTTCTAGCTTCCTTAATAATTTCTTCAACTGCTGCTTTTGTAAAGTGAGGTATTTTCTTATCTTTAACAACCTCTTGTGCGACAAAACGTGCGATCAATTCTTGGTTCTTTGGATTGTCCTCCATTGTATCATTCATGTATATCTCATAACCATATCCTCTGATTCTAGATCTTAATGCAGGGTGCATCTTCTGAACAGTCTCGGTGTTTCCTGCGGCAACAAGGACAAAGCTACATGGAACTGGCTTGGTTCGAACCATTGCTCCTGCAGATTTCTCAGATTGACCTGTGATTGAATACGCACCTTCTTGCAACGCAGTCAGTAAGTCTTGTTGCGTCTTTGGGTCTAGCGTTGCTACTTCGTCGACAAACAGAACTCCACCGTTTGCTCGATGAATCATTCCAGCTTCTACCCGCATATGTGCGGGTGTACCTAACCCACCAGATTGAAACGGATCATGTCTAACATCACCCAACAAAGCTCCTGCCTTTGCTCCTGTTGCCTCAATAAAGGGAGCTATATCTGCGTTAGAATTATCAATCAACAGTTTTGGCTCGACAGTCTTATGCTTACGTACGCCAAGATTCATCGAAATAGACAGTGCAACAATGAACATCATACCTGCGATCAATGACGCTGCAGCCATTATGTCACCATAGCTACCACGTATCCACCACGGAATAAGTATTGCTATAAGTGCTAGTATTAAGAAGAATATTTGTTGATTACTAGATTTATATGATGCTCTTGCTTTTGCGCGCTCATAAATAAGTCGACCATTTCCTGCAGGAAAAGTCTTAACCAAAGGCTCGTTAGAGTCTTTTTGATTTGGTAGTATAAGTATGTCTGAAAGCTTGCTCTTTGGCATAAGTTCGGCAAGTGCCTGTCCAAGCATAGATTTGCCAGTTCCAGGAGTACCAATCAACAGAACGTGTCTTCGCTGTCGAGCAGCCTTTCGAATAATATCAACTGCCGAATCTTGTCCAATAATCTGTTCAACGAGCTTTGTAGGTACTTTTAGCTCAGCAGTTGTTTTAAATCTCATCTCTACTGTTAGTTAGTAATGTTTTAAAGAATTGCGCTTATTGAAACTCTATTCTTCTACAGACTCGCCGTAGCTTGGGGCTGCAGCACGAGCAACAATCATTATGTTTCCAATTGATTTAACTAACTGATGCGGTATAATTACACCTTTTGCGTTTGGCATGGTCTTAGCTAGGAAAGAGTCTCTAACGGCTCTAACTCTCCATGCATCAATTCTATTTTTCTTTATTATTGCTTCCTCGATCTCACCAAAAAGATCTCCAGAATCAGTATAAACCTTCAAGTCACGTACTTCACTTAAGTTCTTCATTTGTAGCATTGAATATCACCTTTTCAACATTACAATTCCGCTATACAATAAAAGCATTTCTCTTGCCTGCTAGCTATTCTTCAGGCATGCCTCTAGAATAAACGTTAAAAAAGGTTCTATTCAAGCTCTGCTACTTCTTCCAACGCACGTTTTCGGACATAGGGTTGTATGCCGGCCATTTCTTGTAGTGCGTTTTGGAAACCAATTGAACCAAGACCTAGCAGTTTCGGAGTAACTGATGTTCCAAGTACGTTTCCATCAAATCTATATTGATTATATACACCCATGTTTTCACATAATCGACGAGTATCTATAATCTCATACATCTTTTTATTTGGTGTCTCTTCAATAGCCCATATCTTGGCCTTACTTAGTGCGATCAAAACCTCGTCTGAAGCCATCTTTACGCTCGAGCGATCCACAATTAGTTCGGTAGATACATCATGCGGCAGTCCAAGCGCAGTAACGTCATCCTTACAAGGGCCAAGTGCTTGTGCTGAATTAAATTTTAAACCTACTTCGTTAGTTGAAGACGCTGGCAAGGGGATAGTCAGACTGCCAATCTCGCCAATGTACTGTATATGTCCTGCTTGAACAAGTGCGAAAGGTGTTGCGCCATCACGAAGATAGACTAGCTCCAAACCCGTGTCGATGAGCGTAGCGCTCTTCATATGATTTTCATGGTAAAACGGATCTACATGACGTACTATGTCTGCTATTTCTCCTCGCTTTTCATCCATCGCGCGTCCATGTGTGAATAAATCGTCGCCGATTTGGTGGCTAAATCCATTTGGTGTTGCTGTAATCTTCATGTTACCCTACATACAGAAAGATATAAAAGCACTTCTCTGCTCCAATATACATGAGTAATATCACGATTATTGGGACTTCTCACATTGCTAAACAGTCTATTAATGAGATTCAAAAGAAGCTCTTTGAGGACAAGCCAGATATTGTCTGTGTCGAGCTAGATCATGCTAGACTTCGAGGTCTGTTTCAGAAAGAGCAGAGAAAAGTGAGCCTATCTGATCTCAAAGCAGGTGGTTTTGGATTCTTGTTTATGATCATGGGTCGCTGGCTACAGAAAAAGCTCGGGGCACAGGTTGGTATCGCACCTGGTGCAGATATGAAAGCAGCAGTTCTTGCTGCGAGAAAAATCAATGCGAAGATATACTTGATTGACATACCGATCAATCGAACACTGTACAAACTTTCGAAAGAAGTTTCCATGTGGGAGAAGATCAAACTTGTCGGCTACATTATCTTTAGTCCTTTGATGCCAAGTAATCGAAAGCTGGCTAAGCAGTTTGACCTAACAAAGGTTCCTGCGCAGAAGCTTATTGATCAGATAATCACAGATATGCGGTACCGATTCCCAAAACTCTTCAAAGTCTTACTGGACGATCGCAATGTCTACATGGCTAAACAGCTTAAGGCAATATCCAAAGCAAACCCAAAAAGTGACATAGTTGCCATTATCGGTGCGGGACACGAAAAAGACCTAAAAAGAATGATTAAATGATTTCGTCTTCTGAGATTATTACAAAGTCGCCAACAGATATAACTGAACTAAATGGAACTAACAGTCCGCCATCTCTTGCTTTCTCAAGATTCAGGGTGCCTGCAAACTCAGTTGCATTATCTAGTAAAAGATAGATTAACTCACCAGTACGTGTCTCAAAGACTAGATCGCCGACGAGACCGAACTTCTTACCGGATTTTGAGACGATGGTTTTTCCAATAATCTCCATTGAATGCTTCTTATCTTCTGGCATACTGAATTATGCGTCCAACCTATTAAATAATTTTCTATCGCCTGCAGTACAATTATTGAAAATCTTTTTACGAGATTTTCAATTCCGCAAAGTGATTATCACTGGGCGTTAGGCCAATTGAGAATGTAATCCTTTGATCAAAAGAAGTGCCAAAACACCGTACTTAAGCCACGAGACAGACACGTCTGAGAATGCTACAAAGCCTACTGCAAACAAATCAACGATTCCATAAATATGCATTATGCCGTCACGGAAGGAACTCCTTTGAATACTAAGCCTAAGATAATCACTATCTTTAACCAGTTTAGCCAGCCAAAATCTGAAAAGTAGAGTATACCTGCTGCGGCCAAATCTGCTGCACCATATATCTTAACTAGCATGTTTTTAGCTCATAAAATAAGCTTTTAAGCTTTTATATACCGATAAAATTCAGTATTTCATAACCTCTTTATCTATCAGCTCGAAGCTTACGCCTGCTTTAGCAAACATCTCTTTTGATTCCTTACTTCGACTGTAATCTTTCTTAGACACAACATGTTTTATTCCTGCGCTTATGATCAACATCGCACATACACTGCACGGAAACATTCGACAATACATTGTTGCACCATCACAAGAGATTCCGTACTTCGCGCACTGCACGATAGCATTTTGCTCAGCATGAATTGTTCTCACGCAATGCTCCGTTACCATGCCGGTTTCGTCTGCAGCCTTTCGCATAAGATGCCCAACTTCATCACAATGCGGGAGACCGGCTGGAGCTCCAACATATCCAGTAGCAAGTATGCGTTTATCTTTCACAATAATACAACTAGTCTTACCTCGATCACATGTAGCTCGCTTAGCAACTGCTTCGCAAAGCTCTAGAAAGTACACATCCCAACTAGGTCGAACCATGATTATATTTGTGTGAGTCACTCTTTAAGAATTTGTAAAGTTTACTAAACAATAATATGAAAAAGCTGCTTTGCTTAGCACTGGTGTTTAGTTTAATTGGCTTATGTTCTCTAATTTTTCTTGCAGAATACGCTGAACTTGAAAGAGTTGCGGTTAAAGATTTAGCAAGCAAAGTTGGGCGGAGAGTTATTATATCTGGTAAGGTTATAACAACCGATCAAAGAAGTACTGTAAATTTTTTTGAATTAAAAGACCAAACTGGACAAACAAAGGTTGTTGCTTTTAGTAAAATACAAAAGATCGCGCTAAACTCGCAAATCATCGTTAAGGGTAAGGTCTCAGTTTACAAAGGTGATTTAGAAATAATTGCAGATTGGATTGAAAATGTTTGAAATTATATTTATGATTTTGTTTGGAATCTGTGTCGGTACTTTAACTGGTTTAGTTCCAGGATTGCACACAAATACCGTTGCAATAATTATTACAGGTGGTGCTGTAACACTTGTAAGGTGGTTTTCGCCGCTCGAAGTTGCTGCATTTCTAATTACACTCGTTGTTATTCATTCGTTTGTGGATTTTATTCCATCGATTTTTTTAGGTGCGCCCGAAGACGCTACGGTTTTAAGTGTGCTTCCAGGTCATGAGCTTCTCATGAAAGGTGTAGGTTTTCGTGCACTTAAACTTACAGTTATTGGTGGTATAGGTACGTTTTTCATAGGGTTATTTTTAATCCCGTTCATGTTTATATTATTACAACGAATCGAACCGCACTTAAGTCAAATTATTGCGCCAGTCTTAATCATTTTTTCAGTTCTATTTATCCTGCAAGAAAGCACTAACAAGAAACGAGTATGGGCGACAATAATCTTTTTGCTAGCAGGGACACTTGGTTTGATTACATTGAATCATCTTTCAATTAAGCAACCACTTTTTCCGTTACTTTCAGGTTTGTTTGGAATGAGTACGTTACTCTTAAGTCTATTCAACAAAAAACGTATACCAAAACAAACACTCTGTGAAAAATTACCTCTTGTCTCTCGAAAGCACTTGTTAGCATATTGGAAAGCAGGAGTATCTTCACTCATTGTATCCATATTACCTGCAATAGGAGCTGCGCAAGCAGCAGTAATTTCCAGAGCATTTACTAAGTTCAAGGAGCATGAAGATTTTTTAATCGTACTTGGTGGGATTAATACTGCTGCAGCATTATTCACATTAACTACTCTTTTTTTATTAGGTAAAGCAAGAACGGGTGTTATCGCAGCACTTGATGAAATTATCGAACTAAGTTTTTCAGATTACTTAATCCTACTCGTAATCGGTTTTAATGCGATGATTTTTGGTGCAGCAATTACATTAAAAATTGGACGAATTGCTGCAAAGAACATTACACAAATAAACTACCATTTGATATCAATTAGTGTGCTTGGGCTTTTGATTCTTATGTCACTTATTTTCACCGGTTTACTTGGACTTTGGATATTATTTGTATCGGGCTGTATTGGTCTACTCGCCCCACTCGTAGGTGTTAAAAGAATCCATTTAATGAGTGTTTTAGTTGTTCCGGTTGTGATATATTATATCTAAAATAAAAATAAAGAAGAAAGGTGTTTAGCTACACCTTCCACTACTACACGTCTCGTTCCATCGACAAAACATCATTGTTGTATTTGCATAATTTCCTGAACAAAACTGCTCATTAACTACACTTGAATTAAAACAAGTATCTGTTTCGCTATAAGTTTCTCCTGAAACATATCCACTTACAGTTCCAGTTATATATTCATATATACCATTGTCTGTGTCTGAACACGAGTCTGCAGGTGAATCACAGGATCCACTTGTACATCCATATGTACAAGATTCAATAAGTTGGGTAGTTACAGCTGAGTCACACTCTCCACTTGAACAATAATAGTCCGTACTATCTCGATAGACATCGCCACTAGAACAATAGTTGCTACCAGAGTAATCTGTTCCGCAACTCTGTTGTGAATGCGCATCTAAATCACCTAGACAATAATACTCCACAATGCTAGTTGAACCTACACAATAGTCACTTCTACTATATGGGTTGTTGTTACGATATCCGGAAACTGTACCGTAAGTAGTGCTAGTGTTTCCACCATCGGTATCAGAACAAGAATCTGACATTATATCACATTCGCCCGACGTACATCCATATGCGCAAGATTCTACGATGTAAGGTGTTGTTGTATTTGCACAACCTCCAGAATTACAGTAAAAGTTGTTGTAGTTGTGATAGACATCACCATCTGAACAATAATCTGCACCATAGTTATCTAAATCATCACAGTCTGTTTGTAGTTGAGCAGTTACTGAATTATCACATTCACCATTTGAACAAAAGTAATCTGTAACATCTTGATAGATTTCGTTTCCAGAACAGTAATTGCTACCTGTTGAATCCGTTCCGCAACTCTGTTGTGTACTATATGCTGCGTTTCCAGAACAATAGTACTCTCTTACGTTACTTGAATCTGCACAATAATCATTGCTGCTATAGGCATTATCATTTAGATAGCCCGAAACAGTACCGTATGTTCCAATTACACTACCACCATCGGTGTCTGAACACGAATCGCACTGACCACAGTCGTTTGAACATGAACTACAGCTTTCACCTGCATCACAGGTTCCGTCGCCACAATAACTACTTGGTCCGCAATCTGCTGAGCAAGAACTACTGTCTTCACCACCTTCACATTCACCATCTCCACAATTAGTCTCATCTTTGTCTTTTCGGTTACTACATCCATCATCATCCATATCGGTGTAGCCGTCACCATCGTTATCAATTTTATCATTACATTCAGGTTTTGAGCCGCCTCCGCCTCCGCCGCCACCTTTCTTTTCAGCAACAGCAACTCCTGTCAGTAATATACATGCTATAAATATAGCAAAAACTAAAGAATACTTTCCATTTTTATTCATATATTCCACCAAAACAGCGAGTTGGTTATTTATTATAAAAAATTCTATCATCAAACAAACACTACTCATGATACAAATCTTTTTATTAATTGTTATAGGGTTTATAGTATGAACTTTGAAGGGTTTGCTAAAGATCTTACAGTGATAGCTGGAGATCAGGACTTATTTAGTAACCCTGTTTTAACTGACGAAGCAACAGCTAGATTCCAAGCAGGTAAAGCATATTCTGCAAAATGGAACATAGCCCTACATCAACACTTACTAGGACGTGAGCTAAAAAATTACTCTATTGGATTTCAAGTAGAAAATATGGACGATGAAGATGTACTGCTATCGGATAAATTAGGATTTCTGCTTGAAATGCATCCGTCACCATCAGAACTTGTAACATCGGTAGAACGAAATCGCGTACGTACTCAAGTTGAAGCGCTAGCTAATGAACGTGATGAAGGTAATCTACTTCACATAATGCACATGTACATCAAACCATTCCATAGACAAATACCTGTTATCTCCGTAGGTGGAGAGATAAACGTAGCACCTAAACCTGAAAATCTACGCACCTACGTAGTTGCATTAGACTATGCTGTCAATGTTATGGGTTGGATCTTTGCAAGTGTAGATAAATTAGACGTTCGACGTAATCGTGATATAAAAAATGCAGTATTAGATGTAATAAATGATACTAAAGCGTCTGGATAAGACCTCTTTGTTGTTGTGAGATTATCTGTAAACCTTTAGCTGTAAGGTAATAGTTCTTTGGTTTTAGTCCAATACTAGATACAAGGTTCATTAGCTCTAAAGAAGTGAGCTTGTCACGGATTGTACGTTCAGTCTTATTTATTGAGAACGCTTGCTTAAGTTTAGACGCAGATACTGAAAAATCAGGTGTTGTGGCCTTACTTTGATTCAAAAGAACTAAGAGTTGGAACTTCTCCAAAGGAACTGCTGTATTTGTATTGGAAATCCTATCGGAAACTTCCGGTTTCTGATTTCCGTTACGTTCAATCGTGCGTTCCAGGAGTTTGATATAGCGTTCTTTCATCAGAGCTAGCTCTTTTTCTAACTTTTCTATACGCTCGTTGGTTGCTGTTTTTTGTTGATCTTCTTGCTCCATGAAATATATCTTACCTTTTGGATTTTTATGGGTTTCCCTTTTCCAATACACTTCCGATTTGTCAATTATGAGTGAAAACGGCTATATTTGCTGTTTTACCCCCCTATTTCGCATGGAACTGCCCCTTCCGTTAGCACCCGTCTATTTCCGTTGGAAAGTGTCATTTGAGTCAGGTAATGCGAAAAGTAACGGAAATTGGTTTCCGATAGGAATCATAACAGTGTTGATTGTGCTGGTTTTTCGACTTTTACTGGCTGATCTGGAACGTGGGTGGCTGATTTGTGTCCGTAACAAATATCCTTAAAATCACATAGTCTACAGAGGTAGCTTTCCTCGCGCTTAGGTGCAACTCCGGTTTTAATCGCGTTTGTCAGGATAGTACCTCGCGCTTCAAGATAGGGTAAAACGTTTCGTGGAACTATATCAAAAGCTCGGATCTTATGCATGCTAAAGTAGATAACTTGAATCTTTTTGACTTTGGCTCGCTGCGCATCCGTAAGCATGGAATAGTATGCTTGCGCCTGTAAAATATGCGCCTCTTGCGGTGTTTCAGGTATATTTGCGGTGGTCTTAAATTCATATAAAACACCGTCATGTAAGGCATCTACAAACCCGATTGCGCTACATGTAGCGAACGGTGCGTCTAAGAAAAGTTCTATATCTTCGGGAGGCATATCTTTTTGTACCATCTCGTGGATCGCAGTTCCACGTGTGAATATCCACATCTTATCCAAAGTTCGAGCAACATCCTCAGTAAGATCGTAATAGGTTCGTCTAAGGCATCCACCAACTAAACGAGTAACTCCATATCGAGGTTTATCTCGTTTCTTGCGCTTCTTGTTACGCCCACCTAACAGCATCTTAGTTATAATCTTTGGATAACACTTACTACATTCAATACATTCGTCGACCTCTTTTTCAGAACCATCTGGACAAAGAATTCGCATAAGAGAATCTACAGAAATAGGTTTAAGATCATTTATACTGTTGGGTAAACAAAAGGCTTTTTTAGTTTAGTGGGTTTGTATAGTTTATGGATCGTGAGGAGTTTAAGTTACTAGTTGCTACAACTGTAGTTTTAGGATTTTGCTTTAGCTTTAGAGAATGGGGTGTTACTAACTTTGACTTTGGTTTCGGCTTCAAAAACTTTATTCTTATAACTATCCTTGTTGGAATATCTATTGTGGTTCATGAATTAACTCATAATCATCTCGCTACTAAATATGGTACTGAGGTTAAGTTCAGAACCTGGAAGGCTTTACTTTTTGCAGCAGTTTTAATCACAATCATAACAAATGGTTATGTTATCTTTGCAGCGGTATGGGCTGTATCAATTGGCGGACGAGTTCTCCGACCACGACATAAGTATCCACATGTTGGTCCTTGGGAAAGTGCTAAGATCGCAGCTTCAGGTCCTATGGCAAACTTCTTCTTTGCATTACTATCTGCAGCCATAGCATTTAAAACAGGCAGCTACATATGGCACAAGCTTATGGTTATCAACTTCTGGATCGCTGGAATGAATCTTTTCCCATTTTTTAGAATCATACCAATCTTACTGATGGGTGGTGGAAGTGACTGGCGAAACTTTACGCACCAAATGGGTAAAGCAGTGTGGTCAAAATCACAGGTTCCATATATGGAAGGAGAGGTTATCTTCTTTGGTTCGCCAATGTTTAATATGTTCTTACTGTTATTAGTTACTATCACTGCCGTGCTAGTTGTATCACTTAAGATGATCTTTACTGGATTATTTATCGGACTCCTTATTGGAATTATCTATTGGATATACATGGAAAAGAATAAGGGTGAGTTGATACCTATTCCAAAGAACATGCGAGCGTGGAAATGGGACATGTGGAAGTAATCTACTTCGAGAATACGAAATAATATAAAGTTGACTTTTGAACCACCATTATGCAGTTTTTGAAGGAAAAATTAAACCTTAGAATCTATCAACAAACAATCTTAAACAGCGCAATTAATCATAATACACTCTGCGTTATCCCTACTGGTTTAGGTAAAACGTACATCGCTATTGGACTTGCAGGCCTATTGCTAAAAAAGAAGGGTGATCGCGTCCTTATGTTAGCGCCCACCAAACCATTAGTCAATCAGCATAAAAAAACATTTGAAGAATTCTTCAAACACAAAGATGAGATTGTCGCGATTACAGGTACAACTCCTGCAAAAGATCGTGAGAAGATCTATGCGAATGCTAAGATAATAATCGCCACACCACAGACAATCAAACATGACATTCTAGCAGACCGCATCGATTTAAAGGACATCAAACTCGTGGTTTTTGATGAAGCACACCGCGCCTCAGGAGACTACGCATATGTTTCTATAGCAAAATACTATAGCAAAGTCAAGGGTAAGATCTTTGCGCTAACTGCTTCGCCAGGTGCAGATGAAGAAAAAGTGAGAGAGATCTGTGTAAACCTACACATTGATGTTATTGAGCAGAGAGGTAAAAAACATCCAGAAGTAGAACCCTTTGTCAAGCCACTTCTTACGAAGTTTGAGTTTATTGAGCTACCTCCAGAGTTCAAGAAGATCAAACACCATCTTGAACTATCAGTTAAAGACCGGTTAAAGATACTTAAGCAAATGGGTTTTGTACGAACTACGGACGTTAAAAAATTCTCTCGGAAGACATTACTTTCACTTCAAACCGGTCTGCGCGCAAGGATTCATGAAGGAGACTTTGACGTTATGCGTGGGTTATCGCTAGCTGCTGCTATTATGAAGATAAATCATGCGATTAGTTTATTAGACTCTGAATCACTATCTGCATTAGATCAATATCTAACGAACATATGGACTGACTCAAAAACCACTAAAGTAAAGGCTGTCAAGAATATTGTAAATGACTTCCACATACGTGTGGCGTATCGACTCACACAGGAAGCTGTTGAGAAAGGTATTGAACATCCCAAACTAGAGTACCTTCGAAGAGTTTTTGATAAGGTTATCAGTCAAAAACAAGACGCTAAGATACTAGTTTTTACTGAGTTTAGAAGTAATATTGATCGCATACTCAAAGTACTAGATGGATTTCTTGTTGAGAAATTTGTTGGTCAGGCAAGCACGGTTGGTAAGGGTATGACTCAGAAACAACAGATTGAACGTATTCAAATGTTAAAGAACGGTGAGATAAACGGACTAGTATGTACATCTGTTGCAGAGGAAGGTCTAGATATCCCCTCAGTTGATCTTGTGGTATTTTACTCACCTGTTCCGAGTGCGATTCGAGACATCCAACGTAGAGGTAGAACTGGGCGGCAAGATATTGGAAACCTACTTGTGTTAATCGCTAAAGGTACGCGGGACGAGATTTACTATTGGGTTGCACGTAGAAAAGAGAGTGGTATGGAACAAGCAATACATACTGTTTCCAAAGACTTGGGTGAAAAAACCCAACAGACGCTTGAAGATATCCCTCAAAAAAACAAGAACGATTCAATCATAATACTTTGTGACAATCGTGAACGAGGTACTTTGGTAGAAGACATCCATGATCTAGGTGCGCAGATTAAGTTCAAGAACCTTGAGGTTGGAGACTTTATTCTTTCAGATGATGTTGTGGTTGAGAAGAAAGAGGTTAAGGATTTTGTTAACAGCTTACTCGATAGACGGTTGTTTAACCAAGCTATTGAGATGAAGCGCAATTTTGACAAACCGTTGATTGTTATTGAAGGTGACCTTGACGATCTTTATGGATCTCGTGCAATTGATCCTAATGCGATCCGAAGCGCAATGATATCCCTAACATTGGATTATGGTATTCCTTTGCTCTTTGCTAGAACACCTAAAGAAACTGCGCAGTACCTGTACCAGATTGCAAAACGTGAGCAGATTGAAAGAAACAAGTCAGTATCTATGCGTGGATCTCGACGTGATTGGCCAATAGAAAGACAGCAACAGTTCTTGCTGGAGGGGTTACCAATGGTTGGTGAAAACCTTGCAACTGCCTTGCTCAATAAGTTTAAGACGCCCAAAGGAGTTGCAAATGCTTCTCTAAAAGATCTACAAGAGATTGAGAAGTTAGGTCCTAAGAAAGCAGAGATCATAAGAAAAGTTTTTGATGAAGTCTAAATATATAGACTCGCTACAAATGCAGCGATTGAACAAAGTGCGATTGGAGGTAGTGCTGGAATTGCTCGTGGTTGAGATTGTGTGATAAGCATATAGTAGACAAGTGCGGCTCCAATTGTTGCTCCAGCAGCGATTGAAAGTGAGGAAACAATACTTATCTTAGAAACTGCAACTGCGAAGATTAATGGGAATGCAACATCACCTGTTCCGAGAAGCATAAAACCACTTTTTGGCTTAACTTCTGAAGTCTTGTCAAACCAGCTACGCGTCATTGGAACAATGAGGGACAGCAGCAACCCTCTATCCATTAAACCTGTAAACATCTTTATCATGTGCTTGGTCTGGTAGACTGCAATAACATCATATATTGAAAGTATCCCAAACAGAAAAAGAACGGTTGATATTGAAAGTGAGAATCCAAGTTCCGTAGAGATTCCAGCTATGGCTAATATAATTGCTATGTTGTGCATAGCCACATATGGTAACGCTATCCAGAGAGCGACGACCGCCAGAGAAAGTATAACTGTTACTGTATTGGAAAAGAACGCGGAGAAAAGCGTCTGCGACCCGATGATAATAAGAAATACAAAGAGAAGTTTAAAGCTGAACTTGTGCTTTAGAAAGTGCATAGCTATAAACATCACTGATACTGAAACTAGAAATATCCCTGCAAAAACCATCAAAGGTATCTGTGGAAGTATGTAAAGTTCAGGTTGTTGAACCAATAAACGAGTTGCTGCATATATACCTAATAATTGTATTAACCCGAACATAAACAGCTCTGCAACAAGTGCCTTCACTTTATCCATGGAGATATTTAGCTTTTGTAAAATATATAGTTTTGCTATGTGTTTGTAAAATCCAGTATTTGGATGCGCATGTTTCTCAGATTAAGAATTATTACTTTACCTGGATCGGGATGGTGTCCAAGTTTCTCTTGAAACGCCGTCTTCGCTTGAAAACAACTTGATGCAATACAAAGAACGCCTTTGTATGTAGACACGTCACTCTTATGAATATGCCCTGTATGCAACACATCTGGAACTTGATAGATAATTAATGGGTTTGTCTTCATAGGCAAAAGTTCTTGCCCACCATATGTTGGTGAAAGATTTCTTCGTTTAAGAAAGTACTTCTGCACCTCTGTGCCCTTATTATATCCTCCAGCAAGTCTAAGTGGTTCTATTTCATTGATATAATAATCAAAACTATCTCCATGATACATCAAAACAGTTATTCCTGCGTACTTTTCAGTATGATGAAGTCGAATAAGTGCTGGATCAGTAACAAGTACTACGTTGTCCATCTCATGGAGATCGCCCGCCAAATATTTCGGTATCTTTGGTTTAGGTTCTTCAAGACGAATACCTTCATGTGTTCCAGGACAGATAACAACTTTCATGTGTTTTGGTATTTGCTTAATATAATCAATGAGTAGATCGTATTGTTTATGAATATCTTTTATCTCAAGTTCACGATCTTGTTGCGGGTAGACACCAACACCGTCAACCACATCGCCTGCAAATAAAACGTACCTAACTTTTTTGGCCATGTCTTTGTGCTTCACACCATCAACCTTACCATTTAACCACGCAATAAACGATTCAAAATCTTCCTTCAAAAACATGTTTGATCCAATGTGCATATCTGCAAGAAAGGCTACGTAAACATCTTCTTCAGTTGTAGGTATTATTTGTTGAGGTATGTCTGGCCAGATAATCTCATTAACAAAAAATACTCCTTTTGATACACCGCCAATAAAACCGACAACTTCGTCTTTTGTCAAGAACTTTGCTTTATCAATTAAATCTTCGTTCTTGCTATGTACAATCGCAGTCATCTTTCCAGATAGATCTTCCAAAGTAAGTTTAAGTGTCCCGGTTGGAAGTTTAGCGATATCATAAACCATTGCAATTACAGTTACTTTCTTCTCCTGAATCTGTGATGTACGTGATATTGATACTGCGCTCCGCAACTCTGTGCGATTCATAAGAAAGTTACGCATCGTAGAATAATTCTGTCGATTAGCTTCATGAAAATCCTTTACTGTGATCTTACCAGGTTGATAGTTTGGTGATTGTAAAATCTCAACATTAGTCTCATTATGAAATAGTTGATCAACCTTCTCAAGAGTAGGTAACACTCCTTTCTCCAACAATTCCTTTATTTTCGATTTCATTACAGGATTAGAACAATTCACCTTGCAAGGTTGTATTTATTTTTTCTAACATATCCGCAGGTATTGTTATGTAAATCTCACGTGTTCGGCCATATCTTCCTTTTGAGATTAACCGTGCATTTATCAAACCCAACATATCTAACTCTGAAATAAGATCCGATATTCTTCGTTGAGTTAATATGTTATTTCCGGTTTGTTTACAGAGTTCCTTATATTGTTCAAAAACCTCTCCAGTTTCTGCTATCTCTCCGCGTTTTTTAGCTGCTAACACAAGCAGGATCGAGTACATTACAATCTGACTTTGCTTTGGTTGCGTTTCGATAATCTCTAAAATACGTGATTTCTCTATCTTTTCTTCAGCCATATCTATGTGTTGTGCAGCTATTGCTTCGCAGTTGGTTCGTTCTGCAACCTCTCCAGCAACACGTAGAAGATCAAGCGCCCTCCGAGCATCACCATGTTCTCTTGCAGCATATGCGGCGCACTTTGCTAGAACTCCGTCTTCAATAATTGGTCCTTTAAATGCTAAGATTGATCGTTTAGCTAATATATCTTTCAACTCAAGTGCGTTATATGGTGGAAATATTATCTCCTCCTCACCAAGACTTGATCGAACTCGTGGGTCAATATCTTCGATAAAACGCACATCATTAGAGATTCCAACGAAAGCCACTTGTGCTTGATTTAGTTCTGAGTTAATTCGTGTTAATGTATATAATATCTCGTCGCCTGATTTTCTTACAATCTGATCTATCTCGTCCAATACAATGATAATTGTTTGCTTTTTTGCATCTAACTTAGTTAGAAAGATGTTGTAAACTTCATCAGTAGGTAGGCCTGTCATGGGCACATGCTCGCCAACCTCTCTTGCAAGTTGTGCGATTATTCGGTACTCGGTATCTGCCACTTTCTTCAACTTACAGTTAAGATATATTATCCTTAAAGGAATATTTCGCGACTCTGCCAATGCATTCATCTTAGTTATTGTGTGTTTCATACAAAGAGTCTTACCTGTTCCAGTTTTACCATATATGAAAAGATTAGAAGGTTTATCTGTCTTAAGTGCTGGAGCAAGGATAGCTGCGAGTTGCTTCATCTGAGCAGTTCTATGTAATATGATCTCTGGCAGGTACTTAACTTGTAATACAACCTTATCTAAGAACAACGAATCTTTCTCTAAGAACTCTTCAAAAAAAGTGTCTAATTCATCCTTCGTTTCTATCTTTACTTCAGTTGGTTGTTTAGCTACAAAATCTGAGATGTTTGTTTCGTCCATGAACTTCCATTAGAAATAACCCTTATATATATTTATATGGCAAAAAATAGAATTACTCTAAAAGAGTTAACCTATAAAGTTTGAACCCTCTCACTCCTTGATTTCTAATGGAACTCGCTCTATATAATAATATGTTTTTTTATATATATTTATATATATTTACAATATAGTAAATAACGTTACAACTTATTTCACGCTTTACGTTCTTTGATTTTAAAACGAATACTACGACGAGTAACGAAACAACAATTTTGAAAGTAAAAATGTTTTGAAGAAAGAGTTCGAGTGGAAATGATCGGGTGAGAGTGATTATATGTTTCGGAGTTTGTTTGCAATCTCTTTATTGCCAGAGGGTTGTGCATTTACACCAAGCTGAAATATTACTTGTTTTACTCCACTTCCCCAACTAAAATCTCCCTTAACATCCCTTATCTCTTTAAGATTAAAGACACCAAGTTCAACACCCTTGTTTAGGTGGTAATATATTGAACGCATAGATATTTTTTTGTCATAAACTTTACAATACTTTTTGTACAAATCATATCCATAAGCTTCTTTTAGAAAGAACAAAAGATCTACCATTTCATCACGTATCTGGCTTTTCGCTTTTCTTCCAAGTTTTTTAGACATACTATGATTTGTCACCACAGCATTTAAAGTTTCCTTTTTTGCACTATTGAAAAGAATGAATTGTAGACATGGACATGTGTGTGAAACATATATATAATTGAGTGATTAAACTAAACAATTCTTTAAAACATAGCGCTGAGGTCCTTGATCATGGTTGGAGAAATCGTTTGCTCACCCCGCATTAAGAAGTATTTTGATAGACTTGATAAGGAAACACGTACTACACATGCTTTAGCTACCAAAGCAAGAGAGGTTGGGTTTGATCCCGAACATAAAGTTGATATCTTACTTGCAGCGTCGGTCGGCAAGCGTGTTGAAGGAATTATAGCAGTTGTTGAACCTCGAATTGTGGACTCAGGTGTTGCAGAGCGAATATTTACTTTAGAAAAAAAGTATGGACCTGGCGATTGGCGAGTTGGAATGGTTATTGCGTGGGAGGTTGCGAATCACCAGTTCTTTAAGATGGATAAGGAAGAACATGCGCTTGCAACCGGAATACGCACAGGTTTAGCATATACAACAAATGGTGTAGTATCCGCACCTGTAGAAGGTTTAGCTGCTATTAAACTTAGACCTCGACAAGATGGTAAGGGGGAATATATTTCAGTTTATTTTGCAGGTCCAATCCGCGGAGCAGGAGCAACACAACAAGGTGTTGCGTTGATTATTGCAGATTATGTTCGAGTAAAGAAAGGCTTAGCAAAATATGATCCAACACCTGACGAAGTTAATCGATATTATACGGAGATGATTGATTATTATGAGCGAGTCGAACGTAAACAGTACAAACCCACAAAAGAAGAGATGAACTGGATAATACCAAACATGCCTATAGAGATAAATGGTGATCCAACTGCAGAACTCGAAGTTTCTAATTACAAGAACCTACCACGTGTTGAGACGAATCGTATTCGAGGAGGTTTAGCATTAGTCCTCACAGATGGTGTTGTTAAATATCCAAAACTTTGGAAGCAAGTGTCTAAATGGCAAGACGAGTTTGGTATTGACTGGAATTGGATGAAGGAATACTTTAAGATTAAAAAGAAAGTGAGAGCATTAGATAGCGCTGGAGAGAAAACTGACGAATCAAAGAACAAGAACAAACTTACACCAAACTTTTACTATGTTTCCGAGATCGTTGCAGGTAGACCTGTGTTTGGATATCCTTTGGAAACTGGTGGCTTTAGACTTAGATATGGTAGGAGTAGATTGACGGGCGATGGTAGTTGGGCAGTTTCACCCTTATCTGGCAGACTTTTGTTAGATTTCCTTGCAACAGGAACACAGCTACGTGTTGAGCGACCAGGCAAGAGTACTGCGCTGACAATGTGTGATTCAATTGAAGGACCGATAGTTAAACTTGAAAACGGCAACGTTGTTCGTTTAGAGACTGAAGAACAGGTTAAGAAACTTCGAAGTCAGGTGAAGGAGATACTGTTTGTCGGCGACATACTTATCTCACATGGTGATTTTAATGAACAAGGAACTACGTTAGTTCCACCTGGATATTGTGAGGAGTGGTGGTTACTGGAGATTGAGAAGCAAGAGAAAGACAAAGGCGTCGATTTAAGGCAGGTTGTTGGTGATCTAGCAGACCGTTTGAAGAAAGATATCTTCAAAACCGTACCTTCTTTTGAAGATTCCTTGAAGATTTCCATGAAGCTTAATGTTCCGTTTCACCCATATTGGACACTCCATTGGAAGGATATATCTGAAGAAGATTACAATAACTTAGTTGGGTGGTGGTTAGCTAAGGAACATTCATTAGAAAGTGAGAGTGATAAAAAAGTTAAACGATCTTTAGAGATATTGGGTTGCCCACATGTTGTTGAGAAAGGTAAAGTTGTTTTTGCAGAAGAGTATGCTAAGGTACTAAACTTTTTTCTTAAGGAGACGTCGACGGGAGAAGATGGTTTAGCCTGCGTAAACAAAACTTCGAATGTTACACAACGAGATAAATCTGGAACTGCCATCGGCGTAAGAATGGGTCGGCCAGAGAAGTGTAAGGTCCGTCCGATGAAAGGAACACCACATCTATTATTTCCAGTTGGTGATGAAGGTGGACGTTTAAGGACATTCCAAGCAGCAGCACAGAATGGCAAGGTCACAGCACAGTTTCCAATCTTTTATTGTGATAAATGTAATCTACAAACCATATACTCTCGATGTGAGACTTGTAGATCGTTGACTAAATTGTACCGGATCTGTCCAATATGTAAGAAAAAGACAATTGATCTTAAATGTCATAGACCAACTCAGACTTACGAAAAAATCGCGCTTGATGTTACAAAATACATTAACTCAGCACGTAAAGTAACAAACATACCACAGATACCTACTCAGATCAAGGGCGTACGTGGAATGATGAACAAAGACCACTTTGTAGAATATTTTGGGAAAGGTTTGTTGCGAGCGAAATATAACTTACCTGTTAACAAAGATGGCACAATTAGATTTGATATGAGTGAGTTGGGAATAACACACTTCAAGCCAAAAGAGATTGGCTTATCTATTGAAAAAGCAAAGGAACTTGGATATGATGTTGATATTAAAGGCGCTCCACTAACTCATGAAGAGCAAATTCTCGAGATATTTCCACAAGATGTAGTTATGCCAGCATGTCCTGAGTCGCCGAATGAATTATCTGACGTAGTTTTTATGCGTATAGCAAACTTTGTTGACGAAGAGCTTGTTAAAATCTATAATCAAAAGCCGTTTTATAATGTTACGAAACGAGCTGATTTGATTGGTCAACTAGTTATTGGTTTAGCACCACATACTTCAGCAGGAATTATTGGTAGAATTATTGGTTTTTCAGAGACACAAGGTGGTTTTGCACATCCATATTGGCATGATGCTCAACGACGAGATTTAGATGGTGAGGAAACTGCTGCGTTCTTATTGATGGATGGATTCCTAAACTTTTCAAGACAGTATCTACCAGACCGGCGAGGTGGTAGAAGTATGGACGCGCCACTTGTTCTTTCAACAAAGCTTAATGTAGAAGAGATCGACGACGAGGTTTTTGATGTAGATACTGGCTGGAGATATCCGTTATATTTTTACGAAGCTGCGATGGAGATGAAAGCACCGTGGGACATTAAGATCGATCAGATAAAACATCGGGTAGGTAAACCTGAACAATACGAAGGTATTGGTTATACGCACCCCGTTAGTAATATGAACATTGGTATTCGTAACTCTGCATATAAATCATTACCAACCATGCTTGAGAAGATGGGTGGTCAGCTAAAGTTAGCACAACAGATTCGTGCAGTAGACCTGGGAAAGGTTGCACAGTTGATTGTAGAGGGACATTTTGTGAGAGATATCAAAGGTAACTTGCGAAAGTTTACAAAACAAACGTATCGCTGTACTTCATGTAATACTATCTATCGACGACTACCTTTGAATGGAACGTGTGATCAATGTAAGAAAGGTAACCTCGTTTTTACAATTGCAGAGGGAACGATAAAGAAGTATCTTGAACCAACTCTTAAGTTGATCGAGTATGAAGGTGTGTCTCCATTTATCAAACAGTCGATAGAACTTCTGAGTCAACGAGTTGAATCAGTGTTTGGTAGAGATAAGACTAAGCAGTTAGGTTTGGACAGCTTTAATTGAAGTTTTTAACCCATATGTATTAAGTAGGATTTTAATTGCGAGCACAGTAATCGTTGCAATTGGCGCGCCTGCAAGTCCAATCTTTGAGATCAGGAAGATGTTCAGGGCGAGATTTACTACGATAGCAAGGATTGCGTCAAAAGTGAGAATTACAACCTTTCTCCGCGTCTCTTGTACCTGTCCAAGATAGATTGAGTTAATGAGTGAGTATATAACAAGTAGACTGGATGATATAACTAACGACCAGATTAAGAATGAGTCTACCTTTGCGAACTCCGAACCAAACAAAAATACTACGAGATATGGTGCAGTTAGGCCAATGGCTAGCGCAAAAGGTAGTATAAAACTTATCAGCTTTTTTACACTTCCTATGATGTTGAAGTCTTTTCGTGCAGAGGCGGTGATCATGACAAAAGGTATGACGTATGCAGATACCCGTAAGATGTTTATGTAGTTTGAAAAGCCAGTATAGTAACCAAGTTCACTAAAGTTTAGAACGTACTTGATCGAGATTCGATCGATGTAGTAGATGGAATGCATACCAATAAGCGCAAGAAAAAACGGCAAGCTTTTCTTGAAAAGTGGTTTAAAGTTAGCCTTTTGTGAACTTAATCGAGTAAGCTTTAGTTTAAATGGCACGAGCAGTAACATGGAGACTGTTGCGCTAAGTAATACTAACCAGAAGTTCTTCGAGAGTATTGCAATCAAGATGAAAAGGAAGACAAGTACTCGATTAAAAGTGAGGAATCTCATCGATACTTCATATCTTTCAGTTCTTCGGATCGCACCACTAAGTATTGTAAATACACTTATCATTAAACTGTAGCCAAAGATCAGCCAGAAGAAAAAGTTCAGTGCAGGATTAAGATCCAAGTAACTTGCGATTTGGTAGAAAACTAATGAAAATACGAACGATGCGATGATGACATAGACTAGGATTTTTGCAAGTAACTTTCTACTTAGTTGTTTTTCAGTTAGTTTCGCAATAGTATTTGCTAGACCAAAGCTTGCAAAAATATGTATTAAGTTTGTGATGCTAAGAAAGTATGAATACACACCAAACATTTCCTTGCCAAAGAATCGTGCAATAACTATGTTCGTAAGTAATCCGACACTTGTTGCTATGAAGTATATAACAAAAGTGGTACTGATGATAGAACCTGTTTTACCAAACACTTTGGTTGCAAGTGCATTAAGATTAGCCATTATTTAGTACGCATTATTTTGAAGACTTCTCGCCCGACTTTGGTACCCATCATGACACTCTTAACTTGCTCATATCTTTTTTCATCTCTTGCAAAAAGAACCCACAGTACACTACCAGTTACTTTGCCAAAACGGAACTTAAGGTGCATCTTTCGAGTTAGCGCAAACGCGATGTCCTCAGCCTTCTTTCTTTCAGCTACAGTAAACTCGGGCGTTTCAAAGACAGGCCTACTAGTGAGATTTGCAGTTTCAGATAGATATACTTCAGGCGGGTAGATAAATGTACCAAACTCTTTTACATACTCATAAACCTCAGTTCCAGGATATGGTATCATGTTGCGGAAGTTTACATAACCAACCGGTAGTTTACGTGCGAAGTTTATACTACGCATAGCTTTCTCAAAAGTTTCAAAAGGATGACCTATGATAAAGTTGACAGAGCAAGCTATTCCAACCTTACGTGCCGCATTAAAAGTATTAATTGCATTTTCTAAAGTAACACCTTTTTTGATTTTAATTAGTGTTTCAGGATCTCCACTTTCTAACCCAAATGCCATATAGGTACATCCTGATTTCTTCATTTTTTTAAGTAGTTTATAGTTGGCCTTATCTGCACGTATGCCTGCACATAACCAACTGATTTTCATCCCACTTTTAATAATGAGTTCGCAGATCTTTTCTGCGCGATTTAGATCGAAACTAAAACAATCATCAACCATCTCAAAAGTGTGATACCCCTTATCATACCATACTTGTAGTTCTTCAATTACTTTCTCTGGACTTCGAGGTCTAAAGTTCTGACCTAGACTTAACTTTACTGCGCAGAAAGTACATCCAAAAGGACAGCCTCTAGATGTAGATATCGGCATACGCTTATCAACTGAACAATAGGTATACTTCTTAAGATCAAACGCGTCAAATGCTGGAAATGGTAGGCTATCCATATCCCAGATTGGTTGTCTTCGAGAGTTTTCAATAATTTTCTTACCGCTGCGATAGAGCAGGTTTTGTATATCTTTTGGCTTTTTTCCTTGCACAAGTTCTAGAAGTGCATGTTCACCTTCACCATATATTGCATAGTCTGCTTTGGTTTTTTCCATAACATCTTTGTGTGTTGAGGATACATGAACGCCACCAACAATAACAGGTAACTTGGTTTCAACTTTCAACTTGTCAATCAATTTGTAAGTATTAACAAAATCATATGTAAACATAGTTACGCCAATAAGATCTGGATTGAACAGCTTGACCCGTTTTAGCAAATAATCAAAGGAGTAGTTGAGTTGCATATCAAGTATTTCTACAGCGATACCCTCTCTTTGTAAGAATGAAGTGAGACTTGCGATACCAACGTGCGGGAATAGTGCACCTGGATAGTTCGCATATATTTTCGGAATGACAAACAATATTCGTTTAGCTTTCATTTTTACTTCCACTCTTCAGCACGATTTTGGCTAACGTAAAGTAGCTCACCAACACATTTCTGATTAAATACATTTTGCTTCGGCGACATTTCGCGTTTAATAGCTTGTGAATTTCACGGTCCATGTAGCAGGCTGGTTTATCGTATTTCTTTAATCTAACCTTTTTAACTTTTTGTATGCTCTTTGATAAGTTTCCGATGTCCTTGCAATAGATGAAGCTTCCACTTTCTTTGGAAAGCGCTTCAAGAAACTCTACTTGATGAAGATCATTACGTTCTTTGTTAGCACACGAGATGAGTTTCTTATGCATAGCAAGTAGCTCAAAAGTAGTTCCAGTACCGCCGTGTGCGATGATTAAGTTAGCTTGCTTGTAGTATTTTTCTAAGTTTGGTGCAAATCTAAACCATTTACAGTTTAGTGGTTTGTAATCACCTGATCCGATTTGCATTGTAATCGGTGTTTTAAGTTTTGGTGCTAATCGGTCAACCTCTTTAATCAGCGCATCAAACTTACCTGTCCCGACCGTAACAAATATTCCCATCAACTTAACCTCCCAACAAATCGAGCATTTGCGTATTGTTTAAGTAACGGTTTCCATTGAACTAAGAAAAGATCGTCATCTGTGAAGAACGGAGCTAACTGCTTTCCAGATATCGACCGACTCTTTACTCGTGTGAGACTTTCAAAAAATACTGCTTTTGCGCCAAACATATACTTTGCGAGAACAACAACGTGTTCACAAACCGCCGGACCACAACCAATAACTAGCACAGGTTTGATCTTCCAAAGCACATTTATTGCCTGCAGTGTTGATGGAACATATTTTAGAATGATCTTTAAGAGATTGGCGTCGGTCTTCAGACGCGTATCATATATATAAAAAACCTTGCCAGGAATCCTAATGCGACTCGCAGATGCTTTGTCTGTGTTAGCGATTATGTAGTTGTAATCATATCGGTGTCCGAGCTTGTCAATCAGTTCGAGCATCTGTCGAGTATGACCGCCTGAACCGAGTACTACCGCTATCTTCGGTTTCATATCGAGGTATTGTTAGTTCGAGTTAAAAGAATTTTGATACTATGTTCTACTTTCATAAGGTTTAATAAGTAAATTTAGCATCTTTGTCCATGAGTATTATGTTCTTTCCATTTAAATTAGCTAAAAGATTGTTAAAAGTGAGATTTATGCGGTACTTTACTATTGGAGTGGTTGCTACAGCAACAGATTGGTCTGTGTTTTATTTACTATCTGCGTTAGTTAGTATAAACTATCTAATTTCTTTAGCAATAGCATATTCATTAGGTGGCGTTGTTAATTTCTTTGGAAATAAGTTTTATACTTTTGATTGTAAATCTAAGAAAATCGTTCGACAGATGTCTGTCTTTTGGATATTTTTATGGATGTTCCTTGGAGTAAGTTTTGTATTAATGTATTTATTTGTAGATGTATTTATGCTTCATAAGATGTTAAGCCGAATAGCAACTACATTTATCGTGTTTGTACTTTTGTATATAACACAACGCAGTGTTGTATTTAACAAGAAACATTTTGTGTGATGTCGTTTAGTATTTGATTGCTGATCTTTTTTGCAAGTTTAATGCTGTTGTTAAGGTCCCGGTCATCAGGATAGATTATGGAAGTGTTCGCAAGATACATGTTATTGTATAGTTTTACTTTAGGTTTAATCTTTGAGTAGTTCTTTACATATATTGGTGTAGCATGTTTTTCACGGAATAGTTTATACTGTTTTATATTCTTATTGTCGAACATAAACGTTTGTTGTAGCTCGTTAGTGTATTTGTTTAGTATTTTTGCGTTAGATTGTTTATACGCATCACTATCTGGCGACACGTAGTCGAAAAGATATGTGATATAATTATTACGGCGTCTGTTTGGGATAAAGTTTGTATGTTCAACCATACCTCCAAACGCCTTGGAGTCCACGATGTTTGTCCAATAAGTTTTACTAATTGGTTTACGTGTGTTTATAACAAGACATAGTGCGCATTGGTATCTGATTTTGTTAAGTTGTGTAACCGTACTTTTTGGAAGGTCAGTAATTGCGATAACTTGTGGATTGTGTATCGCAAAAACTACTTTATCATACTCATTTCGTTTCGTTTTAACGCTAACTGAAATCTTTCCAGATTTAGTTGTTCGGACTTTCTGAACACGCGTTTTCTTATGAATCGTTACGGTTTTACTGAGGTCAACTTCCATGGCAGTGATAAGTTTTTGGAAGCTACCGTTAAGGTACCCCAGTACCTCTTTACTTAGGAATTTGCCACGAGAGTTTGCACGAGAACGGAATCTACCCCAAATCCATGCCGCAGATATCTGTTCAGCTGCGTCCCCAAACTTTACGTTAAGTAATGGCTGCCATAGTAACGAGCACACTTTTTTCCCCGCGATCTTTTTCATATAGTTAACTGCACTGACGTTTTCTATACTTCGCCAGGATTTGGTTTTAGTGTAGAAGACAGATAGACCGAATCGCATTTTGTCAATGATATTAAAATGTGGGAAACGTAATAAATCAAAAGGTGTTGAGAACGGGTAAACTTTGTTTTTGTATAAAAGGCTCATTTTTGATTCAGACCAGATAATGTCTTGTTGTAGACCTAACTCTTGAATCAACTTTAGCAGATATCTGTCGCTTCTAAAAAAGTGATGGAAATACTTGTCTACCTGAAATCCAAAGTCATTGAATGCGCCAGTAATACCTCCCAGTTCACCTTCGCTTTCAAAGAGAGTCACATCAATATTTTCTTTGGATAGATAATATGCAATAGATAGTCCTGTAATCCCTCCACCAATTATCGCAACTTTCATTGTTTCACCATATACTTGTACATTTTTGTGAGAGTCATGTTAATTAAGAACATAAAATTGTATCCTATGTGAACTTTGTTCTTGGTAAGGTCTGTATAGAAACTACCTAATTCCCATTTCCAATGTGCATCACTACCAGCAATTATATGTAAGTTATGTCTATTTGCAAAGCATCTTGCTCGATAGTTAAAGAGTGGGAAAGCACGACCATTTAGTTCAATATAATCAATGTACTTTAGCGAGCTTAATAATCGTTTTTTGTTTAGAACTGCTTCGGGGAATCTGAAGTAATCTTGAAAGTGTGGTATTGATATCTTAGCACCCTGACTGTGGAGCTCTTTTAGAACTTCTTCGAAACGAGTACTCTTTACTTCCTTAGTCATATGATAGCCAATAACTTCACCTGCGTCGGTTTTAATCTCACAACTTGGTATAAATGTAATTCCCGTTTCTTTAGCTACCTTTCGGGCTTGTTTCCAACCTCGCGTTGTGTTATGGTCTGTGAGTGCAAACCCATCCAATCCCTTTCGTTTTAGTATTTGGGCGATGGTGGAGATTTCTAGGTTGGAATGACCGGAATACTTAGAATGTACGTGCATGTCTATTTTCATAGGAAGTAAAGGATTACGAAGCAGCTTATTGCCCATAATGCAAAGGCGAGAACCATTGATATGTCCTTGAAGAAGAGCTCGTTCTTACCAATGATTGGGTGATTAATTGAAGAGAGGTAAAGATATCTGAATATGATATAGCTGACAAATATACTTGTACCAATCATAAGTGGGTTGTCATGCGCAAGGAAACTATATAGAACATATATGAAAAACAACGACGCTGCAAGTACGAGTTGAAGACTGTGCAAGAACTCTTTGTTGTATATTTTGTAGATCTTTTTGTATTTTACTTTTGATGGAAGGGTTTCTAAATCATATTTTCTTTTGCCAGTTGTTAGGAAGATCGCGATTATAAACACAAGTAAGATTGTCCATGCAGATAGGAACGTGCTAATTATGTATGCGCCAGCTAATGTACGTACCATGAAGTTGAACCCAATAAAATACATGTCAATGATTGGAATGTTCCTAAAGTAAACGGTGTACCACATTGTTGCAGTGAAGAGTGCTAGTGGAAATAGTATAAGTCCGGGTTTTATGATATACGCTAAAGTTATCGCAATAGTAAAAAGTGCTGCAGACAAAGTTAGTGATGCGCACGTGGATACTTTTCCAGAAGCAATCAGGCGATCTTTTTTAGCTGGATGTTTTTGGTCTTCTTTAGCATCGTAAAGATCATTGAGAATATAATATGCTGACGAGATGAGACATAGTGATATAAATCCAAGAACGACTTTGCTTAGAGCATCTATATTGAAGACCTGTGCAGCAAAGAATATTGGTAAGAAGATGAGGAGATTTTTATACCATTGCTTTACGCGCATCAGTTTTAATAGCATGGAAGTGGGTGAATCGTAAGACATAAAAAAGTTTGTTTAGTAAACCATTAGTTTACTGAGTAACCAAAATCCATAAAAGTCAGTGTTAGTTTTGGTTAGTATGAAGTTCGGTAACCAACTTGTAGCATTTTTAGACCAGCGCTATAATCAAGCGTTTTTAGTTGTTTTACTGGCAGGAGTACTTTTACGATTAAAGTATTTCTTTATGGAGAGTATCTGGAACGATGCTTCAGTGCACCTTTGGTACGCACTTAAATTTTTGAGACAACCTTCATTTATGTTTTCGTACTCGTTTCTATCAGGGGATTATGTAGTACCGCAGTTCATAACCGCTTTCTTCTACATATTTACGCAAGACATCTTTGTTGCTGGAAAGCTTATGGCATTGTTCTATGCAATTGTAGGTATATTCTTTATGTATCTTCTGGGAAGTGAGCTTAAGGATAAACAATTCGGTTTAATTGCTGCTTTAGTGTTCGCGTTTAATCCGTTGTTTTGGTTTTATAGTGTACGTCCACTTGCAGATGCACCATTAACTGCGATGTTTGTTGTTGGAGCATATTGTATTTTAAAACTTGAGAAAGAGCGAACTAGATTGTGGGCAATAATAACTGTTGGCGTGTTATTCGCAGCAATGCTTACAAAGAACGCAGCAATTCTGTTGTTTATCGCGTTTTTGATATATTTCCCTACGTTCAAGTACAAAATACTAAAGGATACTGCAGTGCGTTTCGCATATCTACTTGCTGTGGGTTTATTTGTACTTGCTAATCTTGTGTATTATGCTTTATTTAGAGCTAATCTTGTGTATGAAGTATTTATTGCGAAGATTATTAATCAAGAAGGTCTTTTGCAGGGCTTTGAAGCGATATCATACCTACCACATCTACTATCTTGGTATGTTTTGATCTTTGCAATCATAGGAACTTTCTTTGTTTTATTCTATCGTAAGAAGGAGTTTTATTTTATCTTGTTAGCACCCTTCATATTTTGGATATATATAGAGTTCTTTGTACGCAACGCTTTTGATAGATATATGCTTCCGGTAGTGCCATTTATTATTTTGTTAGCTGTTTTCGGAATCATTGAGCTATCGGAGCTAGCTAAATTAGCAATAAAATCTAAGTACGTTAAGTTAGCAATCATCGCAGTTGTTGTTATCCTCATTTGTTTTAACTATTATCAGTATGGTAGCGCCTTAACCGATTCAAAAGTAGAGTCTTATGTTGGTTATGCTGAAGCAGGAGACTGGGTAAAGGCGAATGTTCCTGAAACTAACGCAGTGCTTTTTGCAGGATCCTGGCGATCTATGCGAACATTTTCAGAACGAGAGACGGTTGATAGTTATCTTGACGCACAGGACGGGAACCTCGTTAATCTAAGATCTGATCGCTATTTTAATAGTCGAGAGGTGTTCGAAGCAGACTTAGTAAAAGCATTATCTGATGGAAAACAAGTTTATCTGGAAATTGATATTTGGGAATATGCACAGCCAAGTTGGTACTTCCCACTGACACAAGAGAGCGTAAACTATTTCCAAACATTGGGTTTTGTCCCAGCGAATATCATTGAGTATGAACTAACTACTCAACAAGGTTTGCAAAAGATGCCAGTTATACTTATTCTTAAGCACGGTAATTAAGTAGGTTTGATTATCATAAATGTTTTATAACTACTGTTTGGTTTTAGAGCATGCGTATTAAGACAGTATTAGTGACTGGCAGTTCTGGTTTTTTAGGAATAAATTTGTGTCGTTATCTGCACGCAAAAGGATACAAGCTAAAAGGCATGGATGTTGCAGAGTTTGATTACGAAGACATGAAACCACATGTTGATTTTTATCGAGGTGATATTTGTAAACTTGACGATGTACGTAAGGTTATGAAAGATGTTGATATTGTTGTGCATGCAGCAGCAGCACTTCCGAAGTATACTACTTCAGAGATCTTCAATACAGATGTTGAGGGTACGCGTAACGTTCTTTCCGTAGCAGAAGAGTTTAAGGTAGAACGCGTTGTATTTATATCGTCTACCGCAGTTTATGGTATCCCAAAGACTTGCCCAATAACTGAGAATAGTGTGTTAAGTATTATCGGTCCATATGCAAAAGCTAAAGCTATTGCTGAACAGCTTTGCGTTGATTATCGCAAAAAAGGCATGACTATTTCAGTGTTACGTCCAATAACGTTTGTTGGACCTGAACGATTGGGTGTTATGGCCGTGTATTATGATTGGATCAAACGAAACAAAAATATCCCAATTATTGGATCAGGTAAAAATAAGTTTCAGTTATTAGACGTAGAAGATTTCAGTCAAGCAATATATTTGTGTATGATTAAACCAAAATCAAAAGTTAATACTTTGTTTAATATTGGTTCTAAGAATTTTACAACGATGCGTGAAGACTTTGGAGAGATTCTAAACTACGTTGGATCAAAAAAGAAGATCGTTCCACTACCTACAGAATTAATCTTACCGTTACTTCGCGTGTTTGAGTTGTTGAATATATCTCCGTTATACAATTGGATGTGTCAGATTGCTTCAAAAGATGTCTACGTATCGATAGATAAAGCAGAGCGGGTGCTTGGATTTAAACCAAAGTACTCTTCTAAGCAAGCACTTGTAAGAAACTATCAATGGTATGTGGATAATTTGAATAGCTTTAAATCACAAGGTGTATCACATCGAGTTCCGTGGAATCAAGGCATCTTAAAGATCGTTAGCTGGCTGTTTTGATTAGTATAACCAACCATACTTAATTTTATAAGCCGAATTTTAGATAGAGTCTTATGCGGTTTAATCGATCACATGTCCTGTTGTTTCTGATTTTGTTACTAACACTTGTTATTCGAATACCAGGTATTGACCAAGCGTTGTTTGGTGATGAGCAAGATTTAGTTGTTGGTGTGTACGCTCATGAGGCTTTTGGATTTAATCCAATTGTTAGTCATGCTCCGCTTGCGTCGTGGATATTTCAAGCAATCGGAATGCTTTGCCAATCGATTTGGTGCTTTAGATTGTTTATGGCGTTTTTGGGAACCGTAACGATTTTACTGATTTTTATGATTGGTAAAAAAGTATACAATACTCGAGCAGGACTTGCTGCAAGCCTAATCGCAAGCCTATCTTTTTACCATGTTCTCGCATCTAACCAACTTGCAGATGATGGTGCACTAGCACTTATGTTTTACTCCTTGTTTTTCTATGTGTATATACATTATCGGGAGAATCCTTCAAACCGACTAGCTGTGTCGTTAGGTATCATCTTCGGACTTGCTTTGATTACAAAAGAAACGTCTATCTTCATGTTAGCGATCGTTGCGATATATGAATCGCTTGAGTTAGTACGTAGTTCAGCAAGTATAACTACATGGTTTTCACGAATCAAAATGTATGTTCCTGTTGCTTCGATTGGAGCGTTGTTTGTTGCAGGTTTTTTAACTCTCGCATATATTGCAAATACTACTTTGTTAGGTAAGATTTTGCAGAGAAGTGGTGGAAATATTGGTGTAGGTGTTTCTTTTTTAGGAATAAGTATGTTTCTGTTTTGGGCTACACCGTTTCTTATTGGATTGTTTCTAATAGCCACGTTAGATCGAGATAGACGTAATGATTTGTTTATAATTTGGTTCGCAATAATCTTTGTGTTTTACTCGTTCTTTGTGAAGCAAGGAGACTACAGTCGATATTACATGAACTTAATCATACCAATGTCGCTAGTTGCTGGGAACTTTCTTGGGCGAGTTAAGTTTAGAAAGATACATCTTATGTTTGGATCTGCAATCGCCGCAGCGTATTATATTTTACTTACTTTGTTATCTCGAGAGACTTTCCAGTATGTTCCAAGAGATATGAATTTGTATATATCCAAGATACAAAGTTTAGATTTTAGCTTTATGTTCTCATATGTTAGTAGTTCGGGTCCATATGTGCTTCTACCATTCAACACAATTGTGCTGACCTTTGTAGCGTGTGCATCGTTGTTTTTGTTATATATCGTAGTACCTAAAAAAGTTAAGACATGTTTATTGGTGAGTTTTATCGCTATAGCATTCACATTTAATATTTTCTTACTTAATCAGTACCTGTTTGCGTTAGATACACCAGATGTTAGCCAGACCGTTACAGATTCGATTGAATATTATCAGGGCTTAGAGTCCGATGCTATCGTGTATTCTAATAACGACGCGTTACTGTTTATGTTAGATGCTAACTACTTGCGTAAGGATGGATTTTATTACGTTGGAAACTACGGCGAATCCCTTCCAAAAGTAACGAAAGGTAATATTTTGCTTTTAGATTACCCAACAATTCCTAGAGATAGTGAGTTATGGATTTGGGCAGAGAGTTGCGATCTACGTGAGCGTTTTAGCTCTGAAGGACAGGCATTCGTCTACATATATAGTTGCTAGAGTAAAAGTTTATATATTGCGTTAGTACTTCAGCTATTATGGCTAATCTCGTTACTGAAATGTGGGATTTTCTTAAGGTTAGGAAGAAGTGGTGGTTACTTCCCGTAATTGTCATGATATTATTAGTCGGTATCTTAATCATATTTGCACAGAGCAGCGCACTTTCACCGTTTATATATGCTCTATTCTAATAATACTTATAATCTTGTTACTTGGAGTTAAGAATGGTCAGACGATATTCTATTGGAAAACACTTAGGATTCATTGTAGCAGATGTGTTTTTCTTTACAGTTTTGTTTTTGATTCTTACATATACGAATAAACTTCCAGAGTATGTTGTCTATGAGTATATGCTGATCCTAGCATTAATTATATGGATAATCCATGTAGGAGTCAAAAAATGAACTTTGTCCAAGGTGTTAAAGATGGCTTCAAAGAATTTGGTGAGCGAGTTACTTCAGTAGTTAACTTCGTGCTACTACTAATTGTGTATGTTATTGGTGTTGGTATCACGACGATACTAGCAAAGATCACAAAGCAGAAATTATTAGATTTTAGTTTTAAGGACGGTCGAGATAGCTACTGGGTAGATCATAAAGAGGAGGTTGATTATACAAAACAATTTTAAAATGTATATTTTAGGAATCTCTTGTTATTATCATGATGCGTCGGCAGCGCTCCTAAAAGATGGAGTTATCGTAGCTGCTGCAGAAGAAGAACGATTTACGCGGAAGAAACATGATATTAGTTTTCCAACTAACGCGATAAACTATTGTTTGAAGGAGGTAGGTATATCTGCAGATAAACTTGATTACGTAACTTTTTACGAAAAACCTTTCTTAAAGTTTGAACGGATTTTATATCAACACATAACTATGTTTCCACGTAGTTTCTGGTCGTTTTACAAGACAGTACCTTCATGGGTAAATGAGCGTCTACGAATACGTCGAATGTTAAAGAAAACGTTAAAGTATGACGGAAAAGTTTTCTTTGTAGAACATCATCAAGCACATGCAGCATCTTCATATCTAATAAGTCCTTTTGACAAAGCCGCATTGTTAACTGTTGATGGTGTTGGTGAATGGGCTACAACAACCTTTGGATATGCTAAAGGAACAGATTTGAAGATTATGAAGGAGATTAACTTTCCACATTCATTGGGTTTGTTATATAGCGCAGTAACTGCCTATCTTGGTTTTAAGGTAAATAATTCAGAGTATAAGGTCATGGGTTTAAGTCCATATGGAAATCGAACAAAGTCTAACCCATATTATGCTAAGATGCGTAAGTTGATTGATATTAAACCTGATGGAAGTTATGCTTTAGATATGAGTTACTTTGTTTATCATTATAAAATGTCTATGCCAAGCTCTAAGTTTGTCAAAGTGTTTGGACCTACACGTAAATGGAGCGATCCTTTAACAAAGCGACACAAAGATATTTCTGCAGCATTACAGATGGTAACTGAAGAAGCTATCTTTGCGATGCTGAATAGTCTATACAAAGAGACAAAGTGTACGAATCTGTGTATAGCGGGCGGGTGCGCACTTAATAGTGTTGCTAATGGTAAACTCTTACGAAATACGCCATTTAAGAAAATCTATATTCAACCATCTGCGGGAGATGGTGGCACAAGTATGGGCGCAGCACTTTATACCTATAATGTAATACTTGGAAAAAAGAAACGTTATGTTTTAACTGACGCGTTCTTTGGACCGCAGTTTACTGATCGACAGATTAAGAAGTTCTTAGATCGGAACAAGATTAAGTATACACAGTTTAAGAGCGATAAAGAGTTAGTCAAGACGGTTGCTTCGTTGATTAAGACTGAGAATGTTATTGGCTGGTTCCAAGGAAGAATGGAATGGGGACCTCGTGCATTGGGTGCTAGAAGCATATTATCTGATCCAACAAATCCAAAGATGCAAGATATCCTAAACTTAAAAGTAAAACATCGAGAGAAGTTTAGACCTTTTGCACCCGTTATCTGTGCAGATGATGCTAAAACTTATTTTGAGTGTGATGAACCTGTGCCAGTTCCAACCGACTTTATGTTAATGGTTTATCCAATTAAGAAGTTCGCACGATCTAAAGTACCCTCAATAACACACGTTGACGGATCGGGTAGATTACAGACGATCCGCCGAAAAGATAATCAACTTTATTATGATCTGATCAAAGAGTTCGGCAAGATATCAAAAATACCGATCTTGATTAATACTTCATTCAATATCCGTGGCGAGCCAATCGTATGTACGCCATTCCATGCATATCGTTGTATGATGGGAACTGGAATTGATTATCTAGTTATGAATCGGTTCTTTATCGGTCGAGCAGATAACCCACAACACATGTGGGATAGTGAGAGCCATGCGAAGGATTGATTATTACATGTTGAAAGTGAGACAGATGTTTATCAACCTAGTTTTGCTAGCTTTTGTTTTAGTTATTATGTTAAGTTTATTTGAGGGTGGATTGCGTGTTATTTCGTCGCACGAACGTGATATGATATCAACACCAAATGGATACGTATACAAACCAAACTCGACAATAGTGTATGAGACCGAGCATTTTTCAAACACGTACGAAATTAATTCAGAAGGTTTTGTTGATTATGATCATGAACTAACATCTGAAAAGTATCGTATTGCTTTACTTGGAGATTCGTTTATTGAGGCGACACAGGTTCCGTTTGATCTTGCATTACCAAGACTTATGGAATCCGTGGATGTGGAAGTTATGAGTTTTGGTCTAAGTGCGATTGGAACAAGTCAGGAGTTAATCATCTTTAACGAGTATACTTCAAAGTATCGTCCAGATGCTGTTGTGTTGTTTTTCTTTGCAGGAAATGATTTGATAAACAATCATTACGACTTGCAAGATGATGTATATCGTCCATACTATGTTCTTGAAGATGGTGAACTTCAGTTAGTGCGATATGAACCAACATTACGTGATCGTGCAATAAAGTTAGCTAAGAAAAGTTATGCTATACGGTTCTTTAACACAAAGTTTCAGATACTTTTAGGTACTAAGAATACGCAGGGTGGCGCAGTTGCAAAGTATTATGTTTATGATGATGAGTGGCCCAAAGCATATGTTGAATCTTGGGAGGTTACACAAAAAGTTATCTTACAGCTTCAACAAGATGTTGAGAAAGATGGCGCAGAGTTTTTGTTAGTTGTTGTTAATGGTCCCGAACATGTTGACTCTACGATTCGAGAGGAGGTAGAAGGATTAATTGGTACGCCACTAAACTGGACCCTACCAAATGATAAAATGCAAGTTTTCTGTGAGACTAATGAGATACATTGTATTGATCTAAAAGACCATTTCGTACAAGCTTCTTTGCACATAGAAGGCAATGGACATTGGAGTGAAGAAGGACATCGTTTAGTTTCAGAAGTTGTATTAGACGCACTTCGCTATTGATCTAACTTTGTTTAGGTTCTTAACTTTAGATTTGTTTACAAATAATAAGTTCATTATACCGTTGTTGTAATCACCGTATTCTTTGATCTGTGTGAAGTTATGATTGTCAAAGAAGTCCAGTACATCTTGATAATAAAGTGGGGTTGTCTCAAGTACGACATACTTTGTGTTCTTGATAGAAGAAGTCATTCCTTTCAAAACAGATAGTTCATGACCCTCTACATCAATCTTTACCATATCTACTTTGAGTTTAAGCGAGTCAAACTTTTTAGTTTTGATAGATATCTGACGTACGTATTTATTCTGAGTGTATTTTTGAAAGTTTGAGTCTAAACTGTGACTCCCATCATTTTCATCACTCAAGGAAATCTTTGCAGTTGAGTTTTTGTTTGATAATGCAAAGTCGTGTACTTTGACATTGTTGAAATTATTTAGTTTTATGTTGCTTTTTAGTTCTTTAAGTGCAGAAGGAACGGGTTCAAATGCATATACTTGCTTACAGACACTAGCAGCCATGAGCGCAGTCTGACCAATGTTTGCGCCAATATCTGCATAGGTACTTTTCGTATCGAGTAGTTTAGTGATGAGTAGACCGAGATCGTCGTTGTTGTCCTTGTATAAGAAAAGCCGACCAACAAAACTTCGTAGATTAAGTCTAAGTTTGTAATTGAGTTTCTTATCTTTAATGTATATGTAATCTCGTGTCACATAGATATCTTTTTTAAGATCTTTAAGTGACGCGTTTAGAAAATGAAATGCAAAGTGCTTTACATACGAGTTTCTAAGTTTGTAATAATGCTGCTTAGCTAGTTGAATTCTCAACGCTAGTGGTAAGAACGTGAGTAGTCTTCCGATTGACTTAAACCCATAACTCATTACATTTAGTGGCTTTATGCGCATGTATGAAAGCAAGGAAGTGTGGTTATTAATGTTTCCATAGCTGAATATAGATATATGTTTGAGTTTGATAAATATTATAAACGTTACTGCGCGATAATAATCGATGGTAGATAGTACGCATAGATTAAACTTCGTTTTAGATATTGATGGAGTGCTAACTACAGGTAAGTTTCTGTATGACGAGAACGGTAAGGCATACAAAGAGTTCGGTCCGCATGATGCGGACGGTTTAAAATTAGTTAAAGATAAAGTTAACATAACTTTTGTTACTGCAGATAAGCGAGGGTTTCCAATATCGTCAAAACGTATAACTGACATGGGATATCCAATTAAGTTATCTACCGAGAAAGATCGATATAATCAATTTAAGAACGACTTCGGTTTTAGTAATACTATTTTTATGGGTGACGGACTTCATGACGCACCAGTTTTGAAAGATTGCATGTTTGGCGTTGCACCCGCTAATGCTCGAAAAGAGGCAAAGCAGGCAGCAGATTTTGTAACGGAGTCAAAGTCTGCAGAGGGCGCAGTACTTGACGCTTGTATTGAGATCAATCGGAGATTTTTGCAAGGAGATAAACTAAAATATAAAGTTTGTATCTTAGCTGCAGGAAAAGGTAGCCGAATGTCAGACTTTTGTGAGGTTTACAACAAAGCAATAATACCTGTTCAGGGTAAACCTGCAATATGTCATATTATTGAAAAGTTTCCAGAAGATGTTGAGATTGTAATTGCAGTAGGTTACAAGAAAGAAAGTATAAAGCACTACTTAAATTACGCATATCCAAAACGTAAGATAACGTATGTGGAAGACTTTGAACTTAAAGGTCCGGGATATTCTTTGCTAAAATGTAAAGACCATCTTCAGAGTCCTTTCATTTTCTTTGCAGCGGACACACTTGTTAGAGAACCAATACCTTTGCCAGACAAAAACTGGTTTGGACTTACAGAAGTAAAAAATACTGAACGGTTCTGTTCAGCATCCGTTACAGGAGATAAGATCTCACGCGTTGATGATAAGGTAAAGACTGACAATAAGTACGCATTTATTGGTTTAGCAGGCGTTTATGATTGGGAGTTTTTTTGGAACAGACTTACATCAAACGACCAAATCATTGCTGGCGAGATTCAGGTTTCAAATGGCTTTAGGGCTTTAATGGGAAAAGACATGTTTGCGGAGTACTTTACTTGGTTTGATGTGGGCGTTCCAGAGGCATATGCATATGCGTTAGAGAACTTTCCTTTTGGTGAATCTTACAGGGGCGAAGATTAGATATGTTAGAGACAGCAAAGCTAGCAGCTAAGGAAGCTGGTAAAGTTATTTTAAAATACTTTAACCAAGATGTTGTTTTTTCTGAGAAAGAAGATAAGACGGTTGTCAGTATCGCTGACGAAGAATCTGAACAAGTAATAATAAAAACAATTAAAGAAAAGTTTCCAGATCATTCTATAAATGGTGAAGAAACTGGTCGAACAGGTGATAGTGATATTGTTTGGCATGTAGATCCGTTAGATGGTACGAGTAATTTCAAAAACAAAATACCTTTTTCAACAGTTTCTATTGGTGTAGAGAAAGCAGGCAAGTTTATTTTAGGCGTAATCTATAATCCTTTTACTGACGAGTTGTTTTACGCAGAACTTGGAAATGGCGCGTATCTTAATGAGCTAAAGATACAAGTTACAGACCTAAAGCTTTCAAAAGGCGCAGTAGTTTTAGACGCATCTTTTAGAGATGATCGAGCACATCGTAAGCTTAAGACGCAGGAAGAACTTCTGAATCATACATCAAAGTTTAGAATGCTCGGCAGTAACGCACTACAATTGGCTGAACTTGCAAAAGGCCAGTATGTTTGTTCTATTTCTGACGCAATTCATACATATGACTTTGCAGCAGGATTGGTTATTATTCGTGAGGCGGGCGGCGTTGTTACTGATCAATATGGTAATGAACCAACGGTGGATTCTGTTGTGATTGTAGCCACAAATAATGTTGATAACCATGGAAAAGTTATAGATATAACCAAAAGAACCTATGCGGGATACAAAGGGATGTAAAGTATATAATCTAGTTCTATAAATCTTATAAACGTCGACGCTTTTTTAGATACGTCAGCAGATAAGGATGCATGTGGCATCGAGATGGCTGTATTGTTGAGGTTGAGAAGTATGGACTATAAGATTTGTATTTTAGCCGCAGGTATTGGTAGTATGAGTGAACTTACAAAAGATATTCATCATTCTATTCTTCCAGTTAACTTTAAGGCGACGTTATCGTATATATTTGAAAAATTTCCAAAAGACGTAGAGGTTGTAATCGCAGTAGGGTACAAGAAAGAAACAATTAAAGAATATTGTTCTTTAGCACATCCCGATAGAAAGATAACTTACGTTGATATAGAAAAGTACTTTGGACCTGGAACTGGTCCTGGACAGTCTTTACTTGAATGCCGTCCACATCTAAATTGTCCTTTTGTGTTCTTCGCAGCAGACACAATTGTGTTGGAGGAAGTTCCTAATCCCGATAGAAATTGGTTTGGTATTGCTCCAGTTAAGAAGACAGAAGATTTCTGTACAGTTAGAATTAAGAACAACTTGATATATCATCTAGACGACAAAGTAAAAGTAGATAATAAGTTCGCATTTATTGGTTTAGCGGGAGTAAGAGACTATGACGTTTTCTTCAACGCTCTTGAACAAGATAAGACCATTAAGAAAGGAGAGATTCAGGTTTCAAATGGTTTTAGCAAACTCATCGAGAAGAAGTTGGTTCCGATTGGTTTTACTTGGTTTGATACAGGTAGACCTGAAAGTTACAAAGAGACAAACAAAAGTTTTTCAGAGGGCAGCAAGTTTGATTTTAGTAAGAGTAACGAGTTTATCTACTTTGTAAATAATAAAATTGTAAAGTACTTTGCAAATCCCGAGATTATTGAGAAGCGGTATAAACGCGCACAAATACTTAAGGGACTTTGCCCAGATATTGAGGCAAAGACTCCGAACTTCTATTCCTATGAACGCGTACCGGGTCAGGTTCTCTACGATGTGTTGAATTCGTCAGTTGTTACTGACTTTTTTGAGTGGTCTAAAAATAACATCTGGAGAAAGATAGATATATCTAAAAAAGACCAGAAAGTTTTCAATCAAGCTTGTAAGAAATTCTACTATGATAAGACAATGAAGCGATTGGACATGTTTTACGACAAACTAAAGGTTGACGATACGCAGAACAACATTAATGGAGTTGTTGTTCCACCACTTAAAGATATGTTTGATAAGATTAACTGGGATGAACTTTACAAAGGCGTTCCCGTTAAATTCCATGGAGATTTACAGTTTGACAATATCCTTGTTACACGAGATCCGAAAAGTAACTTGTCTAAGTTTGCACTACTTGATTGGCGGCAAGATTTTGGTGGATTAACTGATTATGGTGATCTATACTATGACCTGTCAAAGTTGTATGGTGGCGTTACGTTATCCTACAAAGAGATAAAGGCGGGGAACTTCTCTTTTGATCGTAGTGGTACCAGCGTCTATTATAACTTCAGCGTAAAGAACGATCTATTAGATGCAAAAGAAGAATACGAGTCATTCTTGGATCGAAACAAGTTTGATATGGAGAAGATTAAGATCTTAAGAGCGCTGATATATCTTAACATGTCTCCTTTGCATCACACTCCATTTGATCTTATGTTGTACTACATGGGCAAAGTTATGTTGTATAAAGCATTGAAGGAGTTTGGGAGGATTAAATAATGCAGCGAGAGTTGGGTGTGGGACCTATGAGTCCAGAAATTATCGAAGCTATCTTCCGTTACTCGCATTACAATCGAACGCCTCTCATGATAATTGCATCTAAAAATCAGATTGACCATAATGGTGGATATGTGAATGGTTGGAATACAAAACAATTTATGGATTTTGTAAAAGATTTGAAAGGAACATATTCAAATAGTAACGTTATGATTTGCAGAGATCATTGCGGTCCGGGTTTTAATGGTATATATGATACTGAAGATACGTATAAGACAATTAAAACTGATATTGAAAACGGGTTTGATTTTATTCATATAGACTTTTGTAAACATAAAGGCGCTCGGGATGAGCGACTAGATGAAGCAAAAAAAGCAATTCAGTATTGTCTGAAGTTGAACCCAAACATTGTGTTAGAGATTGGAACTGATGAGAATGAAGGTGATCAGTTTAGTATTACAAACTTGCAAGAAGTTAAAGAAGAGGTGGAATTCTTCACAAACTTTTGTAAGCCTAAGTACTATGTTGTTCAGACTGGAAGTTTGGTAAAAGAGATAAATCAAGTTGGTGGTTTTAATCAGGAGTTCATAGAACGTATTCGTGAATTTTTGAAGTCCAAAGATATTAAATTAAAAGAACATAATGCAGATTATTTCTCAAAGGATCAGATAGAGACGCGTAATGGTGTGGTAGACGCGTTGAACATTGCACCGCAGCTCGGTGCTTTGCAGACGATGCTTGTACTTCAAAAGTGTATAACTTACGGCGTTGATTTTGACGAATTTATTGAAGAAGCGTATAATAGCAAGAAATGGGAAAAGTGGCTACATACCAACAAGCCAGATAACAAGTTCTTGTGCGCAGTAATTGCAGGACACTATAACTTTACAACCGATTCGTATCGTAAGATTATAGAACAGCTTGAAGCTAGAGAAGATATTCATGAATTTATAATGGATAAAGTCATGGAGGTAATTGATCATTATGTTAACTGAAATGTTACAGGGAAAGCGAATACTTATTACAGGATCTTCTCGAGGAATTGGCGCTGCAATCGCAAGACTTGCAAAGCAATATGGTGCTGAAGTAATCCTTCACGGGAAGACGGAATCTAATGCACTGATAAATTTAGCACAAGAACTTAATTCAAAATATATTTTTTGTGATGTTATTGACGAAGTTGCTGTGACTTCTGCGATAACTAATCTTGGGAATGTAGATGTGCTAGTTAATAATGCGGGAATAAATCCGTCAAAGACTTTTGTTCAGTTAACAAACGAAGATTGGCGGTCTATTTTTGAGATTAATGTTATGGGTACAGTTAACTTTTCTAGGGCGTTTATCTCAAACATGTCAGATAAAAAGCGCGGAAAAGTAATAAACATAGCATCTATTAAAGCATACAATTCAGTTTCAGGTAAGCCTAGTTACGCCGCATCTAAGGCAGCAGTTATGCGAATAACGTCTAGTATGGCTGAAGAGTTTGCACCACATGTTCTTGTTAATGCTGTTGCTCCAGGATTTACCCAAACAGAGATGACTCAATCAACATTATCTCCAAAGATTCAGAAACAGATTGATAGTATCCCATTAAAGAGAATGGCGCAACCAAAAGAAATAGCAGAAACAGTTCTGTTTTTAGCAAGTGATAGGTCTAGTTATATCACAGGACAAACAATATTAGTTGACGGAGGTTATACAATAAATGGATAAGGATAATACTGAAGCAGCCGCTTCAAAAAATAAAGACGTAGGTGTTAAGGTGTGGCATTCTAACTTGCCAAGACCGCCCGGGTACGAAGAGTATAAGTTTCCATGTAAAATAGATAAACCTTGGGGTTGGGAACGTTGGTTAGAACTTTGGCACGATCCAGAGCTTAGACGTGGATACTGCATGAAACATCTATTCATCAAGAAAGGTACGCGAACTAGCTTGCAGAGACATAAGTTAAAGATAGAAACTAATTTTCTTATTCAAGGAAAGGTTGAAGCATATCTCGAGAACGAAGCTGGTGAGATGGAGATGCGCATAATGGAGGCAGGTAATCCTACATGCGATACTTGGACAATACCTACTGATAAGACACATAGAATTTACGCTCTAACAGATATTTATTTAGTAGAAGCGTCAACGCACGATGTTGATGATGTTACGCGGATGGCAGATGATTCTGGGCGTGGAAGTGGTAAGATAGATTCTGAGCACGATCGAGCAAAAGAATGAAAGTATCATATGTTATGAAGATAGGTCCAAAGTATACTTGGCGAGTATTGCGAGGAAAGTTGCGAAGGTTACCGCGTTACAAAGCTTCAAAACCACCACGCGTCGCGTTTTGCTTATGTGGTTTAGTTGGTGGTATAACGGGTAAGGCTGGAGATAATCTAGCAAGTTCTGTGGATGTTCTAAAAATCGGTTATGATCAATATAAGAAACATATCTTTGATAAGAACAATGTGGACGTGTTTGTACATAGTTGGAGTACCGACCTTAAGGCAGATATAAAGAAACTGTACAAACCAAAGAAGTCGCTGTTTGAGACGAATCGGCCCTTCAAGTACCCCTCTTACGCAAAAGGTGAGCCTAGAAGAATCAGCAATCACTATAGTAGGTGGTATAGCACCCAGAAAGCTATTGAATTGAAAGCTAAGTACGAGAAAGAGCAGGGTTTCAAGTATGATTTTGTTATGGTTATTCGCTTTGATTTAGCCCCACAGAAAGATATACTATTTGATCGAATAAATCCTAAGTACTTTTACGCAGCTAACTGGTACAGTAACGCACCTTTATTTGGAGTAATTCCTATAAACGTATTACAAGGATATCCTTATACCGGTATGAGTGGTCTGGCTGATCTTTGGTTCTTTTCAAACTCAAGGTACATGGATAGGTTTGCAAAGTTGTACGATAAGTTGGATGAATATAACAAGCCAGGTAGCTGTCCTTTAGGAAAACAAGGAATATCTAACCATATACTTTCAGGGTATCATCTGCAACAGAGCGGCATAATAAAAGACCTTAGGTTTATCTATAATCAGTATGGACCTAATGAGACGATGCCATTAATCCGAAAGAAATACTTTGGATCTAAAATCTAATTAGTTTTTTAATTGGACTAAGATTTAGTCCTAATCTTTTTTCTATTGCTAACATAATCTTAAGATCATTTTCATCAAATGTTTTTAACAGGAAAATAAAGCTGATGTAAGATCCAACAAACAACATGCCAACAATACCTAACTTGACATACAGGTTAAGTTGTAATACGTTGTAGACAACTTTGATTATAACGATACTCATGATGCTGCTCAGAAGGAACTTTGAGTTTACTTTCCAATCAAACTTTAGTTTCTCAAGTTTCCGCGCCTTACGTAAGAAGAGAATGTTTTGCAATGAAAGTGAGAATGCTGTAGATATTGCTGCACCAGTTATTCCAATAAGTGGTATTAACATCATGTTTAGACCTAAGTTAATTATCGCAGTAATGAAATTTGCTTTAAAGATGTATTTTGTTTTCTTATGTAGTTGTAGTATGCTTTGGCAGAAACCAACAGATACTATGACTAAAAACCCAATGATAAGTATCTGTATGGATGTTGCTCCAAGTGCATATGCATTACCATATACTAACGTAAGAATTGTTTCACCAAAAACTGCAAGTAATAATGCCGCTGGTAGAACTATTCCAATCATCCAGTTTTGTGATTTCTTGAAGAGGTATGAGATACTTTCAGAATCACCTTTTGCGTATCTTTCAGAAATAATTGGCATGAATATTGTTCTGAAAATGTGAAAGAAGAAGATTAGGAAGCGACTCAATGAATATGCAATTGCGTATATTCCCAAGTTTGTTGGATCTAGGAACTTACCAATAACTAAGTTGTCAGTCCAACCAATAAAGTAGTTGAATATTCCTACAAGAAGTAATGGCCAAGAAAAACTAATCCAATCACTCATAAGATATGATTTGACTTTTGACTTTGGGAATCGTATCTTACGTTTGTAGACAGTTGTGCTGTATAAGAACGAAAATACCATTGAAAGTGTGAAGAAAAGTACAAGGTAGTATATGTGTAGGTTAAACAAGAAGATAGTTGCAACTCCGAGCAAGAAGATAAGTGGTTCAATAAAGTTTCTACTTATGTTTTGTTGTAATATTTTACCCTTAGCAAAGAAGATGCCGCTAAAGACCATGTTAATTGCGTAAAATGGAAGTGCAATTGCAATTAAGCGTAAGATTTCTACAAACGCTTCTGGAAAACTAAAGAACGAAGTGAGCATTGGTGCAATTACAAAGATGATGATTGACGCAAGTATCGATAGTATAACTGGAATTTTGAAGATAAGGTCAAGATATCCTGCAAGGTGATCTGGTTCTTTTCGATGTTCGTATATTGGTATGTATCTCGAAGGTCCATGATGTATGCCTACTAAAACAAGTATTCCAAATATACCTAACATTGTCTCAGCTAGAATAAATAGTCCATAATCACTTGGACCAAAGTATCTTGCAGCAAGAAGTTTGGAGATAAAAACAATACCGTATGCAAACATACCAAAGACAAATGAGATTGCAGCTCCGTGCGCTAACTTTTTGAGTGGTTTTAACTCACTGTCCATAAAAAATAGCCTAACAACGCATTATAAGTTTTATTGAACACTGTTATAGAGTTTGGAATTGTTTCAGATATTGTTTAGCAAGTTTAGATTGATCCAGACGTGCAGGAAGTTTCCAAGATGACCATTTCTCCTTGAGAATATATTTTATTAATTCAGGATCTGTCTGAAAAGTTTTACTTGCAAACTTTTTTAGATCTACAATATCTCTTGCTATAACGGGTATGTTACTGTGAGCTGCTTCAGATATGGTTCTAGGAAATCCGTCAGTTAGTGATGGATGTAATAGTAGATCTGACGCACGTAGATAGTAAGTTGTTTTTGCAGGAGGTAGTTGGCCTAATAGGTGTACGTTTTTTCCACCAACTTGCATAAGTTTTTCATTGTAGCTTTCGCAGTCAGTACCAATAAAGATAAAGTGGATGTTTTTATTGTGTTTGATAACTTGTGGAATAATGTTAACAAAAGTATCCATTCCTTTGTACTTTTCTAATGCACCAATGTATATAATGTATTTATACTTTGGATTTAAACCAAGTTTCTTTCGTAATTGGTTCTTGTTTTTAGTTGGTTGATATAACTGCATATCAGTTGGTTGTAAAACTATCTCTATCTTTTTAGGATCATAACCGTATCTGATAAGTTCTGCTTTCTGTTTACTATTCATACAGATGATTCGGTCAGACCCTAGGATCATTCGCATAAACCAATGACATACAAAGTAGGTTAATATTTTTTTGAAACCTTTCTTTAGTTTGTAGTTTTCAAATCCAGATCCAGATAATCTAACTAATGTTTTTATGCCAAACAGCTTTCCAAAAAAACCAATTAACGGTCCTTGTACATCGGGTCTTTGTAGTGAACAAAGAATGTCTGGACGTTGTCTTCGACAATACTTGTATAAGTTTAAGATGTCTCGAATGAAATAAGTTAGCTCACCTTTTGCAGAAAGTTTAGAATAGTTTTTGATTTTGTATGTTTTAGTAAGGCGTGTATCTTTACCATAATAACTAATCAAGTCTAAATCAAATTGTTTAGAAAGTATCTTACCAATGTAGTAATAGTTACTCGAGTATTCTTCTCGTGGTCCGATAGTACCTATTTTCATTTTTTAGCCACAACTATAAAGTTGGGAGTTAGAAGTTTTGTAAGATGTATGTAGGATATCGACTGTATCCAATAAGTCATTAGTTTTAGCTTTAATGTTAGTGCGTTCTTTCTCGCACGTTTACATGCAGATACTATTGATGCGTATCTATCTATCTCAACAACTTCATATGTATGTTGATAATGAGGTATTGAAACATACGTTTTAATTGTTGTGAAACCTTTGAACAGATCTTTGATCTCGGCGTTGTAGATTAATCTGTGAAAGTAATACTTACCTCGGAAGGTTTGTGATAGCATGTTGGCTAGACTAAATGGTAGTAATCCAAGTAAAGGTGCGTGATTATGCGGTTCACGTATCCAGAAAGGTGGGAAGAATCTATTTTCAGTTCCTACTAAAAGTAAACCATTTTTCTTAAGAACGCGGTGCGCTTCAAGGATAGCATTGATTTGAGATTGTCTTGGCGTCATTTTTTCACTACTACAACCAACCCATTCAATAACACCTGTTGTGTTAACAACATCAACGGAGTTGTTCGCTAGTGGCAGATTTAGTGCGTCCCCAATTTCTGCAGAAACATTTTTCTTACGACTTTCTTTAACACGTTGTTTTACAACATCAACATTATCTTGTGAGATATCTAAAGCAATAACTTTCTTAAACTTACTTGCAAATGAGAGTGCGAGTGCACCCCAACCACAGCCAAGATCAACGATCGTTTTTGTCTTACTATCTGTTTGTTTGCAAATGAAATCAGATAGTAACTTACCTCGTTTTAATCCCAGTTCTAGTGATTCAAACTCACCGTTGTTTTGTCTAAGTTTTTTTAGAAGTTGTTTTATTAATCTTAAGAATCTAAATCGTAGGTAAAAGAAAATTACTTTGTTTTTAATACCAGTTCGTTTTTGTTGTAGTTGTAATGAACGAAGTAAACTTAGTATTCTATAGAATGTTAGTTTATCTCTATCGATATCGTTTCCATAGCCTTTCAGAAATGCTTCAACACAAGCGTTTAAGTAATGTGTATTTCGGACAAGTTCGATGTCATTAAGTTTCATATAACTTAGATATATGCTGTTCACGAAAAAGCTAATGTCGTAATAGATGGATCTAGTCTGAAGATATGGTGGAAGATCAATAAATGTGACCTTGTTTTTGTCTACTAGAACGTTCCAGATGGAAATGTCCCAATACGCAGTTTTTATGTGTTTGTTATCAACATATTTACTGTAGTTGTTTTTTATCGTACTTTTTAGTCTATCTGGAATATGTAATCTACGTAGAACCTCAAAATCATCTGTGTCGTTGCGTGTCTTTGACGATACTTTATCATGGAAAAGTCGCAGTTTTTTACCAATTTCGCTAAAAACATCAATCTTAATCTGATCTCCATCTAATAATGTGTGTTTGATCGGATCTCCTGCTACAAACTTTGTTATGAAAATCATATCTTTTTCTGAGAAATATACGGGTTCAGGTACTGGAAAACGTACACCTAGCGTCTTTCTTACCTGTTTGAGTGTATCGAATTCGCCTTTGAATAGTTTCTTTATATCGTTTTGATCGATGTTTTTTAGTATATCGGTGAGATGCGCACCTTTTTTTAGGACGAACCTTTCGACATTTCCATCCAACTTACCTTCAAAAATGATGATTCGAGAGTATCTGCTAGGGTAAAAAGAGCGAATGAGCTTGAAGTCACGTATACCTGCGTGCTTTATGACTCGTTCTAGATAGACCATTGTAGTTATTCTTAAATAGCAAAAAGTTTTAAAATTTGTTATCATTGATTAAAGATAATGGCTAAGAATGACTCTTTTAAGATCTTGCTAACGCGTCCGCCAGCGGGCAAAATGGACGATAGTTTTTCAAGAAAGCACGTTTTTCCACCGTTAGGTCTCGCATATCTCGCTGCATACATAGAAGATACTGACTTTGTTGTTAAAATCATGGATCCTTTTGTGGAAGGCTGGACATTTACGCAGACTCAAGAGAAGATAAATGCGTTTGAACCGGACTTAGTGGGTATTAGTTTCACTACAGAGAATCGTTTTGAGGCATTTCAGATGGCTAAGGTCGCAAAAAAAGCAGCACCAAACGCAGTAGTTGTCGCAGGTGGACCACATCCCTCATTAACTGTAATGGATACATTGACGAATATCCCTGAGATCGATATTATTGTTATTGGTGAGGGAGAGGTTACCTTTCGTAAACTTTGTGAGACGCTAGATACGAAAGGAGATTTGTCTAAGGTAAACGGTATTGCTTTTAGAAAGGATGGTAAGATAAAAGTTAATGAACGTGGTTCTTATGTTAAGAATATCAATAAGCTTTCTAGACCTGCACGACATCTGTTACCAATGAATAAGTACTCAGGTTTATTGGACTTAGATGATCGACAGGTACCTGCTGAAAGTATAATGACGAGTCGGGGTTGTCCAATTGGTTGTTACTTTTGCGCTACTACTAAGATGAGTGGTGGTGTGTTTAGAGCACGAAGCGCTAAGAACGTTTTCGATGAGATTAAATTTATAGTAGATACATACGGTCGTAAGAACTTTTGGTTTTTTGACGACGCGTTTACCTGGGATTTAGATCGAGTTGTTGATATCTGTGATCGAATAATTAATGCTAAATTGAATATCAATTGGGTTTGCCAATCTCGAGTAGATGTACTTACAAAAGAATTGCTTCAGAAGATGAGTGATGCTGGTTGTGTTCAGCTTAGGTTTGGAGTAGAATCAGGTTCACAAGAGATCGTAGATAAGGTTGTTCGTAAGAAAATAACTTTAGATAAAGTTGAACAAGTCTCTAGATGGTGCGAAGAAGTTGGTATACAGGCGCATGCAAGTTTTATTGTAAGTCATGATGGTGAGACCTATGTTGACGCAAGAAAGACTATGACTTTGATGAAGAAGTTAGAGAAGATTGGTACTCGAACATCTTACATGATCTTAAAAATTTATCCAGGAACTTTAGTAGCGTTACTCGCTAGAAAGAAAAATATAGTTCCACCAGATTTTACGTGGACAAAACACTACGATGCAGGCGCAATACATAAGATGCCGTTTCTGTTAGGTAACGTACCTTACTATCAAGATAAACTTACTTTGAATCAGATTACTTCCCTAGTTTTGGAATGGGCAGAGATGCGTAAGATTGTGATGTGGAAACGTATTCCTTCGATCTTGTTAAGTCTACGTGATATCAATGACGTTCGTAATGTATTTTCGATCGGCAAGTCATATGTTAGGAATAAGTTGAGGTTTTGATATGAAAGTTTCTTTGTTTTACCCACCAGTTAAATCCCGATCTGAGATCAAAGAACAGATCAACCCACCAATTGGTATACTATACATTGCTTCTAATCTTCTTGAGAAAGGACACAAAGTTACATTTCATGATGGAATAATCGAGGACTTGGATGTAGAAAAGTTTAAGCAGATCTTGTTGAAAGAGCGACCTGATTATGTAGGCATTGGTTTTGTATCGATTCTACGAAATGCCGGGTTTGAGTTTGCAAGAGTTGCAAAAGAGATACTACCAAATGTTAAGGTTGTTATTGGTGGTGTACATACGAGTATCTTTCCAATAAAAGTTTTAGAGAAGTACGACTTTATTGATTATATTATCTACAACGAGGGAGAGGTTACTTTTGCTGAGTTGATTAAGAAAGGACCGCGTGGAACAAAAGGCGTATGTTACCGAAAGGGCAAAAAGGTTGTTATGAATCCACCTCGAGATCCAATAAAGGATTTAGATGCACTACCAAAAGTACGTTGGGATTTGTGTAACATGAAGAAGTACATTAAGAACACAAAAGAGTCTGGCGCAGATTATTTAGTGTACCCAAACTTTGGTATTATTACTAGTCGTGGTTGTCCTGGAAGATGTACGTTCTGTGCATCACAAAAACTTTCTATTAATGTTCGAAGACATTCTCCAAAATATGTTTATAATTTAGTGAAAGAGTTGCGAGACAAATATGGAATAAAAGACATATACTTTTTGGACGATACATTTGCATTAGATATTAATTGGTTAAAGGAATACAGAGATCTGTTACAGAAGAAACCTTTGGATGTTGTGTATAGTGGACAGCTTCGTGCAAATACTTCTGACGAAGTTTTGAAGTTGTTAAAGCAGATAGGTTTCTATCTAGTTAATGTTGGTGTTGAATCTGGATCACAAAAAGTGCTTAACTCTATGCGAAAAGGTATTGTTGTCAATCAGATACATCAGTGTATTGAGACAGCAAAGAAAGTTGGTTTGATGGTTAAAGTCTATCTTATCTTTGGAGATGTAAGTGAGACTAAGGAGGATATTCAGAAAACTGTTGCACTTGTAAACTCGCTACCAATAGATGAGTTTGTCTGGGGTCGGTTGATGTTCTTGCCTGGAAGTGGCGTTGCATATAACAAAGGAATACCCGATGATTGGTGGTTTAAGAACAACTATATACCGTTCACAGAAAACTTTGACCCTGCTTTGATTAACTACGCATGGTTTTTAATGAGTGTAAATAGTTTCTTTAGACAGACAAAGTTTAAGTCAAAACTTAATCATAAACCTTGGATCCTTGCAGCAATAGAACGTCTGTTGATCATTGGCGGGTTAGGAATTTTCATCAATAAGATTCACTTTAAGACAAAGTTTAGATATGATTTACTTGCTTACCTATTTTTACCAATCGGCATTATTCTAACTGCGACAGGTATCAACAAGAAGTTACTGGAGTTCTTCTTAGGTATTAAGTACGGACAGAAACAGTCTATCTATTTTGATAAGGATAAAGATATTTTTAGAGACAACTTATCTGCCACTGCTTAGTCCACTCCTTAAGCATTAAAAGTGACCATATAACATGACAGTAATCTCGTTTTCCTGCTAGATGTTTTTGGAGTATGCTTTGAACAAACTCTTGGTTTACATAGGGAATCTCTGATAGTTCGCTTTGTACAAAGTCTTTGAGTTCGTTTCTAAAGTAATGTTTTATTGGAACACCAAAACCTTGTTTCTTTCTATTGATGATTTCTTTTGGGAGTATTCCAACCATAGCTTTCTTGAGAATATGTTTCTTAATCTGTCGATGTATCTTAATATTTGGTGGTATCTTTGCACTAAACTCCACTAAATCATGATCTAGGAAAGGAACCCTTGTCTCAAGACTGACTGCCATAGATGCACGATCAACTTTAGTTAAGATTTGTTCTGGAAGGTACAACTTTAGATCTGCATGCATGACGTTGTTTAACTTACTGTATTTGAAGTAGGGTTTGTATGCGTTGTATGTGCCCGTAACGTTAAGTTTCTCAAGGTCTGTATGATTTAATATCGAACGCAGACGTGCATATAGTTCGGAGTCGGAAAGTTTCTCATTACTTATTAGGTGTTGTAATCTATCTCTAACATGTTTATCTCTGATAAAGTTAAGTGGAAGTTTAATAGCAGACCTTGCAAACGCGGGAAGTGATCGCTGTAATCTTAATGTATTGAATTGCGTGTGCCAGTCATATCCACCAAAGAGTTCATCACCACCATCACCACCTAAACAAACTTTAACGTGCTTTCTAGCAATCTTTGATACAAAGTATGTAGGTAACATCGAGTAGTCTGCTAAAGGATCGTCATAATAATATGCGAGTTCTGGAATAAGTTTCTGAACATCTTTCGCTGAAAAGTACTTTTCATGATGATCCGTTCCAAACTTATCTGAGACTTTTTTTGCATAAGGTGCTTCATTAAATTCATCATGATCAAAACCAATGGAAAACGTCTTTAGATTATCTTTATGTTTTTTAATCATCGCAACAATCGCGCTGCTATCGATACCGCCTGATAGAAATGCACCTACAGGAACATCTGCAACCAACCGTTTCTTAGTAGCTTCTTCCAGTAACTCTTTGATATTAGTTGTGTAATAATTAGGTGAGTGTGTTTCTGTTTGTCTAAAGTCGACATCCCAGTATCGTTTAATGACTAATCGTTTACTAAACGTTAGGTGAAAACCTGGCTGAAGTTTATAGATGTTTTTTAGAATGGTTTGTTTTGTCGGAGTAAAACCATATGTAAGATAATGATTAAGTGAATGCCGATCTACATTACGTGCAACGGCAGGGTCTTGTAAGATTGCTTTAAGTTCACTAGCAAAGATGAATTTAGTATCGTCCCAATAATAATAAAGTGGTTTTATACCAAGACGATCTCTCGCTAAGAAAAGTACTTTCTGTTTTGAATTCCATATAGCAAATGCAAATTGCCCATTAAACTTTTTTACACAATCATTACCATATTCTTCATAAGCATGAATAATAACTTCAGCATCAGTGTCTGAGTTAAATCGGTGTCCATTTTTTATTAGAGCTGAACGTAACTCTTTGAAGTTGTATATCTCACCATTAAACGTAAGCCAGATAGTACCGTCTTCATTACACATGGGTTCATTACCTTTATCACTGAGATCGATAATGCTTAGACGTCGATGACCTATACTGACCTTTTTATCGGTGTATAAACCAAAAGTATCTGGACCACGATGTTCAAGTGCGGAAGTCATCTGTCTAAGTAGTTTTTTATCTTCCCAGTTAAATCCGCATATTCCACACATAGTATTACCTAATTACTGATTTGTCATAGAGGTGTTTCGGGTTTTTATTGAACTTGTTATTCTTTACACCTCTAAATGTTATTGCCCAATCTGGAGCAAGGTATGTTCTGACAAATTGTATGTTTCGTATCCATTCTTTCTTCTCCCAACGCAAGTCTTCATTAATATATATGCCCATATCTTTGCACCAAGAATATATCTCAGGATAGGTATGGTGTGTTGCGATCGGCGCACTATACCAATCATACATTATCGAGACGTTTGGTTCCCATCTAAAGAACAGGTTACCGAACTTTTCAATATACTTACCTGCATGTTCACAACTTACTGCAAGGAACTTTGATAATTTGATTAATTCAGGTATCGACATTTTAGTTGTAAACTTACGTAAGAACCAATCATTAAACTCCCAAAGTACGTTACTTTTGTGATAGCAGGTAATTGAGACGTGCTTGTTCTGCTTCAAGGGTTTTAGAATACAACTAAGCGCTCGTTTTGCATCACCAGTGTGATGAATTACGCCGATTGAAAATGCATAATCAAATACGCTTTCTTTGAACGGAAGGTTGAATATATCTGCCTGTATGATATGGACCTTTCCGAGATGTTTTGTGTTTTTATACGCAGATTCTACTCCCGGACCTAGATCGAAACCAAATACTTCCGCACCACATTTACGTGCTTGGTAGGTGTATCGACCATTACCACAACCAGCATCTAAGACAAGCTTACCTTTAAGTTCTTTAGACCTAAGCAATGTTTTTTCATGAAAGATCTTCTTTTCAAAAGTTTCATTATAGACTTTATCTTCGAAACCATGTCGATTAAAGTGGGTCCATTCATAACCAAAGAACTTTACAGTTTCTTCTTTAAGTTCTCGTAGACTTTCTTCAGGTAAGAATCGCGGTATGTAGTTTATGATTTTGTATTGAATCTTACATTTTGGGCAGGTTAGCGTACCCACCTTAACGCCATCTTTATCTTGGCTAACGATTTTTAATCTGAAGTCAACACCACAACGTTTGCATTCGATAAAATCTAAGAGTCTTTTTCTCATGAGGATGAGCTCCTTTTTTAATTTATAAGTATTTATGCAATCAAACCTAACAGCTTATTTTCAACATAATCTGCCAGGTGCGCTAGACGCCGTTCCGCGTTAACAAAAGTTTTACCTCTTTTTCCCATCGCAGTCCGCTGCCTTTTACTTCTAAGCAACTGATCAATGGCGTCGGAGAAAGAATCAACATCATGGTTTACACAGAGACCACACTTAGTTTTGTTGACGATCTTTCTTTGTTCGTCATTAAAGTTGTTACATACAACGGGAAGACTTGCATTCATGTAATCTACAAGTTTGAGGAGCGAGTTCATCTTAAAGATAAAGACAGGTGGTAGATATGTTAACCCAATATCTGCTGCAGTAAGATAGTTTTGCACCTGCTTTCGAGGAACTCTGCCAGTGAATACGACATTGTCCTTAATACCTAACTTACGAACGTACTTCTTGTAGTCAACAATGTCTTGCCTATTTAGGCCTGCGCCAACAACCATAAGTTTGAGATCTGGATGCTTTTGAGTTAGTTTGGATACAACATCAAACATAAAGTACGGATTTCTACTTTTGATTAAGGTTCCTAGATAGACGAGCGTCTTTCCGGTTAGGTTATACTTCTTTTGTATCTGCTTTACAGCGAGTTTGTTTGGCTTAAGATTTGTATCTGCACCCGACGGAAGTGAGAATGTTTTTGATGATCGTAATTTAGTTTTAACTAAGTAGTTTCTCATTGTATCACTCATGGCGAAAACTAGGTCAGCTTTTTTGAGAACGTGGTTACGAAGTTTTAGTGATAGTGTACCTGCAATATAGTTTGTAAGTTGGTTCCCATATAATCCTTTTTTAGCGAAGTAGATAGTTTCATCTGATTTAAGATGTGAGAGTTTGTATACAAAAGGAATGTTGAGTTTGTTAGCAAGGTGCGAGGCGTATAGGCCCATTATTGGATCGTTTCTGACAAAGACAAGGTCAAACTTTTGATTTACAAAAGTGTGTGTTAGATTGTGAAGAGTTACTGTGAGATTAAGGTATTCAGAAAGTAGGTTTGGTTTAGTTGGTATGACATAGACTTTGTTTTTGTTCCAAGTTTTAACGGTTAGTCTATCAACTTGTTCGGATAACATCACCCAGATAATTTCATGACCTTTCTCTTTGAAGATCTTAGTGTAAACTTCTTCTAGAAAGACATGTTCAGTAGGATACTTTTGATCAACGAGCATAAGTATTTTCATAAGTAGTTGTAACCTTTTTCCAATCAAACTTTTTGATTTGTTTTTTAATCTTTTGTGGATCAAACTTCTTTGTTAATGCTTCAGAAAGCGCTTTGATATAATCCCCATCGTGTTTTACAAGTATCCCCACGTCTTTTGTGACCAAGTCAATCGTGCCGTTTTCTTTTGTAGCTACAATCGGTTTACCACATGCCATGGCTTCCATAACTGTTCCAGGTAGACCTTCTCCAAGTGATGGTAAGAAGAATACATCACATGCGGAATAAAGATCAATAACATCTTTTCGTTTACCTAAAAAGATAGCATTCGCAAGGTTTGTCGCAGAAGTTTCTAGTTTGTTACGTAGATATCCATCTCCTACAATCAAGAAAGTAACCTTTGGCAACGCTTTAGCTGCCTGTAGAACGATGTCTGCGCGCTTTCGTTCAGTTAACATACCAACAAATAAAGCAACTTCAGTGTTCGCTTTAATCTTAAACTCCTTGCGGATTCTTTGGCGTCCTTTTTGTGAGTGTTTGATCGCATCTAGATGAATCCCTGTATGTATGACTTTGAACTTTTTTCGTAGGAACGTAGGAAACTCCTTTCGAATGTGTTGTGTATATGTTGTGCAAGTATCTGGCAGGTTAAAGATAACTCTACCTAGTGTGTGAATGTATATCTTAAAGAAAGTTGTAACTCCACGTTCTGGTGGGAAATAGTTGTATCCAACAATCCCATCAGTTGTAAGAACTAGTTTGCATTTCTTGTTTATGAAGGGTCGTAAGATCAAAGGCAGAAGTGGATATGGATAGTAGTATTCCCATATGTGTAATACGTTGTTTTCTTGCAGTGCGCGTACAGTTTTCTTTATCAGATCAAATGGATCCGGAAAGGCGAACCTAAAGCGCAGCCAGTATCTTGATCGAATCGGAAGAAGTTGAATGTTCTTATGTTTAAGTTTCTGATTAAAGTGGAACTTTGTATCTATGTTTCCTTTACTTGGGAAGAGAATCGATACTTTATGACCTTTTTCAGCATATATTCTTGCTAACTCCACAATCGGCCGTCTAAAAACAAGCGTGGGGTTTACAAAGCATATGTTTTGCATATATTCACTGCAAGCTAAAAACACTTAAGAACATTTCTCTATAGGAGTGAATATGTTAATTCCGACAGTAAAGCCAGTAGCTTCTGTTGCAGATTTGTACGCACGAAAACGTGTTTCGTTATCTAAGTTATTTAGGCAAAACTATTACTGGACAGGTTCGGGATCTGCTGCGATCTATCTTGCGATAAAGTCTTCAGGCGCCAAGCGAGTTGCAGTACCTGCATTTACCTGTTACATTGTTGTTGATGCTATTCGAAAAGCAGGTGCAAAACCGATCTTTTACGACAGTGGTATAGTCGCCACGCTTTCAGACGTGAGAAAGGCATTGGTTGAAAAACCAGACTTACTTATCGTAGCATACAACTTCGGACTTGTTCCAGATAGTGATAAGCAGATACTTGCAGTGTGTAGAAACGCAAAAGTACCTGTACTAGAAGACTGTGCCCATGCATTTGGTTTTGGTCAGAATGCAGACTTTACAATCTATAGCTCAGGGATCGCTAAGAGTGTTGGTTATTATGGTGGTTTCTTAGTATCAAAGAAACCGTTGGTGTTAGAAAGACTACCTACGCTTCGATTTGATAAAGAGCTCATGTTTACAATAAAGGTTTTACTCTCACAGATAATGTTGAATCGACACAGCTATAGATTTGCTCAGAAACTGGTTAAGAAAAGTATTGATAAGTATCCTGAAGCTAAAGTATATGCTATATCTCGCTTTGGAAAACGAGTTGTGTTGAATCAGTTAGTTCGTTTTAATCAGATACAAAAGATTCGAAGTTGTAACTTTGATCTTGTAGCCGCAGTAAAGTCTGTTGTTAGAACCAAGAAAAGATCTAATCTTTATCTTGTGTTACAAACTAAGAAACGAGAGTGGTTAATTAAGCAATTAAGATTGCGTGGTGTTGAGATTCAACCTGCAAAGAGTTTCTTTAATCTCGGTGGACCAAAGTATACGAAGGCAACACGTGCAGAAAAAGAGCACCTAGCGTTTTCACTTTATCGCTCAGAAGAAGATATGGGGGTTGTTGCAGATGCAATTAAAGCTGTTGAAAGAAGACTGTAAGGAATGGCGAGAGTTCTTGAAAGATACTGAACATCTTATCATACATACACCTGAATGGAAACAGTTTATTGAAGCTACATTTCCCAGAACAAAAGCAAAGTATTATGCTTTGGAAAGTCAAGGTAAGATTAAGTTTCTTTTTCCAACCTTTCACACATTTGCATCTTTTCTTCCAAATAAATCTGCAGCTTTTATTGAGTATGGCGGTCCAATTGGTAAAGCAAATAAGCGTCAGTTTAATCAGATAAAAGAAAGACTCCCCGAGAATATTGAGATTCGTCAAGGACTATGCAACGACATACTTCGCAAGAACTTTGTTGAGGTAAAGGCGTTCAAGCGGTTTGTTCTACCACTTAAATCTGAAGATGAGCTCTGGAAACATATACATAAAGCTAAGCGAAAAGCAGTACGAATGGCGGAGAAGTCAGGGGTTACAGTTAAAGACGTTCCAAAGAAAGACCTACCTGAACTTTACTATATGTATCTTAAGGCCATGAAGGTGTTTGGATCTGCACCTTTTTCTAAGAAGTACTTCGAAAATTTTTATACGTACTTTATTGATAAAAATATGGGACGAATGCTCGGTGCGTATTACGATGGAAAACTTGTTGCAATACTTTCAGGATATATGATTGGTAAGCGTATACATATTAATATGAATGTTTCAGATACGAAGTACCTGCAGTTTAGACCAAATGATGCGTTGCACTGGGAGTTTATTCGATGGGGTTGTAGTAAAAAGTACAAAGTATTTGATTTTGGAGCCGCAAGAGTTGGGAGTGGTCAGTTTTCATTCAAAAAGAAATGGAAAGCTGAACTTCATGATCTAAGTAACTTTTATTTTAAGAAACCAAAAATCGGACTAGATGTTTCTAGTCCCTTATTTAAAATACCAATCGTTATTTGGAAAATGACGCCATTACCTCTCGCAAAGTTAGTTGGTCCGCTTTTGAGAGAGACTGTTCGGATTTAGTTTGATGTAGTCATTACATGTAATGAAGTTAAGTTCGTGTTTTTTAGTCATGTTTTCGAAGATCTTCCAAGCTCGTTCTCCACGGTTTCTGTAACTTGCTAACCATACATCTGGTCGAATCTTGTTACTTGGAAGCCGATCTAAAAACTCGTGAAGATGCATATAAACCATATAGGGTTGTTTTGATAGACTAGGTGTAAAGAATGGGTGGAAAAGTCGTGCATAAGATAAACCTGCAGGTATTCTGAACATAGTAAAGTTTGGAATTGGTAACTCTACAAGCCCATTATGTCTTACTACAGGTTTATCGTTAGCTAACTCATTATATCTTCCAGGAAACCAGCTTGCAATTGTCGAGGAGTTGTAAGTATACTTGTATCGTTTTAGTACGTCAGACAGACCGGCAACACGTATACCTGCAGGTGCTCGAAATCCTTGTACGTTACATCCTAGTCGGTCTAAAACTTGTTTAGATTTTTTAACTTCTTGTTCAAGTTCATCGAAGCGTATATTGTTAAGATGTCTATGCGTATGTGAATGACTTCCAATCTCATGTCCTCGTTTAACTATCTGTTTGATTTGTTTTGGAAACTTCGTAGCAAGATCACTGACAACAAAAAACGTTGCTTTAGACCTGTTTTTATCTAATAGGTCTAAGAAACGGGGAAGTACTTTCTTGATGGCGTCAGTGTTGGTAGTATCCCAATCACGTTCTAGGTCAATAGTTAGTATCACGTTGCGCATAATCTGCTAGATGTGACACAATTTATATAAATTATGAAAGTGCACTACAGTTATGAGAAAGATCCTAACTTTACTAATGTTATTATGTGTTATGGGCTACGTTAGTGCACAAACTCCTGAAGCAATAACTGTTCGAGATGTAACTTTTATGGAGACAACTAACTATCAAGGAGATGTTTTAGTTATGTCGGGGTTAGATTCATATAATTGGGGGAAGCAGTTAGGTTATCTCGGTGTAAAGGGGTATGCTGATAAGCCTACGAAAGTCCCAGGTACTCTTGGACTAAGACTTGTACCGCTTAATGATGACGGATCTTTTTGTAAGGTAAATCTACCCTGTTCTTGGGAGGAGCAGAAAGTCACCATTGAAGCAGACGATAACCTATATCATGCGTATCTCCCAGCAGGAGATTCATATAACACACCACTTTACTTTTATGTTGCAGTGGGTGGTTCAACCTACTGGGCAAAAAGTGGACATACAGAAGGTCCGAATTCACATATTGATCTAAGTTTTGAAAAGGCGATTAGTGGTGATCACCTTGCTCGCGCAGATCCAGACCAGTTTTTTGATGAGATCCCCGCACCTTCACCTGAGCCAGATAGAAAGTTAGTTGTAGAACCAGTTAATCGTTCACAAGATGTACCTGAAGGTAGTTTTTCGATTGATCATAATGTTTTACTGACCTTGTTCGTAGTTATTGCAGTAATAGTTTTATTGTTTGTAACTATTCGTAGAAATACTAAACCAGACGTAGACGTATCAACAAAAAAGGTTTCAGTAAGTAAACGTAGAAGGGTAAATAAGAAAAAGTCCCTGAAGAATTAATTAGCAGTTGAGATTTTGTGTGAAGTTACTTGTAACTTGTAGATCTTTTGATTTAAGTGATATAGTATAGTTGTATGGCGCCTGTCCTCCTAGCGAAGTGCAGGTGAGTTTAAACTGACCACCATATATCTGTTCAAAATGTGAGCAAAGACTGATGTTCCCAATACAGTTCCCGTTTGCTAAAACCATATTTTTTATGTTATCCAGTTCGGTTCTTGAGCTGTCCTCGAACATAATAGCCGAACTTTCACCAATGGTTAAGAAGTAAGTCATAAGTGTGAACATAGCAATAGCTATTATGACTATACTGATAATGAAGAACTGACCTTTTTTACTTTGCATCTTCTTTAATTAGCATATAACATATGATTGTTGGAATTGCTGCCAGACCTCCTACAAGGAATGATACTTGTATACCATATGTGTCCATGATATAACCTGCAATAAGTAGTGCTATTACACCACCTGTTGAAGTGACTAAGCTTTTAATTGAGTCAACAGTTGCACGTATCTTTGATGGAATGTGCTTATGTAAAAATGCATCTTTAACTGGGTATGTCATTGAACGTCCAAACACACCACCATAAAACAACATTATTGCGATTAGTGGGGATGTTACAAATGATATTGTGATGAAAAGGCTCCCAATGATTAAATCGTTGAGTATTAATGCAGCTTTATTCGATTTTAGAATGGTAGCAAAGTAGTTACTTGAGCTAGCGCCAATTGCACCAATTATTGCAGCACCTGCAAAAAGTATACCAAAATTTTCTAGTGGTATGTTGATCTCTTGGAAGAAGGGTTGCCACACCAGTCCAGCTATTGCGAAGAATGCGCTAAAGAATGCAGATAGAACTAGTAAGAATAATGTTCTTTGAGCGAAGATAAGGCCAAAACCTTGCCGAGCAAAACCAAACGTGTCTTTCATTGCAGTTCGTATGTTCTCCGCAGGTTTAATTTTTTCAGGTTCACCAAAGAAAACTATAAAAAATCCTGCACTGATTAGTGCACCACCCTGTACATACCAGAGATAACTCATGTCGAGGTATTTTACAATCGCACTTGCAGCAAGCAACGCAAAAAAGTTACCCATTAATCCTATGCTTGCAACTCTACCAAACGCAGGTCGTATTAGTTTACTTCGTTTCTTTTCCTTAAGAAAGTCAACGAGGTATGCTGCATCAGCACCACTTGAAAACGTGTTGAACGCAGACATACTAAATAGTATTATTATGATGAAGAGAAACTTATTTGTCGACGGAATAAGTAGCGATAAAAAACCTCCTGCAAAAAGACCGATTGCAATGGAGATTCTTCTACCAAACTGATCCGCTACAGCACCAGTAGGTACTTCAAAGATAAGTGGCGCAATTAAGCTGACCGCAACAATAAGTGATACTTGTTGAAAGCTGAATCCTAATTCAGTGAAGTATATTACAATGTATGCTGCAAATACTCCTGCAAGTGATTCAATAAAGAAGAAGGTGTAGAAACGTTTCAAAAGACTGAATTCCGACTTTAATTCTGATTTCATATGCGCCTCCATAGATATAGTCTTACTGAACTAACTGATTCGTTGTTATCTATCGTTGTGTAAAATACACTGACAACATTGTTTTGAGTTGTAGCATTTATAGACGAACATTCTGCGTAACTCGTACTGCTTACAGTGCCAGCAGCAACTGGGAAACATCCCGTATCGTTGTAAAGTTCTAAGTCATATTCAGTAGAGTCATCTAGACTTGCATCAATATATGTGTTAATCTCTGTAAAGTTAGATGTGTTGAGTTTTCCATGGTAGTCTAGATTCTTTAGTACGTACCAACCACTTTCTTTTAGATCTTGGTTTTGCTTGTAGCTGAATACTGTTTGCTCAGATTCTAGATAACCGCTGAGTATGATAAATATGATAATGATCGCTAACGCAAGTTCGATAAAGTATGCATATCCTTTCTTACCTATCGCCAACTTATCACCTCGATCTTAACTGGGACGAACTCATTAGAATTCTCAACAAGACCTGTACGTTCTATCTCACAGAAACTTTTCTTTTTGTCAGTATCTCCACTTGACCCAAACTCGTTATTTAGAATCGTTTGATTAGTTAAGTATATAGGGAATGTTTTTCCAAGAGTCGTGTTTTTGAAGTACATATCTTTGATAAAAATCATCTGAGGTAATGTTGTTGTTGTTAGGTTTATACAATCTAAATCACCGCCATTTACTAACCAGTTTAGTTTAACTGTATCACCATCAGAGTTAGTTGTAGTAGTATTGCTATCCACGATCTCTCTTGATCCCGAGTCACAATCTGCTGCAGTAATTGTTGTGAATGGAAAGAACAAGTTTAGTGTCAGGTCCGCACCTGAAGAGTTACTTCCAGCATATACTACTAGACTATCGTTCTGTCTAAGTAAGAATACTCGTGCATCATACTGGTCAGGTAATGTGGTCGGTGTTGTATCATTTGTAGTATTTATTGCGTATGCACTATAACTTATTCTAAATGGAATAGATAGGTTCGCATCTGTTGAGATGTTATAGTATCCCAAAGTTTTCGCTCGTTGAATTTTATTGTAATCTATCTCTAGTTTGTTTCCATTAGAGAAACCAAGTACATTTAGATTAGTGCTAGAATCCCAGTTTGTTTGGTTACCTTGGAACTCTAAAAATTGTATTGCAATGGTTTCAGCTTGTGAGCAAGCAATCTGTTCCCTTGATTTGGAGACCTCACTTGGAAAAAGTCTTAGATAAGAATACATTAAGATTATTGTTATGATTACAAAGAATAATAAAACTATTATGAACTCGATTGTATTCTGTCCTTTTTTCATGCTGGTTAGATAACATTTATTGTGCTAACTGTCGTCTGTTTTTCGTCCTTGTACTCTACAGACATTATTATTTTATAACTACCTTTTTGTGTTGGCGCGACAATTGTTCTTTCAAATTCTCCAATATTGTCGATGAATAAAGTAAGTATCTCTTTCTGAGGTGTTATGATAGTTACTGTTGCACCACTTGCTGGAGCAGACTCGTAGTATGCTTGACCATTGATTATGATCTTATCACCTCCAACAACCGTACTTGGGTAGATTGTTGCATCCAGACTTAGACTGGATGGGAATATGAATACGAAGAAGCAGAATACTCCTACTGATAACATAATGATTACGTGCTTGAAACCTGCGATAAGTTTTTCTTCAGATATCTGACCTGCAATGATACCTGCACAGATACTTTCAACAATAACCATCATGAAAAAGAGGTTCTTGAAGTACTCTAAAGAAAGTTCTTCTCCTGCATTTTGCATACTGATACCGCTGAAGATACCCATCTTTTGTATGAATAGTATTGGCGCAAGGATCTTGAATAGACCGATGATAACTCCGACAAAGACAAAGTAAACTGCGTACATAATAATAATCTGTTCTTTCATTACAGATTTCTTTTCAGACTCCATCTGTTTTAGTAAGGTAACGTCTTCAGCTAGAGAGTTTAATGTTACTTTGATGTCTCCACCGGTGTGGAAACTTTCTAAAACAATGTTATTGATTCTACGGATAAGTTCGCTTTTAGTTAGGAGCGCAGTAAACTTTTGCCAGGCTTTCGGAAAGGGTGTACTCCAACTTAACCATATGTTAAGTTTGTTTATGTATTTAGATAGCGCACCATAATCTGAATCTGAACTTGTTTGAATTGCTTGAGGTAGCGTCATACCTGCGGACGCATTCTGTGCAATGTCACGTAAAAAGTTTGGGTACTCTTCTTCCGCCTTTTTTATCTCCTGAAATGCTAAAAAGTTAATTGCAATATATGGCGCAATGATCAAGATGATACCTAATGCTGAAACCGCAATGATTGTCGTACTTGCTGCACCAACAAAGTATGCTGCGAGAGAGACAATTAATGGAACAGGTAAGAGCGCGATTAATAGGTAAAACTTTTTATGCCCTTTTGGTTTTGTTGGAATGCTATCTTTCTTTTTCAATCTTCAGCCCCCCACGGCGATGAGCTCTTTATTATTAGTAAGAATACTGCAGTAATCATCGGTAAAGCAACAAATACAATTAGATACTGCATGAATTTTATAGTATTAATCGGTACACCCCCAATCGTTACCATAAGTGAAGATATAACTACAAAGAAAACTAAACCTACAATTACAACAGTTATGTATATGTTCATGAATAACGCAAGTAACTTACTGAACTCTTCAAGGCGCCGTTTGTATTGTTGTATAAATCCTTTAGACTTTTCTTCAAGATACTTTGTGGTGTCTCCACCAACGGTGACAGAGTTTCTTAATCCAGCAAGTAACTCGGTCCATGCAGGTGATGGTGAACGCAGCATTCCACGACTTATTGCTTTAGGAAAGTCCATACCAAGTCCTTTAATGTCACTGTTTATCTTACGCGCCTCTTGAGAAACTGTTTTGTAAGCTTTGAAGCGTGCTAACATCTCGAACAGATTTTTAGGCTGCATTCCTGAACGAGTGATTGTTGAGAGGTAGATTGTAACAAACGGCAGCGAGTTTTCTATCTTACTTCTTCTCTCGCTAATCTTAAATGTGGGGTAAAAGTAAAGAAACATTGCTACACTAATGCCCATGAAAAGGCTGAGTGTAAAGTAGATGAGAAAGTTAGTAAGACTGACGCCAAGTAATAAGGATCCGAAGATTGTGGTGAACACAAAAGTCATACTCGATACGATTGTGCTCATTAGAAGTATAAACGCACCATACTTTTCATAACTTGTACTTATTCTCGCAATCTTTAGTTTTGTGTCAAGTGGTTTGAATACACTCGAGGTTCTTTTTACGAGTGGCTTGAAAATAGTGTAAGATCTTTCGTATATGCTTGTCATATTAGTTTCCTTTTGTACTCTGCATGTATGTAGAAAGTTGTTGCGGATTGATATAGTACATATGAATGATGCTTGCTACATCGATGAAGTTATGTATGTTATTTTTCTGCATCCACTTAAGTACTTTAACTCTACGCATTAATTCTTGATGTAGTTCAGATACGCTCCAACCTGCACGATCTGCAATTTTTTTAATTACGTGACTGTCTTTGATGTTGAAACTATCTTTGGCAGGCATCCATTCAAATACAGTATTGGTTTCAAGTTGATTGTTCTTTTTATCATAACCTTCTACTTCGATTATCTTTCCGATTCGTCGGATTAATTTATCTCCTTTGCGCGTTTTTTCCAAGAAGATAATGATATCTAGATTGCGTAATAGTGATGCAGGTAGTTCAATTGGTCGTGTTGTTAATCTGTCAATAACTGCACTTACACTATCTGCGTGAAGTGTTGATAGACCTGGATGACCTGTTGACATGGCGTGGAAAAGTACACTTGCCTCTTTACCTCGTACCTCTCCAACTATAAGGTAATCTGGACGCTGACGTAGTGCGGCAGTTAATAGATCGAACATACTTACTGCACCATAACCTGCAGCACCAAAACCTGCACGAGTAACTTGTGGCATCCAGTTAACATGAGGAATCTGTAGCTCTGCCGTGTCTTCAATAGAAACGATCTTTTGATTTGGTTCGATAAAGAGGGATAGTATGTTAAGTAAGGTCGTCTTACCTGTTGCAGTTGTTCCTGAGACGAGAATGGATTTCTCGCGTTCAATTGCAAGCCATAGATATGCGATCATAAATGGATCGGCAGTCCCAAACTTTAGCAAGTCGACAGGAGTTAATGGAATTCTAAAGAACTTTCGGATCGTAAAGTTGCTTCCACGTCGAGCAATGTCCGTGCCGTAAGTTATCTGAACTCGAGAGCCATCAGGTAGACTTCCATCCATTAAGGGCGAGGCAATAGATATTGTACGATCACATTTCTGCGCTAGGCGCATTGCAAATGAATCTAACGCATCTTTTGTGTCAAAGACAATGTTCGTTGAAATTTCACCATAGAGTGGATTTCGATGGTAGATGTAGATAGGTAAACCAATACCGTCGCAAGAAATATCTTCTATGTTCGGGTCTTTTGCAAGAGCGTCAATCTTTCCAAGACCGAGCGCTTCCCTAAAAATGTAGTACTTGATCTTAATCGACTCATATGGCTTTGGTTTGAATCCAATAAGTTTCCAAATATCATCAATCTCTTTGTTTATGTATTTGTTAATCTCTTTGACGTCTTTGACTTTATTGAAGTCGATCTCTAGTCGATCATGTAGTTCTGTAAGTGTACGATTTACCGTTTTCCAAAGTTCTGGACTGAGTGATGGCTCAACGATATTGTATTGTAATTGGTTGACGGCATTGTTGTAGAAGACTTTTGCAAAAGCAAGTGGATATGAACTATCTTTAATCTGTGTAGTTATTAGTGGATAGTTTTCATTAACCTGCCTTATCTGCGATAGAATATCTTTCTTAATCTCAACATCTTCTAAAAACTGTACAGGTAGTGGCATACGGTCTGTTCCAGATACATTCTCAACTATATCAACCGGTTCAGATGTTCCAGACTTGATCTGTTGAATCACCGTACTAATTGACGTTTCTTCTTGTTTTTGTTGTACGGGTGGAGTTGTTTCAGGTGTAGGAGTATCTCTAACATAATTTACTTCACCAAACTTCTTGAGAAATTTACCAATAACCCTACGTTTCTTACTAATCATGAGTATAGTATAGAGTATCTAATAGAAAAAGATTACTATGAAATCACTATTTGGTTAGTGCTGGTATTGTATAATAGGCGTATTTCGGCGTCTTGAGAGTCTGTTGAGCCTGTGAAGTTAACTTCATTCCAATATACGGTTTTTGCTTTATAGAATGCACTTTGACCTGCAGATTGTATGATTATTTCGTTATTATCTCCAAAGAGGTTATAATGATTATCACCTAATCTGTGTGGTATCTCGATTATTTTGATTGGTGCGACGTCATCAGTTTGATTTCCGATAGCTTTTAATTCAAAGAGTCCTTTTTCTAGACGCGCAAATATGCTATCTGCAATCTCTTCTTTTATCTGGTCCGAACTTTCTCTACTAAAGTTATTCGAGAAGATAAATACAAAACTTAGGAATACGAGCCCCAGTAATATGAAGTAGTTCATGTATACAACATTACTCTGACCTTTCCTTTGCATAGGAATAAGAAACCGTTAAATAATTTATATGTTTGGGTTTAGTATGTTGGATATTAAGTTATTTCGAGAAGATCCAAGTCTGATTCGTGAGAGTGAGACTCGAAGAGGTCATGACACGAAAGCAGTAGATGAGGTTATCCGATGGGATAGACTCTGGCGGACAGCCTTGAAGAAAGTTGAACTGCTTAAGGCTCAGCGTAATCGTGTTTCTGCAGATATTAACCAACTTAAGAAGAAAGGTAAGCCTGCAACAGCATCGATTAAAGAGATGCGCAAAGTCGCAGATGATATTCAAAAACAGGATGTTAAGATAAAGCAGATCCTCGAGAAGCGTGACGTTGCAAGAGGTTTAGTTGGAAACATTCTAGATCCTTCAGTTCCACAGGGTAAGACTAGTGAGGATAATGTTCCGATTAAATTTGTGGGTAAACCAACTAAGTTTAGCTTCCCAATCAAAGATCATATTGAATTAGGTCAGATGCATGATTTGTTTGACTTTGATACTGCTGCGAAAGTGTCTGGAGCAAGATTTGTCTACCTCAAGAACGAAGCAGTTATCCTGGACCTAGCAATTCAAAGATATGCGCTTGATAGATTAGTTAAGAAAGGGTTTACGATTACATTTCCTCCGTTGATGGTGAATAAAGATACGCTGTCTGGCGGCGTTAACCTGTCTGAGTTTGAAGAAGATACGTACAAAATTGAAAAAGAGGATCTGTATTTAGTTGCAACAACTGAGTTTCCTTTGATTGCACTTAAGAAAGGTCAGACTTTGTATGAAAGTGAGCTACCAATCAAAGTTGCGGCATACGGTACTTGCTTTAGACGTGAAGCTGGCTCACATGGTCGAGATACAAAAGGTATTATTCGTATGCATCAGTTCAATAAGATCGAAGAGGTTGTTATATGTAAACCTGAAGATTCTGCTAAGTACTTTAAGGAGCTTCAGGCGATTACTGAAAGTCTATGGACTGATATGGGTATCCCATACCGTGTTGTTAATACCTGCACAGGTGACTTAGGTAATAAGCAAGCGATAATGTATGATATTGAGGCATGGCTTCCGGGCCAGAACAAGAAAAAAGGAGCTTACCGCGAAGTTACATCTTGTAGTAATTGCAAGAATTATCAAGCAGTCACATTGAATACACGTTATATAACAAAGGACGGGAAGGAGTACGTGCATATGCTTAACAATACAGCTCTTGCAACATCTAGAGCGATTCCCGCTATCTTAGAGAACTTCCAACAAAAAGACGGTTCGATCAAGATCCCAAAAGTTCTGTGGAAGTATACTGGCTTTAAAGAGATCAAACACAAATGAAAATCCTTGCAGCAGGAGATCTACATGGAGATATGCGTGCAGCAAAAAGGCTAGCAGATAAAGCTAAGAAAAATAAAGTAGATCTTGTTGTTCTTTCTGGTGACTTAACATATGCAGATACATCTACAAAAGGTTTGATTGGACCGTTTAAGAAAGCAAATCAGAAAGTATTGATAATTCCCGGTAATCATGAATCTCCTGCAACAACATCTGCTCTTGCGGAGATATACGATATCACTGATCTACATGGTTATGCTGTAAAGATTAAGGACGTAGGTATCTTTGGAGCAGGATCTGCGAATCTAGGTCCTTTTCAGTTAGGTGATAAAGAGGTACAGGACTTGCTTGTTAAAGGCTTTAAGAAGATTAAGTCCGCTAAAAAGAAAGTTATGATAACACATGTTCATCCAGATAAGACGATGATGTCTAAGTTTTCGTTGTGGTTGCCTGGATCAAAAGCAGTTGCTAAAGCAATCGAGGAACTTCAACCAGATATAGCGATATGTTCACACATACATGAAGCAGAAGGACTAGAAGAGCGAATAGGCAAGACTAGACTGATAAATGTCGGAAAAAAAGGCAAGATCATTGAAGTTTAAGTTTACTAAGAAAGTGCTTCGCTAATCTTTTGAGGTATAAATGCAGCAACTTTTCTTACAAGAGGGCTAGTATCGTTTAATCTTTTTAATTCAGGCCAATCTTTTTTAGCTTCAAATAAGTAATCGGGATCTATATCTTTTTTAGATATCAGTGCTAAATCATGTGCATCCTTATTAAGTTGCAGGTGGATTATATCTTCAGCTTCAGCATTATCAAATGATTCAAATAGTTGTATACGATCGGTATTTAGCTGAGTTACGTTTTTGTGTTCAGGGATGAGTGCATATCGCATTACGTTTTTGATTATTCTATCTAATTTTGTAACAATTATATCTTCAGGTGCTACAAGCTTTATTGGCGCGCCATCAATTTGAATGTAGTGTGTATTATCTAACTCTCTATTACGTATATCTGCCTTCAAAGCATATTCCTTTTGAGAGTGACGATTACCATGTATTAATAGCTCTTCTCCAGCTTCACTTATAACTTTTAACTCAAACGCTTTTCTCCTTTTTCGAGGTATAATAGAATAATTTGGTAACTGATCCATAATTGGGACTGCGATCCTATCTACGAATTCAGTAAAAGACATTCTTTCGTGCGTTTCAGTGTCAATATCACTAGTACTTCTAAAGTTAGTATAACCTAAATTTTGAGCATAAAGTTGGATTGCCATACCTCCAACTGTAACGAGTGTTTCTGGCAGTGCTTTCAAGCCATCTCTAGTTATCGTGTCTTCGATAGTTCTAGATATAATTTTTACGGCCATGTTACTTAGAAGTGAAGAATGTCGTTTAAAAGACTTTCCATTAGTCTATTTTAGGTACATACTTATAAATATTAGCTTCTAGCAGGAAGTATGACTCAGTTAATCATTGCAGAGAAACCTAGTGCTGCACAAAAGATCGCTGATGCGTTAGGACCTGCAAAACAGAAGAAACTTGGTACGGTCTCGTGGTTTGAGATACCTGATAAGAAGATAATTGTCGCTTCAGCAGTTGGTCATCTTTTTAGTCTGAAGGGCGTTAAGCGTAAGTACCCTGTTTTTGAGGTTGAGTGGAAGCCAACATTTGAGATATCTAAGACTGCAGCTTACGCGAAGAAGTACTATACAGTTCTAGAGCGAGTCGCAAAGAAGTGTGACGAGTTTGTTGTTGCAACAGACTATGATATTGAGGGTGAGGTTATTGGGCTCAACATCGTGCGTTTTTTGTGCAAACAGAAAGATGCGCAGCGTATGAAGTTCTCAACGCTTACTAAAGAAGATCTGGTTGAAGCGTATACAACTCGATTTAAGACGTTGGATTGGGGTCAGGCTCGAGCAGGTGAGACTCGTCACACTTTGGACTGGTTCTTTGGTATTAATCTGTCTCACGCAGCTGTAGCGTCAGTAACCGCAGCACTTAATCGTTATGTTCCACTTTCAATCGGCAGGGTTCAGGGACCGGCTTTAGCTCTTCTGGCAGAACGGGAGCGAGAGATCCAGGCATTTAAACCAGTTCCATATTGGCAGATCTTTGCAGATGTTAAGTTAAAGACAGGTGTTTTTGAAGCGATCCATGTTGAAGACCGGTTTTGGGATCAGACAAAAGCAAAGCAGATCTTTAATAAAGTAAAAGATAAGCCTGCTAAGATAGCAAAGATTGCTAAGACAAAGCAAGCAGTTCATCCACCGTTTCCTTTTGATCTTACCTCACTTCAGATTGAATCATACCGATGTTTTAGAATGTCTCCAAAAAGAACGTTATCTGCTGCGCAAGAACTTTACACCGCAGCATTCATATCTTATCCACGAACTAGTTCTCAGAAGCTTCCCGTAAGACTTGGTTTTAGAAAGATACTGAATAAACTTGCTAAGAATACAAAGTACGCTACAATAGTACAACAGGTTCTAAAGACCTCGCTGCGGCCAAATGAAGGTCGGAAACAGGATTCAGCACACCCTGCGATTTATCCAACAGGAAGTTTTGCTAAGGGCTTAGATGGAGACTCTGCGAAAGTTTATGATCTTATTGTGAAGCGTTTTTTTGCAGTGTTTGGAGCGCCAGGTGAGCGCGAAAGTACTAAGGTTGGTTTGTTTATTGAGGACGAACCATTTGTTATGAGTGGAATTATCACGACAAAACTTGGCTGGCAAGCGTGGTACCTTCCATACGCTGAGAAGAAAGAGTTAGAACTTCCAATACTGAAAGTTGGAGATGTCTATGCTGAGAAGACGCGATTCAACGCAGACGAGACAAAGCCACCGAAAAGATATACGCCCGCTTCGGTAATTAAAGCATTAGAAAAAGAGAACTTAGGAACTAAAGCTACTCGCGCATCGATCATTGAGATTCTTCGAGATCGTGGATATATTGAAGGAACGCCAATACAGGTTACGACTTTAGGTCTGACGGTTATTGATACATTCTCAAAGTATGCGCCTTTGATCCTGTCAAAGGAACTTACGAGAAACTTTGAAGTTGAGATGGATAAGATCCGAGAGAATAAGAAGAAGCCCGAGTCTGTTCTAAAAGATGCTCAGAAATCAATAGCCTCTATCTACGCAGACTTTGACAAGAACAAGATGACAATCGGAAAGATCTTGGGAGAGGCATTTACTGAGACTCAGAACAAGAAGAATACTCTTTGTAAATGTCCAAAGTGTGGCAAAGGCCAGATGCGTGTTCTTTATTCACGTAAGACTCGCAAGCGGTTCTTAGCCTGTAATGAATATCCAAAGTGTAAGACAACTTGGGGCATGCCGCAGAAAGGAACTTTCTCTGTGCTAAAAACTATGTGTAAATGTGGAACGCCATATGTAAACTTCTACATCCGCAGAGGTCGTCCATGGAGACTTTGCTTAAGTCCGGACTGCCCACATAAAGAACCATATGATCCTAAAGCTAAGAAGGAAGCTGAAGAATAAATACGTGATATTATATCAGTTCTAAACTTAAAGTAATTTTCTGTTTGAGTTTCTAAATGATTTTAAGTTGATTTAGCTAAGTTTAAGGAGGTTCTAAATAGAAGAGACAAGAGCAGGAAAACTAGGAAGACTTGAAGGGGAGTTTGTTAATCAGCTAGTAAGTTTGTTGCCAGAAGATTGTCAGAGAGATTATTTGCAGCGTTTTCGATCAGAGTTAGTTATGTATTCTTTGTTGAAGAAGAAAAAAGATGAGCCACGTAATGCTGGCTGCAAGTTAGAGTTAGAGCAGATATTACATATTGACATACGTAATCCTGAAGATGTTGCAAGGTTGCTTAAAGAGGAACTGAATTTTATGTATTCTAAACCGACATGCGGTAGAATACTGCGAGCTTTACTTGAAACATTAGAATAGGCTGAACTTACGTTCTTTTTCCTTAGGTTCGGTTGTTTCTTCAAGTCCTGAGTTGACAATCTGGAAAAATACTGCGCTACCTTCTGGTAAGGCACGATGTTTAATAATCTCAGCCTTTCGTATACCAATGCCTACCTTCTCTAATCGGATAAGACACTTGCTCCAGTACTGAAGAATATCACCACCAACCATTTTAATCGCGTCCCTTTTGTCAAAGTTAGAGTAAACTTGGTTAGTTACTAGTATCGGTATGTTATTTCTCCGCGCGATAGATGATAGGATCGATAGTTGTTTTGTTAGTTCTAAGTTTATTTCCTTCGGGTCATCCGGTCTTTCAAGTCGGTATAACATAGTTAGAGAATCAATAACAATAAGTTCAACATCTTCTTTTTTGATAATCTCGCGTAGGTCTCGAATCGCTTTCTGTTGTTCCGTAAACTCAAAAGGGCGAATCGTTGTTATGTTTTTTAGGATGTTTCGGATGTTTGGTTCAATCTGTTTGGCGCGTTCAACTGAGAAGTCGCTTTCTGTGTCGATGAATATCACTCTACCACGTCTTGCTGCAGAGATGGCAGCTATGATGGCGAAGTTAGACTTGCCACTTCCTGCCGCGCCAAAGACGGTTGTTATTGTATCTTTGTCAAGTCCGCCGTTGAGTAGTTTATTGATAACCGGAGAACCAAAATCAACTTTTGTCATGCTTCTACTCAGTAACTTTTTAAGTTTTAAGTGCTTTATATGTTTAAAACCCTAGGTTTTAAAACTCGTAAATCTTCGATTTGTCGGTGTTTCACAATACTTTTAAATCTCAGATTCTGGAGATAACAGATGATTAGCAAAACTAAAAAGACGTATATGAAGGGATATAATCAGTTGCCTAGTGTAAAAGCTAAGAAACGTAATTATATGCAGAAGATACGTGCAGATGAAGAGCAAAAAGCAGCACGTAGATTAGTTTTGTTCCTTTCTGAGATGGGTTATTCTAGGTGGGCAGAGGATGTTGCTGTGGAAAGAGCACCAGAGATGTTAGCAACAGTTAAGCCAAGAGTCGTTCAGAGGAAATAATTAAATAACTCTGTTGTTTAGTTTATCATATGAATGCTAGAACTCATCTTCTGATCGCAATGTTCTTTGGTTTTATGTACTTTAGATTCTTTCCAGATATGGCAATAGTTGAGAAGTTTATTTTTTCCGCGTTTTTGATAACGACTTCATTGCTACCTGACATAGATTCCCCGACTTCAACATTGGGTAGAAAACACCGGGTTATAGCTAATTTATCAACACATCGTGGAATGTTTCACTCGATTTGGATACCTTTGATCGCTTTTTTCTTTTCAATGGTATACCCTTTGCTTAAAGGACCGCTTATGGGTATTACTATTGGATACAGTGCCCATCTAATCGCAGATGCTATGACTGTTGAAGGTATAAAACCATTTGCTCCCTTCTCAAAAGAGACAATAAAAGGACCTCTGAGAACCGGTTCAATCTTTGAGACCGCAATCGCTGCAGCAGTTGTTATGTTCTTCCTTGTCCAGCCTTTTTAGCCATAATGTTTCCTGAAGTTTTCTGTTAGGTCAAGTGGCCGCTTTCTTGTTGCAACTACTACCTTGTCTTTGTTGTACAGCTCAGCTAGTTTTTCGATAGCATCAGACTTTGTTTTTAAGTCATACTCTGCTTTTATGATGTTTAGAATTCGATTAGAGTCTTTGTTGATGTCAATGATCGCTTTTACCATTAATATGGTATTAACAGCACATTAATATATAGCTTTCGACCAAGTGCGAAAGCTATGCCTGCTAATCCGTGATTCGCGTAGTATAGTTTTCTAAGAGCTTCCACTCAATAGGCTATTAAAAGTTAACTGTACGATATTTACACGATGCTTAGTAAGAAAAAGCCTTCTGCAGATTATGTTGAACTGAATGTTGCTGAAGCTCAGCAAGATGATGTAGACAAAGGAATCGTTCGCATTGATTCACAGATTATGAAAGAGATTGGTCTGAATCAAGGTGATATTGTTGAGATTCAAGGTGAGAGAAAGACGGTTTCTATTGCTGGACGAGCATTTCCTGCAGACTTAGGTCTTAATATTATTCGCATGGATCCATTGTCTCGACGTAATGCTAAGACTTCTATTAGCGAGCGAGTTAAAGTAAAGAAACTTGAGTTTGTACCGGCAAAGAGTGTAACGCTAGCTCCAGTTAAGGGAAGAATCATTATACAGGGAGACTTTTCTGCAATTAAGAAAGGGATTTTAGGTAGAGCGCTTTCAAAAGGAGATGTCATCTCTATGGGTGGAACTCGCAGACGAAGAACTGCTTTTTCAGGTTCTCCGTTTGAAGATATTTTTGATCAACTGATGTCAGATGATAGTTTTGGTGGAATGGGTGGCCTTGGATTTGGCGGCCTTAAGATGATGGTTGTAAATACAAATCCAAAAGGAGCCTGCATTGTTACTGAAGATACACAGGTTGAGTGGAAAGACACACCTGTTGAATTAAAAGAAGAGAATGTACCTGAGATTGCATACGAAGATATTGGTGGATTGGAAGATGAAATTACAAAGGTTCGAGAGATGATCGAGCTTCCAATGAAACACCCTGAGATCTTTGAGCGACTAGGTGTTCAGCCACCAAAAGGAGTTCTACTTTACGGACCACCTGGAACCGGAAAAACCTTACTAGCAAAAGCAGTTGCACACGAATCACAGGCTAACTTTGTAACACTTAATGGTCCTGAGATCATGAGTAAGTTTGTAGGTGAAGCTGAAAAGAAACTTCGACAACTGTTTGAAGATGCTGAGAAGAACGCACCTTCAATATTATTCATTGACGAGATAGATGCTATTGCACCTAAGCGAGAGGAAAGTTATGGTGAGGTTGAGCGAAGAGTTGTTGCGCAGTTACTTGCTTCCATGGATGGAATGAAAGGCCGAGGAAAAGTTATTGTTATTGCCGCAACAAATCGACAAGATGCATTAGATCCGGCACTTCGAAGAGGCGGACGATTTGACCGCGAGATTGAGATAGGCGTCCCAAATCGAAAAGGTAGATTAGATATCTTAAAGATTCATACTCGAAACATGCCACTTGCAGACAAAGATTCTGCAGACGGTAAGAAAGTAGATATTGAGAAATTAGCAGATAGAACTTATGGATATGTTGGAGCAGACCTAGAGAGTCTCGCAAAAGAAGCTGCGATGAATGTTATTCGAAGAGTTATACCTGATTATGCTAATCTAAAAGAAAATCAAGATTTATCAAAAATATATCCACTACTTACAGTTTATCAAGACGACTTTGAAGAAGGTTTTAAAATGGTTCAGCCTTCTGCAATGCGAGAGGTTCTTATTGATATTCCAAATGTTAAGTGGGAAGATGTTGGTGGTATTGAAAAAGCTAAGCAAGAGCTTAAGGAAGTTGTTGAGTGGCCGCTAACTAACTTTGAAGCATTTAAGCGAATGGGTGTTAAGGCGCCAAAAGGAGTTCTACTTTATGGACCACCTGGAACTGGAAAAACATTATTAGCAAAAGCAGTCGCAACCGAATCTGGAGCGAACTTCATATCTGTAAAGGGTCCTGAAGTCCTAAGCAAGTGGGTTGGTGAATCTGAGAAAGCAGTTAGAAAGATCTTTGCAAAAGCAAGACAGGTAGCACCGTCAATCATATTCTTTGATGAGATAGACGCAATAGCGTCACAACGATCTGGCGCAGATACCGGTTCTCACAGCGATGCAAGAGTTGTAAATCAGATCTTAACTGAGATGGATGGAATGGAAGATATGAAAGACGTAGTTGTTTTGGCAGCAAGTAATCGACCAGAGCTCATTGATCCAGCACTATTACGCCCGGGAAGATTTGATAGGCACATTATGATACCACCTCCAACTGAGAAAGAGCGCGCGATAATCTTTGATGTTCATACAAAGCCTATGCCACTTGCAAAAGATGTGGTTATTAAGGACTTAGCTAAGAATACCGCAAACTATTCTGGTGCAGATATTGAGGCAGTATGTAGAGAGGCCGCAATGCTGGCTCTACGTGAAAACATGCAGGCTGAACAGGTAAAGAAGAAGCACTTTGATCAGGCATTAAAAGAGATTCACGGTAGTCTTAGAAAGACTGAAGTTAGCAAGTACAAGAACGCAATTGATTCAGCTAAGAGCGGAACTATTTGTGACACCGCTCCAGAGTATATGGGTTAAGTAAGAATCTCCGGTTTATCTGCGATTATAACAGTATGTTCTGATTGAGAAACCTTGCAACCTTTCGTATCTTCTGGAAGTGTTGAGTATTCTTTGATTATACCTTTAGCTACAAATAACTTGAGTGCCAGTCCTGCCTTTAGCTTTCCGAACTTGTTGGCAACATGCCTCTTTGCGAATGGCAAGGTTTTGTACTCAGACTTAACCCACTCAAGCACCTCACGAAATTGTCGAACATTTCCGCGGGAATGTAGTGAATATATACCAGAGCCCTTACCACTCTTTACATAGCCGCTACCTGTCGTAGCAAAAGGTTCTATAGCAATAATCTGACCTTCTTTTAGTTTTTGAGTATTTCCATTGTCAAAGCTAGGAATACTTGGAGCGCTATGTATCGTCCATTCACCAACACCGTGCCCGTTTAGGTTTCGAATCGGTTCGAATCCATAACTCATGATTTTTTTCTCAACAGCAGCGCCAATCTCTTTGAGCCGAACACCTGGTTTTGCCATCGAAGTAGCAATCTTAAGCGCTTCGTCAGATGCTTTGATTAGTTTTTCATTCTCAGCGTTCTTGCCAATCGAGACTGAAAAAGCAGTATCTGTAACACATCCATCAACGTGAACACCTAGATCAATCTTTACTAGATCACCTTTCTTTAAGGTAAGGGCATCCTCAACAATTGGAACATAGTGTGCCGCCATATCATTAACAGAAACATCAACTGGAAAGGCAGGCTTTCCACCAAGCGAGACGATTTTAGCTTCGACAGCCTCAGCTATGTCAAGTGCTTTTGCGCCTTCTTTTACAAGCGGCCTAGCATATTTCTTAACCTGTCTAGCGATCTTACCCGACTGTCTGAACTTGTCTAAACTATCCATAATAAGATACATAGAAGTAAGAATAAAAATCTATTGTTCGGTAGTTTCAGTAGCTGGTGCGGGAAGCACTCTGTTTACATAAATCACCAGGTCAGTTTCTTCTATATGTTGTTTGACCACAACCTCATGTTTAAGTAGATCGTCCATTGTCATGCCACGTAACCAACGATTTATAAAAACGCCTGAGGAATCATCTCTTGATTGAAGTTCTCGTGCTAATTTACGTGTAGCATCATCTTCAACCTTTCCGTCTACTAAGAGTTTTCCTTTATCTTCATCTGAAAGTATGTATGGATTCGTCCAGTCTGGAGAGTTTGGCTGTAATCGAATTCCGCATTGTCCGCATCCCATTATTGTTCACCTTTTAGAACGTTAAAGAAACGTGCTAGTTCTCTGTTAATGTGATCTGCATCTGCGCCCATCTTCTGGCAGGCTAGCATAATTCTCTCTTGATCCTTAACAATATCTGCAATCATATCATATGGCTTTGTGGCTCGATTAAAGTCTGCAAGTCCGACAGATCCAAATTGTGTGTCTCCCATCTCTCTTGCAACTCGTTTTAGTAAGTTACCTAACCATAGGTTAATTGCGTCTTTAACTTCAGAGCGAAGCTGCTTTGAGTTGCCTATCTCGCTCTTTATGATTCTAACTACTCTTGCTCTTGGAAAGGGCAAGCTATCATCATCTTGATCTTCAATAACCTCTTCGGCTACTGGTTCTGCTACTGGAGTCTCTTGCTCAACAGGAGCAGTTTGTATCTGATTTTCTTCATCCATGATCGTCACCTTATAGTAAAGTACAGTGATTTTACTTTATAAGTAATTGTTCAGTTTGTACTATATACATATGAGAATAAGGGTTTAAAACACTATCCTTAGCGTTATTTCATGCATAAATGGCAATTTTCTGCGTTTCCGGACTCTGATTTACATGCGTCGCAGGCCATGCCTTTTGTACGGATCTCTCTACATATCTGACAGATACCAAACTGTAGAACCTTCTGGTTCTTACCTTGACCAATAGCACTGGTGACCACGTTTAGCATATCTTTAACCTCTTCAGGTATCTTGAATTCACTCGCCCGCTTACCACTTAAGTATTGTGAGATTGCTGCTTCTGTGCTATCTAACACCTTAGCAATGTCTTTCTGCTTCATATCTGTAGTATCTTTGAGGTTCCTTGCTAGCTGTGCTTTTATAGCAGGTAATATCTTCCATACAACTAACTCACACGGGAATTGCATAGTAACTGTGGGTTTTTATACTTAATAAAGATTTGCGTTTCTTAACTATCGTTAAGTTTATAAACCTCCGTAACATATGAAAGTTAAGATGGCATACTCCGAAAAAGTCAAGCAACGTTTCATGCATCCCACACATAGAGGGACTGTAAAAGACGCAGACTCTCACGTTACGGTACAGAGTGAGATTTGTGGTGATGAGATTGAGATATCATTTAATGTAAAAGAGGGTAAGATCTCAAAGTGTATGTTTGAGTCATTGGGGTGCGCAATTAGTGTTGCAACCTGTGATGTTATCTGTGAGTTGGCGGAGGGTAAAACCATCAACGAGGCTGAAAAGCTTACTAAACAAGATATCATAACAGGTGTTGGAGATCTACCAACCGTTAAGATTCATTGCGGTGATCTATCCGCAAAAGGTTTAAGGGAAGCAATCAAGCAGTATAAAGCGAAACATATGTAAGATGTTATTCATTAAGTTTAATCCTAATAATTATAGGGAAGATTTTACAGTTCTTAGTAAGAATATACGTGGCCAGGCTCCAATCTATTTTGATAACGCATGTATGACGCTTAGACCAAAACAGGTTGTGGATAAGATTACAGAGTATTACAATGAGTATCCTGGTTGTCATGGTCGAAGCGGACATAAGTTTGGCGCGAAAGTTACTATTGAGTTTGATAAGGCAAGACGATCTGTTCAGAAGTTTTTAGGCGCCAAGCACAAAGACGAAATTATATTCACAAAAAACGCTACAGAGGCGATAAACCTCGTTGCACATGGAATGGATTTACAAGACGGAGATGTTGTGATTAACTCAGATAGAGAACACTCATCTAACATTGTTCCTTGGTTAGAACTGCATAAAGACCGCGGTGTGGAAAGAATATACATCCCTTCAAAGAAAGACGAGACTTTCGATCTTGTTGCATATGAGACTGAGCTCCATAAAAATAAAGGCAAAGTTAAGCTAGTTTCAATTGTCTATACGTCTAATCTCGACGGTTATACGCTACCTGTAAAGGATATCATAAAGCGAGCGCATCGATATAAGATCCCAGTTTTACTTGATGCTGCACAGGCAGCACCGCACCAGGAGATTAATGTTCAGGAGTTAGATGTTGACTTTTTGGCAATATCGAGTCATAAGATGTGTGGACCGACAGGTGTAGGTGCTTTGTATGGTAAACGATCGCAGTTAGAGAAGCTAAAGCCGTTCATCACAGGCGGATCAACTGTCGTCAATACAACATATACTAATTATGAACTGGCAGAACTACCTGCTCGATTTGAGGCAGGTCTTCAGAACTATTCAGGAGTTGCGGGTTTTGGTGTAGCTTGCGAATATCTACAAAACGTGAAGTTAGATAAGATATCAAAACATGAGAACGTGCTTACTCGATACTTCCAAGAAAAGCTTACAGCAATCCCAAAAGTTAAGATCGTAGGTGTTCAAGATCCACGTTTGAGAGGCGGAATCACAAGCTTTGTTATTGAAGGCATGAATTATCATGATACTGCGTTGTTATTGGACGAAGCTGCAAATATTATGTGTAGATCTGGTCAGCATTGCCTGCATTCTTGGTTTAACTCAAGAAAGATATTAGGATCTGTTCGAGCAAGTTTTTACTTCTACAATACAAAGCAAGAGATCGACATTATGATCGAAGCTCTAAAAAAGATTGCTAGCATGTCTAAGTAGTTATTTTCTTAACCAACACTGATGCTCCACTAGTAATAAATGCTGCACCAATTAATACGGATATTAGTGACATGAAATCTGTTGAGATACACATCGCTTTTTCTACTTGCCATGGAAGTTCTATAGTCATCTCTTGGTTAGGTATGGCTATGCCTTGAACATTTCCTGCGTCAGTGACTGTTTTGATCGAGTCTACCTGACAGGGCGCAGTTAATGTATAGTATATTAGTCCAACACCTATAATCAAAAAGACAGCACTTAACCACGCTTTGTTGCTTTTTTTTGGAATGAGCTTTGTTTTTGCCATATACTTGTATACTTTAGTATAATATAAAATTACCGTAACAAAATCCTTATAAATCTCCATACTTCTTTTTAGTTATGGCCAATTATGGTGATTGCCCCTGTAAGTTTTAGGAAAAGTCAAGGTAGTCACATATTTCGTTGCAATTGATCCAAATTAGTTGTAGCTATTGCGCAGGTGGGTCGAATCGAAGATTCGCAGACCTTCTTGGTGCAATATATGCGCAGGTGGCCAAATCCGGTACAGTAAAAGAGGAGTTCTTTTCCTGCGGGAAAAGGCGTGCGGTTGCAGCCCGCAAGATTATGGGTTCGAATCCCATCCTGCGCTTTATTTAAATAGTAGAGAGGAGTATACAAGATATGGTGATTAGGTTCTACAATACATATACAAAGAAGAAAGAGTTATTTAAACCAATCAATAAGAACGAAGTTACATTGTATACATGTGGTCCAACTGTTTACAAACCAATACATCTTGGTAATGCTAGAACATTTCTAATTGAAGATCTGTTACGACGGCATCTAGAGTTCTCTGGTTTTAAGGTGAAGCAGGTAATGAATATCACCGATGTAGGTCATCTAACACGAGATGATATTGAGGCTGGCGAAGATAAGATCCAGGCTGAAGCAAGGCGAAAGAAAGTTACACCAAAGCAGATTGCTGAAGTTAATGAGAAAGATTTCTACGCTCAGATGAAGCAGCTTAATGTTCTGAAAGCTTACAAGTATCCTAGAGCCACAGATCATATCAAAGAGATGCAGGATTGGATAAAGAAACTTCTCAAGAACAAACTTGCTTACGAAGTTAATGGTTCTGTTTACTTTGACATCTCTCGTTTCAAGAACTATGGAAAACTTTCTGGAAACACAATTGCTAATCTGAAAGCAGGAAAGAGCGGACGAAACTTGCGTAGTGAAGATAAGAAACACTTTTATGATTTTGCACTTTGGGTTAATGATTCAGAACATCTCATGAACTGGAAGAGTCCTTGGTGTGCTAAAGGTTATCCTGGATGGCATCTAGAGTGTACTGTAATGGCTACAAAGTATCTTGGAAAACAGTTTGATATTCATATGGGTGGTGAAGACAACATCTTTCCACATCATGAAGCTGAGATCGCGCAAGCAGAAGGCGTTACTGGAAAGCGTTGGGTTAACTATTGGATTCACCCACGCCACTTAATGGTTGATAAGAAGAAAATGTCAAAGCGAGACGGAAACTTCTACACACCAGAAGATATCTACTCACGAGGTTTTACACCTAGGCAGCTGAGGTTCTTCTTGATATCTACGCACTATCGAACAAAGCTTAACTTTACATTCGAAGCTCTAGAAGCCTCAAACAAAAGTTTGCAGAAATTGATAACGTTCATTGATGATTTGCAGAATGCTTCTGGAAGAAGTGCCAAAGATCGAAAGAACTTGGATATTGATGGAGCACTTAGTGCATTGCGAGTAAAGTTTATTGTTAGCATGAATGGCGATCTAAATATATCTGGCGCGTTAGGAGCACTGTTTACATTTGTAACGCGTATCAATAAACACATGCGTTCAGGATACATATCTCCAGCAGACGCAAAGAAGATATTGATTCAGTTAAAGAAGTTCGACAAAGTTCTTGGAGTGCTTTTTTGGAAGGGAACTGATAAGTTATCTTTAGAGATTAAGCAGTTGATAAAGCAGCGAGAGGATGCGCGTAAGAAAGATGATTGGGCAACTTCTGATAAGATTAGAGATGAGTTAAGAGGTATGGGTATAGAACTGCAAGATGTCGGAGCTAAGACCAAGGTTGTAGTTAAGTTTAATGTATGAAAAAGAAACCCTTAAAACAATCATTTTCTTAGTTTAGTTATGGCACAGCAACAGGCAGCACCGCAAGGTCAGCAGCAATATACTCCTGAGCAGATAGCAGCAATAAAGAAGAAGCTAGAGAGTATGAAGCCTGAAGAGATTCAGGATATGATCAAGAAGCAGTGTGTATTCTGTCGAATCTTAAAAGGCGAGATCCCAACATTTCCAGTATGGGAAGATGAAAAGGTCTTTGCAACATTAGAGATTCAGCCAGCAAACGAAGGCCATGTTTTAGTATTTCCAAAAGAACACCATACAGTTCTTCCACAGATGCCTGACGACTTAGTCGCTCATCTTTTTTCTGTTGTAAAACAGATATCTGCTGTTGTGTTTGAAGTTACGGGTGCAGAAGGTGTAGAAGTTAGACAACGAAACGGCGCTGCAGCCGGGCAGATGATCCCACACGTTCATGTTCATGTTATTCCAAGATTCCAGAAAGACGATGTTGTTACTGATTGGACTCCAAAACAGTTTGCTGAAGCAGACTTCCAAAAGATACAAGCAGTTCTTACAGATAAATCTAAAGATATAAAGTATCATAATCCTGAAGTGAAGATCGTAGAAAAAGTTGTATCTGCTCCAGCTGAAGAACCTGCGCCATCTGCGCCAAGTCCAAAGCCAGCAAGAAGGAAACCAACACCTCGATTAAATCGGCATCCTTAATTTTAGAAAATTAAAATAAGAAAAAGTAAGAACCTTAGTTAAAGTTCTTGAAGAAATGATATACATCGTGATGTGCTCGTGCAGCTTCAACTGCATGGTTTATCATACCATTATCTAAATGTTCCATGATCTTTGCTCTTGCATGTGGTGGTAGACTGTCCATGTATTCGTATGCTTTGTCAATGTTTGTAACGGCCTGTCTTACATGCCTTTGTTTGGCAATGTAAAGCTCGTGATTTCGTGACTTAACAATACCCATGCTGGATAACACCCACACCAGGGCGATAAAACCAAGAACACCTAAAAAAACATAATTGCTTGTACCTGCTAGTAAAACCATCTTTATCAATAATGTATATTAATCGTCGTATATATAGTTTATTTACTTATCTTGAGTGGTTACTACAGTAGTAGGCTGAAAATATAGAACATTAAATCTATTCCGAGCATACTTGTGATCAGTGCTAGTAGAAATGCAGGGACATACTGAATACCATCTTTGATAGTAACGGTTTTTAGTTTTCCTTGAGCTTCTAGTTTCCGAAGTTTCTGAAGCTCGCTTCTGCTTAACCCAGATCGTTCAGGTTCATAAACAACCGAACCTTTGACCGTTACAGGTTCTGTGAACCAATCACCTTCTTGTAACTCGCTCGGTTTGAGTTTGCGGAACATACAACAATTCTCAACCGCTTTAAGACTGAGAAATAGGTAAAAGAGTATGACTATCGTACCCCAAAGTAATGGTGCTGCAAGCGTTTCAGTCATAATGAAAAGTAATACGACAATAACAAGTAATATGTACAGCGAGATAATAACAAGTTTAAACTTGCTAAGTAAGATACGCATCTCTTTAGTAAATTTTTTGTAGTGTTTAAGTGCGAGATAGCAAGTACCAAATATACCTATGACTGCACCCCATGTTAAGATGTTCAGGAAAGTTGTGACTAAGAATGGCCAAGCAGTTACTGCCGGAATCGTTGCTAATGTTGCACCGTATCCAGTTAGAAGTTTTGCATCACCACCACCCCAGACACCAGTGTAGTAGAACGCTGCTCCAATACCGTAAAAGATCGCAGCTCCAATAAGACTGTATATGATTGGTTTTGGTGAGTTAGACATGATAGCGAGAATAAGATTAGCTCCGATACCAAATATGATCAGAAAGTAATTCAACAGGTCTGGAACATACTTGTATTTTATATCAAAGCTGGTCGCAATAATCGTGGCGATGAGCGTAACGCCAAGGATTAAGTAGAGTTCCATATAAGAACAAAGTTCCAATAATTATATAAATATTTGTGCGAAAGGGGAGATATGGTTTCCATTGATTTTAGCTCTACAAATATGTTATTTTTTCTATTAGGGTTCCTCTTTTGCGCTTGTTTGATAGTAGTATTAGCCATTGCGTTCGTGGTTTTTCCACATATAACTGAAGCTAAACGTTTCTTTAATTTCTATCTGAAGGTTAAAGATAAAGAGAGTAGACGGTGAGTTCTATGAAACTTCAGCTTCCAAAACACGTTGCGTTTATTCTCGATGGGAATCGAAGGTTTGGTAAATTAGTTATGGGAGATCGCTTGGCAGGTCATCGATTCGGATCTGATAAAGTCTTAGAGGTTCTGAGATGGTGTCAAGAGTATGATATTCGTGAAGTAACTATGTGGGTTTTTTCAACAGAGAATTTTAATCGTCCAGAAAAAGAAGTATCCCTGATCATGCAACTCTTCATAGAGAAGTTGAAAGCAGTAGTAAACAACAAAGATATTCATAAACAAGAGGTACGGATCAACTTTTGTGGTAGAACTGACCTGTTCCCACAAAAAGTACAGCAAAGCATGTCGCAAGTTGTCGACGCTACAAAAGGATATAGTAAGTTTGTTGTTAACATGGCAGTTGGATATGGCGGACACCAAGAGATATTAGATGTTGCAAAGAGTCTTGCGCGCAAGGCTGTAGCTGGTGAACTGTCTCCAGATCAAATCGCGTCAAAAGATTTTGAAGCAGCAATGTATCTTGATCTACCTGACATAGACCTAATCATTAGAACTGGTGGAGTTAGACGAACCAGTGGTTTTATGCCGTGGAAAGGTGCATATGCAGAGTGGTACTTTACAGAGAAGTTCTGGCCAGAGTTAGATAAGACTGATTTTATTCGTGCACTAACTGATTATTCTGAACGAAAGAGACGTTTTGGAAAGTGATTAAGCATCTTCTATACCTTTCTCCGTGACTTTGAATATAGCTTCACCTTCAGGTAGATATGGTGAATCAATAAGTCTTGCAATACGTTTTCCAGCTTTTCCTTTTCTAAGATATATTCTGAACTGACACGCATGGTGTAAGATGTGTCCGCCAATCGCTGCAGTTGGATTCCCAAAGAAAATATCTGGGCGAGACATAACTTGGTTAGTTATGTAGATTGCAATGTTATGTAAGTCTGCTAGCTTTTGAAGTGTGTGAATGTGTTTGTTTAATTTTTGTTGTCGCGTTGCTAGTGTTCCTCTACCCGCGTATTCTGAACGAAATAATCCCATCATGGAGTCCATGATAATTAATTTAACCGGCAATTTTTTGTCCTTGATTAAGTCAGAGATTTTTTCTGCAAGAAGCATCTGATGATCTGATGTAAAAGCTCGTGCAACCATGATTTTTTTCATAACTTTCTCAGGATCTAAACCACGTGCTTCTGCAATTTGCTTTATTCTTTCAGGTCTAAATGTATTTTCAGTATCAATGAAAACACAATAACCATCAAGACCACCTTGATCTACCGGAAGTTGAACATTTACTGCAAGTTGCATTGCTATCTGAGATTTTCCTGAACCAAATTCACCAAAACACTCAGTAATTCCTTGACTTTCAATTCCACCACCAATTAGTTTGTCAACTTCAGTACTACCAATAGTAATTTTTGTAATGGATTTTCTTTTGTTAGAAACTTCTTCTGCACTAATAAATCCAAGTTCCATTGCATCACGTGCGGCAGCAATAGCTTTGTTTGCAGTTGCTTCAGTAATGCCTGCAACATCAGAAAGAACGCCAGCGCTGGCAACAGCAATACTCATAAGATCTTCAAAGTGTGCCTCTCGAAGTTTCTCAATCGTTACAGGTCCAATACCTGGAAGATCATCGAGCTTAGTAATCTTAGAATCTTCTTTAGTCTTACCAACTCGTTCATCATCTGAAAATGATTCATCTACTGCTTCTACAATTTCTTTTTCAACTTTCTTTTTCTTCACTACCATTTTTTTTACCTAAGATCTTATCAACAAGAGTTAGTATTCTTGCATCTATAGATTCGTTCCATTCGTTGTAACCTTCTAGTATTCTTTCAAGTTGGTAACAGATTCGTGGATCATTTATGTCAAACGTTTCGTTTTCAAAGTGACTTAGTTCTGATTCTAAACCAGTGTCACAGAGTGTATAATCTAATAATTTTTTACAAGTTCCACAGACTTCGATATCACTACTTTCTTCGGCAGTCCACCCACCACTCGACACAATTGACGGCTCTTTCTCATCTTCCCGAGCTTGTTCTACTGCGGCATCGATACAATCTACGCAATAACTCGTACGTGCAATATCATCACTTAAGACAAAGTATGGTACACTCGGACTAATGCTTGGATCACAGTCAGATAGTAAAGATTGTGCTTCGTTAATTTTTAATAGATCTGAATCTTTCGCGTTTGACAGTAATGTAATTGGGTTTTCTTTCATTGGTTTTCTCCAAAGGTGTATGTTAAGTGCTTTATTAATCTCTTACGCGTGGTTGTCTAGTGTCTACTAGTCCTTAGTCAACTGTTTTGCAATTGCTACAGGGTTAAGATTCAGATTCAGAGAGTTAATCGTTACCTCAATTCTATCAAACTGCTTGTTGTCTCGGACAGACCCTTCGAACTCAACCTCTAGTCCAAGTAGTTTGTTATCTAGTTCTTCTTGGAATAGTACAATGTTTTCAGTTTTCTCTTTTGCTTCTTTTCCAGATAGACCTGAGATTGTTTCAGCGACGTTGCTAAAAGCAGTACATCTGATGGCACCTTTACCATCATCGATTATTAAAGACAGAACCATTGCAGGAGCGGACTCAACAGCACCGTGTTCATTACATTTATTGTCAAAGACCTTTTTGTTACATTGTGGGCATGCATCGTAGAATGCAGGTGGATAGACTCTGACGATCGTGCCGAGTGACCGAATCTTTTGGTTAGCTTGAATATGATCTAGGGACGTTTCGATTACAGCTCCAGAACTTCCTGATTCTGATGCGTCAGGTATCTGTACATTAACCTCTTCTTCAACATCAAGAATCAACTGACTGCGTATGTTTAGATGAATCTCCTTTCCATTTGGAGAGAAGTCCGAACTCTTTATCATACCATTTTTGACTTTGACAACCTGACCTTGTTTAAGCGTACCTTCTTTGATTATGTTTGCTTTTTGATCCCATAGAACAATGCGAGTTGTGGCAGATTCATCGATTATGTTAAAGTTTCCAACCTGACTAGTCTTGCCTTTCTTCTGAAACTCTCTGATTGGAAAGACGCGTGCGACTTTACCAACAATCTCAAAGTTTCTTAATCCAACTACAAGGTCCTTGATAGCCATTCTCGCGCCGCTCTCATCTGGAATCTTAAACAGTTCTACACTAAGATCATGTGCGACGATATATGCAGCACCTTCTTCAGAAACTAATCCATCATGTGAATCGCATTTAGCTTTGATCATCTCTTGGATCTTATCTTCAGGTAGCTTTGAAGTAGTGCTGATCTTTTTTATGATTTCAGCTAATGGCATATGTAACATATGGAGAACTTTTTGTATTCTAATTTAAGGATTTGTTTGCTTAATCCACTAGATGAAATTTTTTATGTTCACCTATAACAACAGGGCTATCTGATGTTACAATAAGACCCAATGAAGTTGGACTTTCTGCTGAGCGTCCGATTTTTCTACGTCGTTTTTGTTCAGGATCTACAATCGCCAGTTCCTTTCCAAAGTCAGGAAAAGCTATCCGTGTATGATAAGTTTGTAGATCTACACTCTGTTTTTCAGATAGATCACACGCCGGTACAACAATTAATTTTTCACCATCATCAGATTCATACAAATGTGCTGGCACATATGTATTGCCTACTAGTGTACTGTGTCGGACAGCATGTATTAAATTATCATCAACACATTCACCAGTTAATATAACTGATTGAGGTTCAAGCGGAAGCGGTATTCTGAAAAGTGGAAGTTGTAATTTCTTTGGCGGAGTACCCCTTTTTTTATTTTTATGTGGACCACTGTGCGTTTTTACCATTATATTTATCTTAAAAAAGATTTAAAAAGTTTTATGTTTTGGAAAAAAGTAAGTTCTTCTTAGTCTTACGAATTATGCTTGGATCTTCTCCGCCGTGCCAGGAAATCCGCGGTTGAATCTGGATTGGAAAGATCTTTTCAGAGTTGTCGTCTAGAACAATCGCAGCACCTTTTACTCGCGGTAGATTGTTTATGTAGTTCTCCACATCAAAAGATAGGTAACTTTGCATGATTTCATTGAGTGCTTTAACGTCTATACGTGCAGTCAGTCGATGAGATAGTACTATATCACTCTGCGTCATAACATCTGAATGTATCTTACCTGGCTGTTGTGTTGCAAGTACCATTGATATGCCTGGCTGGCGACCCTCACGTAAGAGCTGAACAATTGGTTTTGTAGCCAAAGTATCTCCTTTTTCAGGTATAAATTCGTGAGCTTCATCAATGAGAATCCACACTAACGGCATTTTTTCTTTTGTTAACTTTATGTCCCGCGTAACTTTTGCAACCTCTTCAAACTTTCTCGAAAGCAGGCGTTTTTTAAGAATATGTTTGCAGAAGAGCGCAATAACCAAGTCTTTAATTTCCTGTCCATCTTCAACAAAGTTGTAGGCACTTAGATCAATTATGCTCGTTTCACCTGCAGCTACAATATCTGTGAATTTAGTTGCTTTATTAGAGAATAGCGACCATTTTTCAACCGCTTCAAACCGCGCAATAACCAAGTTTTTATCCTGGTCCGTTGCTCGTTTATCAGATTGTATGGCTTTAATGATATCATCTACTGAGAAGTTCTTTTTGAGAGCTAGTACTGCTCGCTCAATTAAGATTCCCGCATTACTGTTAAAATCAATCTTAAAAAGACCACACCAATCTCTCGTTTCTAATTCTGAAGGGGCGAGTGCGAGTGGATAGTCTACGGGAAGTTTTTTGCTTTCATATTCTTCAACTAACCCAAAAGGTACAAAGACACGAGTCTTGAGCGGCGTTGGTTTAAGACCCCATTCTCGAACAAGTTCGTCTTCTTTATAATTCGGATGCTTCATGGTCCAATAGATACCCATTGTATCAAACATGATTGTTGCAGTGTTACTTTTAAGTTCAGGTTTTAGGTTAGCTAGACCTTCAGCAATAACTCCTAAAGAGTACGATTTTCCAGAACCTCTTTTTCCAGATACTAGAATAACATGTGGTCGGTTAACATCAAGAAGAACGGGGTTTGCTAGGCTTTTCTCACGTTCCATCGTTATGTAATGTTTTCCGAGCGAGATAGCACCTTCCTCTCCAAAGGTTTTAATGTCTGTCTCGTTTCGACCAAGAATGATGTTCTCCATAGTCTTTTAAAACGCTCTTTAATAATAACGTTTGTGCCGTGGTGGCGCAATCTGGTACCGCGTCAGCCTCGAATAACCCTTTCCACTTTGCGCAAAGCGTTAGCGGAAAGAAGGGATAGCTGATTTCCTTTGGATATGTAGGTTCGAATCCTGCCCACGGCGTTTCTATCTTATTAAGAAAACAAGTTTATTTAAGGCGTAATGTACTCAGAAAGGTATGAAAGATATAGAGATACTCAAGAAAGTTGCTGCTCAGGAGTTAGCTGCTGAGACGCGATATGCTGAGCAAGTTTCTAAGCTTTGCGATGGTAAGGTCAAGGAAGTAATCGCTGAACTTAAAGACGAAGAGCAAAGGCATAAACGTGAATGTGCAGTAATCATTAAGTTTCATGAGTCTGGTTTTGATGCATCTTCGTACGACGAAGCAGTAGATATGGAATTGAATTCATTACAATGTGTTAATATGCCAGATATGATTGCATTCTTGGAGTTAGATGTTGAAAAAGAACTAGAAGCAAAAAAGCTATATGAAGGATATGCGCGAGATGCTAAAGACGAAAAGATTGCTAATATGTTAATAAACTTCGCAGAAGATGAAGCATCACACGTAGAAAAGATACATGCGTTACTATCTGAACTGCAAGGCTGATTCACAAGACTTTAAAACTTAAGTTTTTATTCATTTTAATGATAGGTAATCAAATACGTACGGTGATTTTGCTGAGCGCACTTACAGGATTATTGATAGCTATCGGAGCCTACTTCGCAAACATATATTTAGCATTGGTTTTTGCAGTACTTATGAATTTTGCGAGTTACTGGTTTTCAGACCGAATCGTACTTATGATGTACCGTGCAAAAGAGGCAGACGTCGGCAAGTATGCACGACTTCATCAAATGGTGGCAGAGGTTGCAAGAAAAGCTAAACTTCCTAAGCCACGAGTTTATGTTGTTCCAAGTCCCGCAGCAAATGCTTTTGCAACCGGACGAAATCCAAAACACGCTGTCGTCGCAGTCACACAAGGTATTATGGAACTTCTATCAGAACGGGAGTTAAAGGGTGTGATAGCACATGAGTTAGCACATGTAAAAAATCGAGATATTTTGATCGGAAGTATTGCAGCTACAATCGCAGGAGCAATATCCGTGATTGCATTCATGGCTCGATGGGGTGCGATCTTTGGTGGATTTGGAAGACGAGACGGGGGTAATGTTTTAGAGTTACTCGCTTTAGCAATTGTTACACCGATTATTGCTATGATTATTCAGTTAGCAATCTCAAGATCTCGAGAGTTTATGGCTGATGAGGATGGCGCGAAGTTTATTGGTGACGGAAAGCCACTTGCATCCGCACTTAAGAAACTTGAGGCTCAGGCAAAGCATCGACCTATGCGGTTTGGTTCACGAGGTTCTGCACATATGATGATTGTAAACCCGTTATCTAGTGGAGCTTTTGTTAAGATGTTCTCTACACACCCAGCGGTAGAAGATCGAGTTAAACGTTTGGAAAAAATTAAATACTAATACTTCTAAGTTCTTTCATGGACCGAAAATATGTTGGTTTAATCGTTGGAATAATGACAGTCGCAGTCGCAGTTATGAGTTTTAATTCATATCTGTCAGTAACAAGTGCTAGTGGAGCTGCTGTTTTAGGTGGTGCTACAGGGAGTCTAGCTGTAGCGATGGTATCATTAGTAATCGCATGCGCTTTGTTTGCAAAACATTTTGGATTGATTAAGTAGCTTTAAATACCCTAATTTGATGTTTCTTTTATGGCACTGAAGTCCAAGTTTTGTGCGAAATGTGGTTTGGAGAAAGATAGGCTAGTTGGAAATCTTTGTTCAGAGTGCTTTTTTGATTTACATGAGATAAAGATACCTAAGACTACAGAGTTTGCACTCTGTTCAAAGTGTGGATCTATTCGAGTGGAGCATTTTTGGGTTGCTGTAGAAAAACAGAATCGAGATGTCTTTTCAGATCAAGTTAAAAAAGCGATTAAAGTGCCTGACGAGATTAAAGTTATTAAAGTGGATCTTATTAAGATAAAACCTGATGGTTTAATCGAAGTTACATATGATTTACAGGGAACAATTATTTCTAAGGAATATAGATGTGCACTTAGAGTCAATAAACAAGTATGTCCGCCGTGTAAAATAGAGGCACGTACGGATTATAAAGCAAAACTTCAGCTACGGACTAAAGAAGATCCGCAGAAGTTTCTGAAGGATTGTTATGATTTTTTATCAGCATATAAGAAGCGGTTACTTAAGATTGAAGAGTTTAAAATGGGTGTCGATGCACATCTACGTAGTAGAAAAGATGCATTGGAACTGGCGCAAGATTTTAAGCAAAAGCATAAGTTTGAGTGTCATATGCGTGAGACTCGCGAAGAGTACAGCTGGGATCGTAAAAAGAACAAACCTAAGTACAAATCGACGATCTTACTGACAAAGAAGTAGGCTTTTAAACCCAGATTTTTAGTATTTATTATGGAGCGAAAGAAGAAATTCAAGAAGCAAGGAAGACACGCTTATCAAAAGAAAAAGGCTTTTGGAGAAGAAGGAGAGGTATTAAGAGTTAAAACTCCAAAGGGTCGAGAGGTGTTAGGTGTTGTTGACATTCGTTTAGGTATGGGCAAATCTAGAATAAAATGTTTTGATAGTAAAGAACGGATTTGTAAGGTACCTGGAGCAAAGAAACGTAGGCTTTGGGTTCGTTCCGGAGACACCGTCATTGTTGAGCCATGGGAGTTTGGTGGAGATGAGAAAGGTAACATCGTCTATAAGTACCGTCCTGTTGAAGTTGCGTGGTTAAGGAAAAAAGGTTTACTCAAAGAGATTGAGGATATTGAGGAGTTCTAAATGCAAGAAACCGTATTGATCCCCAAGGATCGGATAGCAGTTTTAATTGGTAAGAAGGGTGAAGATCGTAGGGCTATTGAGAAGCTCGGTAAGGTTAAGCTGTGGATTGATTCTAACACAAATGAAGTTACAATCAACAGTTCTAAGGTTGATAATATATTCTTTGCAAAAAAGGTTGTTATGTTAGTTGGAAGAGGATTTTCACCTAGCTCTGCAGCGAAGGTTTTTAATGATAAATATTGTGCTGAACTGATTGATATGCGTGATTACGGTGCAAAAGAAAGAAAGCAACGTGAGCGCATGGTTGGAAGAGTTATCGGTACAAAAGGAAAGACAAAAGCGATAATCGAAAAAGAATCGAATACAGAAGTTATTGTTTATGGTAAGACTGTAGGTATTTTAGGGCAACCTGAAGATGTTGATCGTGCAAGGCGCGCTTTAGAAAGTATTTTAGAAGGGTCTAAGTCTGCAACTGCCTTCAGAATTTTGAAAGGAACTGAGTAGATACACGCTAAGATTGGTATCTAATGATATTTTGATAGCGAACACACTTAAATCTGCAAGATCATCCAAAAGCTTTTTAATCTAGAGTACTATTCTATTACATAATGGCCAATTCTAAAGCAGCTAAAACTGATGTTCAGACACATAAGCAAGTTTCAGTAGCTGAGTTCTTTGAGAAAAACAGACACCTACTTGGTTTTAACAACCCCGCAAAATCTTTGTTGACTTCAGTAAAGGAAGCTGTTGATAATTCGTTAGACGCGTGTGAAGAAAATGGTATTCTACCAAGTATCACAATACAACTTTCTGAGATTAAGGCAGGTAGATTTAAGATGATTGTTGAAGATAATGGTCCGGGAATTCCTAAAAAACATCTGTTGAGCGCTTTTGGTAAATTACTTTATGGTTCTAAGTTTCAGACAAATGGTGGAAAACAGGGTCGTGGACAGCAAGGAATTGGTATATCTTCAGTTATTCTATATGGTCAGCTTACAACGGGAAAGCCAGCTGTTCTGATATCAAAGACAAAAAAGGACGATCAGGCTCACATGTATGTAATGCATATTGATGTTAAGAAGAACGAACCAGAGATTGTTTCTGACGAACCATTTGATTGGTCAGACAAACCTTGTGGAATTCGTGTTGCGGTTGAGATGGAAGCAAAGTATGTTGAGCATAAACAATCTGTATTAGAGTATATTAAACAGACTGCTATTGTTAATCCTCACGCAGAGATAACCTATATCTCTCCATCAGGAGACCGATTAGATTTCCCACGAGTTACAGATAAGTTACCTGTTAAGTCAAGATTAATTAAACCACATCCAAAGGGTGTTGAACTTGGTGTATTCAAAAGAATGCTTAAAGCAACCTCTGCGAGAACTATTAAATCATTTTTTACAAAGGAATTCGATAAAGTTGGAGGTGGAACAGCTAACGAGATCATTACGATCGCAAATAGCTCAATTGAAGACGGAAATAAGACGCTTCCTGAAGCGAAAAGACTAAAGCTTATTGACGGAAAGTTTTCACCAAAGTATATTACGCCAGATCAGGTTGAGGCATTGTTATTGGGAATGCAAAACGCAAAGGTTTCAAGACCAAGCCTTGATTGTCTCTCTCCAATCGGTGGTGGACTTCTACGTAAATCTTTAGAGAGTGAGTTTGATCTAGACTTTGTTCATACTATCACACGATCAGCAACAGTTTACCGAGGTAATCCTTTCCAAATCGAAGTTGGAATTGGTTATGGTGGTGAGTTAGACGTAGATGGTGCGATTAAGTTGATTCGATTCGCAAATAAAGTTCCATTACTTTACCAAGAAGGAGCTTGCGCATTAACACAATCAATCAAAAAGAACAATTGGAAACCATATGGTCTTTCACAGAGTTCAGGTTCGTTCCCAACCGGACCCGCAGTTATTGTTATTCATATGGCATCTGTTTGGGTTCCGTTTACATCAGAATCAAAAGAGGCAGTTTCAGGTTATCCTGAGATCACGAAAGAAGTTAAGTTAGCGATCCAGGAATGTGCTCGAAGCTTGCAAAGATTTATTGGTCGAAAGAGACGGTCTGAGATTGAAGCTAAGAAGCGAGAAATCTTTAAGGCGTATTCTAAGGAGGTTGCACAGGCAGTAACATCTCTTAACGAAGCTGACGCTTACAAATTAACAAAAGATCAAATCGAGAAAAAGTCGTTAGATACATTAAAGAAACTAAATAAGATCGCAGAATCTATGTATTCAACTGGAGCAGATATCGAAGCGCTTGAAGAGACCGTAGAAGTACTTGAAGAACAAGAAGAAAAAGCAGCAAAGCAAGAAGTTGAAGAAAAACAATTAGAATCTGAACGCGAAGAGGAAGAAGAACTAATGGAGGAAGAAAAATAGAATGGCAGAACTAACTAAAAAAGAAATCGTAAAAAGATTGCACGATTTGGGAGTTGACCTAAAGAAAAATGTCGATGATCTAAAAGACCCACATATTACAATTCCTTTGCGAACGCTTGCGAACGCTTACTTTGATAAGAAAGATCGGATGATTAAACTTGGTGAGCGAACACAGACTCGAACTTTCTTCAATGTTGGGCAGTCTAAAAAGTTCATGCAGACTGCGTTGGTTGCTTCACAGATTAAGCAACTTTTAGAGCAAGATAAGCCAGCAATTTCAACAAGACAGTTGTATTATATTCTAAAGCACTCCATTGAGGGCACAAAGGAAAACACATTTGATGATCAGGCAACTGAGTCCGACCCAGTTATCGAAGATGTTGAGGTTACAATCAATGCGCTTCGAGAACAACTCGGATTAGAAGCGACACCTAGTGGCGTTATCTCAGGTCCGCTAAAATATGAAGATCTAAAGACAGATGATATAATTGACTGTTCAAAAATGGGATCCGCAGGTGCAGCAATCCCACCAAATACTGAACCACATGTTGTAAAGTTTAAAGAATGTAAGGCAGACTTTATACTTGTTGTAGAGAAGTTTGCAGTGTGGAATCTTCTAAATCAATCAAAGTTCTGGAAGAAACACAATTGTATCTTAATGACGGGTAAGGGTCAGGCAGCAAGATCTGATCGAAGATTAGTTTCAAGACTTGCAAAAGAATACAAAATTCCAGTATATGTTTTTGCAGATAATGATGCTTATGGATATTATATCTACTCAGTTTACAAACAAGGAAGTATTAACTTAGCTTTCTTCTCAGAAAAAGCAGCTTGCCCAGATGCAAAGTTCATTGGACTAAAAACCGGCGACATAAAAAAGTTTGATATCGCAAAGTCCAACTGGATCAAGTTAGAAGGTCACGATCTAAAACGACTTAAGGAAATCTCAAAGTACGAGTGGTTCCAGAGTAAAGAATGGCAGGCAGAACTACAGGCCATGAAAGACTTTGGCTACAAAGTAGAGTCTGATGCATTAGTTAGTAAGTCTATTGAGTTCATGGCAGATACCTATCTACCACGAGTCATCAAGGAAAAGAACTGGTTAGATTAAGTTATTCTTTATTTTGTATGTATTTTCGCATAATACAGGTACGTGCGTGATACGTACAAGCTTTGCACTCCGTGAACTCTTCAAAGTCTTGTGGATATACGTCAACATAATCATCTTCCATACGCGTGCAGTTAACAAATTCATCTGATAAGAATAGTCTTGTTTCACTTCCATCTGGATTTTTGTGATTTATTGAAAAGCATATAATGTCAAGTAGTCCACTTGAAATGTATGGCTTTACTTCTGGCCAATTTATGACGCGAGCTTCACCATCTAAGGGCATACTTTCTAACCCAGGTATGTTAATTTTATGTGGCGCAAGATCGATTTTATCTCGAGATCTTATGATTTTACTTACAAGTTCTACAGCTTTCATAACTTCTTTATCAGTCATCTACGAGCTCCCTGTAGTCGTTCATATAATCGAAATACACAAGATGCTTCAACATATTCACATTTACCACAATTATCTGGATAGTATTCTCTTTCACAAGCACTTTCTCGGATTATACCCTCTTGATCTACTTTGAGCGAAGTCTTGCTATCATCTTTGTTTTTTCTTATAATATTCACATTAAATTTGTAAATGCCGCCAGATTCTAGCATCTGGAGTACAATTGGAGTTCTATCAGGTGCTACAGTTATATCTGGAACTCTCCAAGCAAGCGTTTTTGCTTCTGTAATTTTAGTATCGTCATCTAGGTGTACATTATCTAGTAGTTTTTGTAAATCCTTATTTGTCATTAGTCTGTACCTCATTATAGGTTATTATCTAGGAGTGACAAGGACCTTTTATATTCTTATCTAAGAAAAGACGTAAAAAATACGATAAATTTATAAATATACAGGAAATATCCTTGTTGTGGAATATAGGCTAGATGATCGGGATCGAAAGATCATTATGATTTTACAAGAAAACGCTAGAGAGAGCTTAACATCAATATCACGTAGGATTGGATTATCTGTAGATGCAGTACATCAGCGAATTAAGAAAATGACAAAAGTTAAGGTTTTTGCACAAAGTATCTTAGTAAATCCTGTAGGCATTGGCTATCCACTTATGGTTGATATAAAGATAAAGATAAAAGATGCTTCAGAAAAAGATGTTACTTCGTTTATATCTTATCTTAAATCGCACCCTCGAGTTGTTGAATTAATTCAGATAATGGGTGATTGGGATTTTACATGTGTATTGTTAGCAAAAGACGCTAATGATCTTGCTGAAGTTACAAATGAAATCCGTTATAAGTTCAATAAGTTCATTGCTGACTGGCGAGCTATGATCTTACTTAAGCACCATAAGTTTGAGAAATATGATATGACTAAGTTATGAAAGTTGATTTTAAGACGAGATTTTGGGAGATTGATTCGTTAAGAGGCATAGCGATTATTGTGATGATTATATTTCACGCAATTACTGTTTTATCTTACTTTAATGTAATTGATATCGATAATAATCATTTATTATTGCGAGGTACTATATTTGTTTTTGCTAGGTTGTTTCTTTTATTAGTCGGTATATCTTTGACACTAAGCTACGCAAGATTAGAAGACTGGAATCGAAAGAAGATATTCTTAAAATACCTAAAGCGTGGATTGATTATCTTTTCAGGAGGACTTGCAATTACGTTAGTAAGTTGGTTTTTTATCAGAAAAGATTTCATAATCTTTGGCGTACTTCATCTGATTGGATTCGCAATCATCTTTGCAATACCAGTTCTTAAGAAGAAATTCTTGAACTTGTTATTGGCGGTGTTCTTTACACTTGGCGGGTTTTATGTTAATCGTCTAACAGTAGATACTTCTTGGTTGATCTGGCTTGGTGCATCTCCGGCAAACTTTACTACGGTTGATTATTTTCCAGTTTTCCCTTGGTTTGGTGTAGTGCTTTTAGGTATTTTTATAGGTAACATGCTCTACAAAGACTACTCGAGAACCTTTAAAATCAAAGACCTATCTAGTAACCATGTAGTTCGCTTGCTATCCTTTTTAGGCCGCCATTCATTGATGTTATATCTAATACATCAGCCAATAATCATAATTGTGCTTGTTAGTTTAGGGTATATTACACTCTAGAAATCCTTAAAATGGGTGTTATCTCGGTATAGTAGGCATGTCGTTTGACTTTTTAGGCTCAGAACAGACTATCTTCTCTAATCCGAATGCTTTGGACCCAGATTTTATTCCTAAGCTTTTGCCACATCGAGAGGAACAGCAAAACTACGTAGCTTCGGCGATTAAACCGCTTTTTCACGAACGCAATGGTAAAAATGTACTGGTCTGGGGTGCGCCCGGTATCGGAAAAACCGCAGCTTCAAAACGAGTTCTTAAGGATCTGGATGAAGTTGATTCAGATAAAAAAATTAATCAGGTTTTCATTAACTGTTGGAAGTTCAACACAACGTATAAGATTCTCTGCGAAGTTTCACGTCAGTTTGGGTATCCGTTTACACAGACTATGCGTACAAATGAGGTTATGGAAAAAGTTGCAGAAAAGGTAGAGAAGTTCGACGGTGTTGTGTTCGTGTTCGACGAGATTGATAAGGCAGAGGATTACAATTTCCTTTACTTCATCTTGGAAGAGTTTCCACGTAGAACGATCATTTTGATAACTAATGAAAAAGACTGGGGTGTAGATGTTGACGATCGGATTCGGTCTCGATTGATACCCGAGACCCTTGAGTTTAAACCATATACTCCAAGAGAGGTGTTTAATATTCTTGCTGAGCGTAAGAAGTATGCTTTTTATGAGAACACTTGGGATTCGAAAGCATTCGCTGAGTTAGCTGAAAAAGCCGCAGAGTACGAAGATATTCGTGTTGGTATTAAGCTGATGAAGGTGGCTGGAGAGATTGCTGAAAATGAGTCCACTGCGAAGGTGGTTGTAGCGCATGTTTCTGAAGCAATAGCGCGTATTGATGAGTTTAAGATAAAAAGTTCTGCAGATTTGACTGACGAAGACAAGTTTATACTATCTCTTTGTGAGAAGCATAATGGCCAACGGTTTGGTGTTGTATACGGCGCATACGAAAACACTGGTGGAGTTAAATCTAAGAAGACATTTAGGCGTAAACTTGAGAGATTGCAGCTTAGAAAACTTATAACTTTAGAGACTGGTGGTATAGGACTTACTGGAAGGTCAACGATTATACATCATATTGGGCTAAAGAAGCGCAATAATATCATCAAAGAGAAGACAGAGCATAAGGCTCTAGATGAGTTCTAATTGGAAGTTGTTTTGTCCCTAAAATCGTTAGTTATCAGACTAGTAGACACTGGACAGTTCTATATGTCTCTTATATAGATCATCACATATACATAGTTGATTCAAATGAGATTTCCAAACATCCTTCAAAAAAAGATCAATGACATCGGTTACTGGGTTGAACTTAGCGACGACACTGGAGAGGTAAATGTAAACGACGTTTTCGGATTGACAACGATTGATAGAGTTAGAAAAGAGGTTGAGAAAGCGTATAAACAAGATGCGAATAACCTTGACCCTAAGAAAGTCAGTGTGATCTTTAGCCAAGTTCTTCAAAGCTTAGATAGCTGGAAGAATGTAAGACTAAGTGCATAATCGCCTACTTCTGCGCCTTTGGGCTCTGAGAAGAGCCCTCCACCACCTTTATTTCTTAATCCAGAAGTGATAGATAGGTACGGCAGCAAAGATTGCTGTTAAAATTAAGTAAGTTTCCCAACCATAGTCATGTACTTGGGGTACCCAATACATAAATGCTAAGGCAAAGAAAAATGCTGATAGTTTTATCAGTCCAACGTCCCACCATTTTAGTTTCTGCATTCTAGCGTTTAAATCTAGCATATCTTAATTAATCATTCGGGATATAAAAAGATTGAGGGCTGCTCAATGAGAACTTTTATAAAATCAAGTTAAACCTTACTTGTATGCCTGGGTGGCTTAGTTGGTAGAGCGTGCGGCTGTTAACCGCGAGGTCACAGGTTCGAGTCCTGTCCCAGGCGCTAATGCTTTTTAGCTTTCTCAAAAGTCTTTTAAATACTCAGAAGGCTGTTTTACCAAGGGCGGGTAGCTCAGCCTGGTTAGAGCGCTGGTCTTATAGGGCCGCTTCCATAAGGAAGTTCTCTGGCTTAAGATAGCCAGATGTCGGGAGTTCAAATCTCCTCCTGCCCACTTATTTTTACAAAATTTTTCTTACGGAAGAAAGTCTTATAAACCAAAACTAAGGCGGATAACCACTGCCCCTATGGTGTAGCCCGGTCAATCATCTCAGGCTTTCGCCCTGAGGACGGGGGTTCAAATCCCTCTGGGGGCACTACACTTTTATAGTTCTGACTTGTTCTATTGTATGCTTGAGAATATACCGACTCTCTACATTCAATTAGCAATACTTACAGTTTTACTTGGTTTGTCTGGATTCTTTTCTTCATACGAGACGGCCATAACTTCACTTAGTCGTATACAGATCCGTCAGCTTGTTAAGCAGAACAAGAAGAATGCAAATATTGTTCAGAAATTACGTGATAATCTTAATGATACAATTATCACGATTTTAATTGGTAATAATCTTGTTAATATCGCAGCATCCGCACTTGCTACAATCGTAGCGACAGACGTTTTCGGATCCTCGGGAGTGGGTATGGCTGTTGGTATATTGACTTTTCTAGTCTTGATCTTTGGCGAGATTACACCAAAAGCATATGCAACGCAGAATGCTGCAAAGCAAGCGTGTAGATTCGCAAAAATGTTTATGTTCTTATCGTCAATGTTGAGACCACTGATTTGGATTCTTAGTAAAGTTTCAAACGCGATGATTCGTATGATTGGAGGTACGGTTGGTGACGAACCGTTAGTCACAAAAGAGGCGATAACTTCTATCGCAGACATTGGTGCAGAAGAAGGAGTTCTTGCGGAGAGTGAGAAAGAGATAATACACAATGTTGTTCAGTTCAATAGCACAATTACTAAAAATATCATGACCCCACGCATAAAAGTTCTTATGGTTGAAGTTAAGGAAAGTCTTGCACAAATTAAGAAACTTGTAGAAAAATCAACTTATTCTAGAATTCCAATATATGACGGAGACAAAGATCATATAATCGGTATACTTCATGTTACTAAATTCTTAAAAGAATATAAGCCAACACTCAAGATAAAATCAATTCTTAGTCCTGCCTATTTTGTAACCTCTGAACAACCGATTGATAAGTTGTTGAAACAGATTCAAAACAATCGTGCTCCAATGGCGATGGTCTTAGATACAAATGGCGGCTTTGCAGGAGTTGTTACTTTGGAAGATATTATGGAAGAGTTGATTGGTGATTTTTATGATGAAACAGATATTAATGAACATCTTCTAAAACATATAGATAAGAAAACAATTGATGCTAATGCGGATATGAGTATGAAAAATGTTGATGCTGCACTGAAGATTAGTCTGCCACAAGAAAAGAAATCCACTTTTGGAAGTCTGAATGAGTTTGTTCTGAATAAGTTAGGACATATTCCGACGGTAGGGGAAGAAGTAGATCTGAAAGACGTTGTGATTACTGTGAAAAAAGCTAGTAAACATAAGATCGAAGCTGTCCGAATACACAAGAAGTAATCGTAAAGTTTATAAATGTAAAAAATAAGATGTTATTATGAAACACCTATGCGCACAAACATTAGTAGAACTCCGGCGTAGATGATATTATTTTTCTAAAGCGATTTGCAAATTTCGTAATACTTTTTGACATAGTTATAAATTTTGGGCCAGTAGCCTAGTCTGGATATTGATAATCGAAGATAATCAATCTCTGTTTATCAACCAGATAGGGCACAGACAGGATGGTGATAGCCACTTGGTGTTTGCCTTCGGTGCACGCCTTCTAGGTGCAAGCCTCCTAAGTGTAAGCTTGCGGAGCTTTTAGCGCAGACAGCCTGGGATCGGGGGTTCGAATCCCCTCTGGCCCGCTCAAATGCTAAGAATTAAATATTAGCGAGGTAAAAAATAATATGAACTTGAAAGTAAATGCGGTAAAAGAATTGCATAAAGTAACGGGTTTGTCTATTCAGCAGATCGACAAACTACTTGAAACGCCGCCTGACAGCAAGATGGGAGACTTGGCGTTCCCATGTTTTTCACTAGCAAAAAACTTTGGAAAATCGCCAATAGAGGTTGCTAGACTTGTGAGAGATAGACTTGTAGTTCCAAAAGGTTTCAAGAAAGTAGAGTTTACAGGTCCATACCTAAACTTCTTTTACGAAGCAACAAATTTAGCAGAGCAAGTTCTGAAAGAGTCTCTTAAGAAGGATTTTGCTAAGTCAAAAAAGTATGCTGGCGAAAAGATAATCATAGATATGATTGCAACTAATCCAAATAAGCCAGCACATATTGGACATGCTAGAAACAGTTGTTTGGCAGACTCTTTATCAAAATGTATGTTGAATATAGGATATAATGTTGTTAGACAGACATATGGTAATGATCTTGGAATACCGACTACTGCAGTTTTTTGGGCAACTAAGAATCTTAAGAATCTTCCAAAAAAGACCATGCGAGAAGACTTTTGGCAGGGTGAGATCTACGCAAAAATGCAAGAGTTAATGGAAAAAGACCCCAAAATAAAAGCTAAAGTTAGTGACTTACTTTCAAATTTGGAAAAAGACAGACATTCTAAACTAGCTAAAGCACAGAGAGCATTCGCTGGAAAATGTACGCTTGCACAGGACAAAACGTGGAATAGATTAAATGTAGATTATGATTTAGTTCTTAATGAAAGTGACATTGTTACTTCAGGTATGGTGGAAGAGGCAGTTAAACTGCTGCAGACAAAAGGGTATTTGGTTGAAGGCCATGGTATTAATGCAGGATGTTTGGTTTTTCCTTTGAGTGAGTTCAAGGAATTTAGTGGTATGAAAAATCCTGACAAAATACTGTTTAGACCAAATGGCGCTGCGACATATACTGGTAAGGATATTGCTTTAACTTTATGGAAAGCAGGCAAGCTAAAAGCTGATTTTAAGTACAAAGAACTAAGAAAAGGATTGTACGAAACGTCTATAGATGGCAAGGTGATTAAGAATAAGTTTAGTAAGGCTAATAAGATGATGTGGGTGGTTGCATCAGAACAAGATTATGTTATTCTTGTAGATAGATATGCGCTTAAAGTAATTTGCGGAGAGCAAGCTTTCGCAGACTCACACCATTTTTCATATGCGATGATTGGTTTTGGTGGAGACGCAAAAATATCTAGCAGATCAGGGGCTAATGATTTGGCAGCAGATGTTATTATTGACAAAGCAAAAGTTTTGATTAAGAAAGAGATCGTAAAAAGAAATCCAAAACTGCCGATAACAAAGGTTAAGCTCTTATCCGAATCTATTGCATCTGGTGCAATTAGATATTATTTGATTAAAGTCGCACCAAATAAAGGTATTGATTTTAGTTTCAAAGACGCACTTTCATTTGAAGGGAATACTGGACCTTATTTACAGTACGCATTAGTGAGGGCGAGTAAAATTCTAAAGAAGTCAAAGCAGAAGGTTTCAGTAAGCATTGATTTTAGTCTGTTGGCATCTAATGAAGAGCAAGCTTTGATAAAGCATATATCTAAGTTTCCAAAAATTGTTGAAAGTGCAGCAGAAAATTATGCACCACATTTAGTTGCTAACTTTGCGTATGAGTTGGCGCAGAAGTTTAGTACTTTTTACTCAAAACATAGAGTTATTGGCGTACCGTTAAAGGAAGAAAAAGCAAGATTGTTACTAGTAACATCTTTTTATGAGACTCTAAAGAAAAGTTTAAATCTACTTGGAATAAAAGAAGTTGAAGTAATGTAATGAAATTAACAAAATATGATTGGGCTTCGATATTAGTTATAGTACTTTTGTTCGCAGTTAGTTTTTACATGTATCCTGGCCTTCCAGACGAGATACCGACACACTGGGACGCTTCTGGTGAGATAGATGGATGGGGTGCACCGTATATGATATTCTTACTCCCAATTATCTCATTCTTAATATATGGTCTGTTTTTGATCTTGCCAAGGATAGCGGTTTTTAAGAAAAATGTCCGCGAATTTAAACACTTAGGGAGCATGAAGTTCATGATGATACTTGTGTTTGCGTTTCTATTCTTAGCAACTATACTCGCAATTACGAATTATTACAATCGCATGGTGTTAATGGTATTACCGATTATTGGACTCATGTTCTTCTATTTTGGATATATCATGCCGGAGATAAAACGTAACTTTCTGATAGGTATTAGAACGCCGTGGACTCTAGCAGACGACTTTGTATGGAAACAGACACACGCACTTGGTGGAAAGCTTTTCATGGCTTTAGGTGTATTGTTTGTCCTGCTAATGTTCGTTGACCCGAAATATTTGATTTACATAATTATTGTAAAAGTTATTGGAGTGATTATAATCTTATTTACCTATTCATACTGGGTTTGGCATAAGCACGGGAAGAAAAATTTATAGCTTACCAGAGATTTGCGGATAAGGTTTACGAGCATAAACCTTATAAACCAACTAACTTAGTTCTACATTATGAAGCGTTCAAGTCGAAAGTGGAAAAAGAAGAATAAGTCCGGGTATCGAGGACGATGGAAGTGGTACCGGAAGAAATTGAATGAGAAGAAGCGACTTAGACGTAGAAAGCGATCTTAGTTATTCTTGAGATTAGTAACCTTTTTAATTAGACTTAGAAGTTATTCTATTATGCAGGGGTGCCGGAGTGGTCAAACGGGCTGGGCTTAGGTAGCTTCGTTTTTCTTAGGAAAAGCGACGTAAGTGCGAAAGCCATACGAAAAAAGGCTTTTAATCGCCCAGGAAACCCAGTGGCTTAGATGGTACGGCTATAGTGCATGCCAGAGCAATGCCTACGGGGGTTCGAATCCTCTCCCCTGCACTATATTCTCTACAATATACTTTTATACGAGCCATGATGATTATCTAAATGGATCCTAATCTTATTGTTACGCTGATTGGAGCTGTGATTCTATTGGGAGTTTTTCTCGCAAATATCTCTAAGAAAACTGGATGGCCACTATCACTCATTTTGTTGATTGTGGGTCTAGTTATCGGACCGATTACGGGGTGGCTAGATGCAGCTGCATTTAGTAGCGCAATACAATCTTTTGCAATCATTGCGTTGGTTATAATTTTATTTGACGTTGGTTATGATCTTAAGATATCTAAGATTAAGAAAGAGCTTTTTGAGTCTACAAGACTCGCTTTTGTTGGAGTGTTTTCGACGATGGTCGTTGTCTTCTTGATATCTAAGTATCTTTTAGGTTTAGATACATATCTTGCTTTATTGTTTGGTGCGCTGCTTGCATCAACAGACCTTACGGTTATCGCACCACTGGTTCAGAATCTAAAGTTAAAGCAGAGAACTAAGGAGGCAATGTCTATGGAAGCAACTCTGAATTCAGTATTTGCAGCAGTTATCGCTATTGTTGTTGGAGTTATGATTCAATACAAGTCAAACTTTGCAGAAGCGATAAGTCGGGGTTTAATATATCATATTGTTACAGGGGTCGCGATCGGTTTAATCTTGGGATGGATCTTACTTAAGAGCGTACGTAAATTGAAGTTTGATCAGATGCCTGCACTTATAACAGTAGGTGCAGTTCTTGTTGTCTATGCAGCAACAGAGATGATCGGAGCAAGCGGTATTATTGCTGCTTTGATCGTTGGTTTACTCTATGGAAACACTAAGCCAGCACCACCAAAGTTCGTAATGCTGTTTGGAGAGAACCTTCAAATGATCTTAATTACGTTTGTCTATATCATGTTGGGCGCTTTGATTACATTTGACGCGTTTGTTGATTATAGCCTAATAGCATTTATTTTAGTTGCGTCAGTTATCTTAACGAGATACTTCGCTATGAAGTTAGTAACGCAGAATGATTCTTTGTTAGCACAGCGAGTTATTGGAATCGCAGGACCTCGTGGTATTATATCCGCAATCTTGGTTTTGAGTTACGCACATCTATTTCCAGATCCAAATTTGATTATTAGCATGGGTTTCGCAGTAATTCTAGGTACATCTTTGGCTGTATTCTTACTACCTGTGATTGAAGAAAAGACTAATCCTCGAATCAAAAAGGCAGGATTGCGCCTTTAGGTAAGCTTTTAAACCGTGTTTTTTACTGTAGAGTAGCATGGCAAAGGGTAAACACGCACTATTTAACACGTTTATAAATAGAACCAGAAACGTTATAGATATCGCTACAGTGCACAAACAACTCGATGAAAGAACGCACGTCGCTTTAGCTTTAGCTGAGATTCATAATGATTACTTACAGGGAAAAGCCGGATCTTCAAAAAATATCACTTCTGCAGATATAATGACTGCCGCACATAATGGTGCGAGCCAGATCGAAGATGTTTTTGAGACAAAGGCAGGATTCGTTCGTCTAGGAAAGTACGCAAAAGCACTAGATGTACTTAGTTACCTTATGTCCGTAGAATATAATCGAGCTTTTTCTATATCTAATTTGGCAGAGTCTTTTGGCAGTTCGTATATTCCAGCACGTAAGCGTCTTAATATTTTAGAAGATCAGAGCTTGTTAGAGTTAATACGTGTCGGAAGCGACGTAGTGTATCGTAGATTGCCAATAGCTCCACAGTTTGTAGCACATAATGCACGAACTGGTGAGGAAAAAGTATATGATGCAGTTGCATTAATCCGTCGGATATTTACTTACGAATTACCTCGCTAAGCGGGAAACGCGTGGTTTTTAAGTCTTTACTTTAAGGTAGAGTACGCCGAAATCACTTGCTACTACGCATAAAGTTCTAAATATATTAGCAAGAGTTACGACTGCAAAGCAAAAGCGGCCTGAAATAGAGAAACTTTTGATGGAAGCTGCTATTGCGAAAGAGATCACGCGAGACGCACTGAGTGATTGCAATGTGGCGCAATGGCCAAGGGTTTTTGCAGAGACACTGGATCGTTTGATAGCAGACAACTCAAGTAGGTTTGGTGTAATGGATAGTGATTTATCCTATAAAGGGTACTTATTGCAAATGCGTAGCGTATTCTTTGAGGAAGGGACAGCACCATTTAGTACTTTGGTTAATTTACGTAAAAAGTATTTAGTAGATCATTATTATCTTCAGCGTCATCGTGAGAGTGCAAGTAATACGAAGTTTACACGAGAGTTCCTTTGGACACTTGGCGCAAAGGTCGTAGTTCATATCGATCAGATGAACTTTGGTTAAGCGAAGTGTTTTTAAGTTTTTAGACCTACCTAATGGTTATGTTTTATGAAGAGAATCCTATTGGTACGCAGGCAGAACCAGATGTTGGTATGATTCGAGATCGAGTTTTTGACGGACTAGCGGATGTTGAGAGCGAACACAGTATTTTTGTAGAGAATCTTTGCCAACCTGATCGTGGACAGAACGGGAGACCTGAGCTTACATGGAACACCACTGTAAATCTCGGAGACGCGTTTCAGATACCTGGACAGGTTTTGATTATGTGGCCTGGTCAGGGGAATGGTAGGAAAGGCTCTGAGAACCTGCCGCCAATAAACAGTATTGGCGAAGCTTTTGCATCAGAATATCAGATACCTTTTCCGTTAATTGAAGGACATACACCAAGACACTATGAGTTAGGTACTGTTGGTTTGATGGTTCCACTGTGGCGTGTTGAAGGTGAGGGAATTGATCATGGCTGGGCAAGAACACTTGGTATCGGACTAGATCCTAGATCGTCGGGTATGATACTACCTTTGTTCTGGGCAGGGCACCTTACTCAATATAGACCGTATTTTACAACCCTTCCAAAAGTAACTGGAACCTTGGTTGATGGTCAGCATTATGCAGATCATGCGCTGGTAAATGTAGATAGTGCAATTAATGCAATCTTAACAATGACTTCGGATATACGTACAGAGGAAGGCGAGACGCTTGCTGCATTAGGTATGCTTCCAGATCCACATTAGAGTGGATTTTAACGTGCCACAATCTTTTTAAAGGTGATTTTTCAAAGTTAAGTCAGATGAAAAGCTCATCGGGAAATTAAGAAATTCGAGCTGCGCGATGAAGATTTCTTACGGAAAGCCTTATAAGGAGGCCGTATCAAATATCATACTCCATATGGAGATTAAATCACGTATAGTGATTTTGCGTGAATTCCAGTTACTAACTGGGATGAGATAGTAAGTAAAGTGTACAAGTGTACAAATACGTTAATTCCAAATAGTATAGCAAATTTTTTGTGACCTAAAATCGTAATAAATAGCAGAATTCCAGTTGATCCTGCTGGAGATCACTGCTAGAAGGATTCGACTTAGACATGCAAGTCTATGTTTTCGGACATGGCGAAAGGCTCAGTAACACGTCAATAATCTACCCTGAAGTGGGGGATAAAATCGGGAAACTGATTGTAATACCCCATAAAAGATAGATGCTGGAAGGCGCTTTCTTTGAAAGTTTCGGCGCTTCAGGATGAGTTGGCGGCAGATTAGCTTGTTGGTAGTGTAAAGGACTACCAAGGCGAAGATCTGTAAGGGGGATGAGAGTCCTAGCCCTGAGAGGAACACTGAGATAAGGGTTCCAGCCCTACGGGGTGCAGCAGTTACGAAACCTCTACAATGCACGCAAGTGTGATAGGGGAATCCTTCGTGCAATCCATTAGGATTGCTTTTGTGGAGTGTAAGAAGCTCCAGGAATAAGGGGTGGGCAAGACCGGTGCCAGCCGCCGCGGTAATCCCGGCGCCCCAAGTGGTGATCACGATTATTGGGCCTAAAGCATCCGTAGCCTGCTTGGTAAGTCTTTGGTGAAATTCGGCAGCTTAACTGTCGAGCGTGCTGAAGATACTGCCTCGCTTGAGACTGGGAGGAGTCAGGGGAATTCCGTGGGGAGCGGTAGAATGTTTTAATCCTCGGAGGACCATCAGTGGCAAAGGCGCCTGACTAGAACAGGTCTGACGGTGAGGGATGAAAGCTAGGGGAGCAAACAGGATTAGATACCCTGGTAGTCCTAGCTGTAAACGCTGCTTGCCAGATGTTGCATATCTTTCGAGGGTGTGCAGCGTCGTAATGAAGATGTTAAGCAAGCCGCCTGGGAAGTACGGTCGCAAGGCTGAAACTTAAAGGAATTGGCGGGGGAACACACAAGGGGAGTATGCTGCGGTTTAATTGGATTATACGCCCGGAACCTTACCAAGAGCGACAGCAGGATGAAGGTCAACCTAAATGGTTTACTCGACACGCTGAGAGGTGGTGCATGGTCGCCGTCAGCTCGTGTTGTGAAATGTTCTGTTAAGTCAGACAACGAGCGAGACCTGTGCCCTTAGTTGCAACCTGTCTTTTTGAGATGGAGCACACTAAGGGGACCGCATTCGAAAGGATGAGGAAGGTGCAGGCGACGGTAGGTCTGTATGCCCCAAATCCCTTGGGCTACACGTGGCATACAATGGTCAGAACAACGGGCTGCAACTCCGAGAGGAGGAGCCAATCCCTTAAATCTGATCTCAGTCCGGATCGAGAGCTGCAACCCGCTCTCGTGAAGCCGAATTCCCTAGTAACCGTGCTTTAGCATAGTGCGGTGAATACGTCCCGGTTCCTTGCACACACTGCCTGTCAAGCCAACCGAGTTGGGTTGGGATGAGGATTTAGTTTTTGCTAGATTCGAATCTTGGTTCAGCGAGGCGGGCTAAGTCAACACAAGGTATCTGTAGGGGAACCTGCAGATGGATCACCTCCTTTATTTCGCGGGAGGGTCTTTACAGAAATCATTCTGTTTAGTACCCTCCTGCAAAAACTTTACTTACTATATCTCATATTCATGATAACATGAAAACCAATCCAGGTGCAAGATGGGCCAATACGCGGTCGAGCTTCACCTGAAGTTTGGGCCGGTAGCTCAACCTGGTAGGGCGCCTGCCTTGCACGCAGGAGATTGTGGGTTCAAATCCCACCCGGTCCATGGAGTCCCTTTCTTTAAAAGAAAGGTCTTCTAACCCCAAAGAACGGTTAGAAGAAATCATATCCCAAGAAACTATTCTTGGAATCATACTCAACACACCTCGAATTTGAGGAGCACGGACTTACCATCTGTGTAATTGAGAGCTTAGATCTCGTGATCTGAGCAACTGTGTTATTGAGCACACTTGATGTTCAATTGATGGAAGCAATGCACACAATAGAGAAGCCTTTTGTTGGATAGCTTGGCTTGAGAAACTTATGAAGGTCGTGGCAAGCTGCGATAAGCTGGGGGTAGACGCATGCAGTCTTTGATCCCCAGATTACCTAATCCGACTTCGGATGAGCTTAGGCTCATGTTCTCATTAGAGAACGGGTACGCGCTGAATTGAAACATCTTAGTAAGCGCAGGAAAAGAAATCAATAGAGATTCCCTTAGTAATGGCGAACGAACAGGGAGAAGGGCGTTCCGAATCCGCTGCCGTGAGGCAGTGGAGATGTGGTGCTAGTTACATCTCGAAATTTTTTGGTGAAGTCTGCTGGAAAGCAGGACCATAGAGGGTGATAGTCCCGTAATCGACGATGATTGAGATGATTGCTAGCGAAGAGTAGTGCGCCTTGAAATTGGCGTATGAATATGGGAGGCAATAACTTCCAACCCTAAATATTTCCAAGACCGATAGTGTACGAGTACCGTGAGGGAAAGCTGAAAAGGACCGCTAACGCGGAGTGAAAAGATCTTGAAAACAAAAGGCAATAGTACGTTGCGGCGTTTCGGCGTTGCAACTTTCGTTTAGAAAAATGAGCTAGCGAGTTTATCTATGTGGCGAGGTTAACCGAAAGGGTAGCCGAAGCGAAAGCAAATTCCCGCAGTTTACGAGGGGAGCCGTATGCAAGTGCGGTTGAGTCACATGGTTAAGACCTGAAGCCTGACGAGCTATGCCTGGGCAAGGTGAAGCGATGGTAAAACGTCGTGGAGGCCTGAAGAGGTGCTGTGGACATGCGTTCTTCTGACCTGGGTATAGGGGTGAAAAGCTAATCGAGTCGGGCTATAGCTGGTTCCTGCAGAAATAGGCCGTAGTCTAATTTCAATCGAGCGAGTGCGAAGGGTAGAGTACAGATTAAGCATTTAGGGGGAGAAATCCCTCGGTGTTTTGTCTAACTCCGAATCTTCGTTCCGTGTAGACATTGGGAGACAGGGCGTCCGGGTTAAGCTTGGCGTCCTATAGGGGAACAACCCAGAATGAAGTTAAGGCCCCAAAATATTGGTTAAGTGTACTTAAGGTTTCGTTAATCTAAAACAGTCGGAAGGTTGGCTTAGAAGCAGCCATCCTCTAAGGAAAGCGTAACAGCTCACCGATCGAGATTAACGGGACCGTAAATGGACGGGACTAAACCAATTGCCGATACTTCATGGTTACATCTTTTAGATGTATTCCGGTATGCAGGCGCCTTACTAGGGTAGAAGCGTGTTTGAGAGAATGCGTGAACCTGGTAATGATGTGAATGCTAGCAGTAGTAATATCAGAGTGACGTGAGAAACGTCATCGTCTAAAGGGCAAGGTTTCCTCAGCACTGATCATCAACTGAGGGTTAGTCGGTCCTAAGGCATGACCTAAAGTGGTTATGTCGAAAGGGAAACAGGTTAATATTCCTGTACCTTAAAATATTTCGGCGACGATAGTTTGTTTCTGACGCTTCTGGATAAGCCTTGCACTCTTGTCTGAGTGTTTAAGCGTATAAGTCTGGTGAGTGCTGTAATGGCGAGACCCAGATGAAAGCGTGAATAACGTTTAGTTTGGCTAATTCCTGGAGCCCATGAAAAAGAAGCAAATAGTATATTTTAAGTCCGTACCCAGATCCGGCACTGGTGCCCTGGCTGAGAAGGCCAAGACGTGAAAGGACAATCCATTTTAGGGAACTCGGCAATCTAGCCCCGTATCTTCGGTATAAGGGGTCCCAGCGCTTGTTAACGCGAGTGCTGGGTACAATAACTAGGGAGATCCGACTGTTTAATAAAAACTTAGGTGGCTGCAATGCGGAAACGCTTAGTATAGCCGCTTACTTCTGCCCAGTGCCAGTACCTGAAACCCGGGTTCAACCGGACGAAGGGCTGGTAAACGGCGGGCCTAACCTTGAGGCTCTTAAGGTAGCGTAATACCTTGTCGTTTAATTAACGACTTGCATGAATGGAGTAACGAGATCTCCACTGTCCCGAGATGGAACCTTATGAACATTCTATTGTGGTGCACGGGCCACAGACGTCCAGTGGGAAGTAAAGACCCCGTAGAACTTCACTATAGCCTGTAGCTGTTATTCGATTTTAGTTGCATAGAGTATGTAGGAGACGTTATATCCTTGCATTTTGGTGTAAGGGGAGTCAAAAGTGTAACACTACACTTCTAAGATTGTATAACTTACTCTAGATGAGGACACCTATAGGTGGGTAGTTTGGGTGGGGCGCCACCCTCTTGAAAGAGTATCAAGAGGACACAATGGTTAGCTCATCCCGGTCGGAAATCGGGAGTAGAGGGCAAATCTAAAAGCTAGCCTGACAAGGTTATTAAAAGCACGTAACCTTGGCACGAAAGTGAGTATTAGCGAACATCGATACACTTTTGTTGAGCGTTCGATCTGATAGAAAAGTTACCTCGGGGATAATTGAGTGGTGTCATGCTAGCGTACATAGCGACCATGACGCTTGCTACTTCGATGTCGGCTTTGCCTATCCTGGTGGTGCACAAGCCACCAAGGGTGCGGGGGTTCATTGGTAGAGAGAAATATTTTTTCTATCAAACCTTGACCGATTAAAAGGCATCATGAGCTGGGTTTAGTACGCCGCGAGGCAGTATGTCTAATATCTACTGGATGTGTTGGCAGTCTGAGTGTAAGAATCTCTCAGTACGAAAGGAACGGAGGATCCGCGCCTCTGGTCTACCGGTTGTCTGACAAGGCAGGCCGGGCAGCTACGCGCGAAATGGATAAGTTCTGAAAGCATCTAAGAACGAAGCCGAACGTGAAAAGAGACTGTTTAATCTCCCATAGAAGATGGGTTTGATAGGGCTGGTGTGTAAGAGTCAAGGCAACGAGACTTTCAGCATGCAGCTACTAACCGATTGTGTTTTGTGTGTATTGCTTCTATTAATTAATTTTTTATTAGAACTAGCGATAGCTACGAAATGATTCGTAACTATCTTAACTTTTATATAGAATATTCAGTTAGACCTTTTTGGGATAAGATGGAAAAAATGAAATTACTTATGATAACTGTTTTGTTTGTCAGTTTATTTAATATTAATTCTGTTATTGCAACACCTGCGGCTTTATGTATGGATTCAGATAATGGACTTAATTATTATGTAAAAGGCGATGCTACAGGATTTGAAGTTGATGGTGAAACTCACTCTACTTTTGAGGACTATTGCGCGAATTCTCCTACATATGATACGGAGTATAATTTGGTAGAGCAATATTGCAAAGGCGATTATGTATACGCAGATTTTTATACATGTCCAAATGGATGTGAAGATGGTGCTTGTATAGATGAAGTAGTAGAATATACTTGTAGTGATTCCGATGAAACACCTACAAATAATGGTTATGATTATTTTACAAAAGGAGTTGTTATCGGGACCGATATGAATGACTTATCAATTATATCGAAAGTAGATACTTGTGAAAGCGCAATTACATTACGCGAATATTATTGTAACCAAGGTTTTGTAATGAGTTATGGAACAGGTTGTAAGGATGGTTGCAACGAGGGTGTATGTGTAGTTGAAGACGAACCCTCTTGTATATCTGAAGGTGAATATACAAATGGCGCAACTAGTCCAACGTATCAAAATAGCTGTTGTGCAGGCTTAGTTGGATTTGATACAACACAAAACTTTAATACAACACAAGATATTGCTCCCGCAATTGTAGGCAGAGGAATGCTTTGTTATGATCCTGCGAAAGGTGAACCGGTCTGTAGTGCTCAGGGAACGCGATCAGAAGGATGGTATTATCCAAATAATGGTGGATTATTAAGATATGATAATTGTGATAATGAATTACCGCCCTTTAATGAAGATGTACAATTTAACTTAGATACATCTTATGATTATAAGGAACTGATTCAAATTAAAGTTGAAAATACAGGAGATACTTCAATTTGGTATGATGTGAGTGGTTGTGGCGCTAAAAATACATATGATATTTTTAAGAGAAACACACTGGAAATTGGTGGACTAACTCACTGGAATGAATTAAATATTCTTAACCCCTGTTCCGCGTGTATTACTTTGGTAGATTTTCAGGAAATTAAACCTGGCGAGACTGCTTTGATTGATACATGGGATCAAACTAGTTATCATGATAAGCCACAGTGTGAACCAGTTCAGGTTGACATTGGTGAATATAACGTAGTTTTTAGTTATTGGGAAGAGAATCCATTAACACAAGGTGAACATAAACATAACCTTAAACAAAAAATTAGTACTGAGTTTAGAATCGGAGAATATGATGATTGTACGCGTTATTATACTTGTGCAGACGGAACACAAGTTCCTAAGTGCTCAACAGTCGCAAATGTAAATGGTAATGGTGGTGGTTGTGTATGTAGAATTTCTCCAGAATTATATTGTCCAACAAATGTAACGGCCGTAGATGATGGAACAACTACCGTATCACATCAAATATGCCCTGAAGGCTGTTTTTGTTCAGATAATGGAATTGTTTGCGAAGCACAGATAGGACCTGGAGGTATCGAACCTGATTACCCTAGCGGAGACATAATCTCTTGCGAATCTGGATGTTTAGTTAAAGATACTTGCGTAACATTTGGAACGCGGATTAACTATGCAGATAAAGCTGCTTATTGTGGACTAGACAATAGTTTTGAGATACAAAACGATGTTGATGCGGAGTGTAATAACAATTATGAATGTAAAACTAACTTTTGTAGTAATGGTGCTTGTTACGATATTGTAGGTGAGATGGCTGAAACACAGGGATTATTAGAAATAATCACCAACTTTTTAAGCAATTTTTTCGGGTTTGAATAAACTCGATTTATTTTTTTGATGTTGTATGGCGTGAGCTATCGAATATTATTTAAACTTTTGCTATTATATTTCTATATGGTATGCGGACCTGGATCATATTATTCAATGGGATCACAGCCAGATACGATCTCTTTTGGGGCAGTAAAGCCCTTACGCACACTCGCGGATATAGGTATAGATAACGTAGGTGATTTATCTGAGCTATTTCCCGCATCTTTTTCTGAGGTAGTTAGGACCGAGAGTGCAAGAGTGCGTACGAATGCCACAGATATTACTATTGATAGCAAGAAGTATGATTTTCATATTATTGTTGGTCGTGTTGCTCCAAAATCGCCTACTACTTGGGCTCGAGAGTTAGAGCAAAATGGCGTTGGAAATCCTCGAGCAGTTGTTGCAGAGGACATTGTCGGTTTAGTTTATACAACGATGCTTAGTGGTTATATCTGTGTAGCAGGACCTTTTGCTCGACCATGGACACATACTGATATTTTCGATTCAGAACAACTTAAGTTCAAAAAGAAGTCTACATTAACTTCTAATCCCCTCTCAGAAGCGATTATTTTGACGTATGCAAGAGGTGCCATTACTCGTGAAATAATGAGCAATGACGACTTAATCGAACGTACAAAAAAGGTTATTTTCCATAGAACGTAACCCTTAAAAACTCAGATTTTTATGTATTTATGATGCCGGGCGAGCAAGCCAACGGTGATGTAACTTGTTGCATCTCTGAGGAAAGTCTGCCCACGCACAAAGTCCAGCAAGCTTTAATCGGCTTGGTTAGCTACAGAAACGCACCGTTTTCAGTGCACGATGATCTTATGTGAGGTTGCTGAAAAGCGGGTGAAATATGTTAACCTGGATGCGTGCAAGGCCTTTGAGCCGCTAAGTAGAATGCTTGCATCCTCTGTCCATTCTAAGTGGAGAGGTACAAAAGGCAGCTTACTGTCCGGGATCATTTTATACACTAAAACTGCACGAATTCGCTAAGCGAATTCGCTAGTTTCAATCGGAGATCGAAATGGGAAGACGAAACAAAGTTCGGATGCCTTCTTCTGAAGGTGGAATCACAAGATATTTTGAAGATGAGTACAAGTCATTGATAATGATCGACCCAAAGGTTGTTATTGTTCTAGTTGCTGCTGTCGCTATCGCCGCTGTCGCTTTGCGAGTTATTTA
>JABICX010000011.1 GCA_018652045.1 Candidatus Woesearchaeota archaeon
AATGTCTCAACAGCGTCTACAACCGGTAAGGCGATTATAACTAATCTTCATCTAGGTCTCTGTCAGATGAAAGGCCAGGCTTGCACATATAACGTGTCTAATGGTGAAGAAGGCAAGTGTTATGACGACGGCGCAGACGCAGAATATGATTGTATGAAGACATGTTCGGTAGATGCAGATTGTGGCGCTGCGTTAGAATGGGACTGTTGTACGACAACAAATGTATGTGTACCACAAGATGAAGTCTGTCCAGCTCAATGTGGAACAATTGGTGCTGATTGTTGTGATAAAAATACTTGCCCAATAACTGGAGAATGTAGATGTGTTGCTCAGTCAGATTCACCACAGTGTGTAGATACAGCAACGTCCAAGTACGAGATTTTTAATATAACTTCTTTTAATGCAACAAACTTGGTTTACTATACATATGAAAACTCAACTGGACAGCTAAACTCCTGTTGCCTATCTATAGATAATACAACCTGTAGAGGTTGGTTAAATATAACTAGTTCCTAAGTGTGAACTTTATGTCGATTATTTAAAGTTGATCTACTGTAATAATCTTCTGCGCCTTCAGCATAGTTATTCATATGTCGAGCAATGTTTGCTAAATCAACTTTCTTATGTGGTACATCAACTGCTTCGCATGTAGTAGTTCCAAAGTTTGTTTCATGAGAGACATCATCATGGTTTATTTGAGCTTTACCATCAGGACCTTCTAATAGGAACTTAGATGTTGTTGAAATAGCTACTCTGTATCTTTGACTGTCCTCACCGTGACGTGCTTCATTTATAATATCTAATGCTCGATCACCCCAATGTATCCATGTCCCGTCGTCCTTGAAGATATCATAATAACCTACGTGGTTTGGAACATTTGCTCGGCCACCAGTTCTTGCAATATGTCCATTTTCATAATTAGCTATAGCAGTTCCATTTGGGGCATTCCAATAACCCATGAACTTTCCAAGGTCAGCTATAGCAGATAGGATGTTACAGTCAACATCATGCTCACCAATGTTTGTTATAATATGATACATGTCTGGCCAAGTCATGATTCTTTGAGAGTCAATATCTTTGCTATCGTCATCTAGCTCTTCTACTCTTGCTTGCCAATCGCTTGATGCATTATGTAGTGATTTTCCATTTACTGCATTGTGATATCCCCAGTCTTTGAGTAATGAAGTAACGTTTTTAAGATCAGATACAGGCATTACAACATCTCCAAGATCTGTTGCAGAGTATGGTTGCGGCATTGTTTTGTTCGTAGATATCGATATATACGGTGTTAGTAGGGAAGGTACTGCAGCACCGCTCTTTGCAATATTCTCTAGACTTCCATATTGTGTCTCTAAGAAAGCTAGGAACTCTGGAATATATCCTTGATACCAGTTGTTAGTAGTCTTGAAAGCATTGAATACAGTTCCGATGGATATACCAAGTTTAGCTATATCTTTATTTGCTAAGTTAAGACCTTCTGCTTTAGCATGATTTGTAATGTACCACTCTGTAATTTCTGCGTAACGATTATCTTCACTAAGTACACTCCTAAGATTCCACATCAGTTTCTCAGTTGAATCTCCACTGTCAAATCCATCCTTAACGTAATCTATATTTTGATCATCAGTTCCATTGATTACTCTATCTTGTATCGACTTCCATTCTAAGAAGGTCTGGAATAGCGCTACGTTTTGTCTTAGATCAGGTCTTTCATTGAAGAGCGTTGTTGCAGCTGCAACTTCTGAAGCGTTAAGGTGCCCCAAAGATAGGTGTCGTAATAAGGTGTTGGTTTCGGTTTTGTTTAGTTTTAGACCATTGACAATAGTGTCTAAACCACTGTAATAATCAGGTAGAGTTACATCACCAAGATTACCTGTTAAATCATTTACAAGCGTTCTGTGGTTGTCTTCATTACCTCCTTCGTATAGTCGGTGTTTGAATATTACTTGATAGATTTTTTCTTCAGCATCGATTTCGATTTCGAAGTTGTGGGTGACTTCATCATCCCATTCATTAATTGCTTTTACGTCGATGTTGTAGGTTCCAATCATGTCTGTTGCGTTGAGGTTTAGCTTACCCGTGTTTCCGTCAAGTTCTCCTTGCTGCCATTCACCGTTGTCTATCTGATACAAGAACTCTTTGAAAGCTAATCCATCGCCGTCAAGTGGAACTGAAATGTTACACCAATCATCTGTTTGATCAATAGATTCAGCACCGATTGCAGGGAGCGCAGGAACATAGACTTGGAAGTCATGCTGTGCAGGATCATCAGCATCTACATTGTCGATTGCACGTAATCTTAGGTCACTGTTAGTTCCTCTTGGAAGTTTAGTTGCATCTAGAGTTACCTCTGCTGTCGCAGTATTTCCTTCAGTTATGAGGATGTCTTCTAAGTCTCCATCATTAACCTGAAGTGTTACACCGGTTACATTGTAGCTCTGATAAACATTATCTGCTTTAAGTCGAGCACTAACATTAAGTGATTGGTATCCTAGCTCAGTGTCTACGTCTTCAAGTGATACATAGTCAGGTATGTATACACTGACACTTGCTGAACCTCCACTTGAGCTTAGATCAACATCAACATCTTCACCACGCGGAAGCTCTGAAGTTTTGACTTTTACTATAACTTCTTCAAGATTTTCATTAAGCTCACCATCAACAGCCTCTCCTGCGACAACACCTACACCATCAATATCTGCTTCTGCTTCAGTAACAATGCTGTCTGTATCGTTTACAGTGAAGCTAATGCTCGTGTTTCCCATGGATGTGTTTGAGCCGAGGTAGTCAATGTCAGCAGGTCTGTCCGCAGTATTGCTACTTCCTCTAACCTCTGCTACTGCACCGTTTTCATCGTAAGCTGTTGTTGTCCAGTTCCATTGGCCTTTCTCGCCAGTTCGGTTAAGTGTGTAACTAAACTCCTGTTCTGAACTGTTTGAATAGATGGTTGTATTGTCAAAGATCTCGCCATCCTCTTCTGCCTCTATCTCAACTCGAGTTATATTGTCATCCATACCAAAAGCAGTACCTTCGATTTTAGGATGATCGCCGTCACCATCAACAACCACAGCCTCTAGGTCAATATCGTTCTGGACATTAACATAGTCATTGATAACAGTTACATTGACGTTATCCTTACTGAAAGCAGTTATGTTGATTGG
>JABICX010000012.1 GCA_018652045.1 Candidatus Woesearchaeota archaeon
CCCGTCGCAAGGCTTAAAGATTACTTAGACTGGATCCAAATTTCCTTAAAATTAAGCCAAGGGATCTTTTCAAATTTAAATCCTCTGGCCTTCAAGGTGTCTTTTATAATAGATTTAGATATACCTATATTACGAAAAACTGCACGTTCCGTGGCGAGTAAATAATTCTTTCTAGAATCGGCAGATACGCTCTCCTTTGAGAGCAGATCTAATTTATCACGAAGTAACTTATATGTTGAATAAAAACTATCGGACATAAACCCAACTTGAAGTGTATATGCTTCAGTTCCATCAGCTAAAATAGATTTTATACCCATTCGATCAACACACCAAGACATCTGATTTACTAAGTTAGTTATGTTGTCGTCGCCTTTTGAATCCGATTTAGTTCCTGTGCAGTATGTATCTCTAAAAACTTCCAACCTGCTACGCAAATCTCCCATCTTACCTTGAAGTTCAGACGCAAAACTTTCAATCACTTCGTCTGCTACAAAAGGTCTTACTTGCTGAGCACTCTCAATTATACGATTTACATGCTGTGCCTTTTCTGAAGTAAGATCCAGAACTTTATCAAGTATATTTCCATCAGTATTGCTCATAAAAACCTGCGTATTTAAGTCCGAATTAATACCTCTTATATCATTCAAAACAGTAAAGATTCCACGTACACTGGTGAAATATTCGTCAAAGATAGAAGTTTGATTGATCGCCTGCATCAATTGCGCTTCAAATACTCTTTCAGTATAACCATTACTACCTTTCGGTATGTAATCAAAACTACGACCTTTTCGATTAGTAACTGTTCTTTTATCGATATACGCACGGGCTTCTTCTTGAACATCCACTCCACGCATGAACTGCGTTACTCTCTGAACCAAATTAGCTTCAATGTTACTTTTATTTAATCGGGACAAGTCAGTAACATCAATACCCTCTAGTCTATGAAATTCAGTAGTCATTATACAATGATAAATAAACAAAACGTTAAAAACGTTATGATTCTCTCAAAACATCAAGCTTTTAAACAGACTTCTCAGTTTATTTGTATGGCTAAGGCTATGAAAATGGATGTGAATGGAGATCCAAACATTGGACTCTATGGAATAGCTACTGACAAGTTTTGCTTACTAGGTAAGGTTGTTCCAAAAAAGCACATAAAGAAGATCGAACAGACACTGGGAGTTCCAGTCTATCAAATCAAACTATACGGTACCGACCTCATTGGAATTTTCGCTGTAGGAAACTCAAAATGTGTTTTGATTCCAGATATCATGTTTGATTCTGAACTAGAAGAACTAAAGAAACTTCCAATCAAATTTGTCACAATCAATACTGAAAAGACTGCGCTAAACAATAACATTGTCTGCAACGATGAAATTGCGATCGTAAGTAAAGATTATACAAAAGACGAAGTCAAACAGATCAAACAGGCGCTTGGCGTTAAGGTTATACAGACAAACATTGCAGGTACAAACCTACCGGGTTCTTGCACGACCATGACAAACAAAGGAGCTATATGTAATCCAAATGCATCAGACCATGAAGTCAAGAAGATCGAAAAAGAGTTCGGAAAAGAAATTGGATTAGGAACTATCAATCTCGGAAACAATTTCGTTAGCTCTGGATTAATCGCAAACTCAAATGGATTCATTGTCGGAGAACTAACCTCGGGTCATGAGATCATGAGAATTGATGAATCGCTCGGGTTCGTTGATTAGCTTTTAAGTATTTCTATGCAGTAGTTGCAAAAACTTATTTAACTGAACCTCGAACTAAGGTTCATGAAAACTTTCAATCTTTCTGGTGAACTTCGCTTAGGCTCAAGATGGAATAAGTTCTCAAAAGAGATACCTGCAAACGATGAGGATCACGCTAGAGACCTTCTTTTTGCTAGATTTGGCTCAAAACACAAGCTACCCAGAAGGTTTATAAACCTTCTAGAGATCTCTGAAGTAGAGGCCAGTACAGTGCTTCAGGAGCCAAAAAACAATGCCAAAGCAAGAAAAGAAACAGAATGAAGAACAACTTCAACAGATGTATGGTCAGCTTCAGTATATTGATTCACAGTTATCTGAACTAGACAAAGAGTCCAAGATCATTGGGCAAAAGAAAGAAGAGTTCTCAAAGCTTAACTCTGAACTAGATAAGCTAAACAAAACTAAAAAATCTGCTAAGGCTTTTGCTAATATTGGTGCTGGAATCTTTGCGCAGGCAAAAATATCTAACGCTAAAGAATTCTTAGTTAATGTAGGTGCTAATACCTATGTTAAAAAATCACTCAAAGACGTACAATCACTTCTAAAAAAGCAAGCGTCTGAACTTGAAAAAGTCGAAGGACAGGTACAGCAAAACATGCAGATGCTCTCAATGCAAGCCCAGATTATCCAGGCAGAGATGCAGAAGTCTCTGAATCTGTAGGAGATAATCTGTCTGAGATAACAGCTTTATTCTGTGAAATTATATCGTGATACACTTCTTCGGCAGTACGGCGTGGTTTAAATTGCAAGCCTGCTCGAACAGCTAATGGAATATCTTTTTCGTCACCAGTAATACAATGGTTAAAGAAATCTATACTATATGGCTCTAGCTGTACGTTATTTGTGTCTATAAAACTACGTGCGTAGTAAATCTCTGCCCATCTACCTACTTTATCAACAACAATTCGTTCAGGGGGAGTATCATGAAATGAAGATATACGTAGAATCGGAACTGGACCTTTTCCACTAAAAGACACTGCTTTCAGTACAACAATTTTCCCACCAGGTGTAAAGCTAACTTGTGTATTAATAACACTATTCGATACATTTGTATCAGGTAGAAGATAACAGATAGCATGAAGTACTCTATATTCATTGCTTCCATCAAAAAGATCTTCTAAGATTGCTCCTTTTCGCATAATACTCTTGGTTGCAAAAGCTTAAAAACCTTAGTTCTGTCGTTTGAATATGTTTGGGAAACTAAAAGAAGCTTTTGCAAAGTTCAAGAAGGATGTTGAAGAGGAAGAGATTCCAGTAGAAACTGTAACTCCTGAAGCGCCAAAAGTTAGTCTAAAAGAACGTATTGCAGCTAAGTTCCATAGAGATGACAAACCTAAAGAGAAGGAAGAAGAGCCAAAAGAGGACAAGAAAGGGTTCTTTGCAAAACGATCTGAGGATAAGATTGACCAAGCTTTAGAAGATTTTGAAGATGCACTAATCCAAAACAATGTAGCGTACGATATTACTGAACGAATTCTTGAAGAGATCAAGAACGAACTTCTTAAGAATAAACAAAAGGCAAGTGCTGAGATAATCTCAGAAAAGTTAAATGAAATATTAACTGATGTTCTCACAAAGCCAACACAGCTAGACTTGTTAGCTGAAGCTAAGAAAAAGCAGCCGATCGTAATCCTTTTTGTCGGAGTCAATGGCGTTGGAAAGACAACGAACCTCGCTAAGCTAGCTAAGTTCTTCCAAGATCAAAAGAAATCGGTTGTGTTTGCAGCAGGAGACACGTTTAGAGCTGCTGCCATTGAACAATTAGAAGCTCATGCTAAGAAACTTAAGATTAAGATGATCAAGCACAAGTATGGTGCAGATCCTGCAGCAGTTGCATATGATGCAATAGAACATGCGAAAGCAAAAGGTATTGACATCGTAATGATCGACACAGCAGGACGTCAGCATGCTTCCGAAGACTTAATGAAAGAATTACAGAAGATCAAGCGCGTTGTAAGTCCGGATTTCACACTATTAGTTGTAGACGCTCTAACTGGAAACGACGCAGTTGAGCAAGCACGATACTTTTCTCAGATGATTAACATTGATGGAACAATCGTAGCAAAAACCGACGCCGACGAGCGTGGCGGTGCAATAATATCAACAGGTTATGAAACCAGCAAACCGATTCTTTTCCTTGGTACTGGACAGACTTACAAAGACTTAGAAAAGTTCGACCCAAAGAAACTTCTAAAGAAAATACTTTAACAATATACGACCTTCGAGATTAAACCTGATGAAGTGAGGGAAACTTATCAATATTAGTCCAATCTTCATTTCTACCAATATTTCTCGCATAATTACGTACCGTAAAATTCGGCGCCATTCGTTCAGATATATACGTAAAAAACTCGCCACGAGATAATGAAGACAGACCTGCAGCGACCACAAGTAACGTTAATAATTGATCTAAATCCAATCGCAAATCTGGCGCTATAATATACTTACGCGTCAACTGTGGTAACGATCCTTTGTCAGGTAGTAACTTCGATAGACCTTCCTGTCTACGGGTCTCCAGTTCCTTATGCATTTTTTGGACGTATTTTTCCGTTGTGTGTGTGGCGTTAGTAGGCACGATATTTGCTTCTCGATCTACCTTTTCCCGCAATCTAACTGCACGTACAATATCAAAATCAAAATAGCCTTGTGTAATTGTTTTGCTAACCAATTCGTCAAGCGTTAGCGCACACTGTTCTTCAGGCTCATCACTTTTTGAAAACGAATTCGATGCGTCTCGCCCTTCTGAATTATTTTGTTGATCA
>JABICX010000013.1 GCA_018652045.1 Candidatus Woesearchaeota archaeon
TGAACATCTTCTGTTTCATGTAGTTCAGCAGAGATTTCTTTAGCTGATTTCTTGTGCTCTTTTGGCTCAGCTTTCTTCTTTTGAGTCTTTTCTTTGAGCTTTTCAGTTAGGCTCTTTGCAAGTTCTTTAGCATCTTTGCCTTCGACTTTAGCAGCAGATTCTGGCTTAGCTGTCTTTACGAACTTCTCGACTTTCTTGGCTCTCTTTTCGTCTAGGCGAGTCTCTCGTTTTGACAGTGTTGCTAGTTCAGCAACTGCAAAAGGAATATCAACGTCTTTCTTTGTTTTCTTATCTTGAACCTTTCGATTCTCGATTGTTACTTCAATGTCAATCTTTGCGGGCGGATTTTTTCCACCGTTTTTCCAAATAGACTGGTTTAACCAGTTAGAAATCTTAACATTATCGACCTTAGTGTGTTTTTCTACGTAGCTATGAAGTGCATCAACTGCTCGCTTTGAGCGTCTCCAGCGAGGTACCTTTAGCCACTCTCTTCGTAGAGGGACGGTATACGTTCTTTTTTCACCAACTTTAATTCTTGTCATTTTATGCCTTAATGCTACTTCGCTTCCAATGTCGCTTTTTTTGAGTTATTCTAGAAGGATGGATACTTCTACCTAGACCAAAGACTTTTGGGACTAACCAGAAGGGTGCCCACTTAGTCTGATTTTGTGCTTTTGTTAGTCGTATCTTCTTTCCCGATGACTTTCTTGAGCTCATTTTTAGTTTCCTCGTCTTTTCGCATTGGTTTTTTATCAGCCTCAGCAACTTCGTTGCTCGGCTTTATCTGCGAAAGTTTAGTTTCTTTTTTCACTGTAGGCTTTGGAGTAGTTTTGCTCTTGCCTAATAGTAGATTAGAAGTGTTATCTAGAATTGCTTGGCCTTGTGGAGTTACAATTCTGCCTTTTGAGCCTTGCTTTGCAAGGGTTACATAACCAGCTTTATCGAGTTGCTGAAGCATGGTTCTTATGATTTTACCTGATGCCTTGTAGAATTTTTCTGGCTTTCTTCCACGGTTCTTTCTTCCACCATATTTGGTTCTAAGTTTTGAGACGCCTACAGGACCATCTTTGTAGATAGTTCTTAGAAGTGCAGCCTGTCTTATGTACCACCAGTTTTCTTGTGCAGGAGGTCTTTCAGCATGTGCACCGCTTTTTACAAATTGTGCCCATTCTGGCATAGCGAGTTCCGCATTTTTTTCGAAATCTTTAGCTATACTTTCTATAAGTTTTATTGCCTCAACATCTGTGATGGATGCCATGGACAAAGTCGCGATCATTCCTTTAAAAGGATTGCGCTGCGAAGTAGGCCACAGAGAATACTATGACGTGGATCAGGAAGAATAATACTTGATGTTTAGGCTTCTTGTTGATACCATACCAAGCTGATGCAAAGAGTCCTGCAGCAAAAAGTGCTATGAAGTCGACCTCAGTTGACGTTGGAATTCCACCTTCAATATGATTGAATGCAGCAACGATAGCAAAAATTACGACAAATAAAATGCCCCACCTGAACGGAAACGTTCGTTTCTTGGCCCAAACGTCGATTTCTTCGTGCGCTAGCTTGTATAGAATGATGCCAAAGAGCCAACAGGTTCCTACAATGATTCCTGCAAGAAGTTCGTTAACCATACTACTTTTAAGTCTATTCGCATATTAAAGCTTATGGAGCTTAAGGTAAAAGAGTCTGTCTACGAGCCTATGGAAGATTCACATATGATGCAGCGAGAGATTGAGATTCGAGCAAAAGGAAAAAAGGTTTTAGACATAGGAACTGGTTCAGGTATCCAGGCAATCACTGCTGCGTTAGCAGGAGCAAAAGAGGTTTGGGCTGCAGATGTAAATCCCATCGCAGTTCGCTGTGCTCAGTCAAATGCTGAAGCTAATAATTGTGATATCAACTTTGTTGAGTCGGATTTGTTTACATATGTTCCTAAGAAGAAGTTTGATCTGATTGTTTTTAATCCACCCTATCTGCCCAGTGATGGTATACATGAGGATTTGCGTTGGTCAGGCGGCTTAGAGGGAATTGAGGTTATCCTTGACTTTCTGAGTCAGGTAAAACCCTTCTTAGCAAGAGACGGAGCGATACTATTTATCTATAGCTCATACGCAAACCCAGATCGTCTAGCTAAGATGATGAAGCGCTTTGGATTTAAGCTCGAAGTTGTATCTCAGAAGCACATTTTCTTTGAAGATATCTTCGTTGGCCTCGCAACTATAGGTTAGTCCAAACTATTATATTCTAGCACTGCTTTCGTAATGTTGTGGGTAAACTGAGTGAGTTAGTTGGTTATGAAGTCGCATCCGCGATAGACTGCTAGCTGTGGAGCAAGGGCAACTGTTGGTTACTCAAAGACACAGGTGTGGCCTATAGGCTATAAACCACATTTGGTGTCTCCCTTAAACTAGCACCTCTTGGTCTTCGGAATGGCTCTGAAATATGGATTTTGAGTACAGAGATGTACGGGGAATCTGTATGAAGGGAAGTTCCCGTTCGGGCCTATTACAGCCTTTTCTTTTTAGAAAAAAGAAAACGTTGGCAAAAAGAAAAACTACTTTTGCGTTGTGCAAAAAGTTGGCAAAAAACGGAGAAAGAAACCCCAAAGAACTTATGGTAAAGAAAATGAGACCTAAGCTAATTGTTGATTATTCAGGAGTATATGAGCGTCAGATTCATAAATGGCGCGGTGAGGAGTATACAGACCGTTTCAAAGAGATGATGGCTTACACAAAAAAACTTCAGAAAAAATGGGATACTGTTGGTGACAAGGCTTTTGATACTATGAGCCGTGTTTCTGGATTAGCTTGGCAAAAACCACTTATTAATTGTTGGGTAGCACGACGAAGTAATCCTTTTTCTATGCCTTTAACTATCCCACCGAGAAAGGACTTTGACAAGTTGTTGGAAGTTATTATACATGAATTGGTTCATAACTTGATTGTTCAGAACTCAGATCGGATAAAGAAAGGATATTCTAAAAGATACGCAGATCTTTCAAAATTGACTCGTATACATATTTTGGTACATGCGATCTTACATGAAACTTTGCTCGAGTTGTATGGTGAAAAACAGACTAAAATATTTATACAGGATTACGATAGACTTAGTGCAGATTATCGTAAAGCATGGGATGTAGTTGAGAAAGAAGGGGCTAAGAAGATTATTAAAGAGTGTATTAAGAAATGAAGAAGCTTTCTGAGAATCGACGTAAGAAAGTAGAACAGCTTGTGAGGCTTGCAGTAAATAAATCACGTCTGAAGAAAACTGCGCAAGAGTTTGGTTTAGAGGTTATTAAGTTTCATATAGAGATCATGTCTGCAGAAGAGAAGTATCTGTTTAATTATCTTTCCGGAGCGTTTAGCAACAAAGATCTTAAGAACGGCGCGAAGAATCTCCCAGCCTTTTTAGAAGACAGAAGATTTACGAAGAGGCTGGATTCGGTTTCGGGAAGAGCAATCTATCACAAAGCGGTTGTGAGAAGAGCACTTCTTAGTGTTGGTTACCTTAAAGAGACAGGATTTACAGATAAGGCTTTTATCTTGAAGATGAATGTGTTGTGTAGAAAGTTTTTACGTAAGTTAGAGCGTAAACAAGGAATTGTTTTAATCGGAGTTCCTATGCAAGGCGCGCTTGAGAGCTTTGATCGGTTACTTGCACACGAGGTTTTTCATCTGGCTTTGATGAAGAAACAGATCTGGTTCCAAAATATTGATAAGAAATATGCTTACTTAGACGAAGGACTTGCACATCTTCTCTCTGCATATTATATTGATAGAGTAAGCAAATTGAAAGATATGCAAAAGAGGAATGCTGAGTACAAATCAGCATACAACTGGTACGAATCACTAAACCCTTTGAATGGAAAAGATAGATTGAGAAAGATACGTACAGTTTATAGAAATCATCGAGAGGTGCGCACATGATTCCTAAGGTGAAGTTTGTTCTGCCTGATGCGGAATATGAAGCTAAGATTCTGAATAGTTTTGCTAGGGACGACGGTTGGGGTTGGGGCGCAGTTCTGTATAAGCATAATCCTGGTTTGAAAGAAGCTTTAGTTGGTGCTAAGACTCGACAGGATCGACTGAAGGCAATTAAGGAAAAATACCTTAAGAAAGCCCTGAAAGAAAAGAAAGCGAGGCTTACAAAGATAGCGAAACTTTTCCAGGCAGATTGGGATGAGATTAATGACGATTTTATGAAAGCTACTGCGACGATCATGGAAGAAAAGTGGTGGCTTAAGATGATTAAGGCAAGAGTTTCATTATGTACAGTTAATCCACGGTTTATTGAAGATAGTTCAATGGGTATATTCTATAAGCATAGTCCAGATAGCTTACTGCGGACTGTTGCTCATGAATGTGTTCATTTTCTGTATTTCAGGAAGTTTAAAGCGGTATTTCCAGATATCTCTGAAAAGACATACAATGGTCGTATGAGTTTGGTTTGGGCATTGTCTGAGATTTTAGCTCCAGTGATTCTTGAGCAACCAGAGCTGCGGAAGTTTTTTGATAAGGACGCGACCCGGTACGCGCAATTTGAAAAGTTCAAACTTTCAAATGGTCGTTTTATGATAAAGCACTTTGAGAGACTCTTTAACAATAACCGCAAGAAAGGAATGTCTTTCACAGATAATCTAAAGATATGTTATGCTGAGGCTCAGAAGTTTAGAAAAGATATAATGAAAGCTGCAAAAGGATAGTTACTTTCTCTTGCCTTTTGGTGTGATGATTATCTGTTCTCTCATGATTGTTGAGTTAGGGATTATGATCTTATTACCTTTGGCACTGATTAATGTGGTTTCAGTAAGTGATATTTCAGATACCTTGCCAGCAACATCTTTTACTTTGATTGAATCGCCTTTCTTTAGCTTGTTGATAGATATCAAATGAATCCCTGCGATTATGTTTGGGATAAAGTCCTTTAGGCTAAGGAAGAGTGTGAATATAACTATCATTAAAATACCAACGAAGATTATGTTTAGAATGACGGGTGTTATACCGAGATAGTTAAGTGCGATTATGAATGTGCCTAAGAAAGAAAGGTACTTGACTACGTTTTCAGCCATTAACTCTGGATCAAAGCGAATACCGGCTTTCTTGAATTGTTTTTTAAGTTCAAGAGTCTCAACAATATGTTTAGCGGCTTTTCCTAATGCTTTTCCTAAGAAGAATCCCAATACACCGATGATGATTGCTCCGAATAGATGTATAAGAATCTCCCACATTGGCAGGAGTACACCGTTTTCTTGGCTAAAGATCTGTGACCAGTCCATAATTAGGGTTCGAAAAGTTATTATTTAAACCTTGCTATGTATGTATTGTATGCCAATAAATGCAGGGTATAAGTATGTAGCAGCTGAGCAGGAATACCATCAGGCTGAGACAGATTCTCAGCGAATGAAGGCTCTACGTAATATGCTTTCTACTGCTCCGACACACAAAGGAGCTGAGCGATTGCGTGCAGATATCAAGCGACGGATAGCTCAGCTTAAGGAAGAAATTGTAAAGACTAAGAAGCAAGGTAAGGGGCGTAGTTTTTCAATCAAGCGAGAGGGTGCAGTTCAAATTGTCTTTATTGGACTCCCAAACTCTGGAAAGTCGACGCTGTTGTCTAAACTTTCTGGCAAGGAAATCAAAATCGCAGACTATGAGTTTACAACAACAAAGCCCGAGGTTGCGTCGATTAAGTTTGAGAATGTGTGGATGCAGGGTGTTGAGCTACCTGCAGTTTATGGTGGCTATTCTGATCATAAGCAAGGTAGACAGTTTCTTTCAATGATTCGAAGCGCAGACTTTATCGTAGTTGTTGTCAAAGAGTTCAAAGACATTGCTAAGATTCAGGCAGAGCTTAAGAAGGCAAACATCTTGTTACGTAAGATTAAGCGGCTGAGGGGATTTGAACAAGAGATGCCGCACATGATTGTTACGTGGAAGGATTTTGATAAGAAGAATCTTGTTAAGAATCTGTGGAAGGCACAGAAGTTGATCCGAGTTCAGACGCGAGTTGGTCATAAGATTGCTCCGAAACCGATTGTTTTGCCGAACGGATCAACTGTAGAGGATGTTGCACAGACAATCCACAAAGATATGATAAAAAAGTTTAGGTTCGCGAAGATTCGAGGTCCGTCCGCGGCTTTTAGAGATCAGCAGGTTGGTTTAGAACACGTTCTCAAAGATACTGATGTACTTGAGGTATTTATGCAATGAAACTAGGTGTGCCATTTCATGTGCAGTCTGCTTTGTAATCGCAACGCTTTTATCATTTTATATTCTTAGTTAGGCATGAAATCAGCGAGACCAATCTGTGAAGTGTTGAGCTCCAAGTATGAAGGTAAAACTGTGACTGTTCGGGGTTGGGTTTACAGAAAGCGAAGCATGAAAGAGAAGATCTTTCTTGTGATACGCGATTCAACGGACATTGTACAGGTTGTAATTAATTCAGATTCTAAAGCATGGCAAGCTGCTCAGAAGATTACTATAGAGTCTTCTTGTTATGTAACTGGTAAAGCTAGAAAAGATGCTCGTGCTCCAACTGGCTATGAACTTGATGTAACGGGTTTAGAGATTGTTGGGCTAGCAGAAGTCTTTCCAATCTCACGAGATGTTTCAACCGAGTTTTTGATGGATGTTAGACACCTTGCAATTCGTGGAAGAAAGATGCAAGCTACCTTGAAAGTTCGATCTAAGGTGTTTGAAGCGATTCACGAGTTTTGTCGAGCTCAGAAGTTCCACGAAACACATTCGCCGTTCTTGGTCCCAGGAGTAGCTGAAGAAGGTCTAACTATGTTTAAGGTTGATTATTATGGAACAAAGGCTTTTCTTGCACAGACATGGCAGCTTTATGCAGAAGCAGTTCTCCCTGCTTTGGAGAAGATATACACTATTGCTCCAAGTTTTAGAGCTGAAAAGTCGAGGACAACGAGACACTTAACCGAATACTGGCATACTGAAGTAGAAGCTGCGTGGTACGATCTTGATAAAATAATCAAGTTTGCAGAAGGCTTAATCGCGCATGTTTGTCAGAAGGTTGGTAAAGATTGTCAGCATGAGCTGAAGGTTTTAGGTAGAGATCCTAAAGTATTACTTGCGATCAAAGCACCTTTCCCAAGAATTACTTATACGCAGGCACTTAAGCTCCTTGAGAAAGATGGCATGAAAGTTCGATGGGGAAAAGATTTGCGAACTCTCGAGGAAAGGCAATTGATGAATCATTATAAGAAACCGCTTTTTGTCACGCACTATCCGAAAGAAGCAATGGCTTTTTACAAGCCAAGAGATCCAAAAGATCCAAAGACCGCTAGCTGTTTTGATATGTTATGTCCTGAACTTGGGGTAGAGCTTATGGGTGGATCTGAGCGAGACCCGAGCATTGAAGAGCTCAAAAAGTCCTTGAAGAGCAAGGGCGAGAAAGTTAAAGATTATGAGTTCTATTTTGATACCAGACGATACGGTGCTATGCCACACGCAGGTTTTGGATTGGGAACAGATCGATTAGTTCAGTGGCTTTGCAAGCTAGAGCACATTAGAGATGCTATTCCATTTCCAAGAACGCCTAGCAGGATTAGACCATAATATGAAACAAAAAGGTAGTGCTGCTGAGAGAGAGTTAGTAGCTATGTTTTGGGGTACTGGAACTTGGAGCTCACTTAGGATTGCAGGAAGTGGGCGGATGAATTTTCCAAGTCCGGATGTGCTCGCAGGTAATGGTTCACAGATCTTTGCAATCGAGGTTAAGAGTACAAAACATGCGCGTCAGTATATTGATGCTGAACAGATCCAACAGCTAAAGGAGTTTGCAGCTAAGTTTGGAGCAACACCTTTGGTTGCAGTTAAGTTTTCAACAAAGTGGCACTTTTGCGATCCCGATGAGATGCA
>JABICX010000003.1 GCA_018652045.1 Candidatus Woesearchaeota archaeon
TATAACTGGAAACCATTTTGATATCACTAGCATCGGCTAGCTACCTATAATAAGAGCAGAGAATTACTTAATGTTTGCGTTAAGTTTTGTTTGCTCATATCTACTATGTTTCCTAAATGTTTAAAAGTCTTATGCATCACTGAATTAATCACCGAGGAATGTATATGTTACATGATAAGGTCGCTAATTGGAATCTAACACCTCCGCAGTCGTACAAAGGCGAGATCGAAGACTTCAATGCAGAAGGCGCATTTATGATCGCCAATCGTGAAGATGATGTTGGAAAACTTCTCGAAGAGCTGGCTTATTCTACTACATCTAATTTTGTTTTGCTAGGTACTCCAGGTATTGGTAAGAGTATGGCAGTGGATTATATAATGGATCTAATCACTGGCAAAAAAACACCTGCTAAAGAGTCTTGGGTTAAACATGTAGCTCAAATACGTAAGAAAGCGGCGCGATTCCAACAAAGAGATTACATGTTCTTACCTAACCTCGAAGACGCTTTTAGCCCAGTAGTTATTGATTTTGTAAATGGAGAAATGGACGACCGATATGCTGCTGCTAAGGATTTTTCTGAGCAAATAATAAATTTCTTTGAACAGACACCGTATGACGATAAGATCTTCCCAAAATTTACAAAAGCAGAATTTGCAAATTATGCTCTTGCGTCAGCAAATGATATACAACAGAGACTTTATCAGACATTAAATAAGATTATTGTAGAACCTGCTGTCTTTCATATCTCTCCAAAGAAAAATCTACGAGGTACCGTTCTAAAAGAGGAGTTTCTAGATAAGGTATCTTACACACAACTTAAAAATGCATATACTGGCTATGCAGAGGTTAATACAAAGCAGCGAAGGAAGTTAGATACTCACGAAAAAGTACGAACTAAGCTTAGAGCGGTACTTAAAAAAGAGATTAGTCCTGCTTTGAAAAAGCTATACTCTGACGTTGATTATATACATGTTGATGACGTGAGTAAAGAGGAAAAGAGACAGATTTTATTGGAGTCATTTAGAACAGTTAATGCACAATATAAAGATATATCTGACGTATATTTGCAAGAAGGAGCTTTTGCATTTAGTCGAGAACTGCTTAGAGCAAGTAAGCACAAAAAACCAAAGTTGCAGATATCTGCAGAAAGCATCGATTACTGTTTAGAATCTCTAGAGAATATCGTTCGTGGATTTGACGGCAAGGTTGAGGACAGAGTATATCATTGGATGAAGACAAGTGCTGTCGCATTTAGAACCGGTAGAAAGCATCTAGCTGAAAACTTGTTAGAATATTATCGCGATGTTTCTGCAGGAAATATAATATTTATACCACCACCTGCTAACCGAACTAGTTCAAAACCTACTTGGAGACATAAAAATATCTCATGGTATCTACCGAAGTTCGAAATGGATCATGGAAAAACGTCCTACTCTATCTCTCAAATATTTTCTCCTAAAAAATATACTCAATCTTCTAGATTGGGTAAGCTATCAATAAAATATCCTGAGACTATAACTAAAGAGAGTTTGCTTGGAAAGATAATGACGGATTCGGACGAAGATTCATTGCCACCGCCACACCGTCGTTATGAGCCTGGGTATCTAATGGATAGTAGTATATTGGTAATGCCAGATAATATGAAAGCGTTCTTTGAAGCAATTCTTACCGCTGAGAAACAGACTAGCGATGCTAAGCGTCAGACCTTACTAACGTTCTTCCAGAGTGGTAGATTGCTTGTTCAAGAAGAAGGGCTTTCTTTTGATATGTATTCTCCAACGCTGGTTTTAGGTTGTGATAATCGAGTTCCATTTAGAATGGTAAGTGCAGAGAAGACCAACGAGCTTGTAATTGATCATGCCATGCAGCGACGTTTTGTTGTCCAGTACTGGTATGATTCTATGGAGAACACTTCGGAATCACGTAAGGGAACGATGTTGGTTATACAACAGGCACTGGAAAAATTCAACACAGAGACCTCGTCTGAGATGATCCTAACACCGGAAGCTATTGATTGGTTGATACGTGAAACTTCTACACCGTACTCAATAAACCTACGTTATGATAAGTTAGCAAAAGAGAGAGTAGCTGGATTATTGATGTTTGGTAAATCTCAAAGTATAACTGCTATTGGATTAGACGAGATTAAGAAGTATATTTCATCTAAGGAGCCTAAGAATAAGTTCCAAGATGTTGACGCTTTATTTGACGCACAGATTGTAACATATCCATCGAAGCAAGTAGGTGCCATGAATAGTGTGAATGCCTATGAGGTCAAAAGAGGGTCTGGTGATGTATTCCCTGAAATCATTTCATTGAGATCATCTGAAGTGCTAGATGACCATGGTGGTTTTGACTTATATGACCTACGTGCGCATTTGGTTGAAGGTGAAACAACTAAAGGATATGAGGAGGCAGCAGATTTTGTAAAACGTCAAGTAGATGAGCCCATGCATTTTAAATTAAGAACATCTTTCCATCAGATGCCCGATTACAAGAAGGGAGACGCAGACTCTTTGGCAATGGCTATATCTATGATGAGCGCAATAACAGGGGATGAGGTTTATCAGAATCGGTTCTGTACGGGTAATCTTAGCGCGCACGATGGTAGTATTGGTTCAGTAAAGAATGTATTTGACCGCGCATTGGGTGTCAATCGGTGGCATGAGCTCATGGCGGAAGAAGATGATAAGCATTTCTTTATGTTCCCAGCAGATAGCTTTAGAGACCTTAGCGAGCATATTTTAACATCACCACACCCTGTTGAGGATAATGTCGAGATGGTACCTGTTATGAATTTTGAACAAGCCTATTACTTATCAACGGCACTCGAGATCACTGCAGAAGATATTGAACATCTTCCTGAAAGAGCAAGCGAACATTATGTTAAAGTCAAAGAAAGATTAGCAAAACGAGTTTCTGAGTTGAATTATGCATTGGTAGGTAGATATAGTCCGCTTAAAGCCGAAAGTCAGATAGAAGTTGCTTAAAGTTAAAATAGCGGGCCTAGGGGGATTCGAACCCACGATCTACAGCTTAGAAGGCTGTCGCCCTATCCAGACTAGGCTATAGGCCCATGTAGAAAAAGGTGCATCTGGTTTTATAAAAGTATCTTTATATAATATATATTCTAGGATA
>JABICX010000014.1 GCA_018652045.1 Candidatus Woesearchaeota archaeon
CAAATTTACACAAACTAGATCGAGAGTTAGAATCTAAACCAAAAGTTGTTGATGAGATTCAATTCCTCGGGAATCTATATCCGGTTGAGATCGTTCCAGGTTCTAAACGCGCTAAGTTAAAGTTCAAAACTAACAAGTTTGAGCTGTGTCTTGGTGATCATACATATGATGCTATTCGAGCTGAACTAAAAAAATGGTATACTCAACGTGCGCGAGAGGTCATTCCAAACCTGATTGAAAACTTTGGGTACTCGAATCGCGTCAAACGGATCGCTATCAAAGGTCAAAGAACCTGTTGGGGATCTTGCTCATCTAAAAACAATCTGAACTTTAACTGGAAACTTATGATGGCTCCAATGCCTGTTGTCAACTACATTGTTGCGCATGAGCTAACCCATCTTGATCACATGGATCACTCTGTCAGATTCTGGAATGCTGTGGAACAAAGATGCCCTGACTATCGCAAGCATAAAGTATGGCTAAAACAGCACGGTAGACTTCTGAGATTCTAATCGTTTCAACAAAAGCTTTTATACCTTAGAGCTTTCTCACAAGAATGAATCTTTTTCCGTTTGACCAAGTTAGACCTGAACAAAATAAACTAGTTGATGATATCGCTTCTGTCGTAAAAGAAGGTAAGGCGTTGATTGCTCACGCACCAACAGGTTTAGGTAAGACTGCTGCAGCACTAACTCCTGCACTGGAATATGCATTAGAAAATGACAAGACTATCTTCTTTCTCACCTCTCGTAACACACAACATACACAGATTATTGAAACTCTGCGAGAGATACATAAGAAACACAAAATCATAGCAGTTGATTTTATTGGCAAGAAAGGTATGTGTCCGAAGATGTTACAGTACGATACCCGCAGTATAAACTTCATTGAGTTTTGCAATAACCAACGTAAAGAACGCGCTTGCAAACTATTCACATCTACGATCGACAAAAACGAAGCTACAAAAGCAGCAGAGAATTTTGTTGCAGGACTAATCGAAGAAGGTCCACTAAATGTTGAAGAAGTAGTTGATAAAAGTAAAAACCACTTTTGTGCGTATGAGATTTCAATGCTTATGGCGCAACAAGCAAACGTCATTATTGCAGATTACTATCATCTCTTCAGTCCGAAAGTCCGAAAGTTCTTTCTAAGTAAAATAAAAAAAGACCTTTCTAAAGCAATTGTTATTGTTGATGAAGCACACAATCTTCCAGATAGAATCCGAAATCTTTTAACAAACAAAACCAACACACTAATTCTTTCGAAGATGGCTAACGACGTCAAGAAGAACGTCTTAGATGATCTTGATATTACACTCAAAGACATCTCTAATCGCATAAGAATGTTTGGTGAAAATGCTCTTGGTAGCAAAAACGAAGCTAAGATACGAAAAGAGGATTTTATTGAGATGGTTGAGACTGCTTCGGAAACTAAGTATGATGAATTTATTGAAGCGTTAGAAACCCTCTGCAACGAGATAGAAGACCCTGATGATGAAGATGCAGTCACTCGTTTTGTTGAGTTCTTACGTAGCTGGCGCGGTACAGAAGAAGGTTTTGTAAGAATACTAAAACGCGACCATACAAAAGGAGGTAGGTCTTTTACATCCATTGAATATAATTGTTTGCACCCAGGTGGACTAGCTCAGAAAGTTTTTGATGCGGTTCATTCGTCCATACTTATGTCAGGTACACTAACACCCACTGAGATGTATCGAGATGTTCTTGGATTAGATAAACAAACTATCTTGAAAATGTATAGTGATCCGTTCCCAAAGAAGAACCGACTCGTTTTAGTATCCTCAAACATTACTACAAAATACGAGGAACGGACTGACCAAATGTTCAAAAGGATCGCAGCTTCTTGTGCGTATATCATAAATAATGTTAAAGGAAACTCTGCTATCTTTTTTTCGTCATATGATATCCTATCAAAGACTCTTTTCTATTTGAATGACATTGCTGAAAAAGATCTCTTTATCGAAAAGAAAGGTATGACAAAGGCTGAACGATCACAGCTACTAACTGACTTTAAGATGAATCTTATCAAAGGTGGTGGAGTGATTATCGGTGTACAGGGTGCTAACTTTTCTGAAGGTATCGATCTTCCAGGAGACTTACTGCGCGCAGTTGCTATTGTTGGCGTACCTTTTGCGCCACCAGACTTAAGACAGAAAGCCATCATAGAATACTACGAAGCAAACTTTGGTAATGGTTGGGCTTATGGATACATCTTCCCTGCGATGAACCGTGCACTTCAAGCCGCTGGCAGATGTATTAGAAGTAAGGACGATCGAGGTGTGATCGCATTCTTAGATAAACGTTTTTCTTGGAGTAAATATGCGCACGTTATTCCACCAGATTGGAATGCGCAAGTAACTGACTTCTTCGGAGACAAGATACAAAATTTCTTTGAAAAAAGCTTATAAATCAAAATCAAGCCAGATACTTAGGCCCCTATGGTGTAGTCCGGCCAATCATCTTCGGTTCTCGACCGAAGGACCTGAGTTCAAATCTCAGTGGGGGCACTTTATTCAGTTAAATAAAGTTTCCAAATCAGAATCTTTTCCAAATAACTTAATTGATCCAACGTCTAAGCAATGTTCTTCAAGCGTAAGTTCATCAGCTTTTGATTTCTCTTGTGCTCGAATGAACTCCTTTTTTTTCCTAGTTCGAACACTCCGAATATAATGTTTCCCTTCATCAGTCAATACTAAACAATATCGTTGATTCTTTTCAATAAGACCTAAGTCTATTAGAGGCATAGCTACTTCATCCACAAAACTACGTGGATCAGAAAACGTCTCCCACGCAAGATAAAACACATTTCCAGAAGGTAAGTTAAGCCGATTTAGTTCAGTAATAAGGTTTATTTGTTGGCGAGTAAGTATTTTGTTGTCGTGTCTATGTTGACGCAGGAATTCTATTTCACGAAGTATTCCCTTATGCTCATACATCCTTCGCGTTGAAGTCGACTGTGTACGACTATATCCAGCATTTACTATCGCCTGATTTACTACACTGTCTGTGACCGTTTCATCTGCACAAAGTAATTCGTTTAGCATACTGTTCATTTTTGGCAGATCTGGTCGAGTGATAAGAAAAGCCGAATATGGTTGGAAGGCACTTCCGTATTCAGGTCGAGGTCTAGATGTCGCTACGACTTTCATGCCTCCTGGCAAAGGATGCGTAGCTTCGCTGCGAAGAACGTGTTCTATATATAACCTATGTGGTTGGTACTTGGGATCATTACTTATGTATTCAAAACCGATCGCTTTAGCGAGTCTATTTATAACGTTTCCTTGCTCTAAGCCACTAGCTATGTTTCTCGAAGCATCGTCATTAAAACCTATTGCTTTTCCAATATCCATAAGTCCGAATTTAGATAGGCTTTGCATTCTTTCGTGCTCGTTCCATTTCACTAAGGTTGTGAGAACTGCTCGTTGCCCAGGGCTTACTAAAAATACTCCTTTTTCCAAGAGGTCTGCTCGCTCTCCGGAAAACTTTGGGTCAAAATCAATGATAGAAAACTCTCTGCCAAAAAGAGGTGTAGCTTTTCTTAAAGCAACTTCTAGCTTCTTCTGTCTTAGCGTAGTATATTCAATAGTATCGGTCATAAGTAATAAATATCGTAAGTAATAAAAACCTAACGCTTATTAGAAGTCCACGTAAAGGTTTTCTAGTTTCTTATACAATCATATGTGATAAGAATCTTGAATACTACGTTATTAGTCCAATTAATCAAGCCATAGCAAGTTCAGAGTAATAAACTTCCGCCTGTTTTTCGGTGGCTACCTTCACTCTGTGGGGCATTTATCTTGTCTCGTAATCTAACAAATGACTGGCTCCATTCCACCGATCATATCTTTCTCTGAATGCTTCAGCATTAGGATTAC
>JABICX010000015.1 GCA_018652045.1 Candidatus Woesearchaeota archaeon
AGGCAAAGATGCTAAAGAACTTGCAAAGAGCCTAACTGAAAAGCTCAAAGAAAAGACTCAAAAGAAGAAAGCTGAGCCAAAAGAGCACAAGAAATCAGCTAAAGAAATCTCTGCTGAACTACATGAAACAGAAGATGTTCAAAAGAAAGAGTCTAAAAAGCAAGCTAAAGTAACTAAAGCCCAAGAGATGAGCATGCGTAAGTAATCACACTTCCGTTCTCATATCACCACTACTATGGAAAAAAAAGTTGACTTCAACATAAAGCCAGAACTAGAAAAATGGGTCCTAGAGACTTTTCCAGAAAATAAGTTCGAGCATGCAAGTGCATATGTAGAACTTCGTGACCAAACTAACAAAGCATTTAGCCAAGGTATACTAACAAGTCGGGAAGATCATTCTATCTTATTAGTACGTGGTGAAGGTCGAACACATGATGGAATCATTTACTTCGGAGGTACGGGTGTAAGTGCTGGATACAGTCTAAGAAATCTACAAGAAGCGCTAAGTGATGTCGCTAGAGATCTATTACCACTTAAACTTGAAAAATCACCTGTAAAAGGCTTCCAAGATTCAACTGAAGTACATACTCCCGACTTAGAATATGAAGTATGGCGTATGGACGAAGATATCGTCGATGACTTGTGTACTTCGAGCAGCATAGATGGTGGTCCACGTCTAACTTCAGCATCTAATCTTGAATCAAGATGGTCTGTTTTTGTTAACACTAGTGGCGCACATATATTACAACCACTTCACTCATTAATACTTTCTTTTGCCGCTAAGATCGATGCAGAGAGTCCACTTTATAGAACTGTGGGATTCTCACCAAAAAGGGTTGCGGATCTGAAAAAAATATATGATCTCTTTGGTCATGTAACGGATATAAATATAGAAGGAAAGCTTTCCGGCTGCAAAGACAGTCAAGACATTATGACAGGTTTACGAGACATTGGGATAGGTGTATTAAATGCTGAAGAAAAAATATCAAGTGGAAGATACACAATTGTCACGCCGTCTCTAACACATACACATGAATTTGCCGGACACGCGTGTGAATCAAATCTTATTAAACCACGAAAACACCTTATGCAAGGTCCATATGTTGAAGAAGATATGTTCCCTGAAGGATTAGATTTAGAATCTCCTGGCTTTAATCTAACAGATAACCCTCATGCACAACTCGAGGGATTAGACCTTGTTGCGACATATAAATTTGATAAGGAAGGTATTCGAACTCGCCCAAAAGAACTAATCCGACGCGGAATAGTATTACCGCAGAAATTAGGATCAAGGTACTCTGAAGGTAATGATATAGGTAATGCTGAATGTTATGCTGGAATAGCTATAGCACAACCAAGAATGAGTGTAACGGACACAGCCCCCACTCCAGACGGTCCAAGAAGCATTGCAGAATTATGTGAAACTACGAACAGACCAACTATCGTTTGCCTTAAGGATGTTGGTTGGGTAGACTCACAACACGGCATGTTCCAATTAGGTTCTAATCTATATGATGGAGATGGTGGAAATCCTGAAGCATATCTCGTAGTAAAAGGTAAAGCTTACCCGATCAAAAACCCATTCTTAATTGCAGGGAGCTGCTATATGCCACTAGAAAACGCAGTCATGGGGAACAAAGAACTTGTAACCACTACAACTGGAGCTTGTGGTAAAGGTAACCCCACCATGTCTGAAGACGTATGGGATCATACTCCATCAACACAAGTAGGTCCCTTAGCAGCATTACCGCTGGTAGGCGTCCGAACATTCAGAAGAAGAAACGGCGATATACCGTAGTCAAATGGCAAAAAACATCGATAGAGAGTTCGAGAATGCAGTAGATCGTTGGATGCGTAGCGAATTCAGAGACTCACAAGAAGCACATTCTACTTTCGGAATTAGACACTCTAAGAAACAACTTATGGTCGAAGGAAAGGTTGAGAACAGCACATCTAATAGTGAGTTGCATATTAAAGCATGGGGTGTAAATAACAACAACGTACGATTCTGTGCTGGAGAGGTTTCGGGATCTGCAGAACTCGGATTACTATCTAATTTCAATGGTTTCTTACGACGCTGTGGTATGAATGATGCCCACTTAAGACCTGTAACACGTGGATATATAAGACCATTACCAACAAAAGATGACGGTCAGACACTCGAAAATATGAGCGAGTCGCCATTATTTGAATGGGAGTTGCCTGACGATTTGAAAGAAGACTTACTAGCTGCCTCAAAAGTCAAAGGTTGTGTTGTTGGTGTTGCAATTGAAACAGATCTTGATCTCATGATAAATACGGATGGTGGACATATTGTACAAGATAATCATTCTTACGTAGCCATGATCGCAGCAAGATCTACGTCAAAGCCCGACCATATTATTGAAAGACACATTTCCTTTAGACCGAGAGCAATAGAAGATCTTGTGGTTAAAAAGATTGCACCACTGTATGATTCAGTTATAGATGTAAGTTTAGAAAGACGTCTGGATGATTGTAGCAATGCTTCAGAACTTGCTGAAGAGATGCGTGAGATAGTCAAGGAAAGATCTAAATATCAGATCAAAATCAATGGTGGACAATATGCACTTGCTATGCCAACACATCTACCTGCTCATGAAGGTATCGGACATCTATGTGAATCTATCTGGAATGTACCTCGACCACATCTTGGAGCACAGGATCTGGTACGTAAACCTAAATTCCAAGGAGATTTTCCAGAAAGTAGCTTAACTATATCGGATGAACCAAAACTTAAGTTGGATGGCTTGTATTTGAGAGGTACAAAAGAGCACGACAGTGAAGGATATCCAACAAAGAAACAGACGCTTATATATCACGGTCAACCGACCGGTAATCGCTTAGGATCAAGATTTTCTTATGGTGGTAATCTAGGTAACGGTATCTGCAACGAAACTGAAGCATTCCCTATGCCTAGAATGCATCTAACTAAAGCAGAAGCAGATCCCGAAGGTCCTAGATCTCTAAAAACGTTATGTGACCAAGCAGATACACCTGTTATTGTATCATATGGTGATTCTGGTCAGGTCTATCCAATATCTAGCTTAATTAACTACAGTACTCCACTTGCTAGACTTCATTCTACACCAACCGAAGATTACTTGTATAAAGGTGGAAAACTCATAGCGATCAAAACACCTTTTACAACTGCGCAATTAGCTTATCCATTAGTTGCAAGTATAATTGTAGGGCATGAGGATCTAAACTGTGTCTCGTGGGCTGCTAACTGTGGCAAATGGAACCCTGGATCAGGAAGAGCAGATCCAGTTAAGACCGCACAAGTTGGCCCATTATGTCTAATGCCTGGAACAAGCATACTTCCACTAGAAAGAAGAAGGGGTCAGAAACCGTACTTCAGATATATCAAACCTGCACTCAGAGATCAACCCAGACCCCGTCGCAAGGCTTAAAGATTACTTAGACTGGATCCAAATTTCCTTAAAATTAAGCCAAGGGATCTTTTCAAATTTAAATCCTCTGGCCTTCAAGGTGTCTTTTATAATAGATTTAGATATACCTATATTACGAAAAACT
>JABICX010000016.1 GCA_018652045.1 Candidatus Woesearchaeota archaeon
AAATATAAAAAACAATCGAAAAAAGAAAAACTTTAGGCTTGTCCTGAGATAGGAGGCCTTTCGTCAGTTAGCATCAAAGCGTATGCTACAACTCTAGTCCAGTATCTCCAAAATCCTTTCATGAAATTTTCTAGGCTTTTGTGTCTTCTACCCATGAATAGAATGTGGAACCACTGAAGTATCCAAGCAACAAGAACAAATATGCCCCATATTTCTGCAATTATTCCATACACAAACATAAGAACAAGACGTATTAGTAACTCAAGTCTTGATGCTTTTTCCGTATACTTAATGTCTATTTTTGTCGGAAATGCCATGTTGATAAAGTAGATACTGAAAACTATAAAAAACCTTTGATTAAGAATCCTTAAAAACCTAATTCTCATAGTATTATTATGCTAATTGGTATAGTTGGAAAGGCAAATGTTGGTAAGAGCACCTTCTTCAAAGCAGCTACACTATCCGAAGTAGAGATAGCTAACTACCCTTTTGCAACTATTGATCCAAATTCAGGAGTAGGTTTTGTAAGACACGCATGTATTGAGAAGTTCTTTAAGGTCAAGTGTAATCCTAATCAGGGTTTTTGTATCAATGGAGAGCGATTTATTCCAGTTAAGTTGCTAGATGTTGCCGGTCTGGTCCCTGGAGCTCATGAAGGAAAAGGAATGGGTAACAAGTTCTTAGACGACCTAAGTGCAGCAGATGTTTTGATACATGTTATTGATGCAGCAGGTTCAACAAATGAAAAAGGTGAGCCAGTTAAACCTGGCAGCTATGATCCTGCTAACGACGTTCGTTTCTTAGAGGTAGAGCTCGATATGTGGTTCTTTGGGATGATGAAAAAAGTTTGGTCGAAGTTTTCTAAAGTTACTGCGATGGAGCACAAAGATTCAGTTAAGGCGATACACAAGCAGTTTTCAGGCTTGAAGATTAATGAAATGATGATCCAGAAGGCTATGAAGAAGTTTGGGTTGAATAACGATATTAGCAAATGGACGGACATTGATCTGAAAGCATTTGCATCTGAGTTGAGACAGGTTTCAAAACCAATGGTGATCGCAGCCAACAAAGCAGACCTTTCCGTAGCACAGGAGAACATCAAAAAGCTAAAGAAGAAGTTCCCAAGTTACAAGATCATTCCATGTTCAGCAGAGTCTGAGCTAGCCTTACGTGAGGCCTCAAAGCATGAGCTTATAGAGTATGTCCCTGGAAACAAGGATTTTAAGATCCTTAAGCCAGCAAAGCTTTCTGACAATCAGAAGAAAGCGCTTGACTTCATAAAGTCAAAAGTTCTAAAGAAGCTCGGAAAGACCGGAGTTCAAGATTGTCTAAACATGGCTGTGTTTGACGAGCTGAAGTATATAGTTGTCTTCCCAGGCGGTATGAAAAAGCTAGGTGACTCAAAAGGTAGAATCTTGCCAGATGCATGGCTCTTTCCACAAAAGTCAAATACCCTAGACTTTGCGCGTTACATCCACGAAGACTTTGTAAAGAACTTTGTCACCGCCTATGATGTTAAGACCAAGAAACCAATCGGCAAGGAACATATTCTCAAAGATGGCGATGTTATAGAACTGGTCTGTGGAAAGTAGGCTGCAGTATCGAACGGTTTTTAAGTTTTTTCTGCGAATAAAGGTATGTTTGAATCTATACAAGAATTAGTGGATGAGTATCGTAGAGATACTGCAAGAGATGCTTTGGCTAAGCATTACGAACCCATATATACATTAGAATTTAATCTAAAAACCGGACAGTTAGACCCTGGAATGTCTGAAAAAATCTTTGGAATTAGACAACATCCAATTGTTTACGCAAAAACTAAATGGAATCCAGGAAATCCGGGACTTCGTGTGAGTATCGGTTCATTTAATTTCGGAGAGGATCTCTGGAATGAACTTGTCGAGACAGCTAAAACTGGTTCAGTTAAAAATCTTACTACGTTACTTAGCGAAAAATTAATTATCCAAAAAGTTAAGCGGAAATATGTACTTAATTTTATCGCAGGTGTACGAAGCGGTATTCTGAAACCATATGTGTCCCCAGAAACCGCCACACATATTAATTCATAGGGTTGGAAAATAGAATTCCTTTTAAGTTTTACGCAGTTATACTTATTCAGTGAAATCATGGGATTTATGGATAAGATACTGAATATTTTTCCACACAAGGAAAAAATAAGTCAATCTACACAGTTTTTTCTTGAATCAGATTTTTATTTTAGATATGAAATACATACGGGAAAAGCAGATCCTACGTTAAGTGATACTGCGCATGGAATTCGGTTTAGGGATGGCAGAAAAGGTGTGCTAGAAGTCGTAGTTGGTAACATGAAGGATATGAAATATCTTCACGCTAGAGAATGGAATGCATTTGTAGATCTTTTTAACTCTCAAGGATCTATGCCTACGATTAGTATTGAAAGTTTATTACATGGCGATATTGCTAGAGCAGTAAGCGTGCTTCAATCTTATTTAAACGAAGAAACAGTTGACAGTTTATTATGTGCTATAACTTCTGGGGAAATCGGAAAGACAGCGCTAGAAAAAGATATGCCTCGTCATAGCATGGGTGCAGATTTACTAGATCTGAGACGATAGACGTATGGCATCAAAGTAAAGCTTATAAACCCTCTTTTACCTCATTCTTCATGGGTCGTATCCGAACAAAACAGATTAAGAGACTTGGACATAAGTTCATTGAATTACATAAGGCTAAGCTAGCTAAAACTTTTCCTGAGAATAAGCAAAGGGTCCAAGAATTGAGCGATGTAAAGACTAAGAAGTTAAGAAACATGATCGCAGGATACATAACCAAAAAAATGAAGACTATTGAAGACTGAACGAATCTTTATAAAAAAAAGGTTACGTCTTATGATTACAGGTAACAGAGATGGCAGATGATCACACAATTTTCGTAGGTGGAAAACCATTCATGAACTATGTAACAGCTGTAGTTATGCAGTTTACCACAAAAGGAGCAAACCGAGTTGTAATAAGTTCAAGAGGAAAGTTCATTAGCCGAGCTGTTGACGTAGCTGAAGTTGTAAGAAGCCGATTTTTAAGAGACCAGATTGGTGTACAGGATATCACAATGGACTCTGAGGAGTTTAAGAATAAAGAGGGCCGAACGGTTAGAGTATCAACTTTAGATATAGCTATGCATCGAATTGCTAAGGAAGCAGCTCCTGTAGTGGCTGTTGAGGAAACACCGGTGGAAGCACCTGTTGTAGAGACTCCCGTAGAACCGGTCTCAGAAGAGTCTGAAGCTCCTGCAACACCTGAACCTGAAGTTGTTGAGCAGCTAGATGAGACACCTGAAGCAGAAGTAGAAGAGACTGAAGAAGTAGAAGAGACAGAAGCTTCTGAATAAGTTATTTATACCAGTATATAGATTAATATATATGAACATTTTATTCTTAGGTCAGCCTGGCGTGGGGAAGAGTACTTACTCTGCTTTGGTTGGCAAGCATTTTAAAATACCTTCTGTATCTGCTGGTGAACTGTTGCGGCAAGAGGTTAAGAAAGGCACTGCTCTGGGCAAGAAAGTCAAACCTTACATAGATAAAGGTCTGCTTGTACCGCACATAATCACAGACGCACTTCTTATACAGCGATTTAAACAATCCGATTGCAAAAAGGGATTTATATTAAATGGTATACTGAGTCCATCTGAGAGATCAGATCTGCTTCATAGACATATCAAAATCGATTATGTGATCTACTTTAAAGCGCCAAAGAAAACATTACTAAAACGGATAGCTGGACGGAAAGGTAGAAGTGATAGTACCCCACGTGTTGTTGAACTTCGTTACCAAGCGTACAAAAAACGTAATTCAAAGCTGCGTGGGATATACAATAAGCAAGGTATTCTAACAGTTATTGACGCAAGACCTCCGATCGACGAGGTTGTCGAGAGAATAATCGACGTAATAGATGAGAACCGTTAATCTTTTAAGCAATTTTTAGGGTGCTACTCTTATGGCTCAAAATTTAATCGGTGACTTAGAATATAGTATTGTATCTGTTGGGGATCAATATGAAGATGTATTCTCGCCATGTGTAGTTATGGGTATTAGAAATCGTACTACTGCGGAAATATATCGATTTCATTCAATAATGGCGTACTACTTAGATTCTTGGGAAGAGTTTACCACTTTTGTTGATGAAATAAATAACGATAAAGAGGGGTTTGAAGTATATGTAACCGGTCATTCAGATCGAGGTAATTATCCTGAAGATGAGCTTAAAGATTTTAGATCAAAACTTGAGGTTATGTTGCGGGAAAGATTTGGAAGCGTTGAACTAGCATGGTTAGAAAAAAATACGGGCGGTAAACTATACATTGATACAGTAGCAAAGCCACATTTTAGGTTAGATATAGAAGAACTTCCTAAAGGCCCGTTATACGATAATGTAACTTATTTTAGTGACGAGAGTAATTGATATAAATAAGAAGCGTTTCAGTTAGACATGAATCGGAAAGTTATTCTTAGTGCCTTATGCGCGTTTAACGTTGCACTTAGTTTTACACTAGTTTCTAGCTTTCTTCCAATCTATTTGGACAGTATGGGTATCAGTCTGGTTAACATCGGACTTGTGTTTGCGTTTGGAGCAATGGTCGCAGGAGTCTTACGATTTCCTATCGGTACAATGGCAGACCGTGTTGGAAGACGACCGCTTATGCTGTTTGGAGCAATCGGATACCCACTTTTCGCAATTGGAGTTGTACTTTCTAGATCAACAATACACTTTATCGGAATCCGGCTGTTAATCGAAGTGTTTGGAGCATTGTTCTGGATCGCGTTCTGGGCATATATTTATGATATGATCCATCGAGGTCACGAAGGAATTGAGATTGCACATACAAATATGATTATTAAGATAAGTCAGATCTTAGCGCCATTCATTGGTGGAATGATCATTGCTTATTATGGATTCAACCACCTCTTTTTCTTAGCTGCAGCAGTTGGTGCGGTTAATATCATATTCATTAGTATGGTGATTAAGGAATATGGAAAACATGAACGTGAGACTCTTAAGAAACTAGAGCATGACGTTATTTCTGAATACAAGCACCTGGTAAACATGGCGAAGTTTAGAACACTTGTAATAATTGGAGTTCTACACAATATTTCTTGGTGTATTTGGTGGGTATATATGCCAATCTATCTGCGTAATCAAGGGACTTCAATAAAGCAGATTGGAATGTTGTTATCACTAGTCTATCTAGTAAGTTTTATGATACAATATCCACTGGGAAAAGCTATTGATAAGTTCCCAGCTAAATTCCTTATCATACCTGGATTTTTCTTGACATGGATATCTGGATATGCATTCCTAATGTTCAAAGACATTATTGGATACACCATTGCACGTGCTTCTATGAGTATTGGTTATGATACTGAATGGAGCCCATTAGTTGCACGAATATCGCATCTAACTCCAAGAAAAGAGCATGGTGGAACAGCCGGTCTGTTCAGAGCGATCTGCGCGCTATCAGTTGGTATTGTAACAATTATTGCAGGATATCTAGCTGATATATATGGCATAAAGATCGTTCTTTGGGGAGCAAGTTCCTTTTCACTAGTTGTCGGAATAATACTTCTATTTGTCAGCAAAGGACTTATGGGAAAAGGTCGTTCACTCGCACATAAACATCATATAATTAACTTGCGATCAGCAAGCGTGCACTCAGAAAAACAGCAAGACTATATCTTATGATCGTAGCTTTCTTTTGATCTTCTTTTGCTTTTTCTTAAGCTGTTTCTTCTTAAGCTTGAGCTGAAGTAGTTTGATTCTTTCTTCTTGATTCTCGACCTCGTCTTGTAGTGTCTCTATGTCTTTCTTACGTTTAAGTTTCTGCTTCTCATTGAGTTTCATCGTAAGTAGATCTAACTCAAGCTTCAGACGTTTTAGCGGTCGCAAAACAAAAGGATTTGCCATAAGGTAGCTAAGTGCGTATCTTTTTAAAGGCTTTTTACAAACTATACTATAGGTAGTAACAGATGAATACTCAAAGAGGAGACGTTATTAGAGCAAGAGTCACTGGCAAAGCAAACTGTGGCAGATTTAGAAACTACGCCGTCCTACACAATGGAGATAGAGCCATTCTAGCAGACCGACTTGGTCGCGAAATAACTGGAGATATTGTTGTTAGAGTAGCTGATCCACACCCACTTGTTCGAGCAGATCTCTCAGATATTGTTACATGTAATTTAGTTAGCACACAGGTCCCTGACGGGTTTATACATAGCAGACAGGAGAATGTGGTCTTGCATGGCGAATATACTTTGGAAGATGTTACAGGTAAATCTGATTTCAGAATGGCTGAAGTTAAGCGTCTTTTTGATATGGGTATGATGCCTAATGCAATATATTATGTATCTGCTGATAGAAGAGTCTTAGCTTATGCATTAACCTGGCCTAGCAGAAAAGGAAATCCCGAGATTAGGTTTAATAGATGTTCACAATTAATGAAAAAAGGGATGGTAAAAGTAGAAAACCAAAAGGACCCGGTTCAGCCTACCGTTCTTTCGAAAAAAGACATCGCGATGCACCTCGGATAGTTATATTTGATCTGGGTGTAGATATTGAAGCAGTAAAATCCGCCATTGTGGACGTAAAGACTGCTGCTACAGAAACCGTACCTACTTTTATCGAGATGGAGCCACAACCATATAAACATAATCCACGTTATAGCAGACCTACTTCTTTCTGAAAACCCTTAAAAACCTCATCAGACTATTTCTATTATGATTCGACAGCCAATTATTACAGTATTAGGTCATGTAGACCATGGTAAAACCACCTTGCTAGATTATATTAGGGGAACCACTCTTGCACAGAGAGAGGCAGGTAAGATCACACAGCATATCGGTGCTACAGAGGTGCCTATTGGTACTCTGCAAAAAGTTTGT
>JABICX010000017.1 GCA_018652045.1 Candidatus Woesearchaeota archaeon
AGAAAATGATGAAGATGGTCGGTTCACCTCAGAAGATGAAGCAGCTGTCTAAGATGATGAAAGGTGGCAAGGGTATGGCTGGAATGAAACTTCCTGGAATGTAATTCTTAAACCACGATTTAACGCAAACACAAAACTTTAAAAAGACACAAACAAGTTGAAACTCATGACACAAACTCTCTAGAGTTTGCTGATTTCAATCAAAGATTAAAATGGTACAACGAACCGGTGGATCAAGATACAAGACACGACACAAGTTACAAAAAAAAGCACGAGATAGAGGTAAGTTGCCCATTACTAAAATTCTTAGAACTTTCGATATTGGTGAAAGAGTTCGAATTATGCAAGAATCTAGCCAGCATAGTGCAATGCCACACCCGCGATTCAAAAACCTGGTAGGCACAGTCAAGAAAATGCAAGGAAAGGCTTACTTAGTTCAGATCAAAGACATCAGAAAGATCAAGCACGTTTTAGCTAAGGCAGTCCATTTAAGGAAACTTTAAAAACCCCTTTTCTCTAGCTACAATCATGCCAGAACTTAAAATAATCAAGTCAAGAATGATCGGCTTAGGTGAAATAGCTGAGATTCTCAAACCAAAGAACAAAAAAGAGGAACTCCAACCAATTCAACAGAAAGCTATGGATCATTCGATCAAGTTCAGCAAACTTAATAAATCTCAGGAGCTTAAGTTAACTGAGGAACTCAAGTCACTTGAAGTACCTCGTATGACTGCGGAACATATAGTAACAATAGTCAGTCTTATGCCACGCGCTATCAGCGAGCTAAAAACTATTTTCGCTGGTACGAAGACAACTATTGCTCCAGAGAACATAGACAAAATACAACAAACACTGAGCAAATATGAAAAGTAGGATAGCTAACGGAGAACAAAATGAGAGCGAAAGAGGAAAACGCAATCGTATTAGACTTTTTGAAAAACGGCTATCCAGAGGATTCTAGACCACTACATCAGAAAGAAGCAGTTGTTCAAGCATTAGGAAAAGATCATTTTACATTATTCGAACTAGTTCCAAAACCTGACATAGAGTTAAAATCCCATGACGAAGTTTATATTGGCGAAGGCGAACGAGATCAGATAGCTTGGATCAAAGGCATTCTTCCTGCAGAAAAACTTACACAGACCGCTAAAAGCGAGCTAAAGTTCATCATTGAAGAGATGGTAACTGCTAATGAAGAAAAGTTTGTCAACTTCTTTAACTATTCTGGGCCAATCTCACTTAGAGCACACACTTTGGAGTTACTTCCCGGTATTGGAAAGCGACACGCAAAAGAGCTGCTAGAAGAACGCGAGGTTAGACCCTTTGTAAGTTTTGAAGATGTAAAAAAGAGAGTTAGCTCTGTTCCAGATCCGAAGAAGTTAGTAATCCGTAGAATAATGGATGAACTTGAAGAAAAAGATAGATTCAAACTATTTGTACGGGTCTAAGCTTCAGTAGCTACACTGAATTGTACTTAATATTGTTTAACACTTTTTGGTTCTAATATTAGACCTGTATCCTCACCACAAGTTGTTTCCAGCTTCACCGTAAAGTTTTTCGCTATCATTGGCTTCAGCTTGCTCTCAAAAGCTTTTAGAAACGTACAAACAATTGTGCCTTTTGGCTTCAAGACTCGCTTGATCTCAAGTATTGCTTTTTCAGGATTCTTGCAGTTCATCAAAACTGAAAAAGACAGGACTCGATCAAACTGATTATCTTCGTACGGAAGTTTCTCAACATTAGTAAGATCGCCAGATCCACGAACTTTAAGCATTCCAGCAGAACTATCGCAACCAACAAGATCGTCTCGCTTCAGAAACTCGCTCAAAAGACCGGTACCACAACCATGATCTAATATCTTTCCACTAAGATTCAGACCCGATAACATGATCCGATACTTCTCAAACTGTGTATCTCTGTAACGCTTGTTATATTGTAGCGCCGTCTTAGTATAATCCGCTTTCTTACTCATAGTTATAGTTTTAAACGTACAGTTTTAAGGGTTATCATGACCACAATCATTGACACCAATGCATTGATATATGCTGCTAAGAAAAAGCAGGACTTAGATCGAAAGATCTTCGGACCGATTCTTATACCTAACTTAGTTCATGCAGAACTAGAAAAATTGTCAAAAACTGCGAAAAAAGGTGCTGACAAAGCTGCTGCCAAGTTAGCTATGCAGATTATAGACCACAAGAAATGGAAGATAGTCAATCTCGAAAAGGGTCACACAGATACCAGAATCAAAGAATACGCTAAAGAGCACGGATTCGCAGTTCTAACATTTGACAAAGAACTTAAGAGAAGTCTTAGGTGAGCGGAAGCTTTAAAAATCACGTTTTTTCCTTGTTAACAACATGTACGCATTATCCGAAGTTGACGGTGTTGTTAGAGTAGAACCAAAGCGATTTGGGGACAACTTAAGCGAGGCTATCGCAGATCAACTCGAAACTAACTATATTGGACAAGTTGATAATGAACTTGGTAGAATAATCAAGATCATATCCATAATTAAGGTTGGAGAAGGTATCATAGTTCCAGGTGATGGAGCTGCCTTTTACAAAGTCATATTCACTGCAATCCACTTCAAACCAGAAGTTAACGAAATCGTTGAAGGTGAGATTCGAGACATAGCAAAGTTCGGTGCATTTATTGACTTTGGACCATTTGAAGGAATGGTTCACGTATCACAGACAATGGATGACTTTGTCTCTGTTAGCAAAGAAGGAGTTCTTCAAGGAAAGGACTCAAAGAAAGTGTTAAAGAAGGGAGACAAAGTAAGAGCACGAATCGTTGCTGTAAGTATTAAAGACACTGATGAGCCAAAGATCGGACTTACAATGAGACAAGAATACTTAGGTAAGATCGAATGGATCGCTGAACAAATAAAGAAGGAGAAAAAAGACGCTGCTAAGATCGCTAAGGCAACTAAAACTAAAAAATAATGGCAAAAAAAATGTGTAAGAAATGTAAACGGCTTGTAACAGGAGACAAGTGTCCTATCTGTCAATCTGACAAGTTAAATGAAAGTTGGAAAGGTAGAGTCATAGTTATTGATGCATCAAGATCAGAGATCGCAAAGAAGATGAAGTTAGACGCTGCAGGGGAATATGCACTGAGGTAAAATGGATTTTAATATTATTAAGCAGGATAAAAACGCACTTTTCGACAGAGAAGATATCACCTTTAGAGGTGCTGGAACTGGAGCAACACCACAGAGACAAGAGATCAAAGAACTGATCGCTGCAAAGACCAGTCATAAAGCTGAGACAATTGCAATCATTAGCATAAACTCTGAGTTTGGAAAAGACTCGATTCGAGGACTTGCACACGCTTACAAGTCAAAAGAAGATTTAGAAAGAAAGGAATCAAAGTACATTCTAAAACGAAACACCCCAAAGCCAAAGAAAGACCTAGCTAAGCAAAGCCCAGCAGAGCCTTCAGCTAAAGCCGAAGGAGCACCAAAGACTGAGACTGCTGCACCTGTAGAAGAAACATCGCAGACTCCTGAGAAGCCTGCGGAGCAGACTGCGTCAGAGAAAGTGGAGGCTACTGAATAATGGGAAAACAAAAGAAGTCGAATGTAAAAGGGAAAAAACAGAGAAAGCCTTCAAAGTCGACGAAGAAAGCAGATTATTATCAAAACGGTAAGAAGAACAAAAGAGAGTGTCCAAAGTGTGGCATTGCAGTTTTCATGGCCGAGCACAAGAACCGATACCATTGCGGTAAGTGTGGTTTTACAGAGTTCAAGCAACAGTAAACTTTTTAAACCAAAACTTGATTTTTACTTTACGATGACAGGTCCAACAGATCAACAGGTAATCTCAGCTAATAACCTATTAGTACGTGAGACTATTGTATCTCATCTTAGCCAGGATGCTCGGCAAAAGGCATCTCAACCAGCAAGTCCTGTAGCAGCATCACTACGAACAATACAAAAGACAAGTATAGAGATGATGATGGGAGTTACACCTGAAAGTGATGGATTACGTAGTGTCTCTCAAGAAATTGACAATATTCAGCAGAACAGCAAAACTACAAAAATAGAAGCTAAAGATGGCTTCACAGATTATTCTACAGAAATAACTCGCATACTTATGCAAGCTAGAAAACTAGCGCACGACGACCAAGAAAAAAGACGCCAATACATTGGTTAAGTATTAGCTTTACCTGTACTAAGATTTAGATATTTTCTTCGAGCTTTCTTAAGTGCTTTTCGCGCAGGTTTACTTGCACCCGTTGTATTTAGATCGTGATGCGCCTCAAGATTACCGACATACATCTCACCAGCAACATCTCTGCCATACAGCTCTTCAGTCTTTCTAATCATATGATAGTGATCCTGTGCTAAACTTCCCGCCACAATAGAGTCTAAGGCTGAATTCAACAGCACGTCGCCAATAGGTGCATCTATCTCTTCTATCTTTGCTTTAAGACCTGCAACATGTTCTTCTCTAGCCAAAGGATCTGTACTGCTAATTGCTCTTCGCGCAGCATCAACCAGAATCTCATATACTTGCTTATTTTTTTTACGAGGGCTTTCTTCCTCAATCAGGCCTATACTACTGATTATCCACAACAGAATTACTACAATCGCGACCAATAGAAAAATCAGTAATATGTCCATAAAAAAACAATATTGCGGGATTTATAAAAAAGTTGCCAAATAGTTAACTTTTAAAATAGATTCTACAGCATATACTACATGAAGAAAGTAAAGGACATCAAGCCAACAGACAGTATTAGTAATCTACTTAAGCAATTCTCACAAGCAGGTGGGTTTACTGCTAAGAAACTAGCTGACGGTGCAGACATCTGGAAGCAGATGCAAAAAGACAAAGACTGCAAAGTATTTTTCTCATTTCCCGCATGCATATGTGCAACCGGAACGCGCGGTGTAATCAAAGATCTAGTTAAAAACAAGAAGGTCGATGTTCTGATTACAACCTGCGGAACTTTAGATCATGATCTAGCAAGACTTTGGAAATATTATTGCCAAGGTCGATTCGATGCAGATGATAAAGAATTACATCAACGAGGAATCAATCGATTAGGAAACGTCTTTGTTCCAAATGAATGCTATGGAGAGGTTCTTGAAAACAACGTACTTCCGATTCTCGAAAAGCTATACAAACAAAAGAAAGAATGGTCAACTCGCGATTTAGTTTGGGCATTTGGAGAGGCAATCTCAAAACATAAAAACAGGGAAGATAGCATAATCTATTGGACTTGGAAAAATAAGATACCCGTTTTCATACCGGGACCGATGGATGGTTCATGGGGCAGTCAACTTTGGATGTTCTGGCAAAATCATAGAGACTTCAAGATCAACCTATTTGAAGATGAACAAGAGTTAGCCAACATTGTATTTGAAGTGAAGAAAAGTGGTGCCTTAATGCTCGGTGGTGGAATCTCAAAGCATCATACAATCTGGTGGAACCAATTCAGAGGTGGGATGGACTATGCAGTTCAGATCACAACAGCTCCAGAATCAGATGGATCACTCAGCGGTGCAAGAACAAAGGAAGCAATCTCTTGGGGCAAGATCACTGAAAAAGCAAAACACGTTTCTATTGAAGGGGACGCAACAGTACTACTTCCACTTTTAGTTAATGCATAATTACTGATTTTTTACTTTTTCACAAAAACAAATTACTACTTTACAAGTTTGTGAAAGATCGGTTAAAGAAAGATCTTACTGGTTTCCGCTGGACAAAATTAGAATTATAATTGTTCTATTCTAAACTTAGCGTGAAGTGAATCAGATCCACCGGCATATTTTACAGTCATTCTATAACGTTTATATTTATTTATTGCAACAGGTTCTTTAAGATAGATAATCTCTGGTTGAAATAAGAACTTAGTCTGTTTTGAATAGATACCATCTGTTAGCTCCGACTTAGTTGTTATCTTTACTGCATTAGCAATTGCATCACGAGTACCTTTCAAAGTGATTGGTTTGTGAAGTATCACTGGTTCTCGTTTCTTCTCAAACTCCAATACATCAAGTGGAACTTTTTCAGTAACACCAACGTCTTTAACTAAGTTTACCTCTCGACTGTCATAATTTAACTTAATACCATATAGTTCCTTCTGAGCATCTATCAACTGTATGTGGGATCTACATTCCTTCGGAACAGTCCTACCACCTTTCTTTAGAAATCGCTTAAGGTGATTTATGATCTGTATTTCAGGTTCAAAGAAAAGTCCAGTGGATAATAATTCGCAGATAATAACATCAACCTTTTCCGGAAGCTTGTACTTAGTTGCATCACAATGAACTACTTGAATAATCTTGTCAAAGTCGTTGCGCTTAGCATTTTCTTTGATGATCTTTATGAAACGCTTATTCAACTCCAGAGCATAAACTTTCTTTGCTCCAGACTGTGCAGCAAACATAGCAAGTATACCTGTGCCACTGCCCGCATCAACCACTACGTCGCCTGGCTTGACAACCTTATGTATTGCTCGCTTAAAACGTCGAGTTCTCTCTTGATCGTATAAACAAAGATTGACCTCATACGGAGTAAAGTTCACCATTTTAATAATTGTAATACTTTGAATCTGTAACTGTCTTGTATACTTCCATTAAATTATGTGGAAGATCTTTTTCTATACGATACTTCTTTGGCAGAAGCTTCACATCCACTCTTCTTTCGTTAACATCTTTGGACCGATAGTATCGCTCGACACCTAATGCATCCAGTATCTGCTCATCCGGTTCAATAAAGATTACGCCTTCATTAAGATTCAAGTTATCCAAATCATATATGATAAAAAAGATTAGTAGAATTATTGGTGGAAAAATCGTTGGAAGCACCATTGTAATTGGATCAGTAGTTCGTTGAAGAAATGTTGAAACGACAATGGCGATAGAAAGAGAAGATATTAATATCCATTCTGCAGATCCAAGAGACTCTTTCCCAATAATAAATATCTTCTGACCCGTTGCACTTACGACTTCTAGTGAATTAGACAATCTATTCAAGATCACTGAGTCTGTTTCTTTTTTAACTTGTATCATCTTAAGTGTGTCATATATCTTGTAGAGATACGGTGTTGACTTTTCTTGCTCAACAACATCTATAGAAATACATGAAATAACATACTCTTCAATAAACTTACGTATCTTACTTTTGAAGCGTTCGTTGTGTGAGAAAGTATCTACATATTTAACCACGTTCTGCATGGCTGCGCTATGCCCTGCCATAAGCTCACGCATGAGTACGTGACGATTCCAGAGACCTGATATGTAAAAACTTACAATCAAACCAAAAAGTATTCCGATAATCGTAAGCATAAGTGTAACAACTTCTGTAGAGAACGCCACTAAAGGTAATCTCCTAGATATAAAATAAAACACTGGGAAGCTCAGTCCAAAGATCAACAACGTTCTCCAGGATTTCATAAGTCTTAAATGTCTTTTGTAGTATATAATTCTTATGCTATGTTTAGGAATAGAATCAACCGCCCATACACTTGGCATAGGTATAGTCAACGAAAAAGGTACGGTTTTAGCTAACGAAAAATCTACTTTTACAACCGACAAAGGTGGTATTCACCCGAGCAAAGCAGCTCAGCACCACGTTCTTATGTATCCCTTTGTTCTTGATAGGACGCTGAAAGCTGCTAAGATTCAGCTGAAAGATGTTGGCATCGTAGCGTTCTCACAAGGGCCGGGTCTCGGTGCCTGTCTTAGAACAGGTGCAGTTGCAGCACGTTCCCTTGCAAGTCTTCTCAAAGTTCCACTAATTGGAGTTAACCACTGCATCGCACATATTGAGATTGGAAAACTCACCTCTGGATTCAAAGATCCAATCACACTCTATGTCTCAGGTGCTAACACACAAATACTCGCACTTGCGTCAGGCAGATATCGAGTCTTCGGAGAAACACTGGACATTGGAGTTGGAAACTTCTTAGATGTGATTGGCAGAGCTATGAATATGGGATTTCCTGCCGGACCTACGATCGATAAACTTGCTAAAAAAAGCAAGACTTACATCGAACTACCATACACAATCAAAGGTATGGACTTTGCGTTCTCCGGGATCCAAACAAAAGTTGAACAGTTAGTTCAAAGCGGAAAACACGAAACTGAAGATTTATGTTTCTCAGCGCAAGAGACTGTCTTTGCAGAACTAACTGAAGCAACGGAGCGAGCTATTGCGCACATTAACAAAAAAGAAATCCTTCTAACCGGTGGAGTTGCAGCAAACTCTCGCCTTCAAGAGATGCTAAAAATTATGTCCAAAGAACGTGGCGTCAAGTTTGCAGTTGTCCCGATGAGTCTAGCTGGAGACAACGGCGCAATGATTGCCTGGCAAGGTATTCTAGAACACCGCGCAGGTTACAAAATGGATGACTCACGAGTTGAACAGAACTGGCGCACCGATGATGTTGACGTAAACTGGATTTGAACTGTACACCCGAAACTATAATCTCTTAAAAATCAGATGCAGTAATTATACTCATGAAGCCGTTAGGTAATATCTTCGGTAGAACTACCACTCACGATTTTAGGTTCAAGGTAGAGAATCTTGTCAAAAAATGGGATTACATTGTTGCAAACCACCTGGAGGTAGGTCCAGTTCTTTCACAAGTTCTAGAAATTGAGGCAGGTGGACAACAGACAACTGCGATATGTTCTATAGTTGGTTATCGAAATGAGCGAGGTTTACTTAGAAAACCGCGTACACCTCTCGCACACGGAACACAGATTTTCCCAGCAAATGATTATTACATCTCAAATATCATTGGTATCAAAAAAGAAGGGCTATACTTAGGTTTTCTTGAAGGTAAGGACAAACTCAAAGCATATATTGATCCAAAAAAATTAGTTACAAAGCATCTTGCAGTTTTAGCGAAAAGCGGTGGAGGTAAATCCTACACTATTGGAGTTCTACTTGAAGAACTCGCTAACTATGGAATCCCTTGTATTGTAATTGATCCACATGGCGAGTACTCAAACATAAAGTATCCTAACGACAACAAAGATGACGAGAAGTACTTCAAAATATATGGTGTAACTCCAAAGGGTTTCGCGAATATTGTAAAAGAGTTTACTATTAATACGGAAATAAACCGTGATGCTACGCAATTAAAGCTCGCGATACCTCAAGAAGCATATGGCATAATTCAATCAATGCCGTTCAAGATATCTGCAGGACAGACTGGATTAATACACAATACAGTAAATCAACTACAAGAAACCAAATCCAAAATAAGTTTTGAAGACATTATCGAAGAACTAAACTTAATCGAATCCAATGCAAAATGGAACATCATCTCCGGACTTCAGCAACTAATCAAGACAAACTTATTCTCATTTAGTCCGACAAAGGTAACTGACTTAATCAGACCAAATCGGCTTTCTATTATCAATCTCAAAGGGTCTCCACCCGAGCTACAGCAAATAGCGGTAAAATCTCTACTTAATGAACTTTTTGAAAAACGAAAGCGCGAAGAAGTCCCGCCGTTCTTTATGATCATAGAAGAAGCGCACAACTTCTGTCCCGAACGTGGTTATGGTGAAGCGAAATCATCTGGAATAATCAGAACTATTGCAGCAGAAGGCCGAAAGTTCGGTTTAGGATTAAGTGTAATCACGCAGAGGCCTGCACGTGTTGACAAATCTGTCCTAAGTCAGTGTACTAGTCAGATTGCAATGCAAGTTTCTAATCCAGGTGACTTAAAGGCCATCTCAAACTCATTTGAGGGAATAACTACTGAAACTGAACGGGAGATTCGAAACTTACCTGTCGGAAAAGCATTACTTGTTGGTGCAACAGATTACCCTGTATTTGTCGATATTCGCGTACGACGAAGCCAACACGGTGGACGCGCAAAGACGTTTGATCTAAATAAATCTGTAAGCGATTACAAACCAACTAAAGCAGAAACAAAGGTAGAAGCAGACGTCACACCAAACGTTGCGCGGAAAAGTTTTGCTAAAAAATCCGCTTACATTTTTGAGCCAAAGATCGGAATTAAAGAGATTAAGACGCTAGAAAAATCTGATATAAAAAACATCACAGTAGTACTCAATCCATGTTTGCTAGCAAACTGCTCAGCAGGTAATCGCACATTTGATATCTTATTTGACCTACATAACATGCATATATTCTCACTCACAGATAAGCTTACAGCTATTCGACTCCCAACCAACGTATCTAATCTATCTCCTGTTCAAAAGCAGGTCCTTGACCTTGTAAGTCAGACCTCACCAACAACTATCTCAGAGGTCTTTGCTAAAACGGGTTTAGGTTTTAGTCAGGCGTCTGGCACCGTCAGTTCATTAGCTAGAATGAAACTCTTATCTGTATCTGGCAATAAGATTAGCGTTAATAATGATATGACTGCCAACTTCCAAAAAGTATCATTCCCATTAAGACCTAAATACATGGACTTACCTGATGCGGAAAAGCTGCCAATTAAGGTTAAAGAAAATCAACTTAAAGGTTTCCTTAACGCATTTGGAATCAAGATCAATTCTAAAAAAGCTTGCTGGCTGCCATTCTATCAAGTTAAAACAGACTCTGATGAAAAAATACTTGACAGCATATCTTACAGCTTAAGCTTATGATATGTAACATAACCAACCACTACTACGAATATTAATGTTGTAGCTAGGTGAAATGGTATAAATATACTCCAAGGTATTGCTATCTTAATCGCGCCAATCTTCCAAAGAATCAAGTTACCGCTCTTAATTGAAAACCAACTAATCCAAGCCAGACCCCATACTGAGATCGGTAGGATAAATGTAGCGAATCCAGTGAAAATCGCGAATTTCTTGAACGTCATTGAATTACTTTCAACAAGTCGGTATGCTGCCAACAAACTTAAGAAGATAAATAGACCAACAAGCGTCAGAAATCCAAAGTAAAAGTCATCAGATAACTCCAAACTATGCATGGCGTCTAGATGCCCTAAGAAGTAAAAAAGGAGTGTATATGATAATACAAAGAGCAAGAACGGCTTTGTATTTAGCGTCTTCTTTGCCATGCTATTCATTACCACAACATTTATAAAAGCATATTGGAAATCCCAATTAACTGCTTAGGCAGAAGGCGTCAGCCGAAAAGAGTTGTAGTCTTTCTGTTAGCAGAATTATATAATGGACAAGCAAAAAATCCTTGACGCAATCAAAAAAGTGAAAGAAAGTTCAAAAGAGCGTAAGTTTTCACAGTCAATCGACTTGATCATTAATCTCAAAGACTTTGATATCAAGAAAGAAGCAAAAGTTGAAGAGTTCTTAAGACTGCCAAATGGTCGTGGAAAAGATGCGACAATCTGTGCGTTAATTGGCCCTGAGATGAAAGCCTCTGCCAAGATATGTGATGAAGCAGTAATCACAGACAATTTCTCAAAATACAGTGACTCAAGAAAGAGTCGAAAACTAGCTAGAAAATATGATTTCTTTATTGGTCAAGCAACAATAATGCCTCAGATCGCGCAAGCATTTGGAAAATACTTTGGTCCAATTGGAAAAATGCCAAATCCAAAGGGTGGACAGATAGTACCTCCAAACGCGAACCTTGAACCAATAGTTAATATCTTGAAAAATACATCCAAGATCATTGTCTCCAAAGTCCCAGTTGCTAGCTGTAGAATTGGTGACGAAAAATTAGATGAAACGAAGCTAGCTGAAAACATTATATTTGCAATAGATCACCTTGAACATGCACTTCCTAGAGGTAAAGCGAATATCAAGAACATCATAATCAAAACAACTATGGGAGCTCCCGTAAGAGTAGAGTAAATGGAAAAACCACAAGCACATGTACAACAATGGAAGAAAGACTTAGTTAGTCAGATATCTACAGAACTTCCAAAATACACAACTGTAGCGATAATCAATCTCGAGAATCTCCCAAGTAGAGAGAGTCAGATCATAAGATCAAAGATAAAAAATGATATTAAACTTATCATAACTCGAAAAAGATTGATTCGACTCGCACTAGAAACTTGTGGGAAGACAAAATTAAAGCAGCTTGGCGATCATCTGAAAGGTATGCCTGCGATCATTCTTACTAACAAAAACGCGTTTGAGTTATTCAGAATCTTAAAAGAAAACATGACATCTGCTCCAGCAAAGACAGGCCAGATTGCTCCAGAAGACATCTGGGTAAAAGAAGGTCCAACTCCGTTTGCACCAGGTCCAATTATTGGAGATCTCGGTGCTGCGAATATTGTTGCAGGAATCGATGGTGGAAAGGTTGTAGTCAAGAAAGACTCGCTAGTTGTCAAAGAAGGCGAACCAATTCCGGCTGCTGCAGCAAGCATACTAACTCGATTAGATATCAAACCAATGAAGGTTGGACTAAACTTAGTCGTTGCTGTTGAAGAAGGTCAACTATTCGAACGCAAAGTCTTGAATATTGATATGGATGAATACACTCAGAATCTTAAAAATGCAATCCTCGATGCCAGGAAACTGGCTCTCGGTGCAAATATTCTTAATGCAGAAACTGCTGTAATCAAAGTACAAGAAGCACATATGGATGCTAAGAAACTCGCAATGGGTGCGGAAATACTTTGTGACGAAACAAAGGAATACTTGATAAAGAAAGCAGAAGCTCAAGCTAATGCCCTTGAATCTAAAGTACCTGCTGTTATAGATACACCTAAGAAAGAAACCAAACCTGAAACAGAAGAAATTCAAGAATCACAATCTGAAACTTCAGAAACTGAAGTTAAATCAGAAGAATCTGAAAAGGCTCCTACTAACGTAGAAGCTAAAGCAGATGATAATCCAAAAGGAGAACAATAAAATGGAATACCTATATGCGGCTCTGTTACTGCACAAAGCAGGACAGAAGATAACCGAAGAAAACCTAAAGAAGACATTGACTGCTGCAGGCGTAAAAGCTGATGATGCAAGAGTCAAAGCTACTACAACTGCCCTAAACGATGTAGATATTGACAAGACCATCGCTGAAACAACTGTTGCTGCTGCACCAGTTGCAAGTGGTGCTGCACCCGCAAACGAAGCCCCAAAGAAAGAAGAAAAGAAAGAAGAAGACAAGGGAGCTAGCGTAGAGGAAGCAGCTGCAGGTCTAGGCGCATTGTTCGGCTAAGCAGACATGTCAAAGAAAGGGGGCGTAAGCCTCTTTTTTTAACAATGACTCCAAAAAAGGGAGATACAAAAGTGGAAAACAACGTTGAGGTAGAACAGAAAGCAAAAAATCTAAGAAAAGACATACAAACAATTAGTGCAAACCTTAAGGAACTTGGCGGACAAAAGGAAAAGCATTACCAACAAAAAAACGACTTAGATAAACAACTTAATTCTTTAATTAGTAAAGCTAAAGAGCTCAAAGACCAAAAAGCTGAAATCGATAAGAAGATTATTACCTTGAAGAAAAATCGTGAGGAATCTAATAAGCGATTCAATCAATCACTTGTTGAGATCAATGATGAAAAGAGAGAACGAAGAAAACATAATGTTCCGTCATCAGGTCCAATTAGAAAGCAGATAAAAGATCTAGAATATAACATGCAAACAGAAGCGCTAAGCTTCAATAAAGAAAAGAAAATCATGGATCAGATCAAAAAGCTCAAAGTAGATCTTAACAAGATTTTAGCACATGAAGAAGGTTTGAAATCTTCCAGAACAAAGTTCAACGACGCCCGAGTTGTTAAAAAACAAGCTGACGATATACACAGTGAGATACAGAAACTTGCGCAAGAGAGCTCAAAAATCTTTGAGGACCTAACAAAGCTGTCAAAAGACATTGCAAATATAAAGGCGCAAAGAAACACCGTACAACTGGTTCTTAAGAACCTAAAAGGTCAGATTAGTCAGATGAATCAGAAACTAAGCAAAATTCTGAAAGACTGGTCTGGAGTCGCAGATAAGGTTGTTCTTAATCCAGCTAGACGCAGTATATCTGCAATACATAAGAAAACTGAAGAAGTCAAAGACAAGCTTAAGTCTAAGAAAAAGCTAACAACTGAAGACATTCTTCTACTACAAAGAGAGGCTATGCGAAGATAGCTATTCTAAAACAGCTTTAATACGTCTAACACCTGCAGAGCTAGACTTCTCTTTTACAATTTTAAATTGACCTAGTACGCCTGTCTTGTTAACATGTGGGCCTAAGCAAATCTCTTTTGATATGCCTTTGATAGTATAAACCTTAACTTTAGCGCCATACTTATGTGTAAAAACGCCCTGTGCACCTGCCTTTTTAGCATCAGCAACACTCATCTCTTCCATAGTAACCGGCACGTCCTGCTTAATCCATTTATTTACTATATCTTCTGACTTCTTTAGCTGCTCAGGAGTCATCTTTTCTCCCCAGTTAAAGTCAAACCGCAGTCTCTCTGCAGTTAAGTTACTTCCTTTCTGAGTTACCTTTGGACCCAAGACCTTTTGAAGTGCAGATAGAAGCATGTGATTTACAGTATGATACTTGATAACCATCTCAGAATGATCTGCAAGTCCAGATACAAACTTCTTACTCTGGCCCTTCTTTGAGACCTCTCTATGCTTAGCAAACTCTCGTTCATAGCCATTTTCATCGATCTTAAAGCCTTTTTCAGCAGCAAGCTCTCGCGTTAACTCCATGGGGAATCCATAGGTATCATATAGATGAAAAACATCAACTCCTCGCAAGGTCTTCCCCTTAGTTGTCTGCATAAGCTGCGCCAGCAAACGACTTCCTTTCTCCAAGGTCTTGTTAAAGTTATCATATTCATTGCCAATGATACCTGCTATCTGCTTACTATTTCGTTGTAAGTAAGGGTATTCTTTCTTAAAATCATCAATTACAAAGCGCACTAGTTGTTTAATTCCGGACCGATCTATTCCAAGTTGCTTAGAATAACGTACCATACGCCGAATTATACGTCTAAGCACATATCCTTGATCTTTTCTAGCCGGCGTTACACCCTCTCCAGCAATAAAAGTCGATGCTCGAACATGATCTGCAACTATTCGCATAGCTTTCTTGTTGTGTGTGTAATTCTTACTAGATAGCTTCTCAATCTGTTGTATCAAAGGTTTAAAAATAGTTGTCGTAAAAACATCATTAGTACCTTGCAACACTCCAACAATCCGCTCAAAACCTGCGCCTGCGTCAATACTCTTAAGTTTAAGTGAAGTTAGCTTGCCTGCAGCGTTCCGATTATAACTTATCTGAACACATGGATTCCATATCTCCATAAACCTACCACAATCACAGGTAGGATTACAACTCTTCTTACCACAGCCTTTGGATGCTCCAAAATCATAGTGCATTTCAGAAGTTGGTCCGCACGGTCCAGTCTTGCCACTTACCCAGAAAACCTCTTCAGCATCTGCTAAAAAAATACGCTCTCGAGGTATACCAATCTTTTGCCAGGCAGCAAACATATTGTCATCACGTCCCAATCCTAGCTTCTTATCTCCCTTAAAAACAGTAGCCCAAAGCTTGTTCTTATTCATACCATACTTCTTAACTAAAAGATCGTAAGCAAACTGTGCAGCTTCAGTAACACCATAGTCACCAATCGACCAGTTTCCAAGCATAAAGAAAAACGTGAGATGCTTATTATCACCAACATCATCAATGTCGCCCGTTCGAACGCACTTCTGACTGTTGTATAACCTACTTGCAGGTGGTTTTTGCAACCCCATAAACAAAGGCTTCAATGGCTGCATGCCTGAGTTAATGAAAAGTGAGCTAGTATCATGTTCAGGTGGAATTAAAGGTACATCTGGAAGCTTCTTATGCTTTAAGCTAGAAAAGTGTTCGAAAAATAACCTTTTGACATCTACATGATCCATATTAAACCTCCAAAACATAATATAAAACACTTGCGCGCCAGGAGGATTACTCCTTAGCGGCCGCAGCTGGTGCAGCTTCTTCTTTCTTCTCGCCTTCAGCAGATTTCTCGCCTTCAGCAGCTGGCTTAGCCTCACCCTCAACAGGTGCTGGTGCAGCAGCAGCTTCTTCTGCAGCCTCTTCAGCAGCTTCCTTAGCATCTTCTGCACGGTGCTCTGCGATCTCCGCTTGCATCTCAACTTGCTTTGCCTTCATCTCTGCAGCTGAGTGCTCTTCTAGCTTCTTCTTACCAGTAATTCTAGCTTCCCACTCATTTTTTTCCTTAACTGCTTTAATTGCATCTATTGGCATTAATCCTTCAACCTTAATACCCATAGAAGTACATGTTCCAATAAGCTCAAGAACAGCTGCTTTCATATCTGAAGCATTTAAGCTATCGAACTTGATTCTAGCAACCTTGATTATGTTATCAATTGGTATATCTGCAACCATCTCTCGCTGTGCTTTTCCAGATGCTTTCTGTAATCCCAATTCTTTCTTAATCAGCGCAGCTGTTGGTGGCGTACCAATAGAAATCTCAAATGACTTATCGTCTTTGTTGATTGTAACCTTAACTGGCACCTGCATTCCATTCATTTCAGCAGTCTTTTCATTGATTGCGTCAACTACTTTATTTACTGGAATACCTGTAGGACCTAACTTAGGACCTAGAGGTGGACCTGCGGACGCCTTCCCACCATTTACCAGCAAATCAATTGTCTCAGTTGCCATTGTTAGACCTATTTCGAGTCCTTTTTAAGCTTTATGTTACATATAGACGTATGACAAACAGGGAAACCATGCAAGCAAGCGAACTTCTTCAGAAAGGTGCTTGTATTGGAAAACACACTCTTGCAGTATTTCATACAGATCAGTCACTTGATGCTATCTATCATGGCGACATTATTATCTTTGCAGATGATGTTGATGTACAGGTAGGTGTAGATAAAAAAATGGTCTTAACTGGTTCAGAATTTTCATTATACAATGCACGATCGTATTATGTTAAAGAAGATACTACACAATTTCACGAGCAAGCAGGTATGCGTCCTTTAAGCAATCATAAAATAATGCGCGGTGTACACGTCCCATGGATTGAAGAACTTCTAGCCCATGAAGGTGTTAAAACAGATAAGAAAGATACACCTGCACATGAATTTGTAAACGAAGCTACTCGTGCAGCACATATAGCTTAGTTAGTCTTCAGAATCGTCTTTCTTTCCAATAACTTTTACAGAATCTAAAGCAATTGTGATTGGGATCGGAACTGCTGCTTCTAACAACTCGACAATAATCTCTGCTTTCTGTGTATTGATTCTTGTGACCTTTGCTTTCTCGCCCTTGAAAGGACCTGCAATGATCTGACAAATATCACCCAGGTGAATATCAACATTCTCTGCTTTAAACTCAATAAGATGTTCAACCTCTTCGTATGAAACTGGCTTTGGTAATATACCTCGAACATACGGAACTCTAAATGCAATCTGCTTAACTGCTGTATCACTATCTGCTTCAATAAGAATATAACCACTCATACCGTGTGGATAGACTAGACTATGTACGCTACCCATCTTTTTTGCATTGCTAGATAGGAAGTCCATTACTTGGTCTTCTCTGCCAATTGCAGTACGTACAATATACAACTTTACCTGCATCTCTTCTTCTTTTACAGGTGCTTTCTTTTCTTCAGTCATCTTAATCTCCGATTGAGACTAGCCAATTGCTAGCCAATTTGTGCAGTTATTTGAGCAACTCCACAGCCAGGAAAATAGCAAAGCCAATGACGCCTACGATCATAATACCCAATCCAGTGACCTTAACTACTGCGATAAATTCCTCGCGGTCTGGCTTTTTTGTGATTCTATATACTCTTCGCCATTCTTTAAGTTTTCGCTTTAGCTTGTCGGGCCACTCTGATGGTGATCCTATACTAACTTTAGGCATCTCTAACTTATCTAAATCCATATTAAGAACCATAAAAAGAGGTTTATAAGCTTTTTCTACGTGGTCAGTCTACAAACTCAATTCCCAGGTGTTCAGAAAGGTCTCTTCGCTTCTTATCAGAATATGTTCTTCGAGGTCCGAAGATCTGCGGTGATTTTACACCAACTACGACCAGCATAGTTCTTACAGTATTCTGAAGATCTGGGCTAAGCTGTGCTCCCCAGATGATCTTTGCGTTATCATCAAGCTTCTCGGATACGGTTTCTACAACCTTCTGAGCCTCTTCTAGACTCATGTTTGCGCCACCAACTACGTTAATCAGTGCGCCAGTTGCTCCAGATATCTCGACATCTAACAAAGGATTTTGAATCGCTTTCTCTACTGATTCGATTGCGCGGTGTTCTGTATCTGACTCACCAACTCCGATCATAGCAATTCCGCCAGAAGACATTACTGCCTTAATATCTGCAAAGTCTAAGTTGATCAAACCTGGCTTTGTAATAAGCTCTGCGATCCCCTTTACTGCGTTAGTAAGAATCTCGTCTGCAACCTTAAACGCTGTCTGCAAAGGTAGATCTGGTGCTAGCTCAACTAGCTTATCATTTGGTATTACAATAAGTGTGTCAACAAGGCCCTCTAAAGCCTCTAGACCCATCATAGCATTCTCGTATCTTTGCTGACCTTCCATTGTAAATGGAAGTGTAACAATTGCAACAGTTAGTATTCCTAACTTCTTTGCGATCTCAGCAATTATTGGAACGGATCCCGTTCCAGTTCCACCACCAAGACCACAGGTTAAGAAAACCATGTGCGAATCTTTTAAGATGGCTTTAATATCATTCTCAGACTCATGTGCTGCTTCTTTTCCAATCTCGGGGTTGGAACCTGATCCAAGACCGGCGGTTATCTCCTTCCCAATCAATAACTTGCGATCTGCGATCGACTTTAATAGATCTTGAGCGTCAGTATTTACTGCGATCGTTTGTGCGCCAATAACTCCGATCTCAGCGATACGTGTAATCGTGTTGTTTCCTGCGCCACCACATCCAACAACCTTAATTCGAGCCTTCTTTGCCTGAAGAATCTTCTGAAGTTCTTCGTCATCTGCACTTATCTGTGGCTTTGACTCTTCTTGGTAACTAAAACTTGGTGCTGCAGCTGGTTGTGGTGCAGGTTGTGCAAAAGAAGGTGTGACTGGTTGTGGTTGTGGTTCTGGATCAGAACCGCCAAATCCAAAATCAAAGGGTTGTGATTCAGAAGTAGACTTTGTAGATTGTTGTTCAGCTTCGCGATCTGCACGTTCTTGCGCACTCTCAATAAAGGACTCCATGATACCAGAATTAGTGCTAGATTTTTTATAAGGTTTCCTAGCTTTTAGAAGATAATTATCCCGCGAACTTGATACTAATGCCTGCTACGTGTTTCTCAATCTCCTTAGAAATCACGTCAGTAATTTGTTTAGGAACTTGCTGATCTAGCTTCAGAGTAGCGGTTTTTTCCTTAATGGAAACTTCGCAAGGAATACCTAAGAGCTTTGTTATAGATTCCACTTGCGTTTGCTTATCCGTTATAATCTTACGAACCTTAGCCCAATAATGTAACTCTTTTCCAGAAAGTGGATGATTAAAGTCAAGTATTACTCTGCCACCTGAAACACTTCTAACGGTAGCCATAGCACCATCAACATCTAACTGCATACCTGGAATTGGATTGATATCCTTCTTCTTTAGCACAGATAATGAAGTTAGTTGAATCAATTTTGGATTCTTTCTACCAAACGCGTCCTCTGGCTTAAGATCAAACTCAAACTCTGCACCTACTTCTTTTCCAGATACTGCGACGTCAAAACCTGCGATTAGCTGTCCTGAGCCAATACACGCGACCATTGGTTCAAACTTACCTTGCGCAGCTATACCTTCTTTCTTAGCAATAGCCTCGACAGTAAGATCAAATATCTGGCCTGTAGACTTAATCCTACCTACGAAATCTAATTCGATAAAGTCTCCTTTTTTTGTTTTGACCATAACCATGCTAAGAGAGTCTACTTAAAAGTCTTTCTAGAATAGGAACTGCCAAACATAGAATCCATCATTTGGCGAGATCGGTAAGATATTTACACCAAATGAAACAAAAGATGCGGTAATCAATACTAATAACAAGATCTTACTAACGTCACTCCGATTAGCACCAAAGTAAAACAAAAGTCCTAAACACGCAATTACTAAGTTTGCCAGAGGTCCTGCAACCGCGATTGCTGCGTCAGTACCTACGGTTTCTGAGTGTTCTGATTCATACTGAACATATGCGATGTTTGACTCTGCTGACAGAAAACCACTGATATTATCGTCTGGTTGAGTAAAGTGCATCTCTGGATGATTACCACCAAGATCTGCTACAGCATAGTGTGCGCCTTCATGAGCTAATACATTGAATCCAATGCTAGCTACAAATACTGCTACGAAAAGTGCTGCTAGTGCTGTAAACTTTACTACTTTCATTAATTAGTAGTACACTTTATTGCTTTTTAAGCCTTACTCTTTACCATTTTGTATACTTCACTGACCAAAACGACTGTGAAACCAATACCTACCACCCATATCCAATCTAGCGCCGCCAGAGGAGTTGTACCAAAAGCTGCGTTAAAGAACGGTACATATACAACAATTAACTGCAAAATAACTGAGCTAGAGACTGCTAGCAATAACCATTTATTATTCCAGAAAGACCGACTAAAGACACTTCGTTCAGTCCTAGAGTTAAAGACATTCCACATCTGGAACATTACTATCGTAGAAAATGCCATCGTTCTAGCATACGCCAAATCTTGTGCTAGATACTTATAGAAAACACCAACAGTACCAATCATAACCACAACACCTACAACTGCTATAAACGCCCACATCTGCTTGTCGATTGTAGACTCCTGCGAACTTCTAGGTGGCCGGCTCATGATATTCTTTTCCGGCGGATCAATACCAAGTGCTAATGCAGGCACACCATCTGTCAACAGATTCATCCACAGTATCTGCACCGCGATCAAAGGTAGCGCCAATCCCATCAATGAAGCTGCAAAAATCGTAAGAACCTCCCCAACATTTGATGAAAGTAGATAACGAATAAAGTTCTTAATATTATCATATATACCTCGACCTTCTTCAACCGCTTTTACAATCGTAGCGAAGTTGTCGTTCTGCAGAACCATCGCACTTGCCTCTTTAGCGACATCGGTTCCAACAATACCCATCGCAATACCAATATCTGCGTTCTTTAATGCAGGCGCATCATTAACACCATCACCAGTCATTGCAACTACCTCTCCGTGCTTCTGCCAGGCTTTCAATATCCTTACTTTATGTTCTGGCGAGACTCGTGCATACACATTAATACCTCGCAACTTCGTGTAAAACTCTGTTGGATTCAATCGATCAAGTTCAGCGCCAGTCATAACCTCTGCACCATCAAGTATCCCCAACTGATCTGCGATTGCTTTAGCAGTTGCTTCATGATCGCCTGTAATCATAATAGTTCGAATCCCTGCTTTCTTACAGATCTCAATAGCAGGTTTAACCTCTTCTCTTGGCGGATCAATCATTCCTTGCAAACCAACAAAAACGAGCCCTTTCTCTACGGTTTTTGCGTCAAACTTCGTAACATTCGCAGGCAGCACACGATATGCCATACCAAGAACTCGCAGAGCACCTTCCGCCATCTTTCGGTTAGCGTTAAGGATCTCCTTGCGGTCCTTTGAAGTAATCTTTTTCACAGATCCGTTCTTGAATATATGCGTACATCTAGCAAGTAAAAGTTCTGGAGCCCCTTTAACGTAAGCTATCTTCTTCTTTGTCGGAGTTGAATACGCGATAGTCATTAACTTTCTAACTGAATCAAATGGAATCTCTCCAATGTGTTTATACTTTCGAAGTAGATTGTCTTTCAGAATCTTGGCTTTATACGCCGAAACAATCAACGCGCCTTCAGTTGGATCACCATATACACCCCAACGACGATTCTTCTCAAGTCTTGCAGTTGTACATAACGTACCAATGGTAAGCACCAGACTTAGCGCACGATTAGCTAACGCATTTACACTTTTCTTTCCAGAAAAGAACTGCCCAACAGGCGAATAACCTGCGCCAGTAACGGTAACAATCTTTCCGTCAACATATATCTGCTGTACAGTCATCTCGTTCTTTGTCAAAGTTCCAGTCTTATCTGAACAAATAACTGTGGTAGCTCCCAAAGTCTCAACTGCCGGTAGCTTTCTTATTAATGACTTAGCTTTAGCCATACGAGTTAGTCCTAACGCAAGAGTAATCGTAACAATGGCTGGCAAACCTTCTGGAACTGCTGCGACTGCTAATGCAATAGATGTTATTAGCATATCAAAGAGCTCTCCACCACGGAACATACCTAACCCAAAGATAGCGACTGCGATGAGTATAACTGCAACTCCAATAGTTTTACCGACATGTGCTAGTTTTTTCTGTAAGGGTGTATCTCGCTCATCAGTATCCTGTATCATCTTAGCAACTCTCCCAATCTCAGTATCCATTGCTGTAGAGACGACAATCGCAGTACCTCGACCGCGAGTAACTGCAGTATTCATAAATATCATGTCTTTACGGTCTGCTACTGCTGCCTTGGCAACAACTTTATCACCTAATTTCTCTACTGGCGTTGACTCGCCAGTAAGCGTTGATTCATCTATCTGCAAGCTAAAAGATTCTATAATACGTGCGTCAGCAGGCACTCTCGCACCTTCTTCAACCAAAATGATATCGCCAACAACAAGCTTCTGAGCAGCAATTATCTGTATCTTTCCATCACGAATAACATTGGCCTTTGGTGCAGATAGTTTCTTCAGAGCCTCAATCGCTTTTTCTGCACGATATTCCTGAACAAAACCCAGCACACCATTTACGATAACAATAATCGCTATAACTGCTGCGTCAACCATCTCACCAACAGCAACAGAAATAAGTACTGCTGCAATCAGAAGTAGCACTAACAGACTTTCGAACTGTTCAGCAAAGATCAAAAGAGGTGACTTACCTTTAGCCTTCTTCAACACGTTTGGTCCATTCTTTCTGAGACGTTCAGTAGATTCCCTGGAAGATAAACCTTTTTCGTTAGACTTCAGTTCACTGAAAACTTGCTCTTTAGAAAGAGAATGCCAACTAATCTCACCCATATCTGCAAGATACGCTAATTGTATAAATAACTTACCAAATCAAAGCTCTTATAAGGTTTTTGAACCAAATACAGATATGACAGATTTATCTGCTGTAACCGCAAGAGACTGCTCAGAAGAACAAAAAGAAATTACTAAAACGATCTCTGAAGTAATGCTCGAGACTGGAAACGAAGGTTGGGTACAAAGCAGTGAAAAAGGAGTAGAGATGTGTTTAGACCCTGAAGCAACAGATCAAACTATTCTTAGGGTAAGGGGTAAGTTCAAGAGTTATATAAAATTACCAACGACTGTAGACTACTTATTTTTAAACGATGGAATCTTAATTATTGGAACACCAAACATACCGCATGAACTAAGCCCGCATTTTGACAACACAAAATTCCCACCACAACAACAGACATATAAGATCGGAGCAGGACAATGTATTACGATATGTGGTGAAACTCAACATAAATTTGAGCCAGAGCACCCAATTGGACACTCTTTATTCCTAATAGCAAAGGATATTGAAGGTAGACGCAATCCATACATTCCACCTTCACCAATACTTGATGAAGATTATTAGTTCTTAATCAAAACCTTTAAAACAGTCTCATTAACTACTTTTAACATTGGGGCGGTAGCTTAGTCTGGGAGAGCGCGCGACTGAAGATCGTGAGATCGTGGGTCCGAATCCCACCCACCCCATATTCTAATTCCAGAAACATTTTAAACCAATAAACATGCTTTTCTACATGTCATCGAACAAAGTAAAGATGACATCTTTTGATTAATCCGAGCTAACGTAAGACGTTAGCGTGGTCCCATTGATCTTAGATCAATTAGGACTTTTGTCAAAAGATTATGCCGGGGTGGCACAGTCTGGTACTGCGCGGCCCTGCTAAGGCCGTTCCCTTGGGTTCATGGGTTCAAATCCCATCCCCGGCGCTATTTCTAACTACTTATATAAAGATGATAAAAGTGGGCGAGCCTGAAGTTGACATATGAACCAACTACTGGTATTCCTCAAAGCCAACTCCACGCCGTATCTCTGAAGCACATTATGAACAAGCTACGGTTGCTGCATTCCTGCCCTGGCCGGGTTCACATGAACGTAATACCAACAGAGGCGACGCTTCGACGTCAACGATGAGGCCAATAACCGGAACGTATGCCGCCCACAGGTTTTCAGTTCCCATAAAGATGATTTAGGGTAACAGCTGCGCACCTACATCAGCCAACCTAGCCCATCTTCAATCCATTTTTCACCTTTAAAAAACTAACGAATAGGAGATCGTAAAGCGTATAAATGTTTCCTTACTTTTATGAGTATGATAACTTTTCCGTGCATGAATTGGTATTACTTTCGTGAATCATTACCATTCGACATAGATCATATCCAAGACATATATATGCAAAACGGATTTGCTGCTAAAGCTAAACATGAAATCTGGTCGCTATTAGACAGTCCCCGCGTTGATATTGGAAAAGATAGATCAGGTAAGATCCGTGCTAAAGTCTGGTTGATGACGCCACAGTGTATCTTAGTTGAACATGCTCCAGGCATTACTGCTGTAGACGAAACGCTTAAGGATCTTTTAGCAGCACACTGGGAAGAAGTTTCATTAAGAAACGTATCCTGCCACACACCAAGTAGGAAACGGCACAGTATTAGCCCAAATGAATTAAATCACATAAAAATGGAAATTATCGATCGAGTTATAGCACGACTTCCACTTACAGAAACAATTCGTGATTAAATCCCAAGACTAGTTGTTATCTTGTTATACATGCGCTTATTGTGTTGCTCGATGAAGTTGAGATAGGGTAAGAAGTCTCTCTGCAGAACATGCGCAGAACAGTGAAGCTTACCTTCTAACTGTGCAGCGATACCTTGTGCTTTTTTCTTCTTTGCTGCTCGTTGCCAGAGTCGGATGATCAACTTAGGTTTCTTATACATAACAACATCTCTATTAGATTCTTTCTTTGCCTGTTGTACACCTACAACCGATAATACTCGAGCATAGTTCAAAAAACGCCAATGTTGTCTTCTACGAATACGTTTAAGAAACACGTCACTCATACTCACCGACTCAATTGCAGCAGGTATAGATTTTATGTCATATTCCCAAGGTATGCTCTGCTCGAGCCACAGGTTTAGACTATTGATATCTTCTTTTATGTCATATGAAACTGCTAGTGCTTTTTTTGAGTCAAAACTCTTAAAGATAAATCGCATCGCGTCTGTTATAACTTCGTCTCGCTCACGATCCCAAAGGTAAAGATCTTCGTCAGAGATATTGCCATCTGCACCTAATGATTGCAGGTCATTTATTGCAGCGCGTAGATCACCATCAACTGTTGCAGCTAATTTTCGAACTGCGATCTCATCAAAAACTACATCCTCGCTTTTACATATACGTGTAAGTTGTTCAATAACCATCTGAGAACTTAACTTATTCATCGCGATTGATTGACAATGATTTCGTAAGGTTTTGAACTTATCTGACCACGGATCATTCGCAGTTATGAATATCGGAAACTTTGTCTCCTTTATCACATCAACAACCGCGCCGACACCACCTCGATCTTTCTGGCCAGACATACCATCTACTTCATCAATCAAAATAATCTTACTTGCTCCAAAGATACTTGCTTGTTTAGTTGCAGGATCTAATATTTGCTTAACATGTTCCTTATTCCTAAAGTCTGATGCGTTGATCTCGACAATCTCTAAATTCGCTTGGTTAGCTAATGCATAAACTAATGAAGTCTTACCGCAGCCCGGTGGACCATATAACAATAATGCTTTCTTAGGAGCTCTATTGAAAAGCTTCCAGAAAGTATATGCAGTAGTTACTGCGCTAGACTGACCAATAACTTCATTGAGGTTCTTCGGCTGGTATTTTTGTACCCAAAGTTTCATCTTCCAATAGTTCAACAAAAACTGTCTCGTGCCCAACTAAATGATGTGCGATAAGCAGCTCTATATCTGTCGACTCACATAATATGCCTGCGTTTTCAGCAGCTTCTGTAGGTCTACTAACTTTAACATGATAATTTATACCCCCGTCTACGCCACCTTCTCGAAGGTCGCCAACTAAAACAAATATTCTTTCGTAAAACGGTTCTTGTTCGACAGTTACACCAGTACTTCGCGCATGTACGTATCCTCGAGCTTTTTTCAGATAAGGATCTAATCGATGTGTACGAATATCATTTATATCTACTTCTTGGCCGTCAATCAGATCTGTCATCATCTTTCTCCTCTTTCCGTCTATGAAGAAGTGAAATATCTGGAAGAAGTTTCCAGCTACCTTTAGCAAACTGCGCAAACTGCGCAATCATAGCTTCTAGTTGAATAAACTCGTTAGAACCTTCAACTAACCTAAACTCATAATCTCCACAAATCTTGATAAGTTCTAATCGGATCTTCTCATCAAGTGAGTCGATATTCCATATCTGCTTTTGAATCTGAGCAATAACATCCATACCACTCAGACCGTGTTTAATCATAACATCGAAGAGTCGTTCCTTTGCATCTAGGAATTTTCCTGCCAAAGCTTTCTCGATAACACTTGCGACCTCCTTTGGTTCTGCAAACGAAACTACTTGCTCAACAATCTTAGTATCAATCTCCTGCGCAATTGCGGAACAAGCTTGCAATAGATTCTCTGCCTTTCTACAATCTCCCTCGCTAGCTTCATACAAGAAGCTAAGTGCTCCTGCAGTCATCATCAACCCTTCTCGTTCTGAAACTTCGGTTAGGATTTTAATCATAATATCTTTTGGGAGTGGCTTGAATCTAAAGATCGCACATCGACTTTGAATCGGAGGGATAATCTTTGAAGAATAGTTACAACTCAATATGAAACGCGTGCTTTGTGCATAGTCTTCCATAGTTCTACGCAATGCGTGTTGAGCATCTTTTGTCAGAGAATCTGCCTCGTCTAAATAAATAATCTTAAATGGAACATCTTGGATCGCCCTTGAACGAGCAAAGTCTTTTATCTTGTTTCTTACAACATCAATTCCACGCTCATCACTCGCATTCAACTCTAAAACCGCAGTACTCCAATTATCTCCAAACAAATCTTTAGCTAACGCAACTGCTGCTGAAGTCTTACCAACACCTGCCGGTCCTGCAAACAATAGATGCGGCATATTTTTAGATTTAACAAAAGCCTTAAGTCTAGATGATACTGCATCCTGACCTCTAACCTGATCAAGAGTCTTAGGCCGATACTTCTCAGTCCATATCTCTAGTGCCATGCAGTCTACGCTAGACCAGAAACTTTAAAAGCATTTATTCATTCAATAGATCATGGTAAAAGGTGATTACCCCATCATATTGTAAGAATAATACATCTAGTCACCAAACCGTTTTAAATTCTACAGGAGTTGTTTTGTAATGGCACTATATAGTCCGCAAGACTTTGAACGAGACATACTCGCATTCTGGGAAAAGAACAAAACATTTGACAAACTACAAAAAAAGAATGCAAAAGGTCCGCGCTTTTCTTTTACAGACGGTCCTATAACTGCCAATAATTCTATGGGAGTACATCATGCTTCAGCTAGAACTATAAAAGATCTATATCAACGATATAAAGCAATGCAGGGATTTCATCAGCGATACCAGAATGGATTTGATTGTCAGGGCCTATGGGTTGAAAGGGAAGTTGAAAAACAATTAGGTTTCAGCGGTAAACACGACATTGAAAAATATGGCATTCTAAAATTTGTTACAGCGTGTAGAGCAAGAGTTGAAAAGTATTCTAAATTAATGACGGAGCAATCTATTCGATTAGGACAATGGATGGATTGGGATAATTCTTACTATACAATGTCTGACAAATCTAATGAGTACAAATGGATGTTCCTGAAAGAGTGTTACAAACGAGGATGGCTCTACAAAGGAATTGATTCAGTTCCATGGTGTCCACGATGTGCAAGCATTGAATCAAAACATGCTATAGCGACTGAAGGTTATGAAGATGTAGAAGACACTGCAATCTATATGCAGTTCCCAGTTAGCGGTAAAAAGAAGGAATACTTCTTAGTCTGGACAACAACTCCATGGACAGTTCCTGCAGATGTTGCATTAGCAGTTCATCCCGATGTCTATTATGTTCAAGCACAAGTTGGTCAGAAAGTTTACATAATTGCAGAGAGTCGCGCAGAAGCAACTCTTGGAAAGAAATACAAAGTTCTAAACAAGTTCTTAGGAACTGATCTTATTGGACAAACTTATGACATGCCTTACAAAAATCTACCTGCTCAGAAAAGCAGCATCATGAGTGGCGCAAAGTCAGCAGATGATGTTGGTCCTGCACCACACATTGTTGTAGAGTGGAACGAAGTTAGTGATGAAGATGGAACAGGCATTGTTCACATCGCACCTGGCTGCGGTCCAGAAGATCATGATTTAGGAAAACGTGAAAGACTTCCTGCACCATCACCATTAAATGAAGTTGGTAAATATATTGAAGGTTATGGTTGGCTAACTGGTAAAAGTTCTTCTGATATGAATGAAAAAGTTGTTGAAGATTTAGATAAACGTGGTTTTCTTTACAAGAAAGAAAAGTATAGTCATAGATATCCACACTGTACACGTTGTAGGACTCCACTTGTTTTCAGAGTCGTTCCTGCATGGTATATTTCAATGGATGAAATCAGACCAAAGTTAATTGAAGAAAATCAGAAAATCAAATGGGTTCCCGAACAAGGACAGAAATATGAAGACAACTGGCTTAAAAATATGAGTGATTGGTTAATCTCACGTAAGAGATACTGGGGACTACCTCTTCCGATCTGGGAATGTGACTGCGGACATATTGAAGTTATTGGAAGTAAATCAGAATTAAAAAAGAAATCTGTTTCAGGTTATGATCAACTTAAAGAACTACACAGACCGTGGGTAGATAAAGTTAAGATTAAATGTCCTAGTTGTAAGAAAGTAGTAAATAGAGTTATTGACACTGGAGATGTTTGGTTAGATGCTGGTATGATTCCGTTCTTTACATTGGATTGGGAAAAGAACAAGAAATACTTTAATGAATGGTATCCTGCTGACTTAATTGTTGAATGCGGACCGGGACAATATCGTTGTTGGTTTTACGCTATGATATTACATGGTGTTGCACTCACGGGAAAGTATCCCTTCAAAAATGTAGCAACAATCGAATTAGTAAAAGATAAAGATGGCCGTGAGATGCACAAGAGTTGGGGAAATGCGATATGGTTTGATGAAGCTGCAGATAAAGTCGGAGCCGATGTTGTACGATGGTTATACACAATAAAAGATCCAACAAAAGAAATTCTATTTGGATGGGATATTGCAAAAGAAAAACAAAGATCATTAAATGTACTCTGGAATTTTACAAACTATCTAGATTTGAATCTTACTAAAAAACCAACTAAACCTACAAAACTCAGTGCTAAAAGTAAATGGTTACTCTCTCGAATGGAGTCTCTAAAGTTAAGTGTAACTAAAAACTTAGATGCATTATTACAATCTATAGCAGCTAATTCAATAGAAGATTTCTTCCTTAATGATCTATCTAGAACCTATGGTCAGATGATCCGAGACGAGATCGATAGCAAAGAAGTGCAATATGTCATCTACAATGTAACTCTTGACTTGCTAAAACTTATGGCGCCATTTGTTCCGTTCACAACAGAGAAGCTTTACCAAGATGTTTTCAATAAGTACGAAACTAAACAATCAATTCATCTATTTGATTGGCCAAAAGCTAACCAAAAACTTATTGACAAGAAACTTGAACAAGAGTTTGAATCTGTAGGTAGAACAATCTCGTTGATACTTGCTGCTCGAGAGAAAACAAATCGTGGAGTAAGATGGCCAGTTAAAGAAGCCACAATTGTAACAAGAACTAAAGCAGTTAAAGACGCGATAAAGAGACATGAAACTTTGATTAAACAACTTACAAATGTTTTAGCAATTAAAACGTCTCGTGAGATGAAAGGTGTCTCTTACAATATCAAACTAAACTTTGCAAACGCAGGGCCAAAATTTGGTAATAATGTAGTTAAGTTAGTCAGTTACATTACTCGTGAAAGTCCTGAAAGCATAATAGAACATCTTGATAAGGAAGGCAAAGTTACTGCGAAGATCAAATCTGATTATCATGAACTTGTAAGAGAAGATCTAATCATCGAAGAAAAACTACCTGATGAGACAAGTAGTGCAAAAGAAAAGAACATTGCAGTTTACTTAGATACACATGAAACTACTGACATGATCAACTCAGGATTTATGCGAGAGGTTGTAAGAAAAACTCAGACATTAAGAAAAACTTCGGGATTGACAAAAGCAGATAAGATCAGTCTGCAAGTTGCTGCGCCAGTTAGTCTTACAGTCAGTCTCAGAAAACTTGCAAAAGAGATTAAGAAACGAGTTGGTGCTTCTGAGCTAGAATTTGTTGCGCAAGTCACAATGAAACACACTGATAGTTTTACTGTCCGCTCAAAGAAGATCGAGATTGGCTTAAAACGCATCTAGTCGAACATAGAAAATCTAGCAAAAACGTGTTCCTACCCCGAAGTGTTCTAAAAGGCTTTATAAAGATGAGTCTTTATAAAAGGACGATATACATGGATGCAGTTAAAAAGAAATCTAAATTTAAAGGTCCTGACGGTAAGGTCTGGTCAGAGACTCAGAACGTTGTTGTCTCAGCAAGCATTGACACCGATCTACCTTTAGAGAGATTAGCTACTAAACTAGATAGAGCAGAATATAATCCAGAACAGTTTCCAGGTCTCATCTTTAAAATTGATGAACCAAAGGCAAGTTCTTTATTATTCAGCTCAGGAAAGATTATCTGTACTGGAACAAAATCAATAACTGAAGCTAAGAAAGCTATCAACAAGATCTTAGATGAACTAAGAAAGGTTGGAATCAAAGTTACAAAAGCTCGCGACATAGAAGTCCAGAATATGGTTGCTTCAGGTTCAGTCGGTGGAAAACTTAACTTGAATGAGATTGTCTTTAAGTTTGACAATACAGAATACGAACCAGAACAGTTTCCCGGATTAGTATACAAACTAGTTGGACAGTCAGTTCTTGCAAACATAACCTTCCTGCTTTTCGGAACAGGTAAGATAGTTATAACTGGTGCAAAAAGCGAACAACAGATCAAAGACTCCGTTCTATTACTCCGAAAGCAGCTAATTAAAGAAGGCGAACTAGACGCTAAAAGCAGTCCACTAAATAAGTAGACTGTTTCTATTTTATTTTAAATTTGATAGATCATACAAATTCTTTAATTACCTTAGTCTTAGTCTGACCTATGGTCAAGGATATCGAGAAGAATCTTACAGATCGCTTACGGGTTTTCATAGAGCAATACTATTACAAAGACCTCATGAAGATTGTCAAGCGAGGTAAAGAAAGCTTGGAGATCGACTTCGGAGACATTGCTAAGTTTGACATTGACATAGCAGATGCACTTCTTCTGGATCCTCAGAAAATTATAGAATACTTCGAAGCAGCTATCAAAGAATTTGATCTACCTAAAGAGTATGATAGCCTGAAAATTAATGTTCGGATATTCAGTCTTCCAAAGAATCAATATGTAAGGATCAGAGACATCCGAAGTAAACATCTTGGAAAGCTAGTTCATATCGATGGTCTAATCAGACAGGCGTCAACAGTCCGTCCAAAAGTTACTCGCGCCTATTTCCTATGTCCTGCATGTAATCAAACAATAATCAAAGAACAAACTGAAAACAAGTTCCAAGAACCGGCTAAGTGTCCGAGCTGTGGAAAGAAAGGGAGATTCAACTTACAAGAGAAACGACTTGTAGACATGCAACGTCTTCTAGTCGAAGAGACTCCCGAATCATTAACTGGTGGAGAACAATCTAGCAGAATTGCAGCATTTCTCTCTGCAGATTTATTAGATCCAAACGATGCTCACAAAAGAGATCCTGGAAACAAGGTCATTATAACTGGCATAATTAGAGAGGTACAACTTCCCTTAGCAACTGGCGGAAAATCAACAAAGTACGATTTACTCGTAGATGTAAATCACCTCGATACAGTAGAAGAAGAATTCGGAGATATTGAAATATCTCCTGAGGAAGAGACTACTATCAAAGAGCTTGCAAAGCATCCTAAGATATATAGCAAACTTACTAAATCTGTTGCGCCATCAATCATGGGTCATGACGAGATTAAACTTGCTCTAGCTATGCAGTTATTTGGTGGAGCTGCAAAAGAGCGAGCTGATGGGACGCGGATGCGAGGTGACATGCATATATTCTTAGTAGGTGATCCTGGAGCTGGTAAGTCTGAGATGCTGAAGTACATATCAAATCTAGCTCCAAAAGCAAGATATATTTCTGGAAAAGGTGTTTCTGGAGCAGGTATTACTGCGAGTGTTGTCAAAGATGAATTTATGAAAGGTTGGGCGCTAGAAGCTGGAGCACTTGTACTCGCAAATAAAGGTATCATCTGTCTTGATGAGATGGACAAGATGGGTGCAGAAGACCGAAGTGCTATGCATGAAGCTATGGAACAGCAAAAGATTACAATAGCTAAAGCAAACATTCAAGCAACTTTACGTGCAGAGACGTCAGTACTTGCTGCAGCAAATCCAAAGTTCGGGCGATTCGATCCATACTCTCCAATCGGACAACAGATTGATCTACCTGCTACGTTGATCAACAGATTTGATTTAATCTTTCCGATCCGTGATATACCTAATGTTGAACAAGATACAAAGATAGCTAAACATGTATTAGAACTTCAACGAGATATTGAGTCTGCGAAGCCGGATATTGAAAGAGATTTATTTAGAAAGTACATTGCATATGCAAAACAACACTGCTTCCCAAAGCTATCTGATGCGGCACAGGAAGCTATCCTCAAGTTTTACATTGACTTACGCGGTGCTGCTGCTCGAGAAGAATCTGAAGTTAAACCAATCCCAATCTCAGCTCGTCAGTTACAAGCACTTGTAAGATTAGCAGAATCATCTGCACGAATCAGATTAAGCAGCACAGTTACAAAGAAAGATGCTCAACGAGCGATAGACTTATTGCAGTCATGTATGAAAGCGGTTGGAACCGATCCAGAGACAGGTAAGTTTGATATTGACAGAATCAGTACAGGAATCACAGCAACTCAACGGTCGAGAATACATATTGTTAAAAGTATAATTGACAAACTAGAAACGAAGCTTGGAAAAGTTGTTCCAATCACTGACATAACAAAAGATGCGATCAGTGAAGGAATACCTGAAGCTAAAGCAGAGGAGATCATACAAAATCTTATTAAGACCGGTGATCTTTTCTCACCAAAGTACGGTTTAGTACAAAAGATATAATCAAAATGGTAATGAATAGATCAATCGCATACAGAGTTTGGATATCTGATGTAGTTAGTGGTAACTACATAAAACAAGAAGGTTTTAACCCAAACTATATTGTATTAGACGATAAGCAAGTCTCTAGAGTAAATGTTATGGCTACAGTTGTTGGAAAGTTCCTATCTGAAGATGGCAACTATGGCGCAATAACTATTGATGATGGAACTGAAACCATACGCGCAAAAGCATTTGGACCTGATGTCAAAAAAATAGATGCTGCAGAGATTGGCAAACTGATCAAGTTCATTGGTAAGATCAAAGAGTATAATGATGAACGATATCTTGCGCCTGATTTCGTAAGAGAGATCAAAGATCCTAACTGGCTAACTGTCTGGCATCTAGAACGTGGTGAACCAAAAGTTAGGGAGGCACCTACACCGTCAGAGCCTGTCTCAGAAATTCCAACGTCAGCTCCAACAGAAAATGTAGGCGCAACCGAATCTAACGAAACTCCACCTACTGAACCAACAAAGACAGAAGAGCCTGCAGCTAACACTGCAGAACATCCTAACTTCCTAGAACTTATAGCAAAACTAGATACAGGTGATGGTGCAGAAATGCAAGCAGTAATCGCTGACTGCAAGCTTTCTGAACAAGAGGCTCGCATAATCATAATCGACTTACTTAAGCAAGGCGAAGTCTATGAACCTCGCAAAGGCAAACTGAAAGTCTTATAAAGCCCTTTTCTCAATTCTACGTATGGCTTGGAAACATACATACGAAGATATGCTTAAAAAGGCTTACAAGTTGCTGCCAAAAGTAACTGCTAAAGACAGTCGTTTTGAAATACCTAAAGTTCACGGTAGGTTACAAGGTAACAAGACAATTATAACTAACTTTAATCAGATATCAAACCACCTACGACGTGAAGAAAGCCATTTCTTAAAGTTCATGCTTAGAGAGTTAGCAACAACGGGTGAAGTCGGTAGTGGAACTGCCACCTTCATGGGTAAGCACTCTCCAGCAAGTCTTAACCTCAAAGTCGAAAAGTATGTTAAAGAGTTCGTACTATGTAAACAATGTGGAAAGCCAGACACTGAATTGATCGTTGAAAAAGGAACTACTTTCAAACGCTGCGAGGCTTGTGGATCACGAACTTCTGTCCGTTCTATAAAGTAAAGACTTTTATGTATAGAAGTAATTCTATGAATATGAGAAATTTAATCATTGTACTTGCAATTATAAGTGTGATTCTAGTTAGTGGTTGTACACAACCCAATGTCCCTGAAGATCCAACTCCCGTATCAACTGATTCTCAAGAAAGATGTATTGAACTTTGTAGAGAACAGATAGCAAATGGTATTGATTTAAGTAACGGTCCATGTCTATCTGAAACAGATGGTCTTGACTGGGATATTGATGATTGGGTCTGTGATGTAGCACATGAACCACGAAAACTTATTGACGACAATGCACTCCACCAGTGTCAAGAATACCGAAAAGAACGAGCAGCGCACTTTGTTGAAGTTACACCTAACTGTGAGTTCATCCGGAAAGCATAATGTTTTACTATAAAATTCACGAAAGCCATGCTGGGTATCTAATCGCAGCTTGCGATAAGTCTATTTGTGGCAAAACCTTGAAAAGCAAAGGTCTAGAGTTTCATGTCAATCCTCGATTCTACAAAGACAAGACTGCTTCGCCAACACAGATGAAAAAACTCCTCCAGATTGCATCCTCTGCAAACTTAATTGGCAAAGACGTTGTTCAGCTAGCTGTCGATCTTGGATTAATCGACAAAGAGAACGTGATCAAGATCCAAGGAATCCCGCATGCTCAAGTGGTAGTTGTACAACTATGAAAGTTAAAAGATTCGAAGGAATGAGTAGTTGCTATCTAATTCAAGGTAAGCAGAATGTTCTAATCGATGCAGGAGCTGATGTTCATGATAGAGTTGACATAGTCATTCTAACTCACAGCCACTTTGATCACATAGCATATCTACACCACATTGTCAAACGGAACAAATGCAAGGTATATGTTAGCGAGAAAGAGAAGCAGGACATTGAGACTATTTCTGAAAAAACTATGTATCGTTGGTCTCCAATCCAGCTAGAACCTGTCAAAGTACATAAAACGCTCAAGGAAGGTGATCTATTGAAGTTCGATGGATTCTCTCTCCGAGTTATTGAAAGCCCAGGCCATACTGATGGGTCGATCAGTCTCTACAACGAAGATACATGTGAACTATTCTCTGGCGATACCGTGTTTAATTTCAACGGCGTCTTTGGAAGAACCGACTGTCCTTCGGGATCACATAAGGACCTATTTTGCTCTATTGACAAGCTCAAGTCATTAAAGATCAAAAAACTCTATCCCGGACATGATTACTAACGCAATTAGTTCCTTAAGGCGACTTAAAATATTAATAGCCCCGCCAGGATTCGAACCTAGGTCCCCCGGCCCAGAACCGGAGATGATTGGCCACTACACTACGGGGCTATATTAGTAAGTGTTATAAATTCATTTTAAAGTCTTTTGTTATTGAAAGGGCCTGTAGTATAGTGGATAGAACGGTCGGTTGCGGACCGACAGACGGGAGTTCAATTCTTCCCAGGCCCGGTTCAGAACATACATGCAACTAGTTAAAATTTCTCAAAGAGGAAATTTATATATTCTATGAAACACATCTAAAGTATGCATAAACTTGCAATTATATTCCTGCTCTTAATTCTTCCAACAATCGTGGTAGCTGAAACTTTCGAAAACATAAAAGTAGAAGACTCTGTTGAAGACCAGTATTGGAATATAACGCTTCTAAGTATGGATTCCGATAACAGCATATTAATGCAAGTCTGGCTAGATCCAAGCGAATTAATAACTAAACGAGTTTATTTCAACACAACTACAAACTTTGATGGTATAAACATCACAACTACTGAAACTTTCTTTGACGAAGATCCATTACTAACACTAATCACATTCCAAACCGACGTCTTATGGACACACGACTGCGAAGTGGACTCTGACTGCAATGATGATGGTGCATGTACGATTGACAAATGTATTGGGTATCCAAAAAGCTGCGACTACGATAATTCACATACAAACATAACTGTATGTACTACTGGCGATGGCTGTTGTCCAAGTGACTGTCGATGGCGTGATGACAAAGACTGCGTACAGTTCCCATGCGACTCAAGATTTGACTGTAATGATTATAATGCGTCAACTAATGACTCTTGTGCAGCCAACTACTCTTGCGATTTTAGAGAAATCGTTTGGTGTGAGACTGACGATGAGATCTGCCCAGTTAACTGCACATACACATCTGAAATCACCTCCGCAAGAGACTTAGATTGTTCCAAAGACAATGTATGTATTAAGCATGAAGATTGTGATGATAATAACGCTTCAACCGCGGATCTATGCTACGCAGATCCATCTACCGACCCAAAAACCTGTGTATATGAAACAATAACATTACGACCTACTTTGGAAGATTATGACCTACCAACACAGCCAGTAGACACAAAACAATATGAATACAACGAACCACCTGAAGCAAACGAGGGAGTCATTAAGGGTCTTCTAACACATGGCGATCGTAAACGAAACCTTGCTATCCTGTTCGGGATACTATTAGCTGGATTAGTCGTATATGTCGTATGGATTTCTTTAAAGTTTAAGCCTGAACCAAAAGTATATGGCAGTATTCAATAAAGCTTAAAAAGCTGAGGTCTCAGGGAAAGTTGATAAAAATGCCAATTATAGGTCATCAGATTACAAAGATCATAGGCAAGCGCGGCGAGCCTGAAAAAGGTCTAAAAATTACTTCAAACGTCGAACTAAAAGATGTTCAAAAGCATGCTATCTTCGTAGCTGGAGACAAGAAAGAAGCTTTAGATTTCGAGTTCCAATTCACTGTAAAATACGGTGAGAAAGCAGGTGGCATTGATATTACAGGTACACTATTCTATACTGGAACAGAGGAAGAACTAGAAAAGCTATACAAAGAGTGGAGCAAGACTAAAAAGCTAAAGGCTAAGCTGATTATGGGCATCCTAAACCGCGCAATGGAGCTAGGTTATATTGAATCAATTCCGTTAGCTGAAAGATTAAGACTTCCACCACCAGTACAATTACCTAGATTCATCGCAGAAGAAGATCACAAGAAAAAGTAGTTACTGCATTACAGTAACTCTTTTAAGTTTTTACTATTTACTAATTACATGGTACTAGGCTTACATACAAAGGCAGGTGTAGAAGAAATACATATCGATCGGCTCAGCAAAGCCAAAACTACTATCAGACATATGTTAAATCACCGAGAGTTTGAGTTTGTCCGTAAGCTTGAGCTCAATGACGTGGGGAGTCTTTTTCTAAGAAATAGTAATTGGGATAAACCAATCTTAACGGAAGATGTCTTCTCAAACACAGAAGACCCTACATATCTTCAAGAGCGGATTGGGAGTTACTTCACGCATGCGCGAAAGAAAAAATTGCTAGACCTCGTCATGGTAGATTTGGATCGCGATTCAAGTAAAAGCGCACTTATCGTAAGAACTACTAGAATAAGTCAATTAGATGCTATTTTAACTGTTGATGAAGCAAGACCAAAGATTGGTCAAATATTAAATCAAGCTCAATCATTATATTCTGATAGAAAGATATCTGCAGATGATTTTGTGAGTTTTGTGGACGATGTCCGAAAAACAGGCCTACCACTCGTTGATTCATTCACAGAAGAACAACTGTATATTGATGCAACTAAAGTACTTACTTTTGGAGAAACGATTAGTAAGGTCGAAGAGCTTGCAAAGACAATCTTGAAGCAGGAGGCATACCTACTAACTTTCCAGAAGTTAATTAAAGATAACACTAGTATTCAACAAACTGCAAGGGATGTACGTGGTGCTCACAATACTTTGTGTGTAGCAAAAGATGCGCTACACCGCCTGTCGCATGCACAAAATTTACAAGAAGCTTATCGTTTTATGAATGGACACTTCAGAGACCAAGAAGAGTTTGAAGAGTTTGAAATACCAAATATCAACGCACTAACTGAAGAATTTGAGCTTCCAACACCTTCTCTTGAATTAATACATATGTTTGATCAGGAACACAAAAGATTAGAGAAAGAAAAACAAGAAATAGCTCACCAAGGAATCGCTGAATTAGAAGGTAGGGTCCGAGAAGATCTAATGCAAGCGGCGATCATAGATCACGCTTTTTAATCTTAGGTATCTGTTAAAATTATAAATGAGATAATCACCCCATACGAGGTCCTTCAAGCATAATCTTACTATGTAATACTGAATGTATTTGTTTTACGTACAATAAAACAGTGTAGTTAGATATAACTGACTCAACAATAGGTCTATCATCTGCCGCTAAACCCAAAGTACCGTCCAACGTCATATATTTACGTCCCAGGAACTCTTCGCTATCTTTTTCAACGCCAAACCCAAGCATAATAACAGGCGGAACTGGACCGCCAATATGTACTGCAAATTGTGTACCATCATTATCTAACTGCCGGCGTAGCTCAATATATACTTCCCGCGAGATGGGAACTGGACCAATACCTCCCATCTGTGATATGTTTATATTAGGCAACAGTCTAAAAGCTGCGCTGAGCCCTTGTGCAACTTTAACTAAAGTGTTCCCATCAGGTATCTGAAAATAAGCTTTATCTATATTTATACTTTCACTCATAAATACATATCATAACATAAACTTAAAAACTTGATTATACTGAATTTACTATGTATAAATTCCTAAAGATACCTTTTGACGCAGGTAACCCAACGGGAAAGAAAGGCACAGTTAAGTCTCCCGAGCTGATTCTTAAGAAGAAAGGTTATACTGTCAAAGTAAACCAATCTAATGCGGAAGAATCTATGAACAACATTGAAGCTGCTGCGCTGCAGGAACTTAAAGAAGGTCACCAACTCTGTTCAGTCGGTGGAGATCACTCAATCACATATGGATTAGTAAAAGCTGCTGCTAAAGTCCACAAAGAGCTAGCTTTAATTTATTTTGACGCGCACCTGGATTGTGAAGATAGTTTCATACCTCCAAGTCATGAAGATGTTATCCAAGCAATTGTAAAGCAAAAGTTAGTTAAACCACAGAATATCATAATCATCGGAACAAGGAAGTTTTGGAAAAAAGAGGTTGACTTCATAAAAAAACACAAGATAACAGTCATATACGCACCAGTCGATCGATCAGATATTGAAAAAAACATCAAGAACTTCTTCAAAAAGCACAAACATGTCTACATTTCTGTTGACATAGATGTTTTCGATCCAAGTGTCGCACCTGACACTGGCTATCCGGAACAAGGTGGTTTTACTGAAGAGGAGTTTCGTGTATTTACTGAAAACATGGACTTCAAGAGAATTATAGGTTTCGACTTAGTAGAAGTAGCGCAGTCTAACGTTAAAAGTAAAAAGACGGTAACACTGGCTTCGCATGTAATTAAGTTTTTACTAGGTTAGAGTAACGACGGATTCGAAACCTATTTATATGTTATGTTCTATAGCTTTAACACGAGGGATTACAATGAGTACACTTTGGTTAAAAAAACAGAAAACCCATAATATATTTTTACGGGAGAAGCCGATTGAATTGTTACTATGCCTGATGAATCAGACTAAACAAGCAAAGTATCCGTCAATGCTGGCAAAAGAAGCTAAATGCACATACAGTCACACCGTACATTTACTACAAAAGATGGAAAAGAATGGACTCGTCAAGTTCGAGAAGAAAGGACGACTAAAACTAGTTGGTCTAACAAAGAAAGGCGAACAAGTCTCAGATCTTTTCGAGCAAGTTGGTAGAACTTTAGTCCGTTAGGACCAACTTTCTTTACTTTTTATATTTATTCATAATTTAGTCGCTAGATATGACTTTCAAAACCATTATAAATCAGCCTATCCTTTCATACTCAAAGGTGAAATTATGGTTGAAGCTTATTGTGTAAAATGTAAGAAAAAAACCGAGATGAAGGACGAAAAAAAGACGAAGACAAAGAACGGTAGAAACATGTTAAAGGGCTCATGTCCAAAGTGTGGAACTACAGTTTGTAAATTTGTCAAAAACGATTAATTCGTTACTTCTTTGATTTTTTATTTTTTAATATATAAAAAGAGCTAGCTATTAAGCTAGCTCAAATGTTGCACTAATTCTTGCAGAGACTTCTACATCACCTGGTAGAACCTGTGTTTCAGCGTGTACTCCGCTTGCTGCAAGTGCGGTTTCTTCGATCTCAGAGTACATAACTCTGTGAGGACCATAATCCCAACTAGAATCACTAACTGAAACTACTTTGTGTACCTTAAGTCCAAGTCCTGCAGCCATAGCTTCTGCCTTGTCTCGTGCATCCTGTGTTGCCTTCTCAATTGCCTCTTTTTTCAGTTCATTCTGTTGCTCTTCTGATACTGCAAAGCGTACGTTTTGTACGTTGTTTGCTCCTGCAGCAACAGCTACATCAAGATATTTACCAACCTTGTCTAGGTTCTCTGTAGTAATCTCCAAAGTGTGGCTCGCATGATATGTAGTTATATGTTTCGGGCATTCAACGCCAGCTAATGCAATACATGTTGCTAACTCCTGACGATCCCAAACATTGTGGTTCAGAGTCTTAAAGTTATCATCAGTAAGTCCTTCATATTTTAGACGTGCAAGAACCATCTCCATCTCATCTGAGTTCTTGGTCTGAGCATCTTCTGCAGTATCTGCATCATTTTCAAAGCCAATTACAATTGTAGCCTGTGTTGGATCAGCCTTTGCAGTGTATGTACCCGTTACTGATACTGTCTGACCATCTGGGTTTGGAATTGACGGAAACTCAATTCCTGATGCAAACAGCACAGCTGAAATCGCAATAGCGATCGCAACAATGGTTATTACCATCATATGTTGATTTTTCATTGTAATAATATGAAAACTTACGCCTTTATAAGATTCTAGATAGCTACGAACGATTTCGTAGTCGGAACAAGTAAAGTACTAACATCGCAAGCCCTGCTGCAACCATAAACCAAAACCAAAGTTGTGGCTCTGCCTGTACCGACGTACTCTCTGTAACATAGACCGTTGTGTTTGTTATGTTTTCTACAACAGCATTATTTACTGTATCAATACTGTTGGTTGCTGTAGATACAACGCCCCTTACAACTGGTAAGGTAGTTTCTGAACCGCTCTGCAAGAAACTATCTGTCACAGCTTTTTCAGTCATAGATGTACTTGTGCCCCCTGAGTAAAACAACTTTTGCGTAATGAATCCTGAAACAGCAGATATACCTAAAACTGCAGGAATAATAAGTCTGTTCATAGCGTCCAGCAAACCTGGCTTCTGCTCAGGAGCATATACAAAGATCTCGCCAGCTAGCTCATACAGCTTCATCTTATTGCCTCGTGGCGACCATTTGTAATAACCAGACTTGATCAATCCAGCCTTTTCTAGCTGAGTTATGTTATAATCAACTGTAGTCAATGGCAAGTCTAGTTCTTTAGCAATCTGCGAGACGGACTTTTTCTTATCGAGCGTCTCAAGTATCTTTCTAGCAGTCTGATTAGACAACATTTTGGCAGTTTTTGCAGATAGAAACTTAACTGTCATAGATACAGTAGTTTAGAATATCTTTTAAGCTTTTAGTATCATCATTTACTATGGGAGACGGATATCCACTTATATCAGACCCAAACGTATATGGCATATTTACAGGAAACTTGGAGAACGTAAATCAACCAATACTTAAGATCGAAGCAGTGCTTTCAGATGGGAGCTCTTATCGACGTTGGGGTGATGGTGAAGCTGCTAATGAACGTGTATGGCTTAAGTCTGCAGAAGGTGACAGACAGGCGATTATAGATATAGATACATCAGGCATACGTGTATATGAATACTTTAGCACAGGTGCTAAGCAAAAGTATAGAAATCCATTAATATCCTTTTTTACTATAGATGATGCGCTAAAAATCGCAAAAGGTATCATTCATACAGCTAAAGAAGCCTAGAATATTCTTTAAGCCGTTCAACAGTTTGCTTAACCACAAATGGCTCTATAAAGTTCTCAACAACAGAGGGTATTGAGTCGCAGATCTGATATCCGTCTTGCCTTTTCTCGACTAACTTAAGGTCTCGCATACGTCTAAGCTGTCTACGTACGTTTGGAGCTGAAGCACCTCGCTTTTCTCCCAATGCTCGCAGGATTTCAGTAGGCTCAAAGCCTCTTCCTCGATTCTCAAGTAGAAGTTCAAAGATGTTAACGATCACGTCACGCGATTCTCCGGGCTGAAGTAGACCAATAGATAACAAAAAGCGTCGCACAAGCTCTTTTCTCTCTAATCCGGCAGGACTTTCGTACTTGCGTATAGTGATTTCTTGCAGAGGTATGTCTTTAAGGGTAGTTTTAGTCATATTTATCAAAGATGTTGATTATTTATCAAAGTTTCCGAACAGAATGATTTTATAGTTTAATCGGTTAGTTTTTGTATGACTCTTAAAAATCACAAATATTCTATATTCGCGACAGTTGCTTTTGTCGCTATTATCTTGATTGTCTTCTATCCGCGAGAGGTGATAGATACACCAATTGATGAAGAGGGGGACTTATTCTACGCTCCACCTAGGGCAAAAGAACCTGGAGACATACTGGTTGTCTTAGATATCTATGAACTATTAGACGGTCAGAGCCAAGAGCTAGCTTTTGGTGAAGGCTATGTATGGCACGCAGATTCAGGTCAAACTGCTCGAAATGTAATATCCAAAATATCTGCAGGTGAAGAACTTGAAACATATAACAATCCAGAAGCAATAAAACACCTCGGAGGGTTAGCATATAGCAGCAATAATATATGGGGTGTTGATTGTCAGCTACCATATGGCACCGATTACGAAGGTACAATATACAAGATAGATACTAAGGAGCTTATATCTGGCGAATCTTGGGAAAAAGCCATTGTTAGTAGTTTCAGTGCCAGTTACCCATATACTAATCAGAATGCAGGTCTAACTTGTGAAGATGATACCTGCCAGTTCATATGGTTAGCAAATTGGGGTCAACCTGCTGGAATATATAGAATCGACACCGAGAAAGCCATAGCAGATGGGTTTATCTCACAAGACAGTGTTACAAGAACCATACTGCCTATTGGAACACATACTAACTTCCAAGGATTGGCGTGGGCCAACGATTATCTTTGGGTAGTTGATTCTACACCACTTAACCAAGCAATTCTTAAAATTGACCCACATAGCGGAAGCATTGTTACTGAATATGCCTTGGGGACCTTTGTTTCTGAAGAAAACTGCCCTGAAAATACTTGCGAGGGCGAAGGTTTAGCGTACGATGGAGAACATCTATGGTTTAGTACAACTCGCCCTCAAAAGCTTTACAAGCTCGCAGTATAGCGTTTTTTTACTTAAACCCACCAAAAATGGGCAAATTACATGAACGACGGCCATTTTGGATTATTTTGCCTCTTTGCAATATTGTAAAGAATAGTATATATTTGCAATATTGAAACAATGTACTATATCTTGCAATATTGAAAAGAATAGCTTGTCACCTACATATCCCTTCCATATTGAAAAGAACTCTAGACCGTTTCTGAGTTTGGAGCAAGTTTAGGGCTAGAAAGTGAGCCTAACGTGTTCTTATATTGCAATATTGAAAAGAATTAACACGTTCATTCACGTTAGTAATAGAACTTTTGATAAATGATTAAAAGTTTTAATAGCATGGTTGCAATATTGAAAAGAAATATACTTTTATCTTAGTATGTATATCAATAACTATGGCAGATCCATTTGGAGACATAGGTGGAAACATAGGAAAAGGGTTAGGAAGCGCCAATCTAGGCAGCTTTGGAGAGAGTAAATACAAGACTTATTTGAAATGGACTCTTATTATAGCATCTATCTTAGGCATATTATCTGCACTAGCTATCTTCTCCATTATTCTTGGTCTTGGCCCAGGGTCTAGCCTCCCAATAGGTATAGAAACGCTCGGAATCATCGCAGGTTTGTGTGCATTCATAACGGGACTTGATACACTGTACAACACTTTTAGAAAGAAATCTGATACGGGTGGATTATAGGTAATAACTACGCATAATCTATCTTATACGCACTTAATCTTAAGGGGTTAGATGCTCAGTAAGTTCAGTCACTGCTACATCTGTTTCTTCAAAAGCTGCTTTAGCTTCAACTGATTCTAATAATTCAGGTGACACGTCTATGATTTTTACTATATGTACTCTGCTGGTTTCGTTTCCAGCAATTGCTTTCTCATATACATCATTCTTTCCAAATAAAACCTGTAAACGGTTCGGATGATCTACTGGTTTAACCTTCACAGCACTACCATTGGATCTTGGGACATATACAAAAGGCCTTAAATCCCCTTCTTTATGCTTTAGAACGTAACCTTCTACCATACTTAATTTCAAAATATCCCTTTTTAAACCTATCTTTCTTTGCAATACTGAAGAGATTTTTAAAAGGGACTTTTAGAAGAAACCTAGTGCTTCAATGTCGGCTATGACTTCATTGAATACGGCTTCTCGCTGTTCTGCGTCATCAAATGCCTCTGAATAATTTTTTATGGTTCTTAAAAGCGCATCTTTATTGAAATACCCATGATTATGGGTTGATGAGCGTTCATCTGCCTTTTTAATCTCATTCTCCACCAATGTTTGCTTAAAAATATCTGGAAACACATCGTTTAGTATATGTAAGACTCTTGCCTCCATCTTAAGTTTGTTGAGAGTATATTGATATTGTACATCATCATATGCTCTGTCCTCCATACCATAATCATGTATACGATAGTCGAAAGTTAAGGCGTGCGGTAATGCCAGCATTGCATCAGGAAGCTGATAGTGACCTTCACTAATGTGATAATCTAATATTGAAAATCCTACGTCAGGATCGTACATGAAGTTCGATTCTTTTGGATCTATAACAAGCCCGTTTTTGCTCATTATCTCCACAGTACTGATTAAGTTAACGATTTCTTCTGTTGTGTACTGCGGTCTTGTATTTACGTTATATTCTGATACGTTTTTTCCAGGTAAACACTCCATAATCGTTGCTGTATCTTCAAATGAATATGCAACTAACTGCGATAGGTTAGGTATACCTTTACCTCTATGTAGCGCTTTTAGCTCGTAATTCATCTGAACCGCACCACCAAACTTTACTGCGTATGTCTGTCCATCCACCTCAATAGCAAAAGCATGGCCATTGCTACCGCCACCAAGGTATCCTGGAATCTCATCTAGCGTTTTAGTGTCTATATCTTCTTTTAGTCCTTTTACGATATCTCGGAACTTCTTATCATACAGCTGTGCGTTGTCTACACGTTCAGTTACTGCTTCTAATGACACTCCCTGAACAAAATCAGCGTATGCATCTCCATGTTTAGTTACAAGCGTCTCTAGAACTGCAGGCGTGCCTGCCATGGATTCGCTAGAAACCATTATTTGAGATAATCGATTCGCAGTCAATAGTAGTGCTCTTTGGTCTTTACTAAACTCTTCAACATGAGCGCTATCTGCAAAAAGCTCTAACTTAGCTAGAGTCACGTACGGTTCAACGTTATTACTTTCGCTTGAAGACATAGCTCTCTCCTCTCTTGTATACAACACCAACTGGCCGTTTCTCAGATTGACCACGCAATCCCGCGTATACAAACTCTATAAACTCACTTAAATGATATGCAGTGATTCTATTTCCGCTACGTGGTTTAGTAGACAGTTCTTGCGTTAAAGTTGCTTTAACAACTTGGCTCTCATTCTTTTCTGCCAATTGAACAATCTGATCTAATATGAAATCATTTTCAGTGTCTAATTCAGAGACATCTACTAACTTAAGAGTTATTTCTGACGGTGTTTCTGCTCGTTCTCTAAGCCAAGGTAAATCTGACTCTAGAATAAGCTCTTCAGCTACTCGTGGAAAAAATCCGTATGCCATTCCAAATACTTTACGCATTTACGGCCTCCATACCACTGTTTTCAGGTCTTCGGTAGATTAGTACATCCTTATCCATTTGTGGCAGCTTGCTTACCTCTCGGATCTCAACTATCTTTGAAGGATCAATTGGACCAATAACATTCCACTCAAATTCAGGTGGGAAAAAGTCTTCATCGCGGATAGCCTCATCGATATCAAGTTCTACAGTAATTCGAGTCCATCCACTACCAAATCCCTCCGGACTTGTTCTGAAACACTGTCTTACAGAATACTGGTCGTGTCCAGCAGTACCACTACAATCGCAAGAAATTCCTCTTCGATCGCCAGATATCCACGTCTCCAAATCATTAAGTTCTTCAGTCTTACCCTTCTCTTTCAATAACGCCGTCACTTCATCAAGCGATCTGATTCTTTTACCGTCTCTAAAAGCGGACGGGAACAGACCTTTAGTTTTTATGGCGTCTATATCGCCAAGGCTTAGTTGTATAGATCGATATAACGTAATCTTGTTGGTTTCAGGGTTATGATTACCCGTATACCAGTTATCAAAATGCTCGTTAAATATCTGATCTTCCTCTTGAAGAACTTCAGCAGGGTCTCTCAGAGGCCAAATATCGTTTTTAACAGAATAATTAGCGCGCCACTCAGCTCTTACTTCAGCAAGACGTACTATATCATTAATATCTTCTGCCATTTTAATCTGCAACCCTCCTTCCTAAATCCTTACTTGGTACGTAGTTTTGCAATAGAACCTGTTTAGCAGTTTCTGCAATATGTTTTTCCGGACCGCTGTGTCGAACCACACTAAGATTATATCCTCGCTCGTGTAATAATAATAGTGAACTGACATTTGCTACAAACTCAAGCAAGTAATGACTACAGTGTACTAAGGGAGGTGTTCGACCAACTCTATTTTTAAAACCAGACCACGCAAGCCGATCATCTACAACATCTAATCGCTCTATTAAGTGAATAACATGTGCCTGTTCATGAGCTTTTGATCCCAGTATTGTTACTGGGTTAGACTGATCCTTGACGCAAATCCTAACAAATATGTCGTTATCTCGACTATGTGCGTGAAAATATCCGCTCATGTCCTCACAAGTAGTTTGTTTTTGTGCAAATTTATCTGGATCTCCACCGAGTTCTAAATAGTATTTTCGTTCTTGATCAACAATGCTTTTTACAACTCCATCATCTCTAAAATCAATGTTCTCTACTTCGAAAGTTAATTTCCATGCATCTAAAGGTATTAATCCCATGTTATACGCCCTCCGCAGTCTTTTCAAAAAACATCGCACCATTACCATATGCAGTAGGTACTCGCTCTACAGGGTGACGAAACACATGTTCTGAGCCCCATTTAGAATCTACTATAATACCCTCACTAGCATCTCGTACTATACCCCAATGTTCTACAGGGTTTTTAGCAGTGAGTAATTTGTCTGCGTAAACTGGTAAAGAAAAATATAGTGCAACTGAACCAATTTTTGGTGAAGGAATCCATCGAAGTCCTCTCAGATCATCCTTTAATAGAATGTTTGCATGTCTACCTCTGCCATATATCGATAGACCAACTTGATCAAATGCCCAACTTCTACAATCATCAAATTTTCCACTGTTTGGGAAAGAGTATTGTGATTTAATTACACTAACACCTGTACCTGATAATGCTCGCTGTACTCTTCTTACTGGTCCAGATACTTCGTCTAATGCTTCACGTAGCGCCTCTCCACCAGAAAAGACAAAGGCAGTTCTATCTAAAACATCCTCAATACTAGCTTTAATACCAAAACGTGCAGAAAACTGGTTGATATTACTAATTAACCTCTCCTGAGAGATACTCGTATCCGGGAGAACTTCAGCTCTATTGAGTGTTTCTTTCATGTATTACTATGCAGTTACGCATTTATAAGCTTTTTGAAAACTACTTTATCAAATTAGAGTTAAAACTTATCTTCTTATGTAAAATATAGACAATAATAAACGCAACTGTACCTGCAAGTAGTCTGCTCCACATTGGGCCAATTAAGAGAAGTTCTACCAACACATACATCGAGAACATGTTTATCAGTAGATCAAAGACAGATATACCTAAAAAGGCGCTATACTGTGTCTTTACGCGCTTAGCCTGAGACTTAAATGCGTATTTTCTACTCCATAGATATCTTAGTGTGCTTCCAAATGTAAAGGATATCACTAAAGCAATTTGATAATGTATGTTGGCAAGTAAGAACAGATAAAATGCGCCGAACTCAAAGATACTTGAAAAACCTGCAACTGCGCCAAACCTAATCATCTGTGCAGATTTGCTATTCACAATATACTCTTTGACTGAGTTTAGATTCATATAAAACAAACAACTCAAAGCATTTTAAGGCTTTTGAAAAGGCTTTTAAACGCATTTTGGCCTTTGAGTACATGGAATGTGTATACAAACCAGACTGCAGTAACGGACGTCATATTTGTAGTTTGCAACGGATATTCAAATATCATGGTAGTCCTACCCATTCTGAAGACACTACCAACGTCAGGGTAGCTGGTAGATTACTGAGCGATTTAGATCATATACGAGACGGTGAAGCGAAATTTACAGAACCTATCGAAGCAGAATCTTATCATTCATTCTTTTCAAAAGATAACAGCGAGCTTAGTGAATATTTAGGAAGATCAGGTAAGAACTTAGAATTACTAACTGCAATTGAAGCTATTGATCGAGAAGTTCCGATATTAGAAGCAGCAAGTGTTGAATGGAAACATTATTTTAATCGCTTAGCTGAACTAGGTTCAGAACTATTTGTAACTGGAACAAATCTTCCAGATAAAACCTTTGCGAAAATATTTGGATATGCTTATTATAAATTTATGACAATGACAGATTCGTTAGTTGATTTGGAAAAAGATGAAGAAGCGGGTAACTTTAACCCGTTCATAGATATCACACTTCAGGAAAAGGAAGAGGTTATTCATGAAATAAAATACCTGCAAGAATACTTAGTAACTGAAAAAACTAAAGCACAAGCAACACCGATATCGAACGATGAGCGAAGTGACTTGCCTTTTGTTGACCCTTTTGCGCTTTTAAATCGAACCGTAAGTCAGGCCATATGTGGGAGTATAAATTCCCAAAGCAGACATTCTTAACATGTAAGTCATGTAATGTATATTATATGAACTTATTTCTAAGGGTTTACAAAAGCGTTACACTTTTGACTATTAATTTGGCGCAGTATAGCGATTACTCAAAAAAATGTAACCATCACAAAAAAACATTCTTTGCAATACTAACAAGATTAGAAAAAAACAGTTAAACTATAAGTTCAAATTATCAACAATCAAATAGATACCTGCGATAATAAAGAGAATTCCACCGATAACTGCAAAATAGAACAATCCGCCACGCGTACTTGATTCTAGTGCACCATATATCCACATTCCACCAATACCAAAGAAAAAGACTCCAATAACAATTAACTTAATTATTAAACCAACTATCCCAAATATATCTTCAAATAAACTGGATATTCTTCTACTTGGTGCTTTTTTCTTCCCTACACTTATTAAACCGCCACGTTTTACTGGTTTTCCTTCTTTAACTCTTCGCAGTTCCCGTTTTAGAACCCAAGTGATATTAAATAATTGGTTGGGGAAAATGTTAATATGCTTAATATGATTCTCATGATACATCGCCATTTTATACTTATACTGATTGCGATGTCTTTCACTAGTATTCCAATTACCCAAAAATTCTATATGAATCTTCTCGCGAGGTAAATAAAAATCTGAAATACGATATGATTTAGAATCACCCCGTAATTTACCAATATAGTATTCTGGAATATATCTAATATGTAATCTACGTAATGTTCTAGCTACTTGTCGTTCACCATCTGTTCGACCATATGGATCTTTTCTATTGCGTTCATTATATCTGCCTAAATCTTTTAACTTAGAAATGTTCTTTTTCAGAAGCCGATCAACATGTTTATTGTAATCACTTCTATGCTTATGCCGTGATTTATGCTCCCGAGATCGAGATTTTCTATGTCGAGTCATACAATATAACTAAGATAAAACTTAAAACGCCTTCTAAAAAGCACATAGAACGTAGTTTAATAAATTATTTTAATATACTTCAAATAATGTGTTTATGTCAAATAAAAAACAAGACGATCCAATGGCAATTGCATTCTACGCCATAATTGGCCTATATATAATTTATCAATTAGTTAAAGCACTGGTTGGAATAGATCCGCTTTTTGGTGAATATGGTTGGCCAGTATTCGGTGCTTTTGTTGCTGGACTGATACTATATTTTAGAAATAAATTATTTGGTTAAATAACTTTCTTCAAATAAGCGCCAGTATAACTCGTTTTTATCTTAGAAACAGCCTCAGGAGTACCAACTGCAACTATCTTACCACCCTTAGATCCGCCTTCTGGCCCAAGATCAATAAGCCAGTCTGCTGATCTGATAACGTCAAGATTATGTTCAATAACAATAACCGTGTTGCCTGAGTTAACTAGATCCTCAATGATCTTTAGGAGTTTGTCAATATCAGCCATATGCAAGCCAGTTGTTGGCTCATCCATAATGTAGATGTTCCCCTTTTTGTGAAGTTCAGATGCAAGCTTTATTCTCTGAGCCTCTCCACCACTTAAGCTATTCAGAGGCTGGCCAAGCTCAAGATAATCTAGACCAACAGCTTCTAAAACCGCTAGCTTGCGCTTGATCTCCTTACCTTCAAAAAAGCCAACTGCCTCTCGCACAGTCATCTTAAGAACATCTGAGATGTTCTTGCCCTTATACTTCAGATCAAGAACCTTCTGAGTATATCTCTCACCATTACACTCATCACAGGTTATCATCACATCATCTAACATATGCATCTCAATCTTCAGAGTTCCATGACCCTTACACTTCTGACATGCACCATCTGAGTTAAAGCTAAACAAACCTGCCTTCTTACCGGTTCCTTTAGCAAATTCATTTCTAATATCGCCAAAAACCTTTGTGTAGGTTGCAGGATTTGACCTAGAAGACTTTCCAACACCAGACTGATCAACTACTATAGACTTTGGGTGTTCTTTAGCCAAAACATCATTAATCAGACTTGACTTTCCAGAACCAGCTACTCCAGTCACACATGTGAACACTCCTGTTGGGATGTCAACGCTGATGTTCTTTAGATTATGTACTCTTGCGTTCTTTATCTTCAGGAAGTTGGTTGACTTTCGTCTCGTAGGTTTGCTCTTTTTCTTACTTCTTAGGAACTCGCCAGTCACAGTCTTTGATTTCTTTAGCTGGCCAAAAGTTCCGGTGAACGTGATTTTCCCGCCACGAGAACCTGCACCCGGACCAATGTCAACAACATAGTCTGCAGCTTCTATCACCGAGGGATCATGCTCGACAACAAGTACGCTGTTGCCATTTTTCTTGAGCTCTTTAAGGATGTTCAGAAGATGATTAAGATCTTTAGGATGCAGACCAATGCTAGGTTCATCTAGCACATAGATGAGATCAACTAGATTGCAGCCGAGCTGTCTAGCCATTTTCACTCTTTGTGACTCTCCGCCACTCAGAGTTCCAACTGATCGGTTCAAAGACAGGTAGCCAACACCAATTGCGATCAGATGCTTTAGGCTTTCACTGATGCGTTTAACAACAGGATCTTCAACAGGACCTTTGACTTTAGCTAGGAACTTATCCAAGTCAGTCAGCTCCATGTCAACAAGTTCTGCAATACTCTTGCCATTGACTTTAACAGATCGTGATTTCTTATTCAGACGAGATCCACCACATGCATCACATGGCTGAAGATCAACATACTTTTTTGCTAGATCAGCACTTCCCCAAGGATTACGTGGATCATTAACTCTTATCTGGATACGTCGCACAATTCCTTCATGACTAAAAGATTGAACAAAACCTTGTGCCTTGCTACTTAGAACAACATGTGGAGAATAAAGAAGGAAGTCTAACTCTTCTTTTGTGTAGTTCTTTATCGGCTTGTCCATGTCTAGGCGACCAGACACTTCAATAATATTATAATAACGTGCACTGGGTTTGAAGATATTAATACGCGATGCACCCTGGCGCATAGACTTGTCAAAGTTCAGGACTTTGTGCGGATCAACCTCTTGCCGAACACCAAGACCTTTACAACTCATACACATTCCTTCAGGTCTGTTGAACGAGAACAAAGATGAGTCACCAATTAAAGGCTTACCACACCGAGAAAACAGCAGACGCAAGTAACTATAGATCTCTGTTGAGGTTCCAACAGTTGATCGTGCGTTTCCGTGCATTCTTTTTTGATCAATAACAATCACAGGAGATAGGTTCTCTATCTCATCAACATCGGGCTTGCCGATCTGTGACATTCTAGCCCGTGCATATGAACTAAAAGTTTCAAGAAGCTGTCGTTGCGCTTCTGCGTAGATTGTGTCAAACACAAGAGAAGACTTGCCAGATCCAGACACACCAGTGAAGACAACAACCTTGTTCTTAGGAATGTCTAGCTTCACATTCTTCAAGTTGTGTGTTCTAGCTCCGCTAACTTTGATCATAGGTTGCATAATATAGATCAATAATTAAGATTTATAAGGGTTACACTTGGTTGTCTAATGTCTATAAGTTCGTATGAGTGGGTTATCAGAAGAACTTAAATACAAGACTGAGAATACACTAACATGGTAACTAAAAAACCAACAAAAACAAGGATGAGTTGTTGCAGCATGAACTTTCAAGAGAGTGGTTGTGGTGGATTTGCTTACTTCCTTGGATTTATCGGAGCAGCGATCTATTATGTCTCAACATCTGCAGGCATACTAGGTGGAATAATGGGCGTTCTAAAAGGAATTGTATGGCCAGTTTTCCTAGTTCATGGACTTCTAAAATTCATTGGAGCCTAACTAAAACAGATCTGGAGTAATTGTCTTTTCGAAGATATCACCAAATAAGGTGTATTTATTTTTATGCATCCAAACGATAGTATCTTTCTGATCAAAATGCGGGAACATCACAGAAACACCTCGTTCCTGTTGATCTGCCAAACTCTGGAAAGCATACTGAATAATCTCAAGTGTCGGTGTACCCATTCCCAAAGTAGCTTCCCGATGTGAGTTTCTTAAACACATTTCACCACGGGATTCACTAATTGTAAAACTAAAATCTGCGTTGTCTTCTCCTGAACGCACCTTGATGTTTAAATCGTCGTCATCTCTAGATATGACCCAATAATGTGTATGATCGTGGATCTCTTGCGGTAGTGCATCTTGCAACATTACTGCGGTTAATGCTTCTGAAACAAGTTCTTCTATCATTGTGATAGGTTACTCGACCCGGTCTGTTTTTAAAGTTTTTGGAAAAGATCTTGAAACCCGATTACAATGCCATTGAAACTAGTTTCATCAAAGTTCTTAATAACTGTTTCAAGGTAGTAATATCATGGTAAACATTAAGATTACTACAAAAGGTATGCATTGTAACTCTTGCGAGATGCTGGTTAAAGATGCTTTAGAAGAATTAGCTGGTGTAAATAAAGTAGAAGCATCTCATGAAACTGGTGCAATATATATTGACTTTAATGACACGAAAATATCTAAAGAAAAAATCTTAGATGTAATAAAAGAAGAAGGTTATACGCCACAGGAATAATATGACAATAATAACAAAGAATTTCAAGGCTAAAGGAATGCACTGTCAGAGTTGTGAAACTTTAATTGATCGCGCTATAAAAAATATCGATGGTGTTAAAGAAGTACTATCTAATTACGAAACTGAAACCGTACGGGTTACCTTTGACTCAGACAAAACCTCACTTGATCAGATCCGTAGCGTAGTTGAGAAGAAAGGATATGATTGTGAGTTGGTGTCGCCAACTAAAATATCTCATTCAAACAAAGATGATTCAGATTACTTAACTCTAGACTCAAAGTTTGTTAAACCGCTTGGGATCGTATTTGGAACAATTGGAGTAATACTTTTAGGATATTATCTATACACTCTATCAGGCAGTATGGCACTGCCTGAGATCAGTCAAAACATGAGTTATGGATTACTCTTTGTAGTTGGTTTACTAACTGGATTCCATTGCGTTAGTATGTGTGGAGGATTTGTTGTTAGCTACACTGCAAAACACGCGCAAGAAGGAACAAAAGCATATAGTTCTCATCTAATGTATGGTCTTGGAAAGACACTATCTTACACAATGATCGGAGCAGCTTTTGGTTTACTAGGTTCAATCATCATATTCACTCCATTTATGCGTGGGGCTGCAGGAATCATTGCAGGTGCATTCTTAATTATCTTTGGTCTAAACATGCTTAACATCATTCCCGGACTAAGAAAGATTCGCATACGAACTCCTGCATTTATCGCAAGGTTTGTTGGAACTGAATCTCAGAAACATAAGAGTCCACTTATCATTGGTTTGTTAAACGGTCTAATGCTTGCGTGCGGTCCATTACAAGCTATATATATTATGGCTGCAGGAACTGGAAGTCCATTAGAAGGTGCAAAACTACTCTTCGTATTTGGATTAGGTACGCTACCTGTAATGCTTGGCTTTGGATTCTTTACAAGTTTCCTTTCTAGCAAGGCGACACATAAGATTCTAAAAGCGTCTGGACTTCTCGTCATAATACTTGGAGTCGTAATGATGAACCGAGGTCTTGCACTAACTGGAAGTGGATTCGATGCATCATCAATACTCGTATCTACTGGCGTTACAGACATAACAGGAAATGTTGCTGCATCAAATGACGGTTACCAAACGATTAAAATGGAGGTCAATCGATACGGATGGGAACCGGACCAGTTTGTGTTAAAGAAAGGCATTCCAGTAAAATGGATAATCACTGGTAAAGAAATAAATGGTTGCAACAATGCTATACAGGTTCCTAAGTTCGATCTTGAGTTCGATATAAAACAAGGTGAACAAATTATAGAGTTCACACCTAACGAAGAAGGCGTCGTAGCTTGGAGCTGCTGGATGGGTATGATACCAGGTACATTTATTGTTAAAGACGACATCGACTTAAGTAATGCTGACGAGATACAACAAGAACTTGCTGCAGCACCTAAACCGAAAGCTGGTTCATGTGGTGGCAGTTGTGGATCACCAACATGTGGCGGTTCAACAGGTGGCGGCTGTGGCTGTGGAGGTGGACGATAATGAAAAAGATTAATGTTGATATTAAAGGCATGCATTGTCAGAGTTGTGTTACGTTAGTTGAACGATCTCTTAAGAAACTTGATGGTGTTCAAGACGCAGTTGTTAATCTAACCACTGAGAAAGCCACTGTCAACTTTGACGAATCAAAACTAACTGAAACACAGGTAGTTGACACGATTAGCAAGAAAGGTTATCCTGCTTCTTTGCTTACAGATGCGAAACCTAACTCAGATAAAGAAGCTAAAAAGAGGAAGGCTGAGATTAGAAAGTTAAAGCGACTTTTTAGTTTTAGTCTTGTATTTGCAATACCTGCGTTTACAATTGGTATGATCTTCATGTGGCTAAACATAATGATACCGCACCAAGATTATATTCTATGGGTGTTAGCAACACCAGTACAGTTTATTGTTGGTGCACAGTTCTATAAAGGTACATGGACCGCTCTCAAAAACAAGAGCGCTAACATGGATACATTGATAGCGGTAGGAACAAGTGCAGCTTACTTCTACAGTGTATATGCAGTGTTGTTCATACCGGGTGCAGGTCAATACTTTGAAGCATCTGCAGTATTGATTACGTTAGTCTTAATGGGAAAGTTATTAGAAGCAGTTGCAAAAGGAAAAACTTCTGAAGCAATTAAAGAGCTAATGCATCTATCTCCGAAGATTGCAATTGTGATTAGAAACAAAAAGGAACTTCGTATTCCTATTGATGAAGTTAAAGTTGGTGATGTCATACTTGTAAAACCTGGGGAGAAGATTCCTGTAGATGGAATTATTGTTGAAGGAAGTTCTGCAGTTGACGAGAGCATGATAACTGGAGAAAGTCTTCCGATTGAAAAGAAGAAGGGTGACAAAGTTATTGGCGCAACAATAAACAAAACTGGATCATTTAAGTTCCGTGCAGAAAAGATCGGAGCTGACACAACACTGTCGCACATCATAAAGTTAATTGAAGATGCGCAAAGTAAGAAAGCACCCATACAACGATTTGCGGATGCAGTCTCAGCATACTTTGTTCCAACAGTTATACTAATTGCAATCTCAACATTTGTAACTTGGTACTTTATACTCAACCGTGAGTTTGCTTTTGCACTTATCGCTGCAGTAGCAGTTCTAGTTATAGCCTGTCCATGTGCGCTAGGGTTAGCTACACCAACAGCAATTATGGTCGGAACAGGTAAGGGTGCAAAAAAAGGTATCTTGATTAAAGGAGGAGACTCTTTAGAAACCGCTCATAAACTTAAGAGCATCATCTTTGACAAAACTGGAACAATAACTAAAGGTGTTCCAGAGGTTACTGAAGTTATACCGGTTACAGGTTCTAAGGCAAAGCTACTACAGATAGCAGCTTCCATTGAACAACTGTCTGAACATTCTCTAGCTGAAGCAATTGTCAAAGAAGCTAAGAAAACGAAAGTTAAACTCAACAAAGCAACAAACTTCAAAGCCATACCTGGTCATGGAATCGCTGCGAAGATTGGGAGAGAACAATATTACTTTGGTAATGAAAAACTCATGACTAAAAACAAGATTAGTATTGCTAAAGTAAAGACACAGTTACGTAATTTAGAGAATCAAGGAAAGACTGTAATGATTCTTGCTAACAAAGGTAAAGTTAGCGGACTGTTAGCGGTTGCAGATACGATCAAACCTACTTCGACTAAAGCAGTCAGAGCCCTCGAGAGAATGGGTATCGACGTCTACATGATAACTGGCGACAATGAAAGAGCTGCTAATGCGATTGCAAAACAAGCTGGAATCAAACATGTCTTCGCAGGAGTCTTGCCAGAAGAAAAGGCGGGATATGTAAAGAAGCTCCAGAAGAAAGGTCCTGTAGGTATGGTCGGCGATGGTATCAATGACGCACCTGCACTAGCTCAGGCAGACATTGGTATTGCAATGGGTTCTGGAACTGACGTTGCAATGGAGACGGGTAACATCGTGTTAATGAGAAACGATCTTCTTGATGTAGCTCGCGCAATAAAACTCAGTAAAATGACTATGAGTAAAGTTAAACAAAACATGTTCTGGGCTTTATTCTACAACTCACTCGGTATTCCCGTTGCAGCATTAGGTATGCTTAATCCGATGATTGCTGGAGCTGCTATGGCACTAAGTTCGGTGTCAGTTGTATCAAATTCCTTATTATTAAAGGTGAAAAAAATATGAAAGAATATGTAATTATTGGAAGCTTACTGATACTAACTATATTTGTATCAGGATGTATAACTGGAGGCGCCAGTGCAGACATAGATGGTAAATCTGTAAAGATTCCACTATCTGAACTATCTGACCAAGCTAAGTTCTATACTCTTGACGACAACGGTGTTGAGATAAACTACTTTGTAGTATTGGGTTCAGACGGTGAACCAAGAACTGCTTTCGACGGATGTGATGTCTGTGGTGGATCTAAGGGATATAGACAAGATGGAACTGATATAGTGTGTAACAATTGCGGTAAAGTTTTTAGGATCGATGGCTTAGGAACCAAAAATAGGGGAACTGGATGTTGGCCAAGTTATTTACCACACACGATAGAAGATAATCAGTTAGTAATCCAAATCAGTGATATACAAAAGGGTCGAGCTCAGTTTGCCTAAACGACCTTTTATTTTTTATTTAATAATAATCTACAAATCTACGTCTAGTTACTTCTCCAGTGATTATTTCTGCTCCGCCAGAGTTATCTTCTCCAGATTCGCCAGAAGAATCATCAGATCCACTATTCTCTGATTCGGTGCTTTCAGGATCATTGCTATTACTACCAGATCCGTCTGACTCTGTTCCACCACCATCGTTTCCGCCAGAGTTGCCTCCTGCAAAGTTATCATCATCAGACCCGCCGCCAAGACAGACACACATCTCATCTACACAGTCAGTGTTCTGGCCAGGACATTCTTGCTGACATCCATCTTTACACTCACTCCAAGTAGAAGAGTCATCTGGATCATACTCACCGTCATTAGAACCACCTGAGTCTCCACCAGATTCACCATTAAAGTAACATTCACAACCATCAGGTCCACAACCAGTTCCAGTAGAGTCTGAAGGACACTGAGCTGCACAATTATCACATTTTGGAGCTTGTTCAGACTCCCATCCCCATACAGTCTCATCACAAGCATCTTTTGTATAAGCGTGCTTCTTTAAGCAGATCTCAGGTAAGTCTGTCGGTAGGTTCTCTTCGATCTCTTGCCATATTCCATCAGCTGCATCATCATAACACTTTAGTCGCGCCATAGCGTCTGTAAGCTCAGTACATCTAGTATCAACACCTTTTCCACCAGCGCCATCTTCAACCTTAGTGGTTCCACCTTCGCCTAAGAACTCTTGACAACTATAATAATCATGTATCTCGTGGCTCTGACAGACTGGATCTCTATAATCTACATTCCACAAAAAGTCCTTACATTCATCAGCACCAAGGCCCTTATCTGCACATATCGGATGTTCAGAATCCATGTGCGAATTCGCAAGTAACTCTGCGCAGAAGTCCCACATATCATTCTCATTCTCAAAATACATTGTAGCAAAAGCTTCTTGACAAGCTGGATCTGCGTGCTTTGTAGCCATCTTTTTTCCACATTCTGAAGCATCTTCACCCTCACACTCTTTTGGCATATGCTTCTCAAACTTAGCTTCTGAAAACTCGCCTTCAACATCATCAAAAACTGACTGCAAGTAGCTAGGTAAATCAGGCATCTTAAAAGTCTCTAACTTTGTACATGCAGACTCGTCTCCAGCTTCACAAGAGACGGCCATACCTGAAGCTTCAGTACATGCTTTAGCAAAGTCAGGTGATTGAATATCGTCACATTTACAATTCTTTCCCTGTGATGCAAAACAGGATGTGATTATACCATGAAAGTTCTTAGCCTCTTCTGCTTGCTCAGAGGTTAACTCGTCATCTAAGGCTCGTTGCCAGGCAGGTGAATCTTCACCAGTCTTACATGTTTCTGCATATACCTCAAAATCTAACTCTGCAAGACTTGTACATAGGTTTCTGATCTGATCAGCTAACTGTGCAGAGGTTGCGATATTCTTCTGCGATTGCTTTTGTTCGGTTACCTGTTCACGAACACCTGACCATTTCTCTCCTTCAAGATCGCCTTCTAATGAATTTAAAAGTTCAGTTACTGCCTTACTACTTGCTGTTGCTCTAGGAGCAAGATCGGGCGTAATTTGCTTTTCTAAGAAATCGTTATACTCTTCTGCTTGCTCTAGCGCATCTTTCGCTGCTTGTTCATGACCGCTATTGATCATCGCTTCTGCTTCAGCGATCTTTTCCTCTTTGTAAGCTAGAACAGCTTCAGGATCTTCAGAGGTTTCAAAGAGAGAATCTAAAAAGTATAATGGGTTATCTGGAGTTAGACCTGCATCAGTCTCAAGCTTAACATCCCCTACATCTGAATAAACGTCTTCTTCAGCAAAAGTGATTGCTGCGCTTACACTAAACATAAGTGTAAAAACAAGCAAGAGCGAGAATAACTTTTTCATAACATCTCCTGTCAAGCATACAATATAAATTCTTTGGAAAGCTCTCGCTTATATAACAATTAAAAAATAAATTAAAAAATAAATTAAAACTAACGATTAATTATGAATAATTAATATCGTTGAGGTCTTCGCTTTTTAAAGCATTCTTGACAGAAAACATCTTTACCTTCAGTTGGCTTGAATGGTACTTCACATTCTTTCTTACATTCAGTACAAGTTGCTTTATGCATCTCTCGGGGGCCACGATCGAAATCTCGTCTTGGTCCGCCTCTAAATTCTCCCATTTTTTTCCTCCTTATCTTAAACACTATAAGAACTCAACTACATTTCAGCATTCCTATATGCTCTGATAATTAGCCATTTTTAGTGTTTAAAAGGTTATGCTTTACGTAAACCAAAAGCACAGATGCCATTTTTCTTCAAGTCTTTCGCATAACGTGGAAATGAACAAATTATATCTTCTGCTTCCTTTAACGAGCGGACACCGGGAAAAACGTTTGCTAAGCCCTCTACTTTCAGCATGCTTTCAACCGTCGGATAATGATGGTTGAATTTTACAATAAAACGCGCAAGAGGGTAATCTAATCGATTAAGCGTATTACTATCTAGCACCTGTATAACAATCTTATCTCCTGCTTTAATCTTTGTATAGTCTTTAGCAGGATTACTCAGATCTGGAACTCTACTCTCAACGGTTTTGTTCTTATGCAATGCATTATACCATTTAATATCTTTCAAGAAGATACTCAATGTCCATTCAGCCATATTTTATATCCTAAAACAAGATTATAAAGACTTTGAAACACTAACGACGAACCGCTCTCTGCGATATAAGATCTTGTCTCTTCTCAAGAATCGCTGCTTCAGTTACATCACTAGAAGCAATATCTTCGGTTTCTTCAGTTTTATCAACTACTGAAATATGTTGATTTGGGAAAAAAGTATTTGCTATATCTAAGTTACTTGAAATATCTGCTCTAAAAGCAGCGTCATTTCGATGATAACCTATAAAAACAGCATTTACTCCGGGAGGAATCGGTACAGTATGTTGATGAAAACCGCAGGGATTCACATCTAAAATACCTACTTGCAAGACATTTCCTTGTACATCTTTAACAACCTTAGCATCTCTTTTACCTGCAGATGCGACTACTTTTTCGTCAGTAACATTAACAGATGGGTGTCCCCATACTTTTATACCGTATTCTCTAAATAATTCCTCTCGACGCATACAGTACTACTTAAAAAAAGTTTAAAAGACTTACGACGGCGCAAGATACAATCAATAAAGTCGTTTAGTTAAATAAACCGTTAAAGAACTCTGCAATTGCCGCTACGAAAGCAGGTGACTCACTTGCAGAATCTTGATCAAAAACAACATTGTCTTCACTTGGCTCGTGGCCAGGTTCATAACTATCAGGTCCGCTTCCAGGATCATCTCCAAACTCTGCAGAGGCATCTGCGCACTGAATATCAACAATACAGTCCCAACCCTCTCCAGAAGGTCCTTCTATTGGCTCACCATAACAATGCGCACATTGTGCATAACAAACATCCTCTTTCGCAGTGATCTGTTCGTCATTTAAGCAAGGACCATCATATAGATGTACACACTGCTGAGCACACATCTGACAGACATCATTTCCAGTTTCACCTTCCTTACTACTTCCACAGATTGCTTCAGGGTCGTGTGTAGAAACACACTCCGTAATACACTTCTGCTCTTCATCCATATCTTCTAAGGCAGGTGCTTTAACCATATCACATTCAGCATCACAGTCTGTTTGACGTGAAAGCATGCATGCTTCATACTTTGCCATATTAGCCTGCATCTCCGCAGGAGTCATATCAGTAGATCCGCTCTCTTTGTTAAACATCGCACAGTCTCTATCTACACAATCCTGAACACATTGCTCGTCAGCAGTCATTGAAGGTGGACCGCTAGGATCAAAACTCATTCCACCAGCTTCAAAGCCGAAAAATCCAACAATATCTGCAGAAGGCAGAGCTCCCACAATAGATGCTACCAACAAAACAATAACAATCCCAAGCAAAGCACTACGTATCTTCATAACTATTGTTATGTCTACTTGTATTTAAAAGTTGAGAAAAATAAAAAATAATCGTTCAGTGATGATGTCTAATCATTGCTACTGAAAAGATTATCAAAATCAAAGGTAACCATGGAATATCTAAGCTTATCCACCCTGCCTCTGCAAAAGTCCATAAGATAGCGAGTATCAGAACGATAACAGCAGGTGTCTGAGCATGTCCACAGTGACATTGACGCGCGTTTGTTTTCTTTGCCATATATATGCTATAGGCTACTAGTTAATAAAAGTTATTCAGAATAAGCGTTTACTTACTTAACTAGATCATCTAGCTTTCTTATCGTTCTCTTGAACTCCTTAAGACCGAATGCTTGCTTTTTTTCACTTAAAGCATCAGTTACATTTGTAATTTTATCAGGGGTTATTACATGAACATCAATACCGAGAGATCCTCTATCCTTACTTGTAGCAAATCTTACTGCATTATATATTGCAAATAGTTCTCCAGCGAGTACATTGCTACAGTAACTAGGTATAAACTCTGTGTCGCTCGTTAAAACTTCATATGCTTGCTGTGCATGCGGTCCGCCAGATCCAGCAACTACTGTATCCATCGGAGCAACAACTCCATTTTCACCAACTGCGTATAACCTAACATTTTCACAATCTCTATGTGCGACAGTTAAATTAAATAGTCCACCTGTATTATAATGAATACCTTGGGACATTGCGCTCAAGTTCAGCGACTGTACTGTGGGTGAATGTCCTTTCTTCAGATCTTTAGCAAAATCAAATTTCTTAAGACCACCATCCTCACCTTGTATCTGCTTTGCAAACTGTAAAAAGTAAGATGATATACTACCTGCAACGCCAATAAGCATTGTTTCTTCAGGATCGGAAAAAGTCTTTCTATCGAACGATTTTTGATGATCATAAACAATTCCACCTGGAACCTCTACAGGTATATCTCTGCTAAGCTGGAAATCTGCTCCAAAAATAGCTGCTTGAGTTGGATTTTCAATCTTTGGGCTATCTGCTTTTCTAACTAATGGTAAATATGCATTTGCAATCTTACGTGCAATATGAGTTGTCATTTCACTAATAGGTAGTATATTTGTTTTAAAAGCCTTTCGATATCTACTCAACTTCGTAGCTATCTGTGAGCGCTAAGTCTCCAACCTTGTCTCTCAAGAAAAGAGTATCACCCTCATTGTTCCAGACCGCCTGCGTTCTGCCCCAATAGACTTCAGTATCTGTCTTATCACCCGTTCCAGAATAGAGTGTAAACTCTGCAGGTGCTACAAACTCAAAAAATGTATAACTGTTCGAAGCGCTCTCATCCTTAACCGTCCATCCCGCCATGTCCAGATTATCACAGGTGTTTGCAAAAGTAATAAACTCTTCATTCAGATTCTCATTGTCATTACCCTCTGCGTCATAGTTAAACTCCGATATGGTTAGACAATTCTTGAACTCTGAAGCTTTCCACAAGCAAGTGTTCGTGATCTGTGCTGCTTTTTCTGCAGCTTCGAAAGCAGGTGCATACTTACCATCTCCAGAATAATCATATGCAATAGCATAACCATCAGATACAAGTTTAAGGTTAACGAATGTGTTGTTCATCCAGATATATCGCAACTTCCTGCCGTACATATCAACATCCTCTTCGTCAAGTTGAAGCTTAACTTCTTGATTTAGAACCATCTCACTCAATGCAGACGTAGCTTCAGAAGAACATTTTTCGCCAGTTTCCGGTGCATTGATACCTAACAATCTAACCTTGCTTCCATCATCCAATGTAACTGTATCGCCATCAGTCACCTGTGTGACCGTCCCCGTCTCAGTATCATCTGTAAACTTGAAAGTTATTCCATCTTTAGATACGTCAGTGTGACCTCTCGCAAAGTCAAACACGCCAGATATTCCAAAGCTAAAGCCAAAAATAAAGTAAACGAGAATCAATAAAACAACAATAATTATGCCTGCCTTGATTATAGATCCAATGAGATGCATAAGAAGCCATGCGATAATAACAACCACTGCAAGACCTAAAACAAGCGTAACTAATGCCATAGTATAGCTAGCAAGCATTCTATATAATAGTTATTAGAATCAAAGAAACTGCGATACAGTAGACACCAAACATCCAAAGCCGTTTACTTAGTATGATCTTTAAGAAAAGTTTCAACGACAGGTATCCAACAATCATTGCTGCAAGAGTCCCTGCAAGCAAAGGTAACGTTAGACTTACAACCATATCTGAACTAACATATTCAAACACAGCTGCGCCAATAATCGCAGGTACTGCTAACATAAAAGAAAACTTCGCTGCATCTTCACGGTTTGCGCCGGCTATCAACGCAGAACCAACGGTAGCTCCGCTTCGAGAGATTCCAGGTATAATCGCGATACCTTGTACTAAACCCATCAATGCAGAATGCTTGATCTTCAACTCACCTTCTTTCTCAAACCGTTCTATAACAAGTAAGAAAACTCCCGTTACAAACAGCGCAGCTGCAACATATCTTACCTGATTAAATAGTCCTACAAAAAAATCGTGCCCAAAGAACCCGATGAATCCAGTGATTACAGATCCAATGATTAAAAACAAAAGCCATCTACCATACTTACTTTTGAAGTCAAGCTTGATGAACGCCTTAAACATAGCTATGAACTCCTTACGCATAAATGCTACAACAACTATCGCAGTTCCAACATGCAACATGATGTCGAAGAAAATTGGAACGTTAATCTCAAACAGCTGTTGAAAGATAACCAAATGACCTGAACTAGAAACAGGTAGCCATTCAGTTAAACCTTGTAAGATTCCTAGAAAGATAGCCTGTATAACACTAACCATATTAAGCGAACTTTTTAATAGATATAATGTTTTCGATATTACATGGTTCTTAAGAAACTTGAGACTGAACTTAAGATTCGCGGTATGAGCAAGCAGACAATCTTAACCTACGTTCTTCATTGCCGAAAGTTCTTAGAATTCATCCAGAAGCCTGCGGAAGATGTCGAAGAAGATGATGTCAAAGCGTACCTTGCTGAAAAAATGTCGCATGATGCAGCACCACGATCAGTTGCATTAACAAAAGCTGCTATAACTTTCATGACTAATGAGATTGTCGGCAAATCTATTAAGATCAAAACTCCGAAGATTCCTCGCTCAGTTCCGGAAGTTCTAAGCAGAGAGGAGATTAAACTACTTTTAGACCATGCAAAAAGCGGCAAGCACAAGCTTATTATTGAACTACTTTACTCATCAGGTTTACGACTCAGCGAGCTAATCAATCTTAAGCTTGAGAACCTCGAGATGGATAAAAAACATGGGTGGGTTCGCGGAGGAAAAGGTGGAAAAGATCGAATGATAATTCTTTCTGACAAAGTTATTGAACACATCAGACAGTTCTGTGGGGACCGTAGAACTGGTTATCTTATCTCTGGACGTGGTGAACAACTATCTAGCAGAGCGGTACAAAAGGCTCTTGATGAAATTGCAAAACGTGCGGAAATCACAAAGAAAGTCCATCCACATATGATGCGTCACTCATTCGCAACACACTTACTAGAAGCTGGAACTGACATAAGAAAGATACAGGTCTTACTAGGACACGCAGACCTTAGTACGACACAGATCTACACAAAAGTTTCAAACGAAGAACTTAAGAAGATTCGCAGTCCCATGGATGCACTATGAAATTCCTGATAATTGGCGATCTACATGGAAGGATGCCTAGGATACATTACAAAGATTTTGACGCAATTATTGCTCCGGGAGATTTTTGCTCAGACAAAGAACTTGGTCCAATCTATAAAAAATGGTTTAAACACTTAAAAAAATACTCTGGCAAAAAACTCAAGAAAGTACCTGAGTTTGACGAGTTCATTGGAAAATATGCTAGCAAAAAAGAGGTCAAAAACATGGAAAAACGGTCTCTTGCGCAAGGCCGAAAGATCTTAAAGTTTCTTAACTCATTTGGAAAACCTGTATTCATCACTCCAGGAAACTGGGATCAAAGTTACGGACCTACGCGAATTAAGGACATAAACAAAAACTCATACACCTACAGAAAGGCATTTGCTGATTGGTGGTTAGGCAAATACACAAACAAGAAACTAACAAAAGGTCTAAAGAACATTCATGATTGTCAATACAAACTTCACAAGTTTCAGGAGTTTAACATCATTGGTTATGGTCTAAGCAGCGGTCCAGAAGCACCAAAATCAAAGTACAAAATAGGTGATTCTAAAAAACAAGACATTAAGAAACTAAACCTTGCTTACAAAAAGCTAGTTAAACAGTTAGACTCTGCGTACAAAACACGAGATCGTTCAAAACCAACAATCTTCTTATCACATAATGTTCCATATAAAACAAAGGTTGATGTTGTTGTAAACAAAGCCTCATATGCACACAACCTTCATGTAGGATCTTCTGTTGCTAGACAGTTCTGCGAAAGACACAAGCCAATAGTATGCATCGGTGGCCATGTTCATGAACACCACAAGAAGACTACGATGAAAGGAACTCCAGTGATAAACGCAGGATATGGTGCAAAAGTAAACACTCTTCTAGAAACTAAAAATGGTAAAATCAAAGACATTAAGTTCTTTGGTTAATAATCAAATCTTTTAAGCAAGTTCAGAATCTTTTATCCTATAGAAAACAGTCTTGTCAACCATGCGCTTGCTCAAGAATCCCCAGTCATGTAACTTGTTTAACTTAAGTGATGCATTTGATCGTGAGATGTGAAACTGTTCTGCAAGAGACTGCGCGTCAAGTTCCTTATGTTCCTGAATCCGTTTAATCATCTCCTTCTCGTGATCGTTCATATGTGGATCAGCAATTACTCGGTTCACAATCTGCGTCGGAGTTTCTTTGCCAGACTTTGCTCCTTTCTTCTTTGACGAGTTAGGCTTGCTAGCAGAGTCCAGGTATTCCAGTGGAACTTCTTGCGCGTTACGAATCACCTTAATTCGTCGTTGTTCAAGTTTGACTATTCGATCGTCAAAGCCGCTGAGCTTCCTGTCAAACCGTTTGATCGTCTCGTTAGTGGTGGCAAGTATCTGCTCGTTGATGACCTTTGCCTGAGTTAATGGATGCGCCTGAAGATCCTTATACACTGCCTCCCAGTCTGTCAGAATCCTTTGTGCCTTAATGTTCTGCTTACTCTCAGAACTAGCAAAGATAGTCCTCAACCTAGTGATTATGCCTCTTTTTCGTTTAGCCATTGCGTACAGCGTTTTTCTATGCGTTCAACACACGCTAACAAGTGTTTAACAGAAATTTAACTCGTTTGGCACTTATATATTTTATGTTCAACACCGGTTTGGCAGCTATTTAACCTGAAAATCTAGCTTAATAACCTACAAAAAATACTTACTAACCGTAGCTCTGGCTCAGAGGTCAAAAGTTAGTTCTACATACTCAATAATAGTCTCATAGTAAGAGTAACCTCAAAGAGAGAGTTGATACTGTAAGATAGAGTTCAAGGAAAGAGTACAAAAATACTACCTACATTTTAAGTAAGTTATACCTCTTGAAGGACTTACGCTTGTAACGTACAAAGTAGAGATATAGAAGTATAGCAATAGTAAGTGGAACAACCACCCATATAAGGTTAAAGTGAGTTTTTGAGAGAATCAAGGTAGGTTTCTTTGCGTCTACAGTAGGTTCAACAACGTCTATGTCTAAGTGAGCGTACTCAATAGTCTGGCCAGATACACCCATAATACTAAAGCTGTAGCTACCAACTGCAAGAGTATCTGCAATAGTAAGGGTAAATCCCTCCCTTACCCCCGGTTCGAGCCTAAAATCCGTCTCATCTAAGGTGATATAGTCTACACCCTTAACCACACTCAAAGCGACTCTAACATTAACCAGATCTATGTTCTCTACATAGTAATATAGTTCTTTTTCTACACCTAAAGTGAGCGTCAACTTATCCGTACTTGGATCGATCTTAAACAAAGGACTAGAGAAACCAGATCTACTACCATAGCTACATGAGTTATCAACACAGGTATAACCTACATCACAGCCACAGTCAATACAGCACCTGTCTGACTCTTGATATCCACAGATCTCATCACCACATGTAGAGGCACGTAATCTAAGGTTAACCTGCCCATTACCTGCAGTATCATACCCAACAATAGGTGTATCATAGTAACTTAAAGTGAGTATGATCAGGAGTGCTAGAACAACATATATTGGAAAGAATCTCTTCAAATGCTGAGTGTTGTGCATACTTAAACCTACACACATTTAATTTATATGTTTCTAAAGTGAGACTACTTAGAATACTTACGCTTCATAAAGAACATAGCAACGAGTAATACTACTCCGCAGACAGCTACAACAGATCCTATAACCATGTACATATTAACCGGTCTTGACACAACTAATGTAAAATCACTAACTTCCGTCTTATCTGCATAGAAAAGTGTGGCTTGACCTGAATGTTCACCAAGCTCCATACTTTCAGTCTCAATATAGGTGCTAAAGACAGGATTAGTCCACGGACCAACCGTCTCAGTCTGACTAACTGCAGTTATTCCGTCAATATTTACCTGTACGTATACGTCAGGTATTGGCTCATTCCATTTACTGGAGGTAGTTATATCTACTCTAGCTCGCCAGCCTTGTGGAACTGTTTCAGCCACAACATCGAGTATATTCATAATCAGATCACCAACTCTAAAAGTTGTGTCTGCAGTAGTTGACCCGCCCTCATATTCAACAGTAACACTTGTAGCATATTCCCCAACACGTGCTTCAGAAGTCTGCCACTCAAAAGTCTTAGAAACAGATGCTTTTGAACCAATATCCTCAAAAGTGATAGGTATTGTATCCGTTACACCATTACCTAAAATATTAATCACGCCAATAGATACAGGAATATTGTCAGTACCATCATTAGTTATATCAATTATAATTGGTACTGGTTCTCCAATCTTAACATCTTGTGCAGATATAGTTGCACGTAAGTACTCTCCGGGATAGGGTACATCCATTACAATAAAAGATCTAACTGCGCTTGTAACTGCAATCGTACCTTCACCTGTTGGTTTTTCTGCAACCTTAAAGAATAACTTATTCTGACCTGGAGGCATAGACTCAGGTATATTCATCATAATCTTTATCTCAGCATAACCTTTCGCGTCAATGAAAACTTCATGCTTATCAATTGAAAGGTATTGTTCGGAATCAGGTTCTACATTCACGGTCGCGGTTATCATATCATCACGAGTGTTCCGTATAGTAAAACCCAATACTTCCTGAGTACCTGGCACAAAATCTCTTTGCTGACTTGAAGGTATAATACCAATAGCCATACACTCAGGTATAATCAAAAATAAACACAGTACAACCATGAACTTTAGTTTCATAGTTATCTAAATACTCTAAAATATTAAAGGTTAGTGTTTACGATGTTTCTGTAGCTGTAAACTGAAGGGTTGCGTTTCTATCTGTTGCAGGCATGTCTACAGGTATAAAAATCTGTATACTAACATTAAACTCGTGAGATCCAACATAACCTAGACTAGTACATGCGTTTTGTGGACCACCCCATGCATCAAAGTGAGTACCATTTGTAGCTAGATCCCCTTCACAACCCAGTGTAGCAGATCTATTTGTTACTGTAAACCTAAACTCTCCTGGTGCAGGACTTGCACCATAAACAAACTTATCTGTAGCAGCGCCTGAGTCAGCAGTACGGTTAGACGTATGTGTAGCGTCTACAGTTATAGAAACATTAACGTTCCCAATATTCTTAACACGCAACCAACTTGGGTACGTTGTATTTGTAGCAGTACATTCTGATGGTGCAGTCAAGTTTGAAGAACTAACATTTAACCCACTTGCACCAGGGGTACATGTACCAAAGTCAATGACGCTGCTTGGTATTGATATTGATGCCTGTGTTGTAACATTAACCTGTGCTCGACCATCAACTGTTGACGCCCAACTAGTTATGCCATCACCTGTAAAGAAAAGCCCGCCCGTTAAAAGAATTAAAACTGCAGCTAACAAAACAAGATTATTCTGCTGCTTCATACTAACTATAAAGCCCGTCTTCTTTGGTTTTGCTTTCCTACGTCGGCTAGTCTGTGTTTTCTTCGGCATCATTTACTCCAGGAGCATCATCTTGCGAACCGATTCTAAGATTAACCTGTCCACCACCAAATGTTTGTGATCCGCCCACATCTTCTATTTCGTCACTTGAATCTGAAAGAATATAATAACTAAATATAACTCCGGCTATAACTAGCACTGCCAACATACTGGCTACTATCTTATTCATAATGTATTGTACGGCCGATTTTATATAAACCTTTTGAAACCCATACAGAGTAATGGCTTTTTAGCAAGACAGCGTGGTTGCTACCGCCTTAAATGTTACAGTATTATTATATGTTCCTGCAGCCTGTTGTGGTGGGATATCTAACCAGAATCGATGATAGCTTCTATTAGATCGCGATATTGCTTCAGCATACTTGTAGAACGTCTCATTTAAAGATATTGCATCAGTATAGTTTGGTGGATCTTGTGTTGAACCATTTGTAAAGGTGTAGTTATCTCGAGAGATATTATTTACGCCAGAAACAAGCAACGTTGCATTAATACACAAGTCAACATCTACACTTGTGTTTGGCCCCATCTCTATATATGCACTAGAATTATCTGTTGCATTGTAGTTAGTGGTTGCGTTATTACCATCTGTACCTGGAACCAGATTACCAAACTGTATTACTGAAAGATTGTTGGCCTGAATTGCAACATTTTGAGTGATAGTTACATTAGAAACAGCCGAAACTTGTGCAGAAGTTGCAAATCCAGTTATCTCTACAAACCCTGGTTGGGTAAATAACATTCCAAGTGCGATAAACAATATACTTAATACAACTCCTGCAACTTTAGAGTTACGTCCTGCCTGTGCATGAGCAAGATCGTGGTGTTCTGAATCTAATTGTGAAAGAGCTCGCTTAAATGAACCAATCTTAAACTGCACCTTCTTAAACTGCATAACAAGAACGTCGTACTTTTTTATCTGCTCTTGACTTCGGTTACCTTCTTCAATAACATTGTGCTCCTTACGAATCTCCAAGTAAAGATGTTCTCGGTATCGCTCTAGCAAAGCTATTCGTTCTTGTAATCGTTTTTTCCTTAGCATGTCGTACTTACTTTGCATCTAAACGAACCTCCTTTACGCTAAAATCACAATTCCACTTTCGGAAGAACATTACTAACTTCAGATAAGACTTATTTGATACTAGTACAACAGACTTTGCTACAGATGTTGCGGATGTCTCTGAAAGAATACCTTTAGTAGAGCCACGCCCCTTTAGCTGGTAAAAGAAACGTACTTTTTTTGAACCATTCAACTTAGATGAATTGAAAATAAACAACTTATGTGTTGCATCAACTTTTGAAGTTATTCTAAACAGTTTATACTTACAACCCCAACCATTCAAAAAATACTTTATGCTAGCGATACCTGATGCAGGTGTTTCAATAACCGCCCTAGTTACGTACATAGAATGTGTATCTGCTAAAACGCCTGGAGTGTTTCCTCTCCCCTTAAGCGCATAGTAAAAACGCACTAAATCTTTGCTTGATAGATGTTTTGAAGAGTAATGAACTATATATCTATCACTATTGGTACGCATATGTTAAGTAAGTTAACTTAATGTTATAAAAATATACCTATACCTCAAAAATATCTTCTACATGTTAAGTAAGTTAACTTAAAGGTAGTAATAAAGCATACGTATGTTAAGTTAAGTAAGTTAACAAAATATCTTTAAGTAAAACGTGACTTACGTTTTTAAAAACTATATGTTAAGTAAGTTAACATCACTGTGTTGGTGGTTGCCAAGGTCTCTGTGGATATTGCTGCGGTGGTTGTTGAGGAGGTTGTTGAGGAGGTTGTTGATACGGTATCATCTGACTCTGCTGGACAGGTGGTTGTTGTGGTTGCACAGGTGGTCTATCCTGCTGCCATTGATTGTATCTATTTTGTCTCTTACGAGAATCGTGATCGTTTGACTTACGACGTAAGGTAATTATCGTCATAACAACAACTGCAACTGCGGCGATAAGCAACATAATAGGTATGTAATCGTAACCATCATCAGTACATCTAACCAACATAGTAAATGGTGCTGCAATAGACATTCCAACTGCGGAACCGCTGCCAGATAATTCTGCAGGCATCTCTGGTGAAGCGAGAACTTGACCAGTGTACATCTGCTCTAGTTGTTCACATTCATATTTACATAATATCAATGGAATAGTACATGTCTTTGTTCGTATGTCAGGTGATTGGTAACATATTCTCGCATCCTGTGAGTTATCTTTATTTGTTGCAGCTTTCACAAACTTAGTATCTGAAGAGGTTACAAACTCTGCTATCTCACCTTCTGCGCTGAGAGTTATATCTGAGTCAACGTCAAAAGGATTATATAAACCATAATCAACACAGACGATCTGATCTGTATCAACTATTGCCGATTCAATACCATATACTAATCCTGCGCCAGGCGCAGCAGATACAGGTACGATTGCAACTAACAGCAACATAATTGCAAGCAGATATTTATGCATACAATGTCTGTTTTTCATCGTATTTAATAGTTTAGACATCAGGATTTACTCCCGCCATCAAGGCTTTGAACGTTATGTTATTTGTGTACTCTCCCGTAGCTTGGTAGGTAGGTATTGTAATAAAGAATTTCATATAGACACTACTTCCAGATATTAAACTATCTCCAACTTTATTATCACTATATGTTGTTGTTAGACTTCTGTTATCTTCTGAAGGAACGGTATCATCAGACGTACTATTAGCTAACTTTTCTTTTGTTAGGTCCAATGTATCTGCTCCACTTTTCAAACTATCATTTGCAGCTAAGAAAATATTTACTTTAGTTCCATTTGCCTCAGAGATATTAAGCGTATAGTTTGTGATTCCAGTCAGATTATTACCGTCTGCAGGATTATCTGTAGCATTTGGTACTGCATTACTCCACACGATTCCATTAGTAAAACCAAGCAGTTGAACTGCGATAGATTTATTCTGAACATCTAACTTAAAGATCTCTGACTCATTAAGGTTGTTGTAGGTATCATTTGCATAGAACCTCCAACCTACCGTCAAACCCGCATATCCCGTAATATTAATTGTATAGTTTGAATCAGTCTGCGCTCCAAAATCATACTCACTATAGTTAACCCAACTACCACTATCATTAGTTGAGAATATGAAACCACTTAATCCAACATCATAAGCATCATCGTCAGCCCATGTCAAATTAAACTCAACGTCATTACCAATAAATGAGTTTGTTGTATTTGTTCTATTGTCGCTGTACTCTGGTGCCTGATTATCAATGTTCACGCTAGCAGATGGCATGTAATAACTAGAGTTCTTCCAGCTATCATTTGCAAAACATCTGAATCCAAAGTCTGATGTTGAATCATTAGTAGATATGTTCCAACTATGGTTACCTTCAGTTAGATTAGTTGCTAAAACGACCCAGCTGCCGGTCCAGTTTGTCTCAATAGTATAATTAATCATATCACCATCAACATCGGTTGAACCTGAACAGTTCACGAGCATTGTATCATTATATGTGCCGCCCCATGTTCCAGCTGTTGGTGTCAAACTCGTAGGTGTTGTTGGAGCAGAATTATTTATCGTAATCGAATCATTTACCCAACTCGAATTAAAGGCGCCATCGGTTGCTAAACAAGAAAAGTTCCAACTCTCCCATTTAGAGGTATTAACACTACTTAGGTTATTTACATTAACTTCCAATCCCTGCGTAAAGCTAGTGGAATTGTAACCGTCCTCAACTAATACACTATTATTATACCATTGATAATAATAATTTAGTGTATCTCCGTTTGAGTCTGTTGCATTACACCACCCTTCTAGAATATCTGTTGTGTTTGATTGGTTTGGTGCGATTCTTGCTGAAATGATTGTTGGAGCTTCGCCCCAGCCAGTTACATTCCAACCAGAGCCTGCTTCAATCTCATCTACATAATAACTTACTCCCGTAGTGTTTGCTGACAACTGATCCTCTGCAGCAACTCCATTAAAGTAAGTTTGATTAGAAGTTAAATCGGAACTACTTGAGATCCATACATATCCACCGGACTCTTTGTAATAGACAGTTTCATTATCATAGTTAGTTGCATTATAGGTAAGATTACCTACCGATGTAACATTAACGACTGAGTGATTCATATCGGAATTAAACGTAACATTACCCGATATTTCCGTTGCATTAAAGATCGTCTGCCCAGTTACATCAACAGCTGGTCCCGTAAACTTCATCCAGCCACCATTATGTATAAATGTGCCTGAATTATTAAAGCGGTTTCCAGTAACGGTTGTTGTTCCAGTTGGTGCATGGTATGTTCCACTAGCGTTAATTGTTAGTGAATTAAAAGAATGATTTCCACCAAATGATGCATTAAACGTACCATTAACAACGAGTGCTCCAGTCGTATTTATAACAAATGTACTTGTATTGAGCGTCTCTGACCCATTTATAGTAAGATTTCCAAAGGAAGAATCTCCCAGTATAACAATATCTGATCCATAACCCGTTGTAAGATCTGATCTAAAATCAACCCATTTGAAATTCATTATTCCAGTTGTTCCTCCATCGTCCCACGTACTCCAACGGAAGTCATTTCCCACAAGTACAACTGGATAACTTTCACTTGCTGATTGAACGGTAAAATTATTTGCGTTAGTTAGATAAAACTGAATGCTATTTACTAAATTCATATTAACTCGACCTGCGGATGAAGCTGTCCCAAAAGTCCAAAACCGATCTGTATTTGCTCCGCTCGACTGTGGTCGTATATAACCATCAGTTACATTTAATTCATTCTCAACAGTCATGTTTGCAAATACTCTAACTCTTCCAGATCCTACTTTGTTAACAACCAAATCATAAAAACTTCCATTATTTTCGGTTGTAAGATTACCATTCATATCTGAATTACTTACTGACGTAATAAACTGAAATGCACCATTATTGTGTATACTACTCCCTAAATTTCTGAGGTCATCTCCAATAAATGTTGTTCCACCCGTAGCATGATATGTTCCACTAGAGTTTATTGTTAGATTACCAAACTGCTGAGCTCCACCTAAACTAGCATTCAAAGTTCCAGAGATATTCGCGTCACTCGTTATATTAAATGAATATATACTAGTGTTTACAACCACATTTGGATAGACATCCATAGTTGTACAGTCCCGATCTTGCAGTAATTGAGTATCTTCTTGGAATGTACAATTTGCTACGCAGCAATCAAGAGTTACGTTAATCAATGGGTGTGTGCCAAGGTTAGCGTACATAACAGTATTACCGAAACAAGATGCTGAGCAGTTAGCAGTTACATTAATTAAATGACTTGTATTCGCAGCAATTACTTTTAGATAATAACCTGTAGCAGCACTAGATGTAGTAAACCAACTTTGAGAAAGATTTACGTTAGTTATGTTAACATCTGCTGAAAAAACGGTTCCAGTACTATTAAACACGTATCCTTCTTGCACATAAGGCACTCCTGGAGGATCATATGCATAAGCTACCTGACCACCAAATCTAAACTCCAAAGCAGCATAGCCCGCAATATTCATGAGATTAGAAAAATAGGCGGTTTCTGAACAAGAATAATTTTCAACCAAAAACATCTTTGGTTTTATCGAATCTCCACCTAAAATATCTGTATACTGATGTACATTATCTTCAGCATCAACAATTTTAAGTTGGTCTAACAACGAAGTTTCTCCACATTTCAAAGAAAGGAAATCCATTTCGTCACTTGTTTCACTTAAATCTACTTGTATCTCTTCCCAGCTAGCATTTGGAGATAAAATATTCAAGTTAGATGTCCCCGTTGTGTTAAATGCAACTATCCAGGTTTCCCCATCTCTTAGATAAGTCACGGGATTCAGAATAAGTAACTCTATCTCAAAAGTCTGATTAGAAAGATGCGGTGTGGTCCACTCCAAGTAATCGATTAATGTATCTCCATCTGTATCTTGCATAGATAGCCCGATCTCGGGGTCAGCAGTTACGTCAGTTCGAACATCATCAATATACCAAAAAAGCTTTATCGCATCGGATGGAGCATTAGCTATTGTAGTATATGTCTTAACATTCTGATATGCCAGATCAGAGTAAACCGTAACCTGCTTTGTATCTGTGCTAATCTGCCTCTCTTTAACCTGTGGGCCTGGCAGCTCATAAGATATCTCAAAAGAAGCTATCTGATCTAAAGGAAGTTCTCTCGAGAAGATTATCTCCTTAGTGGTATCGGTCTCAAATACGGTGTACTGCGTATCATTAATCTCAGACCCTGTTGAATCCAATACCTGTATGTTTGATGCATACACTGAAAGCAATATCTTATCTACACCTCTAAGCGCAAACAGCGATTCATCTGTCGGTATTGGAGACTGACTAATCCAACGCACTGGTTTGTTGATCTCAATAGCTCCCGTAGTTTGTGCGTCAATAAACGTGGCTGGCGCTTCTAACGGTACAAATCCTACAATGTTATAGTCAAACTTAGCTGAAAAAAGAAGCAACGTAAAGATAAGCAAGAATATTAAAAGTAGTAAATTTTGATACTTAAAGCTAATCCTATTTGATTTTATTCCTTGCATTTTAATAAAATACCGTCCTTGGCCTTGTTGAAATCGATCTTAGTTCCTTTCTTTATGCCTTCATATTCAGCAATCTTCTTAGGAATCGTAATAACTAATTGCCCATTAGGGAGTTTTTGAACCTTTACCATACCAGCCACAATACTATTATTTCTAATATTGAATTTAATAGTATTTAAAGATTTAGTAAAAAATCAAGGGTAATATGATGCGTATCGACGAGTGTGCTTCTTTTTCTTCTTCTTGTAGAACTTTGAGTAATATGCTGCTGCAGAGATAATAACTATTGAGAATACTGCTGCTAAGACGATGTACTTAGACGACCCTTCTAGCTCCAGATCCAGATCAAAATCTAAACTCTCGAATCTGTTCTTTTTTTCTTCTTCCTTAGCGATTTTTTCGTCTGCTACTTCCTCATCAGTTTTTGGGCGATCTGTATTAATATAAAGATTAAACACTGGATGTGGTGTAGTACTTATTGCAACAGAGTCTATTGTCACTGAATAACCCTCATATGTTGCTTTAACACTCAACATATCTCCCGCAGAAGCTGAAATCAATTTAGAAAAATAATTTGTATATTCGTCAGACGCAACGGTATACGTTACCCATCCAAAACCAGTGTTTACATTAGAAATATCAACCTTAACGTCTGTTGGAGCTCGTTCATTGTCAATAAAAACGTAACCATCAACAACATATGTATTTGATCCCGCAGTATTACCTACGCTACCTGTTGAAGTTCCAGGTACAACTGGCACGATAATGAGATCTGCTAAGACAACAGTTAGATTGCTGCCAACGGTTGTTGTAACATTCCCGTAATGTGTATCGTTTGCAGCATAAACATATATCGTATCTCCTGCAGTAAAAGAAAAAGCAGTTGCCCATTTACCATTCGCATTCGTAGATGTACTTCGAGAATAACTATTAGTCTGATCTGTTACCTGAACTGCTACACTCCCAGCTGCAGAACCATCTGGATGCTTAACGTCACCACTCATAATAGCTCCCGGTCCGATAGATGACGAAGCTAAAGGTAATAGTAGAAAGATTAAAACAATTAAGGGTACTAAAGTTATTTTCATGGTATATACGTCCAACTACAGTTTTTACCTGAGGCAATCTCAAACCAATAGCCTCTGCCAATCTCAAGCGTACTGAATTGATTTGTGAAGTTTGTAGTATTTGTGGCTACTTCATATTCTTGCGCAGTGACATTCCACCGATAGACATATGAAATCATCTCTTCACAAGCAGTACCATTTAATTCAAGTGCAATAGTTGAAGATCGGTTAGAAAACCAGGATATCATATTCAATCCACTATCTCCAGAAGAGTTCAATGCAATAGTATAATTATCAAGAGGTGTGTACGGGACAGTTAGGTTAAACTGCTCAGTTGCATTAACCCAATATGAATATCCTGCATCAATCTGCGGTAGGTCTGCAGACCATCCAGTAAGTGTGAAATACTGTGTTGCATCATATGGCGTAGTTATGTCTCCCTCACTTAAAAGCGTGTAATTTAGCTTCTGTACAGCAGTTATATTCTTATCTACGAAAATCGCGCCGAGCCGACCATTAACACTACCTTCACCAATATAATTATTGACTTGCTGTGGGATGGTTATTAGATTCCAACCAGAATACCCGTTAGCAGTAGTATTCGAGATCGATATATTGATATAGTGACAGTCAACGTCCGCTAAGCCAGCTTGATACACTCCAGCGTCAGCAGGAAAGTAGTAATCTGGACAGACACCATCGGCTGCTCCTTGCGTATATTCCGTACCACAAATAGTTACTTTAGTATATGCGCTTGATGAGCTAATCAGTAACAGAAACACACCCAACAACACTGCTTTTTTGAACATGATATACTTATATGAAGTATGATATAAATATTTATTCCTTATTTATAGAACACAGTTTAGTTAATTTTTTAAAGCGTCACTGAGGCATAATACTACGCAAAATAATCACTAGTGCACGCTAAAAATGGTAGACGAAACCGCTATAAAAGCTAAGAAGATCCGGAATCCCGGTCATAAAGTACGTCAGGTAAAGCAAGTAAAGCAACCTACGCCGCCAGTACCACAACAGGTAAACTCATCTAGCCAGACTCAGACTGCTACAGTACAGATTCCAATGCAGCAGCCAGTTTTCCAGCCCCAAATACCAACGTTCCAACCTGGAATGCAGACAACTACTATACCTCAACCAGCTAGCACAATCCCTAATTTAGAATCTCAGCTTAACGAGATTTCAGATACACCAATTTCAAGAGAGGCTGAAATCATAAAAGCAATTATAGAAAACAGGATAGACATTGATCTATTCCTCGAAGAGGTACGGATCCAACATCCAGAGGTCGGGCAAGAAACAGTTTTTAAGAGAGTGAGCGGAGGTAAAAAAGACGACCTTCAGATATCTCGAGTAATAAAAACCCACCAAGGTAAGGCTCTACGTAAAGAGATCTTAGTACCAATAGCTCGAGTAAGAGGTGATGATAATCATACTACAGTAGTCCAGGATAGCTATTATTTCTTCAATATGATTAATAATGCTCAAAGGTCAGGTCTAGCGCAAGATACGGTTCTAGCTGCTATGAATCGTTTTGATATTAAAGATCATAGGTATGGGCTTCACAAACATAAAACCGATGACCAATCCACACTTAACGACGCGCGAGATATAGTTAATGCACGTAAAGAACTAATTGAAGGTGACGCGCTTGTTCTTAAAAAAAGCTTTCTGAGTAAACTACCACTAGTAAAACGATTTTCGAGTAATACTTTTTACCAAGTGTACAGCAGAAAAGGTGCTAAGGCGTTTAAGGAAGAATATATATTCAAAAAGTATGGAAAAATCGAGGACCCTACTCAGAAGAAACTTGCTAAGCAAGAAGCGAATCAATACCTTCAATCACTAAGCCAAAGAGCTTACCTTACTTTCCCTGAAAAACATGATACTCTGATGAGAACTGCTCCATGGCTTCTAGCGCTATTAGTAGGTGGAGCAAAGGCAAAAGACATCGGCGAGACTCTTGATGAGGTTAGCGGAGGTCTATTAAGTGATGTTCAAGATCACCTTGAGGACATATTAGGTTGGGATGACAATGATCCTAATCCAGTTGACCCAATAGATCCAGATACAAACGAAGCTCCAGATCTTAACCTTCCAAATGATATTGGTGAAGGAAAACAGAACGAGCCATATGTATCTAATTCTTTCAAAGTAACTGATCGAGATGGCGATCAAGTTAATGTTACTCTTGAAAACATGTTCAATGAGACTAGGCATGGTAACTTTAACCTAGTTCCAGAAGGAAATGGCATGTACCATATAGAAGGTACTCCAAAGACCAATGGAAGTCTCGGTTTCAAAATAAATGTTGATGACGGACAGGAGTACATACATAAGGACATAGACATTCCTTTTGCTCCGGAAGATATTATTGTTGA
>JABICX010000018.1 GCA_018652045.1 Candidatus Woesearchaeota archaeon
CTCGCATGGGCTCGTGAAACATATCCTGAAGATGATTGGAATACGGACATACAGGCTAATGGAGAAAATTGGGTAGATAAAGACCGACTGGATTTCATTAACGAGACGATTAAATTCCCTAAAGATATGCAAGCGATTTGGACTCAAAATCGTTTGGCTGAACTTAAGGCTCAACGTGTTAAAGAACAGAAGCAGTATGATGAAGACCTTGCGGAATACAATGCTCAGCAAGCAGCACTACAACAACCTGCGCCAGTAGAAGACAGTGCAAACTACTATCCTGAAGAAAAACCTGGTGCTTGGGACCAATTCAAGAACTTTTTCAGCTTTAAGTAATAGTAAAGCTTTTAAACCGACTTTTCCACCTTTAAGTGAAAATGTCATTTAAAGACGTACTAGCTAACGACGATAATGCTGACTTAATTGGTACACTCTTACAGCCTAAACAAAAAGTTGACCCTCAGAACTTAAACACTGATGAAGATAATGCGTTTCTAACTCATTTTGTAAAAACAGTGGTTCATGAACAAGCAGCTCCAGAAGACCGTACTTTACACGATTTAGTAGCAAGCAAACTTGGAGAAAGACGTGGTGTTACTACCAAACCTTTTCTATTATATTTCATGGTTTCAGAATACTTACGCATGAAGGATGCTAATGCATATATGACGGCTCCTGGGCAAACTGTTGAAGAATTAGATAACGCAACAGTTACACGTTTAGCCAGTCGCGTAAAGCCACATAATCGATTCAATTACCTCGCGTCAGAGATAGATAACGCAGCTTGGGAAGAAATTGAAACTGACATAATGCAGAATAGATCTAATATGCAAAAAGAGCTTGATGTTGGTATTGAATTAGGCATCTTAATTGAAGGTCCTGACGGACAGTATAAACTCGATCTTCATAGCAATGCATGTATGACATTTATCCGAGACTACACTGCACTAGACATTAATACAAACGAAGATGACACATACGCACAACCAGAATCATTTGATCCAGTTGAACGGGCTACCAAACCAATAGATCAAGTATAAATGGGCCCAACAGGATTCGAACCCGCGACCTCTCGGTTTCTTTTGAAAAGTAGTTTTCTTTTCATCAACGTTTTCTTTTTCTAAAAGAAAAGGTTGCTAAGAGCCGAGCGCTCTAGCCAGGCTGAGCTATGAGCCCATGAGAGGAATTCAGCTAAATCAATTAAAAAGCTTTGGGTTAGACTATGTACGGAATTTGATATTTACTTTTACCAAACATGTCTTCAACAGTATTACGTACATCTAACCGTAACTCTTTCATACTATATCCACACCAGAACATACTTTTTTGTTCCATAGGATCTTCCGCAAATCCGGGGCAGAACTGCGTAAAAACGCCACTTTCTGGATTTATTAGCAAGATATGCTTTCCTGAACGGCGAGCACACCGTTGAAGCGTCTCAAAGCGGCTTTCACCATCAAATAACCTACGATCAACTACAATCATCTTATGTTTGATTGATTCAGGTTCTTCGAATAATATATTACCGAAGTTAAAGTACTGTAAAGTTCCTTCATAGAAAATTATCTCTTTGCCAATATCTTGTAGGTAATCAGTAATTGCGTCCACTTGAACGCCACTTAGTGGTTCTGCAGAAATATCTTTCGGCTGACGTGCAGTCACATGTAACTCTAAATCACCAGTTTCCTTAACCTGTGCAGGGTAGATCGCAATACTATGCAGAAGATCTTCCATAGAATACGGGCCGTCTAATCCATCATTACCCATATTACGATTACTAAGTAAGAGTTAAAAAGATAGTGGGCCGAGCAGGGATCGAACCTGCGGCCTTCGCCTTACTTAGCCCAAAAATATTTTGGGTTGGAAGACCTTTTCTAAAGGGATTCCTTGTAAGGGCGACGTCATACCACTAGACCACCGGCCCACAAAAGCCCCTGGCAGGAATCGAACCTGCGACCTGCAGCTTACAAGGCTGCCGCTCTGCCAGACTGAGCTACAGAGGCATAATTAGAAGGCTTAGTTTGGGTTTATAAGCTTTTTCCGCAAAAAAACGTTTATTAGAACTATTCAATAACCTGAATTTCGATGTTTACGTCAGGTGGTATTGGAACTCTCATAACCATGTGTAACGCACGCTCATCTGCTGCTATATCGACCATTCTCTTGTGAATTCGCATCTCCCAACGCTCGTATGTCTCGCTTCCTTCACCATCCGGACTTCTTCGTGTTGCGACTTTTAGGAACTTAGTTGGCAGGTTTATTGGACCTGAGTACTTGACTTTTAACTTATCTGCGATGTCAGTTATCTGTGAGCATACGGTATTTAGTTTAGTCAATTCGGTACTGTACAGCTTTATTCGTGCTTTTGGCATACGTAGAAGCGATCTTAGCGGTTTATAAATGTTACGTAAGAATTA
>JABICX010000019.1 GCA_018652045.1 Candidatus Woesearchaeota archaeon
AGAAAACGTTGGCGAAAAGAAAAACTACTTTTCGGAACAATAAGGTAAAGGTCGCAAGTTCAATCCTTGCCTGGGGCTTAGTAATTTTTATATAGTCTAGACAATATAGTATGCTATGAAATGCGTGATACGTCGAGCTCAACCTAAAGACGCTAAAGATATAGCAAAGATGGAAGCTACGATCGGTAAAGAGTTACATGATATGTATGTTATTGATCCGAAACTGAAAGATTTTGCACAACTATGTTTAAATGATCCAAACTTCAACGAAACCCCTGAGATTAGAAAGAAGCTAATCCAAAAAAGTAAGAAAGATGAGTTTCGTGTTGATGAGATAAGCTATGTTGCTGTGGTGAATAATAAGGTCATTGGCATGGTAGAAGCAAGCGTAAGAAAATCCAAAGCATCGGTAGTTAAACGGATGGGTGGTTTTCATACGTTATATATACATAAACAGTTTCGCGGTCGTGGATATGGAACCCAACTGATGGAGAAAATGATGAACTGGTTTAGATCACGCGAGGTTGAATATGTTGGATTGGGTGTTGATGTGCCTAACAAGTCAGCAATAAAGATGTATAGTAAGCTTGGCTTTAAGTTAGGTGGCTATCAAATGAAGATAAAACTTCAATAGATAAGGGTTATAAATATATAGTTAGATAATCTTTTGCTCATAAGGACAGGAGCGAACTTTGTTCGCCGACTCCGTGAGCTACAGAGGCAAAAGAAATGGTAAGAGTAACGGTTCCTGGTGAAGTAAGATTAGCATATAATGAAGCTAGAAAGACCTACAAGAAATTGCCACCTTACGACGCAATCAATAATTCTTTTGAGATAATCCGAATAGAGTACTCTGAGAATGTTATTCCAGAAGTTAGACGATTGATACTGCATTACTTTCAGCTTTTCTCAGCAGACATGCAAGCAATTATTAGTCCTCATCCACAAGATCCACACTCTATGACTGAGACTGCAGCGTTTTCAAAAGAAGACAAGCAGAAGGTTTACAAACTGTACAAAAAGTTATGGTACTGGATACATCAAGGTATTCTAACCTCTGTAGAAGGTGAAAAAGAACAGGCAGAGCTTATCTGTGCTTTGTGGAAAGCCTGGCCAGATCTGAAGAAAGAGTACAAACGAATTATGACTAAGGTTGTCAAAGAGTGGAAAAAAGACGTCACAAAGCAGAAAGAAGATAAGGGCTATCTAGGATAAAGCTTTTAAACAGACTATTAAGGTAATACTTATGGCTATATGGAAATTACGATCCAAAAGAAAAGTATCTGGCGGTAGATATCATACTTCTCACAAGAAGAAAGCCAGACACATTGGTAGAGACCCAGTTCTTACAAGAGTTGCTAGTAAGATTAAAACTAGGATCCTAAGCGGCCGTGGTGGAAACGAAAAGGTTTCTCTGAGGGGAACTAATGTTGCCAATCTTATGATTAATGGTAAGGCTAAGAAGACAAAGATAGAGCGAGTAGTTGAAAACACCGCATCTCGACACTTTGTCCGACAGAACGTTATCTCAAAGGGAGCGGTAATTGAGACACCTGATGGCCTGGCAAGAGTGACTTCTAGACCAACTCAAGACGGAATAGTCAACGCAATTCTAATCAAGAAGAAATAGTTTTATTCTTAGACTGTCTGGTTAGCTATGGATGTTACGTTTATCATACTTGGAGCATTAGTGTTTGTAGCAGTCATATGGGTTCTTTTTAGTGCGGGTTTCATAAAGAAGCCAGCAAGGACCCTAGAAGATATTGCTAATTCTGAAGAAGAGGATCTACAAACAGTTAAGTGGGCAAGCGAGCCCTCTGAAGAACGCAAGCACGAAGAATCTCCTTATACTGTAAAGCATTTTGATCGCCCCCTGTATCACGGAACAACTTCAGGGATATTCGCAATCTTGGGCTTAACACAAGATTATAGATTGTTGTCTTATGATCAGCTTATGGAAGAAGATATTGTGCCTTTTGGAGGTGAATTACTATATGGTATACAATTCGAAAAAGGAGTGAGTCACGATAATGTTTCTTTTTCAGAAAGTCTTAGCACAGCTACAGCGGAATATGCACGTCCACAGAGCAATGATCTTGTTGGACAAATTTTACGGTATGTTGATAGACGCGCCACAGAAAAATTAGCGTGCCCAAAGTGCAACTATCATAAATTTCCTGACGAAGAGATAGATGATTGCAATAAATGTGGTTCAGACCTCACAAGAACAAAAGAGCTACAACACGAGTACAGAACAATTGCTATTCCGTTAAAAAATGGTTTGACTCCAGAGCTTTTTTCTAGCTTAAAAGACCTAGAAAAGAGAGATTCAACACCGGATCTACATAAAGCATTACAGCGAGCAGAGATCTATATAAAGAGAGATAAGTTGTATCGCGAACTACCGCCTAAACTTCAGCAATATGTAGACTGGGATTTTGAGGTTGTAATAGAAATACCTGCCGGAACAGAGGTCGAGTGTCTGGAAAGAGTTCGGAGTGCTAAATCCTTATCCGAAGTACCGATTAAAGCTCCAATTGATTTTAGCGGTCTAATTTTTTACGTTCCAGAAGAACATGTAGATGAAGTAAAAGCATTGGGATTACCTGCGAGAATCGGCGTTCTTGAATAATAGCTTACTATTTCGAGATTGGAATTGTATTGTTGATCAAGAAAAAGTAGAGCTTCTACAGCAATAAAGTTTAAATTCTTTTAAGATTATTATTGATTATGACACGCTCGACTAAGTCCGATGAAACTTACTCTGCTAAGATACATGAAAATGAGTTAAGACAATTTCTAGGGCTAATAAGCCACATAAGTTCAGAGTGCGTGCTTACCTCTGACGAATCGGGATTATCTACAAAAGTTGTAGATGGATCACATATTGCTATGATTGACGTCTCTTTAGCAAAAGGCGCTTTTGAACACTTTAATCTCGGGGAAAGGGATATCGGGCTTGATGTCTATAAAGTATTGGGGATTCTAAAGCACTGTAAAGATGATTATGTAACATTAACCTACTTGAAGAATAATCGATTAGGTATTGAGAGTAATGGTCTGTCTTGGGAGCTTGGTCTTCTAGATAACTCACATATGAGTAAACCAAAAGTGCCGGAGTTAGAGACATACAAGTTTATATTAGGGCCTGCTGAAGAGGGACAGAAAGATTATGGTCCTTTGGGCAGCTTAGATAAAATCGTTCGCGCAGCTGGCCAGGTTGGACATACTATGGAATTTTCATTTGATCCTGCTGAAACCGTTGATGGTTCTAAAGGTGCACTATCTTTCTATACTGAAACAGAGTTAGACTCTGCTAGAATGACAATACATAGCTTTCCAGTAACACCTGAATCCACCGCAGTAAAACCACCTAAACCTGAGAAAATATCTTCTAGATTCTCTTTAGAGTATATAACAGGTATTGTGCGAGCAATGAAGGACGTAACAGATACGGTTCAGATAGGACTTAAACAAAACTATCCAATTGATATTCGTTTTGAATCTAAAACTGGAGATATAAAAGTAAAGTATGCTTTAGCTCCGAGAAGTGATAGATATTAATCATAGGGTTTGTTTCAACAATGTTTAAAACTAAAGGGAGATACACATAACATGGTCACCGAAGTTGACGTTTCGATTTTAGAAAAATTGGATCCTATATTCAAAGCGAACATAGACCATAAGCTTCTATATCGCTTTTTAGACTTTGCAAGCATTGCTTTTCAGAGTAATATAAATTCGGTTCTTAAGATGCGATTAAGCAAGGACGGAATACATGCCCAAGCAGTTGACAGTAAGCATACGTATCTTGTTAGACTACATATTGGTGTAGATGATCTTAATAACTGGAGCCTAGCAGACGGCGTAAACAGTTTTAGTAAATCTGGCGAGTCTAATGACCAGACTATTGCAATAGATATGGATCGATTCCATTCTTTTGTTCGTAGCTACACTCAGCGGTTTTCAAAAGAAGGTGTTGATTTACGAACCTATGTAAATAACAGTGATGGGCAGATAAATAGAATGATCAATAATCTTCAACTTGAAGACGAATATGTCTTACTTACATCTGATCTATGTGATCCAACTAAAGTGTTAGATCCTAAAGGTGAGCCTAGTTTTAGTCATCATTCTGCTTTCAACCTGACTGGAGATAATCTTGAGACGTTCTTGCGATTTTTTAAGGCAGCAGACGGCTCTTTTGATCCGTTAGCAATTACTGCCCAGAATGTTGATGGTGTTGATCAGGTTGTATTTGCGCGAGGCGAGTTGAAACCTAATGAGATGAGCGGCAGATTAACTGCACGACTGCGTTTAGAGACGCCAATTGATAATACCAATCTAATGGGCGATTGCGCTAGGTTTGACTATGATACTTTATCTTTATTCATGGGCGCTTTCCAGAAGGCAAGGCTAGAGAACCTAACAATGAAAGTAAGCACAGATAAGCCGATCTATATGTGCGCTAAGCTAGGTAAAAATTCAACAGTAGAATACATGTTAGCTCCACGAGTTGATGAAGTTTAGGCCTAATCAAAAGACTTTTAAAGCCAAATTATGTTAATCTTTTAAAGCTTGTGTTTCAACTATTGAAACAAAACAAGCATAATGAAGGCGATAAAGTTGCCAAAATCAAAAAAAGGTCAAACAGATCCGGAATCCAAAGCGGGTTTCATAAAGAAATGCCCTGAGTGTCAGAGCATAAACTTAACCCTCGATGAAAAGCGAGGAGAGATTATTTGTAAGAGTTGTGGTTTAGTTGTAGACGAAAATGAAATTGACGTCAGTCAAGAATGGCGTGAATTTGGTGGGGAAGGAGAGACTAAGCGAAGAGCTGGTTCACCTACAAGCTTTGCGAAGCATGATATGGGAACTGGTACAGAAATCGGAGACTCTGCAGATGTTTATGGTCTTTCTGGATCAGATAGACGAAAGTTCTTACGGCTTAAGAAATGGCATTCACGTTCCTCAACATCTCTTGAGCGAAATCTAAAATACGCTCTGGTTGAGCTTCGAAGAGTTTCTTCATTGCTTAACGTACCTCCTGCAATTGAGGAGGAAGCAGCTAGAATATACCGAATGGCTGTTACAAAAGGTCTTGTACGAGGCCGATCAATGGAATCAGTTGTCGTAGGCGCTGTTTACATTGCTTCTAGATTATTTAACTTACCAAGATCTCTTAACGAGGTTTGTAATACTACAAACACAAATAAGAGAGATGTAGGTAAGACTTACCGATTTATAGCTAGAGAGCTGAGAATCCGAATGTTACCAAGTGGACCAACAGATTATATTCCAAAGTTTGCAAACAAGCTAAAGTTCTCAGCAGAGACTCAGACAAAAGCTATTGAAATTCTAAACATAGCCCAAAACTCAGAGCTGACTTCAGGTAGAGGACCAACTGGTCTCGCTGCCGCTGCTCTTTACGTAGCATCTCTAATGACTGGTGAAAAACGAACACAGCGAGAGATCGCAGATGTTGTTGGAGTAACAGAGGTTACAATCCGAAACCGTTACAAGGAAATGATTGAACGCCTTAACCTTGATGGCATGATCGAGGAAGCTAAGAAAGCACGAGAAGTCGAAGAAGACAAGGAAGAGTAAAATGGTGGGTAGCGCAGATAATAATTCTGTTCTTTTGGGAGATAGCGACCTTATTTCACTAGGAGCAGTTCCTTTTGAGTTCGTGAGAGCGCAGTCATTTCATGACTCTAAAGAAGACAGTGCACGTGCAATAGAATACCTAACGCGTGTTAAAAATGAATATTCTTGCCCAGTTAAGTTGAGTCGTGGAGAAGTACCTGGTACTATTTTGGTAAATGTTGCAAAAAGTGCAACTAAAACCGCATTTCAGCGAGTTGCTGAAAGATTAACTGATCTTGTTGGCGATGCAATTAATTTCCAAGACACTATTCCTGAAGATGCTGTTCTATTAGAGAATGCTACGGTTTTTCCTGGTTTTTTCGGCGAGCCGTGTGCTAGTAGGGTGATATCAGATTATTTTGGTAAGTTTAATAAGTTAATTGTTGCTCACCCTGCTGCAGTACCCGAAGCTTTTCCCAATGAAACTGATATCGTATGGTTAATGGTCGGGATATATGTACCTAAAACACAACTCTCTGACCAAGAGCTACAATTCATAGAAGATCGCAAACAAATTAAAGATTATACGGATGACGACTTAGAAGAGTTAGAATCTTCGACAGACGTACCTTTTGAGGAGGTTATTAGATAGAATGGTTAAAGGGCCATTAGCCGGATTAGCAAGTATTAGTAAACCACGTAGAGCTAGAGGACCGTTAGAAGGTTTAGCACGTATCGCAGAAGCAAATCGTGCTCAAGCAAATCGTGATGCGAAGCGTACTCCAGTTCCAGAAGTTCCATTAGATTTACATCTTCCAGAGACACTCGCAGTAGAAGAAAGCGAACCTCAACCTTTGGGCGAGATAGTTGTTGTTAAAATATCATTATCTTCAGTTCCAAATTTTCCAGATAAATGTTGGAATGGCGGATCGTGGAAATATCCGATAAGTGCGTTACAAGTAATGATTGGTGATGAGCCTGCAGATATGAGTCAGGGCGAAATGCGGGACTATAGTGCGGCTGTTAGTCGAGTGGTCGGATCTATGCCCGGATATAATCACGCGATGGTTGCTAATGAAAAAGAAGGAACTTGGGTAGTATATAGTCGACAGAAAAAATCTAGCTCGTCAAAATTTGGTGGTCACCGCAAGTTAAACCCCTGGTCATAGAAAAATGAGAAACTATCTAATGAAGCGAACTACACATGAAAGAGACGAACTATTTGAGAGATTAAGGTCAGCGCCAAAACACTCTGTACGTCAACTTAAATGGAGAATTTTTAAGAGTAAGGTTAGAACGGCTATGGAACTCCCTAAAACCGCAGCGCCATTTATTGGAGTTGGTTCAGCAGTAGGAGTATTATATTACCTAACACGTTTAAGTGATATAACTAATGCACAGTGGGTTTCAAGTATTTTAGCAGGTGGGTTTGTAGTTAATTTAGGTAAGATATTATATGATCAGAAAGTTACTGGAGATGAAAATAAGCAAGACCTTAGACAGGAAGAAAGAGAGCGTTGTGAAGCACGTAAGTTTGAGCTTCCAGAGGATCTGCGTCTAGCAGTATACTTTCAGCAACACCCAGACCGATTTACATATTAAGCTTTTTAGTTCGGATTCCAGTTAATCTAAAGTGAGTTCTAGCAGCTTTTAAGTCACGTGATTTATCACTTATAGGACCTTTTGTAGCTCTTAGAACATCATCCATTCGAGGTACAGATCCCCACTTTTTCTTCTTAGCTAACCAGTGAAGATCATAGAAACCAACTGTCTTGACCTTTGCCTCACGATAGATCCGAACAAGTAACTGTAATGTTTTTATATCAAAATTCGGGTATCTGTTTGCTATAAAGTGGTCTCCTGCGTTGTACTTTGTCATAGATAGGGAAGCCTTGGACGCAGCCTTAAGCATTCCATCAAGTGTTTTCTTGTCCCAGAGATCACCTAGCCAGACAGGTCCAATTGCCTGCATCTTAGTTTTACATTCGGGACAGGCAGTTATCTCTCGTAAAAGGTCGGTTGAGGTGCGTCTATAGCAGCACTTTTGACAGTAAAGTATGTAGCCATGTTGTTTTAGAATATCATCAGCTTTTTTTGCAGCACCTATCTTTTGCAGATAGACTCGAACATAGTGATTTGAGCTATGTGAAAAGATCGGAACTAGCGCAACATCATATTGTGCAGCAACCTCTTGCACCTTTTTGATTAAGATTCGTACCGCAGTTTCATGCATAAATTCGTTACGCAACGGCTTTGATCCATACTTTCTTAGACATGCTCTTGGTGCTGCACCACATAGTGCAGACGTATCTGTAGCAGTTACGCCAATAACGCCATGCGGAGATAGCCGCCTAATTGCTGCATCTAAGAATGGAACAGGAGTGCCAAATGGATCAAGATCTATGTAATCATAGCTGTTGAGCTCAGAAAGCAGTACATTTGCGGGCTTGTTCTCGATTTTGACCTTTAATTTGTTCAGTTTAGCGTTCTCTTGTATTGATTTAGCCGCCTTTTTATTATAGTCATTAAGAGTTACATCTACGTTTGGAACCTCTTTTTTGATTCTCAGACCGCGAATACCTGAAGCAGCCATAATATCAAGCACTCTCAAAGGTTTTGTTGTCTTGCGTTCTATCGCGTTCAAAAGTAATATGGATAGATCGCGGTTCAAAACCTGGACGGGATTGTAGAAAACAGGCATTTTGCTATCTAGCTTGTATCCTTTAGGAACAGTTACTTCAATCTTACCTTCATTTAACTTCTGAGATTTCATCTTTATCAAGTACGGGATACAATATTTCCCAAGTATTATTCTGTAGTTGGAGCTCTTCCAATGTAGACGCAAAAAGATGCTTTTCTAATGGGTCTTCTTCTGAGTAACGTGTATATTCCTGACCTGAAAGACGCGCTACTACGCGAGGAGTTAGAGTAGTTTTTAACATAGTATCTGATGGATTCATACGCCAATAAAGGGTACTCATAGGACTAAACCCAAAAAAGAAGCGACCTGTATTAATAATTTTACGTATTTTTTCCTCATTTAATGCATCACGTATCTTTTTAGCTATACGAAAGTCTATTTTAAGTTTATCTCGCTCATGAAATGTAGACCGGTCTGTAAGGACTTTAGCATGTTGAAATAGCGTGCTAAAATAATGTTGTAGTTCGCTAGATTTCTCCAAAGTCTTTTCTAGCGCCGTTTGATGTAGATCTGTGCGAACCCGCTTGTTTTTACTGTTTACACGGTAGACTGGCGCAAAAAACAAAGTATTAACGTTATATTTAGTATATAGGAGTATGTCGTTATCATCTGTTACTCTCGAGAGAATACGTAGTTCACCAGCGTCTAATTGTTTCATATCTAAAATATCCAAAACCTTTTTATAAGACTTTTGTTTACTCGTTAGTGGTTAGAGACTAGCACTACAAAAAGGGTGCTACGTAAATATATAAAGGAAGCCAGCGAAAGTATTAATGCAACATGGTACAGCGACCAAAATTCGAAGATCAAATGTCAGTAATTCGTGTTAGAAAGAATTACGCTGCACCGTACCTAAAACAACGATATGTCTACATCAATAAGAAAGATGTTAAAACTGAGCGGACTTTTAAACAAGCAATTAACGATCAAATCAGAAACTGGCCAGATGGTGTCTATTTCTTGAAACTCTCAAACGGTAAGGTATTTATTCGATTTGAGGTTAAGGAGAACCGTATTATTCAAGTATATCGAGTCTCACCTGCTACAGGATTAAAGTACCCACTTTATGAGTTTTTTATCAAAAGAAAACCGAGAAGTAATTAATAACGGTCCCTTGCTTTTGTCTCTTCAGCACGCATAGGCTTTTTACCGCTGAATGTGTTTGTTCCAAGGCTGCCACCACTACCTACACTTATGTTTACTGAAGTGTTAACCATAGATACAAGATCTTCACCAACTTTGTTTTCGTTAAAATTCGTTGGCTTTGATTCATCAGTATCTACAACTACTGATGTGCTTGTCGATGTACCATCTTCGCTAACCATGGCTTCTACACCATCCTTTTTTTCGTCTACGTCTATGATTGTAGTTATACTTACGTACGGGTTATCCTTGTCCTTTTTAGCACCAGATGTGTCACCAAGATAAGCTTGGTCACTTGATCCTAAGTAGGCTTGCATTTCGGTTCCGTCGTCTCCAGACTTGCTTTCTGAAGCAGGACCAATGTGATAATCAAGTTGATCTGGATTAAAACCTGCAATAGAAGTATCGTCACCTGTTTTTGGTTGTGAGCCTACGTATGGCTTACTTGCGGAATTATCTCCAACATAGCTCTGTTCATGACTAGCGTTAGTTGGTTTTCCAGGTCCGATTCCATAGGTATCTGATGGGTTCATTTCACTTATGAGTGACAATTGGTATTTAAAAGAATTGCGTTTCTTAAGAATCTAAGCAATTTCTATCTTAGTGCCTAAAGATTGACCAGGTAGGCCTTTTTCATCGAATCTAACTCGAACAGCACCATTTCCACCGTGAGGTGCAGTGATTATACCAACAATCTTCTTACCTGATTTAGAGGTCCAAGTTGCATTCTTACCAATAAGTTTAGATGCATCTTCTTTTGTGGTAGAACCTTCTGGATGTAGGATCATCTGTCTTGGATGCTGTGTGCGGTGCGATCCACGGTAGTTCATGATTGTTGCTTTCATAGTTAGGATCACGAAAAGGAGTTTAAAAAAGTATCGTCTTACACTGAAGAGATCATGCTCCGATGACTATCTTGACATCTGGGCTAAGAATTTCCTTGAAGCTCGCAATTGTGTTCTTAGTCATAGTGGTAGGTGTGCCAGTGAATGTCTTTAGCTTGTCTTCAATTGCAGTAAGATTTGAGTTCTTACCTTCTGTTAGCGCACCGTTTTCAGCGATGTTATACCTAACTATCGTAGTATCTGGATTATTTACATCTTTGATTAAGTACGCCATATCGGTGAATAGCCAGATACCTGCTGTTTTCTTACCTTCATTATATACTGCAGAGATCTTAAACTTCTCAATCTTCTGACCATGTTCTGCACGGATTATGTTGAATAGGTCTCTAGATAGACGGTCTTGTTCAAATGCAACTGATGAGATATCTGCGCGAGTTGTATCGCAAGTCTTACTCATGGCTTCAATTCGTTTAACAAGTTGATAATATCTACTAGACGCAAGCTTTTTATCGACTAGCTCAGCTTTAAATTTTTGAATAATATGCTTTTTAGTTGTAGGTTTACCAACCAATGCTAACGCAGCATGACAATCTTCAATAGTTTTCTCGTAAAGTGCTGCAGTCTCTTCACAGATCTTTCGCTTTTCGATCTCAATAAACATCTTATCTAATCGTTTTAGGTAATCTTTTGTGTCTGCGAATAGTTGAGCTACCTCTTTAGGATCTGCGAGTTTCTTTATACCATGTTCAAAATCCTTTCTGACCTGCATAATATTGTCCCAGATTTTTGCATATTTTTCTTCAATGAGCTTTTCCTTCACCAGATGTTTACGTATTGCTTCACCCATTTTTTTAGGTGTTGGTGGCGGGAAACCTAGCAACATCAGCGCACCCTGTGTAGGTGTAGCCGTTGCCCAGAAAAAGTCTTCAATAGCAATTTCACGTAGCTTTGTTTCAGTTCTTTTGACCATTTGTTCACCTGCTTTCATGAACTGTGTGATTGCTTCAGGAGTAGGATTAATTCGACCTTTGTTAAGGAGCATCTTCCATGGCGCAAACATTCCACGATCATATAATGGAATACCTTCACGTAATAGTGTGACTAATGTTGGTGTGGCGCTCTTTAGACCGTCCCACATCTCACTTAGAACATAAACCTGAACATTCAACTTGTTCTCAACACCTGCTGCTTCAGAGGCTTCATGTGCGTACCCCCAAACCATACTCATAAGTCTTGATCGAAGTTCAGCAGAAGTCATTCGTGTAACGTCAGTATCGTCAATAACAATGTATGTATCAATATCTGACAGTGCGTGAGTCTCTCCACGTACCATCGAACCTGCAAGAACATAACTTACAACATACTTTTCAAATTTTTGAAGTACTCTCATCTTGTGGATCTCAGTAGCTCTTAGCGCACCAATCCAACCACCATCATAGATGACATTTCCCATAGTCAGGATGTTAAGAATCTCATATTTGCCTTTGAGACACATATCCCAAATCTCCGCAAGTAGAACAACATTTACTTCGTGACCTGGCAGCTTTGTTTTAGCTATGGCGCGGATCTTATCTTCAATATCCTGCTTTTTCTTAATCTTTTGAGATAATTCTGCAATATCACGTAGCTCTAGTATACATAAAACATCAAGTTTCTCATTCACATCGTCTGTTTTTGACTCAAGATTTCGCTTAGGTTTTGGAGGCATAACTAATATACCGACAAGGTTCTTTTTGTATTTCTTAACAATCTCAGCTTTTAGCGCAGCAGCTTTCTTACCAGTGTCCGCCATCTGTTTTCCTAATTTCTCTACATCTTCTCGCTTCTGTGCTTCCATCTTAGCTGCCCGCTCAGCAACTTTTTTCTTTAGTATCTCAAGATCATCAATTTTAATATCTGTAGAATTGTCTTTGTTTGTATATTTGGTGTTTGCAGCATAGTCTTTAGCCATTTTAATAAACCGTATATCATAAGACATATAAAGCTTTTGAGTACCTATTTTTTATTTGGATGGTCTATAACAGATTTCATGTCTTTTACAAAGTTTGTTACATGTCTATGATATTTGTCGTAATCCTCTCCTTCGAGATGAGAGTATTTACCGTGAGTGATTTGTTTAGATAACAGATACATGTGTCGCATTAATGTAGCGCATCTTGCTGGAACATGCCCAGATGCAACTAATTTCTTATCGATCATATCTGCTACATGTGCAGGACTTGGTGGCACTTCGCCAATGCTCATAAGTGCTGCGTGAGCTGCGTCAATAGCTGCCCAGTATAGATCGAGAATTGCGGAAGTAATGTGCATTTTTGAACTGTTTAATGAGGTTGGAGCTAGGGAAAAGTATGTCCAGATACTTTCTTCGCTTGGTCGAATTCTACCTTGGAATAGGAGTGTCTGTAATGGGTCAAAGAATCCAATGTCAATAAGTGATATGCTGTCGCGGAGAATGTTGATTGCGACAGGGTCGCCCACTCGGACATATTCCCAGAATGAACTCCAGTTCATAGTCTGTACATGAAGTCTTTTAGGATCGACTGCAGCGACAGACTTAGCTAGAATGATTCGATACGCTTCGATTAGCTCCCGAGTCATACGTACGTGAACGTCATCTATGATAACCAAAATATCAATGTCATGTTGTTTATGATCACCGCGGGCAGTAGAACCAAAAAGAGTCATAGCCACGATAAAACTTCCAAACTCCTTGTAGAGCTTTTGCGCAAGTTTTCTTGCAGAGTCTAGCTCTTTTTTAGGGTATTTCTTTTGGTAGTTTGGATTATGAGAAGTAGGCTTAGCATTACGCTGCAACTTAAATTTCATATGATATAAAATATAGTTTGGAATATATATATCTTAGTAACTACTTTAAAGTTCTAAGCCGCTCACTCCAGTGGTAAGCCTGACCATGTAGTCCAGACCTGTGGATCTGGAGCAGTAGAACCTACTAAGAAAGTAGGTGATTGCGTCATACCAAAGTAACCACCCTGAACCTCTGTCCAGTTCTTTGTATCACCATTAATCTGATAGACGGGGCTGTTGACTCGCGACCAAAGTTGGGTCATCGCTTTGTAATCTTGCTCAGCAGTCTCTTCAATTATTCGTCCTTTAAAACCTGACTCTTTTAGTTGATCAATAAATTCATTAATTGGAACATCGCCTTCACCAGGAGACAGATGCTCGTCATGGTACCCAAAGTTGTCTGTAATATGTACGTGGCCAATGATGTCGTTTTCACGTAACATCTTGACTTGACCTAGTAGCCAGTCATTAAAGTCTTCAGGCTTACCTTTGAAGTACTTCTTCCACGTATGTGCATGTCCTATATCAAATGCAGCTCGAATGTGCTTGTTCGCAAGTGCAGA